>NZ_JAUKNS010000005.1:0-412283 GCF_030487755.1 Paenibacillus sp. 11B | reverse complement strand
ATATCAATTAATATAAACCTTAACAGCCCGGTGAATAGCCAGGGCTGTTTTTTTATTTCTATTGATCTGAGATTGTTAAATCTCTTTTAGGTTGTTCATTCCTTTATAGTCAGTTTATGAAGCGGCCTCTTTCTTGTGTATTCATTCATTGGTTGCATGCATTCTCTAGGCGTAAAAGGGAACTCTCCACTGCATGCTGGGTCTCTGAATCAATGATGATTCCTTGTTTGTTCATTTTCAAAGTAATATGAGGAATGGTTAGGGAGGCATCATGTAAGATTTGTGCATTAATCATGTTTAACGTCAGCAATAGTGAAGCATGGGCTTTGTCACCACCCATGGCGCTTGGAGAAGCAGCGATGGCAACAGTGGGTTTATTGAGCCATTCTCCAGAAGAGACGATCCAATCTAATGCGTTTTTTAAGGCCCCAGGAACTCCGTTTCCATACTCCGGTGTGCAGATAAGAACTCCGTCCGAATGCCTCAGTTGGGCTCTCCAATTTTGCACGGATACAGGACCTTCCTCGACATCGAGGTCAGGGTTAAAATGCGGTAGATCGTTTAATCCTTCATATACTTCAAACTTAAGGTTAGGAGGAGCCAGTTTAATCATGGCATGCATTAGTAACGTATTAGAGGACTGGTTGCGCAGACTTCCGGAAATGGCAAGGATATTTAGTTCTTTCTTCAACGTAGCATCATCTCTATTCTTTAATAATGTAGGCGATTTGTTTATTTTCCTCCTGTAGGACTAGACTGTCTATAGAGAACGGTTTTAATTAAGGCATTCTTCATGTTAATCAAGAGATATCCACAATTCTTCATCAAAACTGCATGCGATCGTTTGAGTCATAATAAATATTTTTAAAAATTAGTACCAAGTACTAATACTTAGTGCTATAATGGTAAAAAACAAACGAGGTGATTACCGGTATGAATCAATCAATGGCAACCATTACGGCAATGGGTACGTATGTACCGGATCGAATATTAAGTAATGCTGATTTGGAGAAGCTGGTCGATACGAGTGATGAATGGATTGTACAGCGTACAGGGATGAGAGAACGGCGCATTGCAGCTGATGATCAGTTTGTGTCTGATCTGGCTACGAAGGCTGTAGAAGATATGATGCATCGTTATAATGTTAGCGTAGAAGATGTGGATATGATTTTGGTTGCTACCAGCACACCTGAATATGCATTTCCCAGCACAGCATCCAGAGTACAGGCGAACCTTAACATTCCACATACGGGAGTGCTTGATTTGAATGCGGCATGTGCAGGGTTTACGTATGGATTGCAGCTGGCTGACAGCCTGGTAACCAGTGGCATGTATCATAAAGTGCTGGTTATTGGAGCGGAGACGTTGTCCAAGATTACCGATTACACAGACCGTACGACATGCGTATTGTTTGGAGACGGGGCAGGAGCATTTTTGGTAGAGAGAGCTGCCGGAAAAGGCGATTTTATGGCAGCGATCTCAGGTACGAGTGGAGAAGGAGGTATCCATCTCTATAAGAGTGGTCTATCTTCGGAGATGAATGGCGTACCTCTGCAGAGTGAGGGATGCCTTGTGCAGAATGGCAGAGAGATCTATAAATGGGCTGTAAGAACGATTCCTGAACAGTTAGGTAATCTTATAGCCAAAGCTGAGCTTAAACCGGAACAGATTGATTGGTTTGTTCCGCATAGTGCGAATCTAAGAATGATTGAAGCAGTATGTGAACGTGGTCCTATCTCGTTGGAACGCACTTTAACAAGTGTGGAGTATCGGGGAAATACCTCGGCGGCTTCGATTCCTCTTGCTTTACAGCTTGCAGTGGACGAAGGAAAATTAAAGCATGGGCAGCAGGTGGCCCTCTTTGGTTTTGGGGGTGGCCTGACTTACGCCGGACTGGTTCTAAGATGGGGAGTACCGGATACCATTTAAACGTTTGAATATAATGTTATCCTTCTTGAACTGAGATACCATCCCAAAAAGTACACCCCTTTCATGAACTCATGAAAGGGGTGTACTTTTAATGTGAGCAGATTGATTACATTCAATAAGCTGTGCAATTCGAAAGTGATTAGCTTGGCAAGGGAATACCTGATAACCCGCATAAAGCTAGATATTTAATATGATTACAGTAAGCAAGGTGGGGTTATTTTGATCTACATCTTAATTAACCTAATTAAAGGTTTATGGCGTGAGCTTAGGTGCTTGGCGATGATGAGTTCCTTGCTCGTAGCTGTACGCCAGCTTGATCAGGGTTCCTTCGTCAAAGGCGCGTCCCAGGAATTCCATGCCTACAGGCAAACCGTCGGTAGTGAAACCGGCAGGAACTGTGATGGCCGGGAAGCCGGAGAACGGACTGAGTCGGTTGTTACCACCAGAGTTCTGGCCCTCGCCAATAATGCCAGCAGCTTGCGTAGATGTAGGATAGATGATGGCATCCAGGTTGTTGTCTGCCATGACCTTTAACAGGGACTCGCGTGTAACTTGGGTACGTTTCAGTACAATATCTTTGTACTCTGTTGTCTCCAGTGTTTCTCTTGCATCACGCGTCTTCATGGATTGTTCCTGTGATTTGTCGAACTGTCCGGATGCGATAATCTCCGACAGGCTGTGATATGGCGCATCTTCTCCCAGAGAATCAAGATAGTCATTCAGTTGGAATTTGAATTCATATCCGCTTAAGCTTGGATATTTATTGATTTCTGCCAGATTGGGGATGCTGATTGGAACTGCGGTAGCTCCCAACGATTGGAGTTCTACTACCACGTTGTTAATCACGTCAGCAACGGCTTTTTCCTCGGCTTTGGTACTTGGAATGAGCTCGGTGGCCACACCGATCCGTGCACCCTTCAGTCCGTTTACATCCAGGAAGTCTGTATAGCTTGAAGGAATTTTGCCTACGGCATAGGCTGTAGCCACATCGTTTTTGTCATAGCCAGCTGTAGCGTCCAGCATAATGGCGGCATCACTCACAGTACGAGCCATCGGGCCGCCGACATCCTGTGTTAATGCGAGAGGGATAATCCCTTCACGGCTGGATAGTCCGATCGTTGGACGAATACCCACGAGGCTGTTGAAGCTGGATGGAATGCGGATTGATCCGCCCGTGTCTGTGCCCAAGCCTGCAGCTGCAAAGTTTGAGGCAATAGCAGCACCTGTTCCACCACTAGATCCGCCTGGATAGTGATCCAGCGCATAAGGGTTCAGTGTTTGTCCGCCCAAGGAGCTGGAGGTAGTAATGCCGAATGCGAATTCATGCAGATTAGTTTTTCCTAAAATAATGGCCCCTGCTGCTTTGAGCTTCTTCACTTGCTCAGCATCATGAGCAGGAACAGAATCCTTCAGACAGATACAGCCTGCGGTTGTAGGCATATCATTTGTGTCGAAGTTATCTTTGACCAGTACCGGAATACCGTGCAAAGGTCCACGAGGGCCTTGAGCTGCACGCTCTTCGTCCAAAGTTTCAGCGATTTTGAGAGCATCCGGGTTCAACGTCAGGACTGCGTTAATGCTCACACCCTGATCATCGTATTTTTCAATGCGATCCAGATACTTCTGTACGAGTTCTTTGGATGTCAGCTTTCCTTGCGTCATGGCAGCCTGGAGATCCGTGATCGTTGCTTCCTCCAGAACAAATGGTTTTATGTAGTTATAAATGCGGTCTTTCAGAATGGCGACATCATTTTGTGTAAGTACAGCATTAGGAAGAAAGAGAGAGTCCGTGTATCCTTTCATCAATCCGGCGGTGTTCAGAGCACCAATGGCACCGGCAAAGCTTGCCTGATCCGGGACATCCTTGAAGGATTCCGCAGCAGACTCCAACTTCAGCCATGTTTGCAGGACTACCGCAGCGTCTTTACGCTGTACTGTTGTACCAGAAAGCTTGTCCATGGAAAAAGGAACACCTGCAAGTGTAGCCGCTTCTTCCATGGCTTGAACAAATGCCGTTGCAGTGACAGGAGCCTTACCAGCTGTTACGGCTGCAACCGTAGTTTTGCTCGAAGACGTTGCCGCTGCGGCTGACGCCAATGGTACAGTTCCTCCCCATGTTGTGGCGATAACAGCCCCTGCCAATAACAATGCCCCACTTTTTTTCAATACAGATCCATGATAAGTCATGCATCCACGCTCCCTTCCTGTGTATCAATGATGTGTGTTAGCGAATCTGATATAGTTGCTTTTGTCACATTCTAAATACATGTAAGGTATTCTTACAACACTCATATATATCCAAAAAAACGCATACATCCAGTACGTACGTGATACATGCTTCCAGATGCTTCTCATTCCATTCGCGGAAGAAACTTGTCGAAGCATATTGTGTAAAGTAATATGACATAAGTGGATGGTTAAGTGTTAATTCATGAAACAATTCGTTTTTGGAAGCCAAAGCAAACCAATACCCTGAAATGATATAATAAAAGGATAGAAGTAGAAGAATGAACATAATCAACGATAGAAGCAAGAGAGTCGTAGGTTTCATTAAGAAAGGAAGAGATTGAGTGAAGACATTGGTACTCGCAGAAAAACCATCTGTGGCACGCGAAATTGCCAGAGTGATGGGTGCGCGTGATAAACATAAAAGTTATATGGAAGGCCCGAAATATATCGTAACCTGGGCACTTGGACATCTTGTTGGGTTGGCTGAGCCGGAGGATTATGACAAAAAGTATGCAACGTGGAATTTGGAGGATCTGCCGATTCTGCCGGAACGTACCAAGCTGAAGGTGCTCAAAGAGACAAACCATCAATACAAAGCGGTTGCACAGCTGATGAAACGTCAGGATGTTGGCGAACTGGTTATTGCTACGGATGCGGCGCGAGAAGGAGAGCTGCTGGCCCGTTGGATTATGCAGATGGCCCAGTGGAAGAAACCTTTCAAGCGACTGTGGATATCATCCCAGACGGACAAGGCTATCAAGGATGGATTTGCAGCGCTGAAGCCAGGCAGCCAATTTGATCGACTTTATGAATCGGCCCGTTGCCGGGCAGAAGCAGATTGGATGATCGGACTTAACGTGACTCGGGCACTGACGGTTCGATTTAATGCGCAATTGTCAGCTGGACGAGTACAGACCCCAACCCTCGGCATGATTATGGACAGGGAAAATGAGATCAACGGCTTCCGCTCGCAGGAGTACGAGACGTTAACGGCTGATGTTGGAGGTTTTCAGGCAGTGTGGCGGGCTGCAGGCGGTGATTCACGCATCTTTGATCCGCAAGAGACACAGGCATTGAAGAAACGGATAGAGGGTCGCAAGGGTTCGATTGCCCAAGTGAAAAAAAGTGAAAAGGTTGAGCCGCATCCGCTGGCTTATGATCTGACGGAATTACAACGGGATGCCAACCGGAAATACGGTTTTTCCGCGAAGCAAACATCCAATGTTCTGCAACGCCTGTATGAGCAGCACAAGCTGGTAACGTATCCACGTACAGATAGCCGTTATCTGACTTCAGATATGACAGGAACGTTGAAAGAACGGTTGGATAGTGTTGCTATCGGACCTTATGCGTCTCTGGCCCGTCCTTTGCTGCGTAAAAATCTGAATATCACCAAACGTATCGTGGACGACAGCAAGGTAACCGATCACCACGCGATCATTCCAACAGAACAGACGGTTCTCCTCAATCAGTTGAATCCAGAGGAACGTAAGCTATACGATCTGATCGTTCGCCGATTCATCAGCTTGTTCTATCCGGCTGCGAAGTACGATTCTGTCTCGATCACCGTTCAGGTGGGGAATGATTCATTTTATGTAAAAGGAACAACGGTAAAAGAAAGTGGTTGGCGCGAAGTTTACGGCGGAGAGTATAGCGATGAGGATGATGATCGGACTGAAGATTCTTCAGACCATGAACGTGCGCTTTTGCCAGACGTGCAGCAAGGACAGCCCGTGACTGTTCAACGTTGTCATATCAAAAGTGGACGGACGATGCCGCCCAAACGGTACACCGAAGCAGCTTTGCTTTCCCAAATGGAGAAGCATGGACTGGGCACTCCGGCTACACGCGCGGACATTATTGAGAAATTGGTCAGCTCTGACACAATCGATCGTCAAGGCAACAGCATGCATCCTACGGGAAAAGGGAAACAGCTGATTGAACTGGCGGCTCCGCAGCTTCGTTCACCTGAATTAACAGCCCGCTGGGAAGCGGAACTGGAACGGATCGCTCGTGGACAAGGGAAACCAGGGCCTTTCCTGGATAGCATCCGTTCGATGGCGAAAGAGCTTGTATCCACCGTAAAAGGCAGTAAAGCCGAGTATAAGCCGCATAATGTGTCTAATAGTCACTGCCCGGATTGTAATGCCCGTTTGTTGGAGAAGAAGGGCAAACGCGGGAAATTTCTTGTTTGTCCCACAGAGGATTGTGGATACAGTCGTTCGGCAGAGAAAAGACTGTCCAATCGTCGCTGCGCGCAATGTCACAAAAAGATGGAAATTAAAGAGGGTAAAGCAGGTTTGTACGTGCAATGTTTACCTTGCGGCATCACAGAAACGTTGGATAAAGACAAACAGCATGTGAACAAACGTGATCAGCAAAAGTTGGTTAAGCAGTATGCCAAACAGGAATCGATTGGCTCTAATCTGGGGGATCTGCTGAAGGCGGCCATGGAGAAAAAAGGGGAATAGACGGCTCTTGATTTTAAGTGAAAAGATCCAACGGATTACTGCTTCATGTGGGTTGTTCGCTGAGTGTGAATTGCCTGTTCAGGAACAATGTGCCGTATAAGAACCTCCTTTTTCAGGCAACGTAAGCCTAGGAGGTGATACGCAGATGCCGCATAACAAGCCAGAGAAAATTCACAACCAGCAAAACAATGATAGCATCCGGGAAGAGCATATCGCTGTACGCCCGGAGAAAGCTGCCAAAAGAGCACCCAATCTGAATGGTATTCCAAAACAGGAGTCCTAGGTTCGGGATGCATGTTTCTTTCCTTCTGAAATGATACGCGGTCCCTACCCTTGCGTTGAACATGTCTCTCTGGAGGTCTATAATGGAGATATGGGAGATGTCCCGGGATAGGGGGACCGCTAAAACGCTATGCAAACCGGATTGATACTTTGGTTTTTGTTTATTAATGTAGTTGGTTACTTGGTGATGTCAGATGACAAGAAACGTGCACAACGACGTCGAGACCGTACACCTGAACGAACGCTGTTCCTGCTGGCCTTTATTGGAGGGGCGTTGGGAGTATGGGTCGCCATGTATCGTAAACGTCACAAGACCAAACATCCCAGCTTCACAATCGGCATCCCGTTGTTGTTATTTCTCAATGCGGTTATCTACGGTTATTTTCTGCAATGATGTGGCGCGATAAATATGGATGCTATTTTGCTCGCTTTATGAATAAGTTATTATAATTATGTAAATTGTTTCGTATGATTGATTCGTTTTGGTCCTGGTGCGTTTAAGGAGTTACATGGTTCTTGTAATTTATGTTAGACCAAAGATGGCTTCGACTGTTCTACATATAAAGGAAGGGAAGGGATTTACATGTTATTCTCCAAAATATTAGTGGCCTATGATGGTTCCAAAGCTTCAAATAAAGCACTTGATCGTGCGATTGAGTTAGCCAAAGTTTCTCCGGGCGCTGTACTGGATGTTATTCATGCCTTTGACTTTCCGCGTGTATTTATCGGGGAAGGATTGGCACCATTGCCGCCTTCTTTGAATAATGATTACTATAATCTGGCAGTGCAAACGACAGATGAGGCGAAAGAGCGCATACAGGCTGCTGGTGTTACAGCGAATGTGGATCTGATCCAGGGGGCTGCTGCCGAGGTTCTTCTCGATTACGCCAAAGAGAACGGATCGGACATCATCATTATTGGTAGCCGTGGTCTTGGTGGAATCCGGGAATTTGTCTTGGGCAGTGTCAGTCACAACGTGGTGCAGCATGCACAAGTTCCGGTACTAATTGTGAAATAATTATAGAATGTGTGTGTGCACATGAAAGAGCAAGAGCCGGCTGTCTTCGATGGGATGAAGAGGGGCCGGCTTTCTTTTTTGGAATAAAAGGGATGGGGTTGCTCCAAATGATCGGTAATTTCCGAACATTAAATTTGTCAATATGTTAAATGTTCGTCTTTAAGTTGACATTAGCTGTAGGGGATTGTTAGAATGTTAGATGTGTCGATCAGTTATAATTAAGGTCGAGTAGGTTCGAAAGATGTGGAATCTTTAATATTATTGAATTCATTTGTTGAAATAGATATTTGCTCGTATAACGCCGGGAATAGGGCCCGGAAGTATCTACCCGGGAACCGTAAATTTCCGGACTACGAGGAGATACGGCTGAGAGTCGCATGAAGTCGGATGCGGACAGCAAGCCCACTTTGGCATGCCCAAATGCGGGATACGTATTTCTTGGAGTCCGGTGTCCGGAGAAAATGTGATGTTTTCGCGGGTAGCGGATTTTTCTCATTTCACAATTAAACGAGAAGCAACAGGGTCAAACCAAAACGCTCAGACGGGAGTTGGATGTATTCATGTCAGTGCAGGTAGCTGTGATTATGGGCAGTAAGTCGGATTGGGAAACGATGAGGCATGCTTGTGAGGTGCTGGACGAGCTAGAGATTGGGTATGAAAAAAAGGTCGTATCCGCGCATCGCACGCCAGATTTGATGTTTGAATACGCGGAGCAAGCGGTTGACCGTGGATTCAAGGTTATCATTGCAGGTGCGGGCGGGGCGGCACATCTGCCCGGTATGGTCGCTTCCAAAACGATGCTTCCGGTCATTGGAGTGCCCGTGCAATCCAAGGCGCTAAACGGTCTCGATTCCTTGCTGTCCATTGTGCAGATGCCTGGCGGCATTCCCGTCGCAACGGTAGCGATTGGCAAGGCAGGTGCAACGAATGCCGGATTGCTTGCGGCTCAGATCATCGGTGCTTTTGACCAAGATGTCCAACGTCGCAGTGAAGCCCGTAGAGAGCGAATCAAACAAGAAGTGCTCGAAAGTAGTGATGAACTATGAGTCATACGGGAGTTCAATCCGGATCAGCGGGACAATTACAGCGTGTCATGCTCCCAGGGAAAACAACCATTGGTATTCTCGGGGGCGGGCAGCTTGGACGGATGCTGACGTTGGCCGGAACAGCGATGGGTTATCGATTTATTACTCTGGATCCTGCTGCAGACGCTCCATGTGGACAAGTTGCCCGTCAGATTGAAGCAGGGTATGACGATGTGGGGGCTGCGCTCGAACTGGCCCGGCAATGTGACGTAATTACCTATGAGTTCGAAAATGTAGATGCCGATGTTGCTTCTCTTCTGGAACGGGAATCCTATGTGCCGCAAGGAAGTGCGCTGCTGTACACAACCCAGCATCGTTTGCGCGAAAAACGTGCAATCGAAGCGGCGGGCGTACGCGTTGCTCCTTATCGTGAGATTACAAGTAAAGATACGATGCAAGCGGCAGTCAGTGAGCTTGGTGTTCCTTGTGTACTGAAGACGGTGACTGGTGGATATGACGGCAAGGGTCAACGTGTTATTCGAGAAGCAAATCAGGCGGTAGCTGCTTATGAAGAACTCGCAGCTACCGGTGCGGAACTGGTGTTGGAGCAATTCATCAAGTTTGACTGCGAGATTTCAGTTGTTGTTGCACGGAGTACCAATGGGGAGATTAAGACGTTCCCGCCAGCCGAGAACATTCATGTGAACAACATTTTGCATACTTCGATCGTACCGGCAAGAGTACCTACCGATATTCAGATTGAAGCGCAGAAGTTGGCAGCAGCCGTGGCACAATCGATGCAGGCAGTGGGCTTGCTCGCAGTGGAACTGTTCGTTGCGGCGGATGGAAGACTATATGTGAATGAGCTGGCTCCAAGGCCGCACAATTCGGGACATTATACAATGGAGGCCTGTGCGACTTCACAATTCGAACAGCATATCCGTGCCGTTTGCGGATTGCCGCTTGGAGATACTTCATTATTAAGCCCGGTTGTTATGGTCAATGTGCTTGGAGAACATCTGGAAGGAATCATTGCAAGAACGGGTCAGCATGACGCGGAGGCGATGGAACTTGGTGTCATCCCCAAGCTTCATATATATGGTAAAACCGAAGCGAAGACAGGACGGAAGATGGGGCATGTCAATCTGCTCTGTCAGGATGTCGAAGAAGGATTACAATGGATTGAACAAACTAATCTTTGGAGGAATACAAATTTATGATCGAACGTTATAGCAGACCCGAAATGAGAGCCATCTGGACGGAGGAAAATAAATTCAAGTCATGGCTGGAAGTAGAAATTTGTGCATGTGAAGCATGGGCGGAGCTTGGAGTCATTCCTAAGGAAGAAGCAGCATTGCTTCGTCAGAACGCTTCTTTTGACATCGATCGCATTTACGAGATTGAACAGGAAACACGTCATGACGTGATTGCTTTTACACGTACGGTATCTGAAAGTCTGGGTGCAGAGCGGAAATGGGTGCACTACGGTCTGACTTCCACGGATGTCGTTGATACAGCGCTGGGATATGTATTACGTCAGGCAAATGAAATCTTGGAACGCGACATTGTGAATTTCATCGAAATTTTACGCGAAAAAGCGCTGACTTATCAGCACACGCCAATGATGGGACGTACACATGGGGTACATGCGGAGCCAACGACGTTTGGCCTGAAAATGGCGCTATGGCATGAAGAAATGAAACGGAACCTGGAGCGTTTCCGTCATGCAGCAGACAATGTACAATACGGCAAAATCTCTGGAGCAGTCGGCACATACGCAAACATTGATCCGTTTGTTGAAGAATTTGTATGTGAGAAGCTGGGTACGAAGCCTGCCCCAATCTCGACTCAAACGCTGCAACGTGACCGTCATGCAGAATACATGGCTACACTGGCATTGATCGCAACATCTCTGGACAAGTTCGCTACAGAAGTACGTGCGCTACAAAAGAGTGAATTCCGTGAAGTGGAAGAAGCTTTTGCGAAAGGTCAAAAAGGATCTTCGGCAATGCCGCACAAACGTAACCCAATCGGCAGTGAAAATATCTCCGGTCTGTCCCGCGTCATTCGCGGACATATGGTATCTGCTTACGAGAACGTAACACTGTGGCACGAGCGTGATATCTCGCACTCTTCCGTAGAGCGTATCATCCTGCCGGATGCGACCATGCTGCTAAACTACATGCTGAACCGTTTCGGTAACATCGTGAAGAACCTGACCGTATTCCCTGAAAATATGAAACGCAACATGGAGCGCACCTTCGGCGTGCCATTCTCCGGCCGAGTGTTGACCAAGCTGATCGACAAAGGTTTCAGCCGCGAGCAGGCATATGATACCGTTCAACCACGTGCGATGCAGGCCTGGGAAGAACAACGCCAGTTCCAGGATATCGTGAGATCCACACCGGAAATCACCGAGGTACTGAGCGAAGAGGAAATCGCAGATGCGTTCAACCCATCCTGGCACCTGAAGCATGTGGATACCATCTTCAAAAAACTCGGTTTGAACGACTAATAATTCAATAAGGCTATAGCGCAGAATGATGGGTTTGCAGGGAACGCAGAGGACAGAAATAAGCTGAAGAAGCGAAGCGTTCGCCTTTATCCCCGGATTTTCACTTTGAAAAAGTGGAATCAAAAAATCTGGGGATAACAGCGATCGGAAGATTGTTCTGTCAGCGGAGTGGAGTCCGCACCATTAGGATTCTGTCCTTAGCCTTACATCTCCTGAAAGAAGGTGAGCCTCCATGGCGCTGTCCACTGTGGCAGATCTCGTTAAAGCTCCTTTGTTATATAAGGGAAAAGTACGTGAGTTGTATGATCTGGGTGAACATTTTCTCATCGTGGTTACGGACCGGATTTCGGCGTTTGATTACGTGCTGGACCCGGCTGTTCCGGAAAAGGGCAATGTGCTTAATAAACTGAGCAGCTTCTGGTTTGAACTGACAGGCGATATGATGGACAACCACGTGGTGCATACGGATGTAAACCAACTGGGCGATATCATCACCGACCCTGCACTGCTTAAAGACCGCATCATGGTGACCCGCAAAGCCGAGCGTATTGATATTGAATGTGTGGTGCGCGGCTACATTACGGGAGGTGGATGGAGACAATATGAGAAAAGCGGAGAGGTTAACGGCATCAAGCTGCCGGATGGACTTCGCAAAAACGCCAAGCTCGATGTTCCCATCTTCACCCCGGCTGCCAAAAACGATGTCGGTCACGATGAAGACATTCCAATGGATCGAATGAAAGAACTTGTAGGAGATGCTCTGGCGATTGAGCTTCAGGAAAAGAGCCTTCGTCTGTATGAATTCGCTCGCGACTATTGTGATCAGCGCGGAATTATCCTCGCAGACTGCAAGTTCGAATTCGGTATGGTGGATGGTAAAGTCATCCTGATTGACGAGATATTCACTCCGGACGCTTCTCGTTTCTGGGCCAAAGAGAATTACGCACTCGACATCGAGATCGATAGCATGGATAAAGAGCCGGTACGCACCTATCTTTTGGGGAGCGATTGGGATAAGAACAGTAAACCTGACCCGCTGCCACAAGAGGTTGTGGAGGCAACAACCGCAAGATACGTCGATATTTATAACCGCTTAACAAAGTAATACGTTTGAGTGAGCTGCGGGAAAGTTTGAGTAAGGGACGTTTGAGTGTAGGCTACTGGAAAGTTTGGCTTTCGATCGCTGTTGCCCCCGGAATGTTTTGGTTGGAATCCTTTTTTCAAAAGGACACATTCCGGTTGCAAAGGCGACCGCTTTCGCTTCTCCAGCTCAAATCTTTCCCTCCGCCAGTGTTCAAACTGGTGGATGAGGAAATTTAAACCAAGACTTCTATTAAACAGGAAGTCTATCAATATAAAAAGTGAAGTTACTAATCTAACTTGAAGACCATTCACTGTTCTCACGTAATGGTCAGTCTCGACCATTACTTACCGTGCAACGTAAAAGGTTTAGGCCTTTAAAAAACGTCGCATGGACTAGCGGAGGGGCGGAATTGTTCTTAAAGGAGCGAAGCGTTCGCCTTTGTCCCCGGGTTTTGACCGCACAGCGGTTCAAAACAATCAAAAAACCTGGGGACAACAGCGACCGGAAGAACAATCCGCCCCGGAGCAAGCTCCCAAAGTCACTTTTTTAACAGCATAAAGCATTTATTCCGTTCATTACTGAGGAGGAACATAAGGATCATGATTAAAGCAACCGTCTATGTCACTATTAAGCAAAGCGTTCTCGACCCGCAAGGAGTAGCTGTTCAAGGTGCCCTGCACTCAATGGGATTCAATGAAGTGGAAAGTGTACGGATCGGTAAAGTCATGGAACTGACTCTGGATACAACAGATCGTGCGGAAGCGGAAAAACGATTGACAGTCATGTGTGAGAAGCTGCTGGCCAACACCGTTGTTGAAGATTACCGCTACGAATTGGAGGGTTAATCCCATGAAATTTGCAGTTCTTGTGTTTCCTGGCTCCAACTGCGACATCGACTGTTACAAGGCAGTAGAAGATGCGATTGGACAAGAGGTTGATTACGTATGGCACACGGCTACAGATCTATCGGCTTATGATTGTATCCTTGTTCCGGGTGGTTTCTCGTATGGTGACTATCTGCGCTGCGGAGCGATTTCCCGTTTTGCACCTGTAATGAACGAGGTAGCGAAAGCTGCTGAACAAGGTAAATATATTCTCGGCATTTGCAACGGATTCCAGATCTTGACCGAAGCAGGATTGCTTCCGGGCGCATTGATCCGCAACATGTCGCTGAAATTCCGTTGTCACGATACAGTATTGAAAGTAGCAAATGCAGATACTCCATTTACACGTGACTATGCACCTGGGGAAGAGATTGTTATTCCGATTGCTCACGGTGAAGGAAACTATTATTGCGACGAGGAGACGCTGGCGAGTTTGCAGGCAAACAACCAGATCGTCTTTACGTATGGCAGCAACCCGAACGGTTCTCTGGGTGATATCGCGGGAATCTGTAATGAGGGCGGAAACGTGGTCGGCATGATGCCACATCCAGAGCGCGCGGTGGACTCACTGCTCGGTTCGGAAGACGGCAAACGTATGTTTACATCTATTTTGAAAGCATGGAGGGATCGGCATGACGCAGCAGCTATCCGCTAAGGAACCGACGGCAGAACAGGTCGCAGAACATAAACTTTACGCACAAATGGGCGTGTCTGACAGCGAGTATGAGCTGATCTGTGAGTTCATGGGGCGCAAGCCGAACTACACGGAGATTGGTGTATTTAGTGTCATGTGGTCCGAGCACTGCGCGTACAAAAACTCCAAGCCGCTGCTGCGCCGTTTCCCAACCAGTGGGCCGCGTGTTCTGATGGGACCGGGTGAAGGTGCCGGGATCGTAGATATCGGTGATAATCAGGCCGTTGTGTTCAAAATTGAAAGCCATAACCATCCTTCCGCGGTTGAGCCTTACCAAGGTGCGGCAACAGGTGTGGGGGGCATTATCCGTGATATTTTCTCCATGGGTGCAAGACCGGTGGCACTTCTGAATTCCCTGCGTTTTGGCAAGCTGGAAAGTGACCGCGTGAAGTATTTGTTTGAACATGTCGTATCCGGTATTGCTGGCTATGGTAACTGTATCGGAATTCCAACCGTTGCTGGTGAAGTTATGTTTGACGAAAGCTACGACGGTAACCCACTCGTTAACGCGATGTGTGTAGGTTTGATCGATCATGACAAAATCCAGCGCGGTGTCGCTAAAGGTGTAGGCAACCCGGTGTATTATGTTGGACCGCCAACAGGTCGTGACGGTATCCATGGTGCTACTTTTGCATCAGTTGAGCTGACAGAAGAATCCGAGTCCAAACGGACTGCTGTTCAAGTGGGTGATCCGTTCATGGAGAAGCTCGTGATGGAATCCTGCTTGGAACTCATCGATACAGGGATCGTGCTGGGTATTCAGGATATGGGTGCAGCAGGTCTGACATGCTCCAGTGCGGAAATGGCAAGTAAAGCGGGTAACGGTCTGGAATTATATTTGGATCAGGTGCCACAGCGTGAAGAAGGCATGACGCCTTATGAAATGATGCTGTCGGAGTCCCAGGAACGGATGTTGTTCGTTGTTGAGCCGAAGGATGAGGCGCAGGCGATGGAGATCTTTGAACGTTGGGGCGTTATCTGTGCAAAAGTCGGAAAAGTAACGGATGATGGACGTCTGAAATTGATCCACCATGGCGAAGTGGTTGGAGACATGCCAGTAACTGCACTGGTTGACGAGTGCCCAGTGTATGACAAACCATCTTCTGTACCTGCTTATTATGAGCAAAGTGCCTCTATCGACACCCTTCGTTACGATGAAGTGTCGGATCTCGGCGGAGCGTTGAAGCAAGTGTTGGCATCCCCAACGGTAGCGAGCAAGAAGTGGGTTTATGATCAATATGATTACATGGTGCGTACAAGTACTGCGGTTCGCCCAGGTTCAGATGCAGCGGTGGTGACCATTCGTGGTACACGCAAAGGGTTGGCGATGACAACGGACTGTAACGGACGCTATGTGTATCTTGATCCAGAAGTAGGCGGACGGATTGCAGTCAGCGAAGCAGCCCGTAACATTGTATGTTCCGGTGCAGAGCCATTGGCGATTACGGACAACCTGAACTTTGGTAACCCGGAGAAGCCGGATATTTTCTGGCAGATGGAAAAAGCGGTAGACGGAATGGCAGAAGCTTGCCGCGTGCTGGATACGCCAGTGATCGGTGGTAACGTGAGTCTGTACAACGAAAACGCCAAAGGCTCCATCTACCCAACGCCAGTTGTCGGTATGGTTGGCTTGGTGCATGATACAGATCACATCACAACCCAAGGCTTCAAAGCCGAAGGTGACGTTATCATCCTGCTGGGTGAAACGAAAGCTGAACTGGGCGGCAGTGAGCTGCAATATGCGGTTCATGGCAAAACGGAAGGCCGTCCGCCACAGCTGGACCTGAACACAGAAAAAGCGCTGCTCAGCACGGTACTGGAAGCCATTCAATCCGGACTTGTTCGCTCCGCGCATGACTTGTCTGAAGGTGGTTTGGCTGTAGCATTGGCTGAGTCTTGCATCAGCGGCAATGTGGGTGCACAGGTCAATGTTGAGACGGGATTGCGTGGGGACCATGCACTTTTCAGTGAAAGCCAATCCCGGATTCTGCTGTCGGCTTCGCCGGAGCAAGCGGGTAAGCTGGAAGCTTTTGTACGTGAGCGTGGTGTGCCTGTAGCCGTGATTGGGCGTGTTGAAGGAAGTAATTTGTCGATTGAATTGAACGGAACATCAGCCGTGAACGAACCCGTAGGAGGTTTGACACAGGTCTGGGAGGATGCGATTCCATGTCTCATGAACTGACGACAGGACCTTTGTGGACAGGCGATTATTATAATGAAGGGTCCGGTAAGGAAGGGCTCGACAAATTAAAGGAGGAATGTGGCGTATTCGGGGTGTTTAAGCACCCTGACGCTGCATCGTTGTCCTATTATGGCCTGCATGCGCTTCAACACCGGGGGGAAGAAAGTGCAGGCATGTGTGTAAGCGACGGCAACGAGTTTCACTACCACCGTGGTATGGGTCTGGTGAAGGAAGTCTTCACCAAGGATCTAATGCAGACGTTGACCGGGGATATCTCCATCGGACACGTTCGGTATTCAACCAGTGGTGACAGTAAGCTGACGAATGCACAACCATTGGTATTTAAATACCGTGATGGTGATCTGGCAGTAGCAACTAACGGTAACATTGTCAATGCGCCAACAATTCGGCGTGAGCTGGAGCAGGGTGGCTCCATTTTTCAAACGACCAGTGATACGGAAGTTATTGCCCATTTAATAGCGAGATCGCCAAAAGGATTGGTGGAAGCTGCGAAGGATGCGTTTCAGCGTATCGTGGGTGGTTATGCTTTTCTAATCATGACCAACGATAAGTTGCTGGTTGCTTCCGATCCCCATGGTCTGCGTCCGCTCACAATGGGTAAATTGGGAGATGCATATCTGTTTGCATCCGAGACATGTGCATTGGAAACCATCGGTGCAGAGTTGATTCGTGATATTGAGCCAGGCGAACTGTTGGTGCTTGATGCAGATGGTCTTCACGAGGACCGTTTCGATCATCACAAACACCGTAAGGCACTGTGCGCGATGGAGTATATCTACTTTGCCCGTCCGGACAGTGACATGAACGGTGCAAACCAGCACGCTGCGCGTAAACGGATGGGTAGCCGGATGGCGATTGAGTCTTTCGTGGATGCTGATCTGGTGACAGGTGTGCCAGACTCCAGTATTTCCGCGGCAATCGGCTACGCGGAACAAACCGGGATTCCGTATGAGATGGGTATGATCAAAAACAAATACACCGGACGTACGTTTATCCAGCCAAGCCAGGAACTGCGGGAACAAGGCGTGAAGATGAAACTGAGCGCCGTGCGCCGTGTTGTCGAAGGCAAACGCGTGGTCATGATTGACGACTCCATCGTACGGGGAACAACTTCCCGCCGGATCGTGAACATGCTTCGAGATGCCGGAGCAACCGAGGTCCACGTGCGGATTACATCACCACCGTTCAAAAACCCGTGCTTCTACGGTATTGACACTCCCGACAGCCGCGAATTGATTGCCTCACAGCTGTCGGTGGAAGAAATCTGCCGTGAGATTAATGCGGACTCTCTGGCGTTCCTCAGCCCCGACGGGCTGATTACATCGATTCAGGGAGATAATCAGGATGACTATAAAGGCGGGCTCTGCCTCGCATGTTTTGATAATGATTACCCAACCCGCCTCGATTTCGGCGGTGAAGAAAAATTCGGCTGCAGCTGCTAGCTGTTAAGCCCCGCCTTGCGGAGCAACAGGGGCACGGGCAGCCAAGCGAAGCAGCTGCCCCAGCGTGCGCAGCCCGAGCCCTAAGCCCCGCCTTGCGGAGCACAGGGGCACGTGCAGCCAAGCGAAGCAGCTGCCCCAGCGTGCGCAGCCCGAGCCCTTAAGCCCCGCTTTGCGGAGCAATAGGGGCACGGGCAGCCAGTCGAAGCAGCTGCCCCCGGGCGCAGCCCGAGCCCTTAGCCCCGCCTTGCGGAGCAACAGGGGCCCGGGCAGCCAAGCGAAGCAGCTGCCCCCGGGGCGTAGCCCGAGCCCTTAAGCCCCGCCTTGCGGAGCAACAGGGGCACAGGCAGCCAAGCGAAGCAGCTGCCCCCGGGGCGTAGCCCGAGCCCTTAAGCCCCGCTTTGCGGAGCAATAGGGGCACGGGCAGCCAGTCGAAGCAGCTGCCCCCGGGCAGCCAAGCGAAGCAGCTGCCCCCGGGGCGTAGCCCGAGCCCTTAAGCCCCGCCTTGCGGAGCAACAGGGGCACAGGCAGCCAAGCGAAGCAGCTGCCCCCGGGCGCAGCCCGAGCCCTAAGCCCCGCCTTGCGGAGCAACAGGGGCAAGGGCAGCCAAGCGAAGCAGCTGCCCCAGCGGGCGCAGCCCCGCAGCGCAGTCGAGCGGGGTTCGCCGACCGATGGCCTACGGCCAACGGGAAAGGCGAACAAAAACGCGAGCACACGCACGAACCAACCATAGCAAGATCATACCAGCCACCCCTGCACCGCTTGTTTGGCGGGTGTCCAGAGGGCCTGCCAAGGTCCTTTGGGGTCCTCCCGGGCGGGAGGATTTAGGAGGGGCGAAAAAAAAGGAGCGGATTCCACTTGTCCGAAGCATACAAAAACGCCGGCGTCGATATCGCGGCAGGCAACGAAGCGGTTGAACGGATGAAAAAACACGTGAAACGTACCTTCCGTCCGGAAGTGATGACAGATCTGGGAGGCTTTGGCGCCCTGTTCGGTTTGAACAAAGATAAATATGATGAGCCGGTGCTTGTATCCGGTACAGACGGTGTAGGAACCAAGCTGAAAATCGCATTTGCCATGGACCGTCATGATACCATCGGAATCGACGCGGTAGCCATGTGTGTGAACGACATTGTGGTACAGGGTGCAGAGCCGTTGTTCTTCCTCGACTATCTGGCGTGTGACAAAGTCATCCCGGAGAAAATCGAAGCCATTGTTGCGGGCATCGCAGAAGGGTGTCATCAGTCGGGCTGTGCCCTGATCGGTGGCGAAACGGCTGAAATGCCGGGCATGTACAGTGAGGGTGAATACGATATTGCCGGATTTACGGTGGGTATCGTGGACAAAGCGAAAATCATTAACGGTACAACTATCGCTCCTGGCGACACGGTGATCGGACTTGCATCCAGCGGTGTGCACAGCAACGGCTTCTCCTTGGTACGCAAACTTTTGCTGGAACAAGCTGGATTGGGCTTGCAGGATGAAGTCGCTGAATTGGGTGGCAAGCTGGGTGACGCACTGCTGGAACCAACGAAAATCTATGTAAAACCACTTCTTTCTCTGCTTGAAAAGGTAAAAGTAAAAGGCATGGCCCACATTACAGGTGGTGGTTTCATCGAGAACATCCCGCGTATGCTGCCAAGCAGCGTGAATGTAGATATCGACTACGGCTCTTGGCCGATTCTGCCAATCTTCAACCTGCTGCAAGAAAAAGGATCTGTATCGAACCGTGACATGTTCACCACGTTTAATATGGGGATTGGACTTGTGCTGGTTGTGAACGAAGCAGATGCAAGTGAAGCGCTGGAACATCTGAAGGCATCTGGCGAAGAAGCGTACATCATTGGCCGTGTTACAGAAGGAGATGCGCGAGTAACCTTCACGGGAGCGGATGTTTAATGACGAACTACCGTATTGCTGTATTTGCCTCTGGTGAAGGATCGAACTTTCAGGCATTGGTTGATGCAGCACGGAACGGAGGACTGGGTGCATCCATAGATCTGCTGGTATGTGACAAGCCGGCTGCACGTGTTGTGCAGCGGGCGCAGGATGCAGGCGTGGAATGCCATCTGTTTACTCCCAAAAATTATGATTCCCGCGAAGCCTACGAGGCTGAAATTGTGGAAGTGCTTGAATCCAAAAACATTGATCTGGTTGTTCTTGCCGGTTACATGAGATTGCTGACTTCAGTGGTCGTGGATCGCTATGCAGGACGGCTGATTAACATTCATCCGTCCTTGTTGCCAGCGTTTGCAGGCAAAGATGCAGTAGGACAGGCACTAGAGTACGGCGTTAAAATTACCGGAGTTACCGTGCACTTTGTGGATGGAGGCATGGATACAGGGCCGATTATTGCCCAGCAGCCTGTTCCGATTTTGCCAGAGGATACAGCTGAATCCGTTAGTAGCTCCATCCATGCTGCCGAACAAAAGCTTTACCCCGAGGTTGTTTCCTGGTTCGCGCAAGGTCTGGTTCAGTTAGACGGACGTCACGTCACTGTTAACAAACCGGTTTGAAATAAGTTTAAAAATTTTTTTACACATTAACGGAGAGGACAGAAAAAACCTGAAAAAGCGAAGCGTTCGCCTTTATCACCGGATTTTCCCTTTAAGAAAAGGGAATCGAAAAATCTGGGGATAACAGCGATTGGAAGGTTGTTCTGTCATTGGAGTGTCCCGTGTAAACATCTTGGTTCAACTTGTATAACAGAAGTCGAAAATTGGTACGCATTTTGTGATATTTCTCGGGAAATAAATCGGTTGTGTTTCGCCATGAAACGCGAAGCCATGGGACATTAAAGGAGGAGCATATTGTGAGTATCAAAAGAGCGCTGGTCAGCGTATGGGATAAAACAGGCATCGTGGATTTTTGCCGCGAGCTGTCGCAAATGGGTGTGGAGATTATTTCGACAGGAGGTACAAGCAGTCTGTTGTCGAAGGAAGGCGTACCTGTCATCGGAATTTCGGATGTGACCGGATTCCCGGAAATTATGGATGGACGTGTCAAAACATTGCATCCAGCAGTTCATGGTGGGTTGCTGGCTGTTCGTGACAGCGAAGAGCATAAGCGCCAGATGGAAGAGAACGGATTGGATTATATCGACCTCGTTGTCGTAAACCTTTACCCCTTCCAAGATACCATTGCCAAACCGGATGTAACGTACGAAGACGCGATCGAGAATATCGATATCGGTGGTCCAACCATGCTTCGTTCTGCTGCCAAAAACCATGCTTTTGTTAGTGTCGTTGTTGACACAGCAGATTATGGCAAGGTGCTTGAAGAAGTTCGCAGCAGTGGAGACACTACACTCGAAACACGCAAACGGCTTGCGGCAAAAGTGTTCCGTCATACAGCGGCTTACGATGCAGTTATTTCTGACTATCTCTCCAACCTGAACGGTGATCCGCTGCCAGAGCGTCTGACGGTTACTTACGAAAAACTCCAGGATTTGCGTTATGGCGAAAATCCACACCAGCAGGCGGCATTCTACCGCAAACCGCTGGCAGCTCAAGATACGTTGACAACAGCCGAGCAATTGCATGGCAAAGAGTTGTCTTACAATAACATTAACGATGCGAACGCAGCCTTGCAGATTGTGAAGGAATTTGAAGAACCAGCTGTTGTGGCGGTCAAACATATGAATCCTTGCGGCGTAGGTATTGGCGAAAGCATCTACGAAGCTTATGGTAAAGCTTATGCGGCTGATCCAACCTCCATCTTTGGTGGAATCGTGGCAGCCAACCGCATTATCGACAGCGATACAGCGGCTAAACTGAGTGAGATTTTCCTGGAAATCGTTCTGGCTCCTGACTTTACACAAGAGGCTCTCGATATCCTGACCAAAAAGAAAAACATTCGTTTGCTCAAAACGGGTGAACTCAACGCTGCCCGCAATCGTGAGAGTCAATTCGTAGTAACTTCCATCGACGGCGGCATGATCGTACAGCAAAGCGACGTGCATTCCATTGAAGCAAGCGAGTTGAAGGTAGTAACAGATCGTGCACCATCCGAAGAAGAACTGAAACAGCTATTGTTTGGCTGGAAAGTGGTTAAGCATGTGAAATCCAATGCGATCGTGCTGGCGGCAAACGACATGACTGTTGGTGTGGGCGCAGGTCAAATGAATCGTGTCGGTGCAGCCAAAATTGCGATTGAACAAGCAGGCGATCAAGCCAAAGGTGCCATTCTGGCATCTGATGCGTTCTTCCCAATGGGCGACACACTGGAGCTCGCAGCGAAAGCTGGAGTTACGGCAGTGATTCAACCAGGTGGCTCCATCAAGGACGAAGAGTCCATCAAAGTAGCGAATGAATACGGCATTGCCATGGTCTTCACTGGCGTTCGTCACTTCAAACATTAAACGATAACTATACTGCTTCCAAACGATGAACAAGCGAATAGGCTTGTTCATCGTCTTTTGAAGCTTTTTTACCAAGAGAAAATGAAAAATCCTGAAATTCATGGAGGGAACAACGCTAATGGATATTCTGGTAGTGGGCGGCGGTGGCCGGGAGCATGCAATCATATGGGCACTGGCGAAAAGCCCGAAGGCAGGCAAGATTCACTGTGCGCCGGGAAATGCAGGCATTGCACAGCTCGCCGAGTGTCATCCGATTGCAGTAAATGAATTTGATAAACTGACAGCGCTCGCTGTGGAGCTTCATGTAGGCTTGGTTGTTATTGGGCCGGATGATCCGCTTGCAGACGGCATTGTGGACGCTTTTGACAAGACAGGCATTCCAGTCTTTGGACCACGTCGCAATGCAGCAGAGATTGAAGGCAGCAAAACATTTATGAAAGACCTGCTGCACAAATACAATATTCCGACTGCAGCCTATGAGAAATTCGACAATTACGAGCAAGCGCAGGCTTATCTGAATGAGCAAGCCATTCCTGTGGTGATTAAGGCTGATGGACTGGCAGCTGGTAAAGGCGTTACAGTAGCTTATTCCCGTGAGGAGGCTAATCAGGCGCTCCGGAGCATTATGGTGGATAAAGTGTTTGGAGAAGCAGGAGCCAAGGTCATCATCGAAGAATTCCTGGCAGGTCAGGAAATGTCGATTTTGGCTTTTGTGGATGGAGAGACCGTTCGTCCGATGGCAGCTGCACAGGATCACAAACCGGTATTTGACAATGATCAGGGGCCAAACACAGGTGGAATGGGAACCTACTCGCCACTTCCGCACATCCCGGCATCTATCATTGAGGAAGCAGTGGAGACGATTATCAAACCAACGGCCAAAGCGATGGTATCCGAAGGACGTCCGTTCCAGGGTGTGTTGTTTGCTGGGCTGATGATTTCACCAGATGGTAAACCCAAAACGATTGAATTCAACGCCCGTTTCGGTGATCCCGAGACTCAGGTCGTATTACCACGTCTGAAGAGTGACCTACTCGACATTTTCTGGGCAACCGTGCACGGGAAATTGGCGGATATCGAGATTGAATGGAGCGAAGAAGCTGCCGTATGTGTTGTGCTCGCTTCTGGCGGATATCCGGGTCCTTATGCAAAAGGCGTAGCGATTGAGGGGCTGGATCAAGTAGACGAAGCGGTAGTCTTCCATGCGGGTACGGCACGCAATGAATCCGGAGAGTGGGTTACCAATGGCGGACGTATCCTGGGTGTGGTAGGTCTTGGTGCCGATATCGCCGATGCAAGAAACAAAGCTTATGCTCAAGCGGACCGAATCCGCTTTGATGGCAAACATCAGCGGTCTGATATTGCTGCCAAGGCTTTGGTTAACCAATAACTCAACAACAAGGGGCTCGTAAGATGCTCGCCTGAAAAGGTGTTTGCATCCTGCGAGCCTTTTGTTGCGTATACATGACTATGGGGCAAAGCTGTTTCTATTTACCGACAGGTCAAGGAAAGAAAACCAGACTCCTGAGTTGTTTAAGCAATCTTGGCAGAGGGTATTATTTTTGTAAAACCGTCTAGTCTAACCATAATGAATGAAATCTTCATACATAAAGACTATTTTGTGAACAATACAATATGTAGTGCTACAAACCATAACGTGCAACTGGATGGTTTGGTGCAGATCGTGTTATACTTTTCTGAAACAGGAATGAATGAGAGGGGAGGTGGATATCTATTGGGAAGGCGATATTGTAAACTGTCCAAATGGAGAATTTTGGTGGAGTAAATCGGAGAAACAAGCGACAGCATGAGGGGTAACCCTGGTTTTAGTGAAGTAGTTTCTGTAATTGATTAACTTCATCCTGAATTCCTGTTTTGCTATTTTACAAGGTCAGAGTATAACATATACAAACTTTATCATTAATCGATTTCATATAAGGCATACGCCGTATTGAACGTCAATCAGCTGTTGAATGGTTAACCAGATTAACGGATCACGCTGTAACTATCTCTGGAGGTGAATCCCTGAGAAGCGGGGAAATCATTGGACATAATTACCGTATTGAATATTGCATTACTCATTATCTTGATTGCGTTGACCGCATTTTTCGTTGCATCGGAGTTCGCTGTGGTCAAGATTCGTACATCAAGAGTAGATCAGCTTGTTGCCGAGGGCAATAAGAAGGCCATATTGGCCAAGAAAGTAGTCACGGATCTCGATTATTATCTGTCTGCCTGTCAGCTCGGTATTACCGTCACTGCCCTGGGATTGGGTGCACTCGGTAAGCCAACTGTTGAAAGGCTCCTATATCCGGTATTTGAGTATCTAAACGTATCGGCTTCCGTATCATCCGTCGCATCCTATGCGATTGCGTTCATACTTGTCACGTTCCTGCACGTTGTTGTTGGTGAGATGGCTCCCAAAACGCTGGCGATTCAATTTTCGGAAAAATTGACGCTGCTGCTCTCGCCACCATTGTACTGGTTCGGGAAAATTATGTACCCGTTCATCTGGGCGCTGAATGGTGCATCTCGCGTTATTCTTCGTGGTTTTGGCGTTAAACCTGCCGGGCATGAGCAGGCGTACTCTGAGGATGAGATCAAAATCATCATGAACCAGAGTTATGAAGGGGACGAGAACAATAAGACCAAGCTTTCGTATCTGGAAAATGTATTTGTGTTCGATGAGCGTGATGCCAAAGACATCATGGTTCCGAGGACAGAACTAGTAACACTGAGTCAAAATATGACCTACGACGATATCATCCCGATATTAGATGAGCATAATTATTCACGTTATCCCGTCATTGAGGATGGGGATAAGGACCGAATTGTCGGTGTAGTAAATGTGAAAAAGATTTTGCCTGATATGGTTGCCCTTAGGGAGCACCAACTTATCGATTTTGTTCGTGAAATTCCTTACGTTTCTGAAGTTACAAGTATTCAGGATGCCATGATCAAGATGCAGCAGGAACGTGTGCACATGGCCGTGGTCGTGGATGAATACGGAGGTACCTCGGGGATCATTACAATGGAGGATATTCTGGAGGAGCTTGTCGGCGAGATTCGGGATGAGTTCGATGCCGATGAAGTTGCTGACATTCAGGAAACTGGAGAGAACCAATATCTCATTAACGGCCGGGTGCTGCTGGATGAGTTGGAGCGGCAGTTTGGGCTTGTGTTTGAAGGTAATGAAGAGATGGATACCGTGGCCGGGTGGATTCAATTCCAGAAGGGTGTCGGTGTGGAACAAGGTGATACGATAGAACATGGTGATTACGTCTGGACCGTTGTGGACGCAGAAAATTTTCACATTAAGCAGGTTCTGCTTGAACGTGTAAATGCCGTACAGGTTAATGAATCTGCCAGTGACCTGGCCTAATCTAATTACCGGAGCGTTACTCGTGCTTCACTTAATTAAAATGATCAACTTGGAGGTGAATCCCTCAACTTGAGGGAAATCATTGGACGGAATAATAGCCTTAAACTTATTTTTAGTAGCCGTATTTATCGGTCTGACCGCCTTTTTCGTTGGAGCGGAATTTGCAATTCTGAAAGTACGGATGTCTCGAATAGATCAGTTAATCCTGGAAGGCAACAAAAAAGCGGTATTGGCCAAAAAAGTGGCTCACAATCTGGATTATTATCTATCTGCCTGTCAGTTGGGTATCACCATCACGGCGCTGGTATTGGGTGCACTGGGTGAACCTACTGTTGAGAAAATGCTGCACCCGCTGTTTGAACGACTTGAGGTTCCAGCGGCTTTATCTACGGTACTATCGTATGGTATTGCTCTGGCGATCATCACGTTCCTGCACGTCGTAATAGGTGAATTGGCACCGAAAACGCTCGCGATCCAGTTTGCAGAGAAAATGACTCTGTTGCTTGCACCGCCGCTGTACTGGTTCGGTAAGATCATGAATCCGTTCATCTATGCATTGAATGGGGCTGCACGTCTGCTGCTTGGCATATTTGGTATAAAGCCCGCAGGTCACGATACAGTTCACTCTGAAGAGGAACTGAAGCTGATCATGGCGCAGAGTTATGAAAGTGGAGAGATTAATCAGACGGAGCTGGACTATCTCAAAAACATTTTTGCTTTTGATGAGCGTCTGCTTCAGGAGATTATGATTCGCAAAGACAAAATTGTCACGATTGATAAGGAAATGCCGTTGGATCGTATGATTGAGGTTCTGAAGCAGCATGAATATACACGTTTCCCTGTAATCGAAAAAGGAAATCTGGACCAATTCGTTGGATTTATCCATACGAAGGAGATGCTCACGAGTGTTGCCGCAGGCCGGGCGTTCAATATGGATACCTTTGTTCATGACATGTTGAAATTCTCGGAGTTATCACCAATTAAGGATGTATTGATCCAGATGCAGCAAAGTCGTTCCCATATCGCTGCAGTTCATAATGCGGAGGGGGCAACGGTTGGTCTGGTTACGATGGAGGATATCCTTGAAGAAATTGTTGGAGATATCAAGGATGAGTATGATGGCAAAGATCTGGTACAACCGCCTAAGCGATTAAAATTGACCTAAAGGCATCATGCGAAGTAATTAGGGCCAATGCTGTTTGGCGTCAATGGAATAAGATTCAAGAAAAGCAGGTTCCCGAGTGCTCGGGGCCTGTTTTTTTGTCCATGTCATTATACTCAAGCGGCATTTCAGCAGGTCAACGACCCTAAGTATCTTAATTTTAAAACAAAAGCTTGCAAAATGAGAACGAATGGATTAATATAAATTTAAAGAATCTTAATTTAAAGATAAATAACAAAAAGCAATGCATAACAAACTGCTAAATATAACAATGCTACTAATAAAACCAAGGGAGTGGAGAGTATGTTCAGAACTTCAGGAATCCATCACGTTACGGCTTTTGTAGATGATGCACAGAAAAATGTTGATTTTTACGCAGGTGTATTGGCACTGAGACTGGTGAAAAAAACAATTAACTTTGATGCACCGGATGTGTACCATCTGTATTATGGCAATGAGGATGGGGCACCGGGTACCATTATCACATTCTTCCCGCAGCAAAATGCCAGAAGAGGTGTAATTGGATCAGGACAGACTGGCGTAACGGTATATGCAGTTCCGGTGGGAAGCCTGCCATTCTGGAAAGAACGTCTGACATCCTTCGATATTCCATTTGAAAATAAAACAAGATTTGGCGAGCAGTACATTCGCTTCTTCGATAAAGGCGGCCTGCTGCTCGAATTGGTTGAGCGTGAAGGAGGCCAGGCAAGTCAGTGGTCATTCAACGGCGTAACGCCAGAGCATGCGATTAAAGGCTTTGGTGGTGCTGTATTATTCAGCCATGTACCCGACAAAACAACGGATGTGCTGAAAACGATGCTCGGTTTGGAGCAGGTAGGTGAAGAGAATGGAATCATTCGTTTACAGGCAACGGGTGACATCGGTCAACTGATTGACATTCAATCCACCGGAATTCAACGGGGCATTGGCGGAGCAGGGACAGTACACCATATTGCATGGCGTGCCAAAGATTACGTCGAGCACGAACAAATGCAGCAGGATCTTCAAAAAGCCGGATATCATCCAACGCCGGTCATTGACCGCCAGTACTTCAACGCCGTCTATTTCCGGGAACCGGGAGGTATATTGTTTGAACTGGCTACGGATCCTCCAGGATTTGCACGGGATGAACCACAAGAGAGCATGGGCCAAAAGCTGATGCTGCCTGAATGGTATGAACCACAGCGTGAGCAGATTGAACAGCTGCTGCCACCTATTCAAGTACGTGAATGGAAAGGAGAGTCCAAATCATGACTTCTACCAATACAATGAAACATATGTATAAAGCAGGTGCACAACCGGATGCCCCTACACTGTTGTTGCTGCACGGAACAGGTGGAACGGAGAATGATCTGGTAGGTCTGGCCGAGATGATCGCGCCAGGAGCAGGTATTCTGGGGGTGCGTGGTAACGTATCGGAGAATGGGATGCCCCGTTTCTTCCGCCGCTTGGCGGAAGGCGTGTTTGACGAAGAAGATCTCATTGCACGGACAGCGGAATTGGGTGCTTTTGTGGATGCAGCTGCTGTGGAGTATGGCTTTGATCGTGCGAATGTCTATGCCCTTGGTTATTCCAACGGAGCTAATATCGCAGCAAGTCTGATCTTCCATCAGGCTGACGCATTTAAAGGAGCGATTCTGCACCATCCGATGGTACCGCTTCGTGGTCTGGAATTGCCGGACCTGAAAGGGCTGCCTGTGTTTATAGGAGCAGGAGAGAACGATCCAATTGTGCCAAAACGTGAAACAGATGAACTCGCTTCACTGCTTAGCGGTGCTGGTGCCGATGTGCACATGCACTGGGAGCGTCAGGGTCACCAGTTGACCCGTACGGAGGCAGAAGCCGCGGCAGCTTGGTATAAAACTCAGGTTTAAAAATTCTGCCTGGATGCTTAAATCCTTCTTTTAAAAGGGTTGTCCCATAAGTCATTAAAATGACGGGGCACCCCTTTTTTGGCGTTTTACAGTTTAACGAACCGAGTAGCATACCGCTAGTGCCAATTTCCAACGATCTACTTTTTAATGGATCAGAGCCACACTATGCCTTGTCCAAAAGAGTGGAATAATCTATAATCAAGTAATTGATAATCATTTTCAATTAGATTCGGTTATTTTAACCCTCTTGATCTTGGTAATCTGGAAGTTAGCGTCATTTCAGGTATGAAAACAGGCATGGGAGAGCGTAAAATAAGGCCCGTTATTATACAAGCACATCGTCTAACGGTAAGCTCACTGACCAATACCAAGTGGATCGGAGCCGATCAATCCAGCCATATGGTCATGTTTACGGATCCCCAGATCATTATTAATGAAATCGTGTCAATGATACATGAGGCGAGCTCAGGCGCAAGAACAGAACAAAAGTGATACAATAAAGAGAGAAAAAGCAATGCTTGCATTGCCAACCAAGATAAGCGGAGTGTGGAGAAGAGATGAAACCAGTGGAACAGGAACCAACGGGAACTACCAATTCCGGCCGTGCCAGTGTTGGCATGGAAGATATCGTGCGCGCACATCATGTGCTGAGAGAGGTCATTGTAAGAACGCCGCTGCAGCGGGATGCTGTATTGTCGGCCAAATATAACTGTAATGTGTATCTTAAACGGGAAGATCTGCAGGTGGTACGCTCTTTCAAAATTCGTGGAGCCTACAACATGATTCGTAGTCTGACTCCCGCTGAGCTGGAGAAAGGTATTGTCTGCGCGAGTGCGGGCAACCATGCGCAGGGGGTTGCTTTTTCCTGTAACGCGCTGGGCATCCACGGTAAAATCTTCATGCCGAGCACAACTCCAAATCAGAAGGTGAAACAGGTACGCCGATTTGGTGGAGATAATGTTGAAGTTGTACTGACAGGTGATACGTATGACGATGCTTATGAGGAAGCTATGCGTGCGTGTAATGAACAGGGCATGACGTTTATCCATCCGTTCGACCAGCCCAAGATTATTGCAGGTAATGGTACCGTTGCGATGGAAATCATGGAGAGTCTGGATGAAAAAGCGGATTATGTATTCGTCACAATTGGTGGTGGCGGTCTGGCTGCCGGTGTTGGAACCTACATGAAGACGGTTAGCCCGGAAACCCGCATTGTTGGCGTAGAACCACTTGGCGCGGCTTCCATGAGTGAGGCGATGTTCCGCAAGCAGGTTGTCACGTTGGATGATATTGATAAATTCGTGGATGGTGCTGCGGTGAAACGTGTTGGTGATCTGACCTTTGACATCTGTACCAGTACGCTGGATGACATTGTGAAGGTGCCTGAAGGTAAAGCCTGCACCACCATTTTGGAGTTATATAATGAAAATGCGATTGTTGTAGAGCCTGCTGGTTCACTGGCGGTTGCTGCACTGGAGCAGTATCGCGAGCAGATTGCGGGCAAGACGGTAGTCTGTGTAATTAGCGGTGGTAACAACGATATCGACCGGATGCAGGAAATCAAAGAACGTTCTTTGATCTACGAAGGTCTGAAATATTATTTCATGGTCAATTTTCCGCAGCGTGCGGGAGCATTGCGTGAATTCCTTGTGGAAGTATTGGGACCCAATGACGACATTGCCCGATTTGAATATACGAAGAAACATGATAAGGAAAATGGGCCTGCCTTGGTGGGCATCGAGCTGATGTACAAGGAAGACTACCAGCCGCTGATTGAACGCATGAATCGTAAAGGCATCGCGTATACCGAGCTGAACAAAAATCTCAATCTGTTCAACATGTTAATCTGATGAATTATTCCAATGTGAAGTCGGACCGTAGTGAGGCACGGCCTCTGCTCAGACCTGCTCGTAAGGAAGATGCCGCACAAGTGATTCCTTTACTCTATCAGGCGATTGATGATATTGCCTATGCTCTTGCTGGTGAAGGAGATCATGAGAAAGCGATGCAAATATTGCAGCAATTGTACATGCAGGAAGATAATCGAATCAGCTACCGTAACGTAACGGTCATGGAACAGGATGAGCAAGTCGCAGGAATACTGGTGGCTTATGATGGCGGCGAGGCAGATCGTCTGGATCAGCCAATTCTGGATCGGCCTGGTCGGAGTACAGATGAGAAATATACGTTGGTCAAAGAAACCCGTCCCGGGGAGTATTATCTGGATACTCTATCGGTAAGCGAAGCATATCAGGGGCAGGGTATCGGCAAGGCATTGATGGCTGCTTTTGAGCAGCAGGGAAGGGAACTTGGACACTCGCAGGTATCCCTCATTGTTGAACGTAACAATGGCCGGGCCTTGATGTTGTACGAACGGCAGGGCTATATCAAGGATGAAGTGATTGTCATTGATGGACATGAGTATAGCCATATGGTCAAGCCGATTGCGTAGTTCATGAATCTGCGTTAGTCTGGTGTAGGAGATGCAATTCAACGATAGAATCCAAAGAAGCCGACACGGGAGCGCGATCCTGTGTCGGTTTCTTTGCGTTTATGAGGAGTTTAATCGGATGAATCATTGCATGCTGCCATCTGACCCGGTCGGAACATTCTGTTCCAGCCATTTCTCCACCGCAGCCGTTTTCTCATACTTTGCTTCCTTAACCACATCCATAAAGGCATCCAGCTCGGTGAGGAATTCACTATCAACGGATGCAAGACGCTGCAAGACGCCGTTGTATCCTCTTTGGGCGTTCGCAACCATTTTGTTTGTGTCATAATCAAACAGTGGTGTATTGTTCAGCCCATAAAAGGTATACAGGGTATAACTGTTCAACAAATACTGCACCTGTTTGGTCCGGTTGGATTTTGGATGCAACTCCAGGAATCTTTCCTGGCTGAGTGCTCGAAGGAGAATTTCCTGATAGCCAATGACCAGTGCTCCGTCATCCGCAGGCAAGTTTTTTGTTTCCTTCATCATGATGTTGATGTAGCTTGAGATATCTCCTGTAATATCAGAGGTATATTTCACGAGTGCCGCATAATTCATAATGGGATAGAGGGAGCCTTCGAGCATGACGAGGCGATAGCCGCTGTCCCGGGCTTCTTTTAACAGTGCACGCAGATTCGAGTCCTGGGTACGCTCCATTAGTTTGGTGAAGCTGTCGTTCGTTTGGTATGCCTTGAGCATCTTGTCCTGAACGTTAGGAACGAGCAAGCGGTCCGTCATGGAGGTTAGAGCCTTCAGGCGCGCATTCTCCAGTTGGAGCACCATCAGGGTAGCGTGATGTGTTGTTACCTTTTTGATATTGGATTCCAGATAGGTGTCAGCGGCGGGCAAGCCGTTCTTTTTTTTGAGCATGGACTGAAATGTTTTATATATGGCGGTTGAACTACTGGTAGTTACTTTGGTATCCGCGCTCGACGGAGCTGCAATAGCGACCCCTGTTAAAGGAGCAGAACCAGTCTGAAGCAGCATGGCGACGGCAGTTGCTGTAATGATGGTACGGATGAAGTTATGTTTGGAAAAAATGGACGCTGGTGTCATAAGGGTGAACCTCCCGTAGTTTAGAGATGATAGGTTGCAATACACTAGTCACTTTTACATTAAACGAATTCGGGAAGGATGTTGTTTCGGAATAATGACAAATTCTTCTGTTATTTTTAACCTTTGGAGGGTAGATGGCGGAAGGACATTTCTGCGAAAATATTTTTTGTGGGATTGGAAACTTTTACTCCTATTCATACGTCTTAGATGTGCACAGGAAATTACAGGAATAAAATGAAATTCAAAACGATCACATTTTAACTTAAACCATGAAGAGAATGGGGATATTGGATATGAAGAAAGCGGGAGGACGTCAAGTGAAAAAGGTGATGTCAGCACTGGCTGTATCGGCTATGTTGATGTCAGCACTACCTACGTCGGTTATGGATGCAGCTGCGAGAATTAGCATATATATCAACGATGCGGAGCTGTCATCCGCACAGGCGCCTGTCATGAAAGGTGGACGTGTACTGGTTCCGTTGCGGTCCATCTTTGAAGGATTGGATGCCACTGTAGAGTACACCAACAGAACCAAAACCATTAAGGCTAGTCGGGGTGACCAAGAAGTCTCGTTGACGCTGGGTTCCAAAACGGCTTACATCAACGGTGAAGCGATCGCACTGGATGTGCCTGCGAACACAATCAAAGGAAATACGATGGTTCCGATTCGTTTTGTTAGTGAAGCTTTTGGGGAGAAAGTATTCTGGAATTCCCGCAATCAGCGGGTAGATATCAAAACAACGTCCACACCTCCTGTGGATGAAACGAAATATGCAGCATGGAACATTTATGGTTCTGTATCCGGAAGCAATGGGGATGGTCGTGACCTGACTGTAAGCTTCACACGTCCGACATCCGAGAAGGCTGTATCCTCATATCGGATTATGCTGGTAAAAACGCGTGATGTGAACAGCTTCAATGAGTCTGCGGCATCGGTTGTACCATCCGGTAATTATACATCCGTTTCTCCAAATGGTACTGATCCAAAATTAACGCTGAATGCCCAGACACGCGACGTAAATGGGGATTTGTTAAATACAAGTGAAACCTATCGTCTGTATGTACTTACTATGGGGAACAGCAACAATAATTACAAAAATCTGCTGGCCTGGTCTTCCCAGTCCTTGAAACTAAACAATGTGAAAACGACGGTTCAACCTGTCACAGGCCTTCGGATCGCAGATATCAGTGACTATGGGGATGGCCGTGACTTGGAAATTAACTTTACACAGCCGAGCACCACATCCAATATTACGTATTACCGTGCTTTTGTAGTCAAGGCGAAAGACGCTTCTTCATTCAATCTGACTACGGCCAATAATGTATCCAGTTCGAATTCAACCATTATCTACAAAGGCAACAGCACGGCTGTCAAAAGCCAGCTCAGTTCCTCGACGCGTGATACATCCGGGGAATTGATCAAAAACGGCACATCATATGTCGTGTACATCATGTCAGTGAGCTCCAACGCGGCAACAGCGGACAACAAGCTGTCCTCTGTATCATCTTCGCTTACGCTGGGTGTAAACACAGCAACAGCACCTGTTATCACGTCAGTGAGAGACAATTCGGATTATGGAGACGGTCGTGACATTCAAGTGAGCTTCAACCGTTCATCTGATGAGTCTAAAGTTGCTAATTATCGGATTTTCGTAGTACGCAACTCGGTATCCAGCAGCTTTAATCTGACTACGGCGAGTAATCTGTCTTCCAGCTTGTACTATAATGTGAACAAAACAGGAAACAATATTACAACCACACTGCCATCCTCCATGAAGGACACAAGTGGTTATAACGTAACAAATCTGCAGGATTATCGGATCTACGTTATGGCTGTAGGCAACCAGCAGAATGGATATACCAATGCGCTGTCCTCTTCGTCGACGCAGTTGAGACTGACAACGAATAGTAATGCTGGAGTCGCAAGCAACATTGGGGTGGCTGATGTGAGTGACAACGGTGATGGACGCGATCTGCGGGTTTCGTTTAATAGAGCTTCGGATGAATCTAACGTTTCCGTATATCGAGTATATGTAGTACGTTCCGGAAATACAGGCAGCTTCACACTGAGCGCAGCGAATGCATCGAACAATTATTATCAGGTGAACAAGACAGGTGGAAATCAGTCATTTACTCTTCCTAGCAATGCGGTCGATACTAATGGCTACAGAATTACTAATAATGAAGGCTATCGTGTATTCGTCCTGTCGGTAAGCACAAGTGGAAATTCCAGCCAGAATGCATTGTCTTCTTATTCTTCACAAATCACGCTGACTGCCAATGCAGCTGTGACTGCACCAAGCAATGTGGCGGCAACAGATATTGGGGATAACGGCAATGGTAGCGATCTGCGTGTGACGTTCAATCGTTCGACGGATGAGACGAATGTGAATCACTATCGTGTGTTTGTGGTGAAATCGGGCAATGCGAGTAATTTCAATCTAGCAGAAGCTAGCAGGAATTCGAACTATAAGCTCGTAAGCAAGAACGGATCAAGCAGCTACCCTGTAACTCTAGATACTAGTTCCAAAACAACGGATGGGGATCTGATTCGTAATGATGTGAGCTATAAGGTGTTTGTAATGGCAGTAAATAATAACGCCTCTCTTGCCAATGCATTGTCTTCAGGCTCGGGAGTGATCACATTGGCTACGGCTGTAGCCGCAGTGAGTAATGTAATCGCAACTGTGAAAGAAACAGCGCAAGCAGCAGGTAATGTAACGGATGTAACCGTGACATTTACAAGGCCTGCTTCTGAGACAGGGATTGGGCGTTATGTGCTAATGGTTGTACCTGCTTTAACAGCGTTTGATTTGAATGCGGCCAAAGCGACTGCAAAATCTACTTATGCAACAGCTGTTACTTCAAGTCCTACAACTTTGCCGACAGTGCTGCTTGATAGCAACGGTAATAATATTCAAGCAGGCACATCGTATAAAGTGGTTATTTTATCCGAATCATCAGACAACAAACGTGATTCCAACATAGCCTTTTCGCCTTCATTCACGATTAATCCAGTACTTGTTGGAAAAGCAACTGGCGTGACAGCGACAGCGAATGATTCTTCCATTGATGTCAGCTTCACCAAGCCTAGCAATGAAACTGGAATTGCAGGCTATGATGTTTACATTGTCCAAGATACGAGTAACACAATCGATAACGGCCTTGGTAGTCGAGTAGGAACTGTGAATAGTGGGGCAGGCAATCCATCAACAGCGAACGTTAACATTACCGGTAATTCAACGGATTCAGATGGGTTTGCTTTCAAATCAGGAAAATATAAAATCAGAGTGGTTTCCGTGTCTAGTGACGCTGCGAAATATGCAACTACGAAGTCAGATATAGCTACATTTACTATTCCGGCAGCTCCTACGTCCAATCCGGATAATGGTAGTCAAACGCCTGCTGTAGAGACCCCACCTCAATAATTGTAAAGAGAGTTTTATGCTTTGATGAGTAGTTCGTTTTTGATGAGCGCGAGAAGTAGTGGAGGGGACGGAATCGATTCTGAAGAAGCGGCAGCGCTCGCCTTTGTCTCCGAATTTAAACCTTATAGAGGTTGAATCAGATAAATTTGGAGACAACAGCGATCGAAAGAACGATCCGTAACCGGAATGGTCACTCCAAGAACCAACAATTTTATCATTCAGTTTTGTTGACAAACCAGGCTCCCCTTCCAAAAGTGAAGGGGAGTTTTTCTTGGTCTTAAAAGTTGTTCTGCCACCGTAGTAGATTTTCTGAATCACACATATTCCACTTAAAAATCCTGTCACCAAAAAGGTTCCTTTGACCGTTGTGCAAAGGGGCAAACGGGTGGAGAATAGGGGAAAGAAGAGCATGATCCGAAAGGAATGATGGTATGCTTTCATTTCGCTTAACCTGCCTGCCGGATTCCCGGTTGCCTCTGTATCTGTATTGTGTAGGAACAAAAGAAGAGAAAGTTCAGTTTAGACCTGATTGGATTTCCGGTATATCAGCTTTTTTTGTTGCGCAGCGGATCATCTATATGAAGTATGACAAGGCCATTCCTTTCGAGGCGGGAGCAGTTTCAAACGAGCTACTGGCGTATTATAAGTTACTCATAAGGTGTGGTACGTGATCACTGTTACCTCTGATGGAGTGAGGGTATTTTGAAGTTTTCCTGAACGGTCTGAAAATAAAAATAGCTGTCGAGAATTTCTCAACAGCTGGCTGGGGGCCATTATGGCCTCTTTTTTGACACTAGATATTCTATCTCATCACCGAATGTCGTACTTCCTCTTCGCACATCATACACTTGCATGATATACCCAATGCTGCTGCCCCACTATGGGCATTAGCATCCTTACGCTTTCTTTTGTCCGAAAAGTGGTCTCAGCGTAGCCAATCCTACAATTCCAATCACGAGACTAATCCATGGAGCCAGCGTAAATACGGGAAGGCTGTCACGCAGTGGATATCCTACAAATAGGACAAGCACAACGATAACGATATAGATGGCGATCCCGCGAAGATTGACCTGTGGTCTGGCAGTCTTGTCTGCTCCCTGATCATCTGGACGCTCTGCAAGGCGACGAAGCATTTCAACGAGTGCAATCCCGCCAACCGCCGCAACGATAAGAGAGAACAGGCTGATATGGCTAAACGGTTCCGTATCTCCACCTGTCCAGCCAACAAATAGACCAACTGCCCCCTGAATCAGCATGACAAAAGATAAAGCTGCCCAGGAGATCATGATATACCATTTGGGCGCTCGTTTAACCTGATCCGTAGACTCCGCTGATTCGGCTTCAACTGTTGCTGCCTTCTTGGCTGAAGCATTACGTTTATTGGAGTTGCTTCGGGTGCCCGCTACAACCGTACTTGAAGTTGTGGATGGGGCGATATTAGATTCAACAGGATCAGCGTCCTCATGATTAGTTGCCACGCCTAGCTGTGAATAGATATCCTGTTCCAGATCAGGTCCATATAACTCGCGCGCAGGTTTACCGTCACGCTGAGCTTGTACGATAGCTCTCCCGGCAGAGAGAATCCATTCTTCTTGCGTTCTCTCATCGGCTGGTGCTTGGCGCGCCATGGTGCTGATCTGGTCGAACAGTTTGACATGTTCCGGTGTCATCTTACTCATTTCGGTCATTTGCCGATTCTGTATTTCTTTCAACTTCTTATAGGAAATCCCCAATGATTGCTCCCCCTGTCTACACACGTTCTGATCCCCGGTGATCTGGAGACCCTGACGGTATTTTAGTATACGGGAAGGTCTCTCGTTTCGCAAAGTCATTCCTTATAAAACAATTGTTTACGATTCGACCATAGCCCTGCGCAGGCCAGAATGACACAGGTGCATAGCAGCACCAGTTTACCGTGAATACGAATCCATTCCAAGATGTGTTCCATGATTTCAACCCTTTCGCCAGAAGGAATCGGAGGCAAATGTTGGCTATGATATATTGTTTAGGTTCTCCTTGATTCGCCGTTAATATGCGTAAGAGAGAGTTCAGTTCCAACGATTGTGTGAAGAATGAATAAAGTGCAGCCGAATCCACCACAATAGTAGCATTTCCAACAGAAACCAGGGATTGGAGTGTGGCAGATATGGATCAACAAAAGGAGCAATTAACAAGGAAGCTGCTGCTGAGTAGCAACTCCCGCGGCGTAACGGATGAAGTTGTGCCGATGGAAGAGACGTTGGAGGATGCTGAATATCCGGAAGAGTATACAGAGGGAACCTTTCAGTCGGGGAGCTTTTGGGAAAGCTCAACTTCGGTTTATGAAAACGATTGGCAGGGTCGAGTGGAGACCCATGAGATGTTTCGTCGCAGCTATGAGTAATTTCTAACAGAAGGTTCAGGTCGCCAATATGGATGGCAGCGTATTGGTATTACTCAACCCGCTTATTAAGAAAAGCTGAGCTGAAATTTCAGTTATTTTAGTTTCTATGGTTCAGCACCAGTATATTAGCACTAGGTATAATTCGAGTCAGCTGTTGTCAGCTTGGCTCATTTTTTTCGCGTTTTTGCCGATAAAATATAGATAAGATATGACTGGATATGGACATTTCCTCACGTTGACTTGAGGTTCACAGGATGATAATATACTAATATATCTTAATACACATTAAACTTATCGGATTTATATATAATTAACAAAATGAACAAGAGCAGGGAAGAATGGAAAGGGGAAATGGGCATGGAGCGTCAGATTAGTATTCGTCATGGGCAGGAAGAATTAACAGCCACGATTCATTATCCGGTCGTCAAAGACATCAAGGAGGGAAATCAACAACAGCGCGTGCCTCTTGCTGTCATCTGCCACGGATTCGTAGGAAGTCGGATCGGTGTGGATCGTCTGTTTGTGAAGACCGCCCGTGAGCTGGCCGAAGATGGGTATTTGGTACTGCGCTTCGATTATATCGGCTGCGGGGAGAGCAGCGGTGAGTACGGAGCTGAAGGACTTGAATCCATGATTACCCAAACACGTTCTGTGCTGGATTATGCCGTAAATTGCAGTGATGTAGATCCAACCCGTGTGACGCTGATAGGTCATAGTCTGGGTGGAGCTGTTGCTCTGCTGACTGCTGTCCGTGATAAACGAGTCAAGAATCTCGTCATGTGGTCATCCGTAGGATATCCGTTCAATGATATTGTGAAGATTACGGGACGTAGTGTGTACGATGAAGGGGTGAAACTGGGATCTGCTGATTATCTCGGCTACAAGTTTACACCCGCATTCTTTGAATCACTGGCTGAACATCAGCCGTTCCAGGAAGCCGTTAAATTTAACGGGGATGTTCTGGTGGTGCATGGTACGTCGGATGAGATCATTCCTGTCGACTACGCGTTTCTGTATCAAAAGGTATTCTGGATGCGCCAGGAAGGCCGCTGCGACAAGGAGATTATTTTCCAGGGTGATCATACCTTCTCTTCCGGTAAAGAGCGGGAACAGCTGATCACACGTACGAGAGAATGGCTGGGAGAGCGTCAGAAGATCGAACAGGATTGGCAGCATTGGATGATCTAAAGTGGTCTTATGCCAAGCTTTTTCGTTGGTCTGGAGCATGGCATGGTCAACATGAGCTGATTCAAAAGGCAACATGCGCGTACGGAATGCATCCTGATTGGGATGATAGCTTGGAAAAGCGCCTTCTTCGGGGTAAAATAGAAGGGTAAGCATCCTATCCGTGTCTGGAGGTTGGCAGCAATGACATTACCCGCATTATTCATTGCGCATGGTTCTCCCGCTCTGGCGGTGGAGAGCAATGACTACACTCACTTTTTGAACCAGCTTGGAGACAGGCTGCCGGCTCCGAAAGCCATTGTTGTATTTACGGCGCATTGGGATTGTCCCGAACCGTCCGTGACAATGGATGATACACATCAGACCTTGCATGATTTTTACGGATTTCCCTCTAATATGTATACAATGAATTACCCAGCATCTGGTCAGCCAGATCTGGCGAATGAGATCTGTGCCTTGTTCACTCGTAGTAATCTTGCACATCAACCGGTTCGAGGCCGAGGTCTGGATCACGGTGTATGGGTACCGCTATTACACATGTATCCAGAAGCCAATATTCCTGTTATTGCGGTATCTGTTGATTCGCTGCGTTCCCCGCAGGAACAGTATGATATTGGCCGGATGCTGGAACAGCTGCGTCATGATAATGTGCTGATCATTGGCAGCGGCGGAACAGTCCATAACCTGCGCATGCTTGGTAGCAATGATGAACCACAAGACTGGGCAGTGGAATTCGATAACTGGATTGGGGAGCGGCTTGAGCAGTGGAACACGAGAGAGCTATTTCAATATGACAAAAAAGCCCCCTACGCCCGCACGGCAGTTCCATCTTATGGAATGGAGCACATTGCGCCCTTGTTCTATGCCATGGGTACGGCTGACATGTCCCGATCTGCAAAACGACTATTCCAGTCGTATCCTTACGGTACGCTCAGTTTGAACTGCTGGCAGTTTGGTGACGGCGTATAACTTGGCGCAGACAACAGAACGTGAACAGGTCTATAAGTCATATTATGCCAATACACGGTAGATCATTGACCGCAAGACTTAGGTTAATAAATCGTTGAAGTAAAAAAGGTTTCTGCTGCCAGCATGATGGCTTCAGAAACCTTTTTCTATGACTTTAACATTTTGAAAGTTAGTGCAGCTATTTGCGAATCTCGAAAAGCTCACATGCTGTACGCGAATGATATGCCAGCTCACTTACACTGGACTGCACAACAATGGTATTGCTGTCAAAACGGATAATGACGCCACCGGAATCAATCTGATGGTTATCTTTAAAAACACGAACCTTATGCTTCATGTCCATGGCTTCCTGGAAGTCGGCATCGGTTTCAAGTCGGCGCTGGGTTGGCATGTCATGTACTCCTTTAATTATATTCGATCTATACGTTCATCATAATACGTGTTTCTGTAGATGAGCAAGTCAGATGAATGTGCAAGCATATCTAAAGAACAAAAAAAGTCCTGCTCTCCAGGGGGAGGGGAGCAGGACCGCGAATACTATTAATTTTTTTATATTTTTTAATCATTAGGCTGTTTTGTGCGTATGGTTTATCGTTGGTGTATCTTTAGGCTGGCTGCCTTTATTGCGAGTGAACAATCCGCGAAGGTAAGGCATTACCCAACGATCCAAACCGATTTTACCAGCATTTGCGCCAGCGACTACAAGGAAGATTTCCATCAGAACCAATTGAGCATTCGTGCTTACTGTTCCCGAGAAGAGGAACGCGAAGTTCATGACCATTGCCATAAGTGCTGCCAGTGTTGTGAAGCATCCAAGAATGAGGCCCAGACCTACAAGGAATTCACCCAGAGGGATAACGAAGTCGAACAGTCCTGCGTTTGGTACCGCGAAGTTCTCAAGGAATGTTCCCCACCAAGCTTGAACGGTTGGATTTTCACCCGTTGCTTTTCCTACAGCGCCTGCAAGGAATCCGCCAGCTTGGAATCCACCTGTCAATTTGCCCCAGCCGTGTGTCATCCAGTCGTAACCGATATACACCCGAAGTATTGTCAAAATCCACATTGCCACTTTGTTTTCTCTAAGCCATTGGTTGAAGCTGAACATATAAACCACTCCTTCATGGAATTTAGTGTGTGTTGTTGTTTTTGTTTTTTCTAAGTGATCACCTTTGATGTCTTTATTGTATAGTTCAAAAGTCATCTTGTTTGTGATTATTATCACAATCTAGTTCAAATTTTAAGTAAGGTTTGAGAAGTTCACATTTAGGACATATTTTTCATCCTGCTTCACGTTTCAAACGTAAAACGAAGGGTAGAAAATGCTCTCCTTATCGAAGACAAATGATGCTGTGTGTGATTAAATGGAAAGAAATACGTGAAATGGTCACTACATTAAGAGCAACTACAGCCTAGATTTCAGCCATATCGTTCAGGAGGTACATATATTGAAGCAATTGAAATGGAACAAGATGATGTCAGCGGCATCGCTACTTATTCTGGCCCTAAGTCTGGTCGCTTGCCAAAATAAGGAGATGGTCCAGGTCCCGAAACCGGAGACCGTTCCTACACCTTTACAGGAGGAACAAGTAACGGAAGAACCTTCCACGTCGCTCTATACAGCACCACTGACGGGTCTGCCTGTTGATGAAGCAATTACGCGTCGTCCACTGGCGGTTATGATTAACAATGCTCCTGCAGCGCGGCCCCAATCAGGTCTGAGTGCAGCTGACATTATTATCGAAGTGCTCGCAGAGGGAGGCATTACCCGTTTTATTGCGATCTTCCAGAGTGAAGGCGGGGCAGATACGGTAGGACCGATACGCAGTATTCGCCCGTATTTAATCGAACTTGGTGAGAGCTATGATGGTGTATTGGTTCATGCGGGTGGCAGCCCGGATGCGTATTCCATTTTGCAAAAGCAGCAGAAACAGCATATGGATGAGATATCGAATAGTGGCCCTTATTTCTGGCGTTCCTCGGATCGTAAAGCACCTCACAATCTGTACACGTCGGCGGACAAGCTAAGAGAAGGCGCAGATACCAAAGGCTATAGTCACGACTTCAAGTCCCCTGTGTATACGTATAACGAAGAAGGTGCCACGTCCGCCGGAGAGTTGGCCAAGCAGTTTGAGCTTCATTATTTATTGGAGAGTTACCGGGTTACGTATGATTACGACGAGGTTAGTGGACGATATATGAGATTGGTGAACGGAAAGGCTGATCAGGATCTGGATAATGGCATTCAGATGGGAGCCGCCAACATTATTGTAGCCGGAGCGGATCACAAGGTGCTCGACAACGTGGGCAGACTGTCGGTTAATCTGGAGCAGGGTGGGGAAGCCATGTTGTTTCAGAAAGGTAAAATGATTCGAGGTCAGTGGGTTAAGAAACCGGGTGATATTATTCGATTTGTACAAAATGGGACTGAAGTTGCTCTTGTTCCTGGCAAGACTTTTATCAGTATCGTTCCGAATCAGCCTGACTTTGCAGGGCATATTGAAATTCAAAATTAATCCAATTTGAAGAGAAATGTAAACGCAGTGTAAAATTTCATCATCATTTTTCCAGCCATTCCAAATAATTAAGATTCATTTCAGATTTATGTGATAAGAATATAAAAAAGGATCATGCCTTATGTACAAACCGTGAAACATTTATGATAAGATATCAAAGGTTGTCATTTCATGTTTCATCGGTTATCGGCAATTTCTCGTAAAGGGGATAGAGCTATGAAGCTTAAGAAGAAGAAGGATATATTTTTTGAGACACTAGAGAACATGGCAGATGCGGTCGTGCAAGCGGCAGATTATTTCTCCCAACATGTTTCCAACCTTCAGGATGTGACTCTTTTTGCCAATGAAATGAAGAAGTACGAGTCCCAATGTGATGACTATGTGCACACGATCATTACGGAACTCAACAAAACATTTATCACGCCGATCGAACGCGATGATATTATGGAGCTGACAACGACACTTGATGACGTATTGGACGGACTCGAAGCAACGGCTTCCCGTTTCTATATGTACCAACTGACTGACCCGGACGAATATATCGTTCAATTCGCTGAAATTTTGCGCCAATCGGCTTACGAAATTCAGAAGGCCATTCATTTGCTGTCTCAGAAAAAATTGCTGGCGATTCGCGAGTACACCATTCGTCTGAACGATCTGGAAAACCAGGGCGACGAAGTGCTGCGCATGTGTATCAAGAACCTTTTCGCTACCGTGCCTGATCCGATTGAATTGATCAAACGCAAGGAAATTTACGAACGTCTTGAGACGACAACGGATGCTTGTGAACACGTAGCGAATGTGCTCGAATCCATCATCATGCGTAATTCTTAAGGAGCCAGAGAATAATGGAAACAACGATTTGGGTATTGGGTATAGTCGTCTTCCTTGCACTGGCGTTTGACTTCATCAACGGATTTCACGACACGGCGAATGCCATTGCAACTTCGGTCTCGACACGGGCACTGACTCCGCGCCGGGCGATCCTTATGGCTGCCGTGATGAACTTTGTCGGTGCCATGATGTTTACAGGAGTAGCGAAGACGATTGGGGGAAGTGTAACAGACCCCACCACGCTGGATAATGGGATCGAGGTCGTCATAGTCACCTTGATCGCCGCGATCATCTGGAATCTCGTTACATGGTGGTTCGGCATTCCTTCTTCATCCTCGCATGCACTGATTGGCGCTCTTGCTGGAGCCGTACTTGTTGGCGCAGGAGCTGATAAAGTCAAATGGAGTGGATTTATTGACATCGTCGGAGGATTGTTATTATCTCCTCTGATCGCATTTGCCATCGGTTATGTGGTCATGACCATTCTCAAATATATTTTTGCCAAACGCAGTCCGCATAATGTGAACAAAGGTTTCCGTACGGTACAGATTTTCACAGCAGCGCTCCAGGCGTTTACGCACGGTACCAATGATGCTCAGAAGGCAATGGGGATTATTACTTTTGCATTGGTCGCAGCAGGTGTACAGGATCATCTGGATGTTCCGCTGTGGGTTAAAATCTCCGCGGCAACAGCAATGGCGCTCGGTACTTCCATCGGTGGTTGGAAAATCATCAAAACGATGGGAACCAAAATTTTTAAAATTGAACCGATTAACGGGTTTGCAGCTGATCTGTCAGCCGCGTCTGTTATTTTCACGGCAACGTTGCTCCACCTGCCGGTGAGTACAACTCACGCTATCACATCTGCCATTCTGGGTGTAGGTTCCGCGAAGCGTTTCTCAGCCGTCAAATGGGGACTTGCTGGACGTATCATTATTACGTGGTTTATTACGATTCCGATTTCCGGGGCGCTGGCAGGATTGCTGTACTGGATCATTTTCTAATTAGAAGAAGTATTCAGGAACCAATTCGGTGGTTCAGACAAACTGTTCATAACTGTGTGAATATCGGGATATGTGGACAATTATACAATCAAAACGAAGAGACGCCTGTGCATGAACGTGTGGACAGGCTGGATATGTGGATAGCCATCCGTGGAATGATAAACCAAAAGAAGATATTCCTGTGGATACAGGAAACTGTGGATAGGGAAATGAGAGAAGCCAACAGGGTTGGCTTTTTTTGTTGTCGCGATCACAGGATAACGTGTGTATAATGGGCTGTTGCAGGAGACGATTCAGGGGTTAAAGTTGTACAATAACGTAAAGGATACAAGACAAGGACGTGGTCTAATTTATGATTCGTACACTCGCCATCTCACGGGATCATCAGGTATCTGTAAATGTACCGCTTACACAGCTGGATCTGCAGGAATACGCTTGGGTTTGGGCGGATTTCAATCAGCCTTCGGAAGAGGAAAGCCGGTTGCTGGATACATATTTTCATTTTCACCCATTAGCTATTGAGGATTGTATGCTTGTGCTGCAGCGGCCCAAGCTCGATTATTATGACAACTTACAGTTCCTTGTGCTGCATGCGCTGAACCCTTCCACATTGGAAGCGGAGGAGGTGGATCTGTTTCTAGGCTCGAACTTCCTGGTGTCCTTTCATCATGGGGTACTGGAGGAAGTCGATGAAGCGTGGGAGCGGTTGCTGCATCATGCGCACGAACGAACCATCTGGGCTCGGGGTCCGGTGGCAGCGGCGTATACGGTGATGGACAAGCTGGTCGATCATTATTTCCCGTCTCTGTTTGCCATTGAGGATGAGCTGGCTGAACTGGAGAACCGGGGCGGCAAGGAGTCGGTGGAAGACCTGATGAATCAGGTGTTCGACCTGCGCAGTCGATTGCTGAAGCTTAGACGAACGGTAGTGCCCATGCGGGATTTGCTCTATCGGGTGGTCAACTCCCAACATGTGCAGCGATCAGGGGAGCATACCGTATATTTTACGGATATCTATGACCATTTGTTGAAGCTGACTGACATGATTGAAGCCGATCGGGAAATGACGGCAGACCTACGCGACAGTTACATCTCCTTGAATTCTAATCGAATGAACCAGATTATGAAGACCCTTACCGTGATTACAACCGTCTTTATGCCACTGACGCTAATTGCGGGGATCTATGGCATGAACTTTGCCTATATGCCTGAGCTGCAATGGAAGTTTGGGTATGGGGCAGTGCTGCTGCTGATGTTTGTTCTGGGCGGAAGCATGGTGGCCTGGTTTGTGAAGCGGGGCTGGTTTAAGTAAGGAAGAATAGAAGCTAAGCGGGATAACAAGTAAATAGTAAGATAAAGGCTAGCGATCTGCAAAGATCGCTTCTTTAGCCTGTGAAATATGTGTATAAAGCACATATAGGAGTATATATAGGAGTACATATTGATTCGTTGTCTGAATAGATGTCCACATGTGGATAAGATAAATGAAGAAGCATCATGTGCATAACTAGGTTTTGAGGGAATTGGGGCTGTTACAAACATGGGTAAAAGGAAAAAAGGTAAAAGGGTAAAAGGCATCTTCATTAAAGAAGACACCTTGGGGAATTTCTCAAGGAGCGGATTCCATGAGCTGAATTTCAACATGGGATCGATATCATAAAATGAAATGAAATGAACCGTGCTAAATGTTCATCCTAAGTTAACTTGCTACATGCCATTCAGGGGTTACTCGGATGGCTCCAGTACAAAAGTGGCCGTAGCAGCAGGTTGTCCATTCACAACAATCGTTAACGTGTGCAAACCAGCATAATAACGTCGGGTCGTAATGACTTTGAACGACTGCTTAGTTGCAACCTTGGTTCTCCCGGTAGGGAAATTCTTGTCCGAGCATTTGAAACGTTTGGGTGCCTGCTTGCCATTCGCTTTCATATATCCAATTTCATATTCGATCCGCAGCATCTGGGACTGACCACTTTCGTTCACGACATCAAAGGAAAAATGAAGATCCTCTCCGATGGCCACGGTATCACTTGCAAGCTGAAGATGCTCGATATGTGTCGCATCCTGCTCGACATAACCAAAGAGACTTAGCGCCTTCGGATGCCCTTTTTTCAGCAAGGAGCGGCTTGCATGACGAACAATCCAATCGGTATGCTCATGTTGTCCATACCAGCTGGAGGCCAAATCCAGGACCAGTGCCGGATGATCTTTCGAGATGTCGTTCAGGTGATTGGCTACACTTTTCCGGACATACAGGGACTCGTCCTGCTTCAATTCATGAAGAATGGGAAGTACTGGTGTTGGATCAGTGATGAATCCCCGCAGTTTGGAGCCCCATGGTAGACGTGGGCGACTGCCTTCACTGGCAAGTCTGCGAATATGCTCATTGGGGCTGCTTGTCCACTGCATCATTCGTCTCATCGTTTCGATCGGATATCGTTCAATAAACGGGCGTACCGCGAACTCGGAACTGGAATAAGGTGTGAAGAGGGTCAAGTACTTCATGGATAGCTCGTAGTTTTCCGGTGCAAGTCCATTCACTTCGACAAAATCCGGTACGAACAGATACTCGACTCCTCGCATCTGTGGTGCTGCCTGCTCAATCACATGCAATGCTTCTTCATAGTTGTCAGGCAGAACCTCGGTCAAAGCGAGTGTAATCCGGCGGATACGGGCTTTGAATTCCAGCTCTCCCCAGCCCTCGGCGAATACAAGTTCACGAAATTGCTGCTTGTCCAGCTTGGGGTAAAATTGGTGTAACCGTTCTCCCGTCCGTTCGATTAATGCGGGAGTATACTTATCTTTGAACAGTTCCATAGTCCGCCTCCTTTAATTACTATCCAGTATACCTCAAATTATAGGAATAAGAACATAGGTTCTTAAAAATATCTATTATGAATAGGTTCTTCTTACTATGAAAGAATGAATGGAATGAAGGGGGAGAATAAGGTTGAAGTGGATTAAGCACCCCCTAATGAAAGAGGGCGCCTGGGAAAAGTGTTAGACTTTTTTGTTTCTTTTGGGACGACGTTTCGTGGTATTGGACTTATTACGGCCGGATTTGCTATTTGAATTACGTTTGCGTGGAGCAGAAGTCGTTTTTTTACGGCGTTTGCGTGAGCGAGGTGGAGAATACTCTTCATAATCTTTATCCGCCGCACTGCTTTTTTTTCCTTTTCCAAAAGGCAGAATCCCCATCACCAGTTTCATCATTGGTGCCATCTGCTGGAACCCGCCAACGACCTTTTGCATTTTGCCGATTCCGCTCATGATGCCATCAATTCCACCGAAGCGGTCGATCATTCCTTTCAGTTCGCCGATATTGGCCAGGGAAAAGCCTGAGGAAGACGCAGGCGCTTCCACTGGAACAGGAGAAGCAAGAGGAGCCCCCCCGCCGAACAAATCTCCACCAGCCGGACTACCTGGACTATAAGGTACAAGTGCCGATGCTTCAACTTCTTGGAGTGGAGGATAGTATGGATCTACACCAGGATACATGGGCTGAACCTGGCCTTCATTCAATGACCGCGGGATCGCCCCAGGCGGCATATAGGCAGAAGTATGGGGCTGCCGATGCGTATGGGAAGACGGACGCTGCCGTGGAGCGGGCCGGCGGTGATAATAATGCTGAGGCATGAACTATCACGTTCCTTCTATGTTGGATTTCGGAATTGCGTTCCTTCAGCTGCTCGATGTGCATAACAGACCGAGATGGAACTCCCTTTTGATATACTGTATGTCATTAGCGGAGAGACGGCGTAGGCGAGTATCCCGTAAAGCGGGATATTTGCGGATTTGGGCGCAGGAGGGGATGAGAGGTTTACAGTAGAATTTTATCATTTAGACACAAATTCGCCACATTTAAAATGGGTAAATACCTACAAATTTAATCGGAAATATACGTGGGAAAAGGGTAAAAACCGTGAGATAGAGGGGGATTGTGCGCGCAGGGAGGACATTAATACGCGATGTAAGCGGTAACATGTATTTTTGTTCTGTAGTGCGTGAAATCGTTAACGCTTGAAATACCAACTCAGGGTGAGTACAATGAAGGTACACAGTAACCGCTAGGGGATGATGATGAAATGCAGCTGAAAAAGCTAAATGATAAAAGCATTGAACAATTATTTGAGGCTATTTTGACTCTAAAAGATATTGAAGAGTGTTATGTGTTTTTTGATGACCTCTGCACCGTAAACGAGATTCAATCCATGTCCCAGCGGCTGGAAGTAGCACGTATGCTTGGCAAAGGAAATACCTATAACCAGATTGAAGCTGAGACAGGTGCAAGTACAGCCACGATCTCTCGTGTAAAACGCTGCCTGAACTACGGCAATGACGGTTATAAAATGACACTGGAACGCCTGGGACGTTAAGGATGAAGAAACCGGGTGTACTCATCATTAGTCACGGTTCTCAGGAGAAGGCCTGGGTAGAATCCGTCGATGACGCGGTCTCCCGGTTGAAACTGCCTGAACCACTGCCCGTGGAAGCCGGGTTTCTTGAACTTGTGGAAGGACGTCTGATCCAGGACGGTATCGACCGACTGGAAGCACAAGGCGTAACCGATATATTGGTCGTACCTCTGTTTGTTTCGTCCGGCAGTACACATGTGGATGAGATAGAGTATGCTATCGGTGCCAAAGATGCTCCGGAGCGTGAGACGGATCTGGAGCCATTCAACGTGAAAGCACAAGTCTACTTCGGTTATCCTGTGGATAATGATCCGGATATTGCGGTCATGGTCTGGGACAAGGTAAAGGCCCTTTCACAGCAACCAGAGCAGGAAACGATTCTGCTCGTCGGACATGGGAGCATTCACAATGGATTCCGTCAGCGCTGGGAAGCGGGTATTTCTTCGCTCGCACAGCGGGTGCAGGAAGTTAGTGGTGTAGCTCATACGGATTATGCGCTGCTTAATCCGGATAGTGTTTACGACAAGGCGAAATACTGGAGTGAAGAGCGGGGGAGCCGGGTGATTGTGGCGCCGCTGTTTTTGAGTGCAGGTTATTTCACCATGAAGGTGATTCCGGGCCGACTAAAGGAACTGGATTATGTGTATAGTGGCGAGACGCTGCTTCCACATCCGCTGTTAAGTCATTGGCTAGAGCGCCAGATTCAACATTTACTGGAAAAATACAATGAGGTTGAGATTTAGTATAGGGGAAAAGGATCGCTGAAAGCGCTCATTTCCGGTAGCTTTTAACCTCAGATTTAAACAAAACGGCAGAGATGCCGTTTTGTTTTGTTTGCACTTTAGATATGTGGAGTGCTCAGTTTCCTAATCTCTATCAAACACTAAAACACGCCGAATCAGGCGTGTTTTTTTGTATTCGGCAGAGCCCTTTACGAGGCGCAATTCGGAGTTCATTCCGGTCAGACAGAATGGAGGATCAGGGTTATAACTCAGAAATGATTCTCTTTACAGGAAAGTTTTTGTCTGATAAGATGTCAACATTCAATTGTTAACCTTTATAAAATATTTTGGTTAACAATTGAAATGATCTAACGGAAGGTGATATCTTATGACACATTATGAACGACTGGCAGCTATAAATAAGGCTCATCTATGGAACCCTTTTACGCAGATGAAAGATTACAATAACTCCGATCCTCTTATTATCGAGCGAGGCGAAGGCGTTATGCTATATGACGTCCAAGGACGTGCCTATTACGATGGCTTCTCCTCGGTGTGGCTTAACGTTCACGGACATAACGTACCGGAGCTGAACCAAGCCATAACGGATCAGTTGGAGCGTGTTGCACATGCTACGCTACTCGGAATGGCCAATGTGCCTGCAATTGAGCTTGCAGAAAAACTGGTAGAGATTTCACCAGAAGGATTAAATAAAGTATTTTATTCGGATTCGGGAGCAACCGGTGTAGAAATTGCGGTCAAAATGGCGTTTCAGTACTGGAAGAACCGAGGGGAAACGGGTAAAACGAAGTTTATTACGATGAATCAAGCCTATCACGGAGATACGATTGGTGCGGTTAGTGTCGGTGCAATTCCGTTGTACCATGATGTGTTCCGTCCGATGCTGTTCCCTACTTATGTCATTCCATATCCTTACGCTTATCGACATGAGAACGGCGAAATGGAAGCCATGCAAGCTACGTTAACCGCATTGCGTAATGTACTTGAAACCAGCGCAGACGAAATCGCGGCCATCATTGTGGAGCCAATTGTTCAAGGGGCTAGTGGCATCCTTATTATGCCTGAAGGCTGTTTACGCGAGATGGCAGCACTTTGCCGTTCTTATGACGTACTGTTTATAGCCGATGAGGTGGCGACAGGCTTTGGTCGGACAGGCGCTATGTTTGCTTGTGATCTCGAAGAGGTATCGCCTGATTTGATGGTGATAGGCAAAGGCCTTACAGGCGGCTACTTGCCTGTGGCAGCGACATTGGCAACGGATGAAGTGTACAACGCTTTTTATGCCGATTATGAAGAGCAGAAAACATTTTTTCACGGTCATTCCTTCACAGGTAATCCGCTCGGTTGTGCAGTAGCTTTGGCTAACTTGAAACTATTTGAAGAGCGCAACTTGGTAGAAGGTGTAAGAGCCAAAGCGACTTTTGTAGAAGGCAAGCTCGCAGCGCTTAACGATTGCCCGCATGTCGGTGATATCAGGCAGAAGGGATTAATGGTAGGAATTGAGCTTGTAAGGGATAAGGAGACTCGCGAACCTTACGATTGGGCCGAACGTATTGGCGTTCGTGTAACCGGGCGGGCCAGAGAGCTTGGCATGCTTACAAGACCGCTTGGCAATGTCGTGGTGTTCATTCCTCCTCTTGCCAGCACAGAGGCTGAGCTTGATGCAATGACCGATATTCTGATGAAATCCATTCTTGATGTCACCGAAGGTGGCTTGGAATGATGAATGTAATTCACGGATTATTCGTAACAGGCACGGACACCGATGTTGGGAAAACAATCGTTACAGGAGCTCTTACTGCTGCGCTTCGTGCTGAAGATCTGAATGTAGGCGTCTGGAAGCCCGTGCAGTCCGGTGCACTTATTGGCAGCGGAGAAACCGATGCAGAACGTCTATTGCAATACAGCGGAATTCATGAAAGTGCCGAGGATGTGGCATCATTTACATTCCAAGCTCCTCTTACCCCGATGCTCGCTGCCAAGCAGGAAGGAGTGACTATAACGTTACAGGAGATAATCACCGCTGGTCAGCCGCTAATCCATCGATATGAATCGGTACTCATCGAAGGGGCAGGGGGCGTTGCTGTTCCACTGACTGAAGACTCTCTTGTAGTAGATCTGATCTCGGAGCTTCGGACACCAGCTCTGATCGTTGCCAGCTCAGGTCTAGGTACAATTAATCATACACTTCTTACGGTGGCTTACCTTCAGCAACATGGTGTTCCGATCGTAGGTTTTATTCTCAACGATGGTGAATCTGACGAGATTCATAACGACTCCAGCATTGCAACGAACGCGGAGCTGATTGAACGTTATTGCGGCATATCCTTTCTCGGACGCTTTCCGTGCTTAACGGGCGAAATCGATTCGGAACTGTTGATCCAAGTGATTCGAGAGAAGATCCAGTTAACACCAATCAGACAAGCAATAACAGTTCAATCCATGGGAGGATGAATGAAGGTGAATACAATGACAGGTAATCAAGAGTGGTTGTCGCTTGCAAAGAAATCATTGAATGGCGAATGCTTAACCATTGAAGAGGGGCTTGCTGTGCTTGAAGCAAACGACGATGAGGTACTGCCGCTGATGCAAGCCGCTTTTCATGTAAGACGACATTTTTACGGCAAAAAAGTAAAGCTGAATATGATCATTAACGCCAAAAGCGGCTTTTGCCCCGAAGATTGCGGTTACTGCTCACAATCCATCGTATCAACGGCACCCATTCAAAAATACAGCTTGCTCGACAAAGAAACGCTACTTGCAGGAGCACGCGAAGCTATGTCACGTAAAGCAGGAACCTATTGCATTGTAGCTTCAGGGAAGGGTCCGACGAATAAGGATCTGGATCAAGTTGTAGAGGCGGTAAAAGAAATCCGTGAAACGATGCCGCTTAAAATCTGCGCCTGTCTGGGCATATTGAAAGACGGTCAAGCAGAACGTTTGGCTGACGCAGGCGTACACCGATACAATCACAACCTGAACACCAGCAAAGCCAATTACCCGTCGATAACCACTACACATACCTATGACCAGCGAATTGAAACCGTGGAAAAGGTAAAAGCATACGGCATGTCCCCCTGCTCCGGTGTCATTATCGGTATGGGGGAGAGTAATCAGGAGATTGTCGAGATGGCTTTGGCACTGCGTGAGCTTGATGCGGATTCGATTCCGATTAATTTTCTCAATGCGATACCGGGAACTCCTCTGGAAGGCGCGGGTCGCACTCCGGCGATGAAAGCCCTCAAGGTATTGGCGCTGTTTCGGTTCATTTGTCCATCCAAAGAGATTCGTGTTGCGGGCGGGCGTGAGATCAACCTTCGTACACTCCAGCCTTTGTCACTGTATGCGGCAAATTCACTCTTTGTAGGTGATTATCTAACGACAGCAGGTCAAGAAATCTCGAATGATCATCAAATGATTGAAGATTTGGGCTTTGAGATTGAGCTAAATGCTCTTTAAGGCGGTACAGACTATGAACTGGATGGAAAAAGAACTGGCATTATTGGGGAATGCCTCCAATGAACGTTACTTACGTGACAGTGCCGCGGTTCCGGATGGTCCGGGTTATACGCTGAGAGGAGATCGAGTGCTCCTCAACCTGGCCTCCAATGATTATCTGGGACTCGCACAACATCCCGCTATCATCAATACAATTCGCGAGACGCTTCTTACCGAAGGAGGAGGTTCGGGGGCATCTCGCCTTGTCACTGGGAATCGACCGCTGTATAGCCGTCTGGAAGAAGCGCTGGCCGCTTGGCAGCATAGTGAGGCAGCACTTGTTTTTGCAAATGGCTATATGGCTAATTCCGGTGTCATTCGTGCACTCGTGGGCCGGGGCGATGTGGTTTTCAGTGATCAATTAAACCATGCGAGTATCGTGGATGGGATTGTACTGAGCCGCGCAGAGCATGCCCGGTATCGGCATAATGATATGGAGCATCTGAAGGTGTTATTGAACAAACACCGGGATAAACGACGTAAGCTGATTGTTACGGATGCCGTCTTTTCCATGGATGGGGATCAAGCACCCTTGCGAGAACTCGTTGCGCTCAAACAGGAGTACGGGGCAATGCTGATGGTGGATGAGGCCCACAGCGGGGGGATCTACGGGGAACGGGGTGAAGGACTATGCTCTAAGCTTGGTCTGCAAAACGATGTGGATGTGCATATGGGGACTTTTAGCAAATCATTTGGTTTATATGGAGCTTATGTCTGCGGCAGCCGTGCATTAATCCGCTTTCTCATCAACAAAGCAAGGCCGCTCATCTATTCAACGGCTTTACCTCCTTCTCTCGTCGCAGGTATTTCAACAGCGTTAACCTTGGTACAAAATGATCATTGGCGTCGTGAACGTCTCTACTCAGCCAGTATGTTGTTTCGTTCTTCACTTGGTGATGCCGGATTTAACGTTGAGCCCGGGGATTCTCCTATTGTTCCAATAGTCGTCGGTGATAACGAAAGAGCTCTTCGTTTCAGTGCGGCCCTTGAAGAAGGTGGTATTGCCGGAGTTGCCATCAGGCCGCCTACTGTTCCTGAAGGCACAGCGCGAATTCGCTTCTCTTTATCAGCTGATCATACCCCTAATGAACTGAGCGATGCAGCTTCGTTAATCGGCAAGATCGGGCTTCAATTGGGGGTGGTGAACTCATGAATGCACCGGATCAGAGCTTACTGCAAATAAAGCAAGAGACAAGCGGAACCATAGTGTGGCTAACGGGTTGGAGTATGCCTGATGCGGTGTTTGAACGTCTTCGCCTGTTGTTGCCTGATTTCCGGCATATTTCTGTTGATTACAGCACTGCCGATTCTCCGGAGAACATGCTATGTCTAGCTGAGACGGCAGTGAGGAATATTTTATTTGGTGGAGGGTCGGCTTGCAGGGAAAAGGCGATTTACGGGCCGCTTTTGATATCAGGCTGGTCGCTTGGAGGTTTACTAGCGCTTAGATTAGCGGCTAAAGGCTACGCTGATGGTCTTGTGTTATTCAGTGCAACCGCGCGTTTTACCCGATCCAAAGAAGAGCTTGACCGCGGCATGGCAGATGCGTACGTTAGGCAGATGATCACAGGGATCTCAAGGGATCGACATGCAGTTGAAACGAATTTTCGAAAGATGATGTTTACGGAGCAAGAATGGGAGACAGGCCTTGCTGAAAGTCTACCTCAAACGGGTAGCTGGACAACCCAAGCACTACTGGCAGGTCTTCAGTTGTTACGAACCGAAAATTGCTTATCTCAACTGCCGAGTATAGATTGTCCGGTTCTTCTTTTTCACGGGACTGAGGACAAAATTTGTCCTTACGGTGCTGGATTAGAGCTTGTGACTCAATTACCCCATGCCGAGTTAATTTCAATAACCGCCTGCGGGCATGCACCTTTTTTGGGAAGGGAAGCACATATAGCGGATGAATGGAGGAGGTGGTGGCGTGACCAATAGTAGAAATAGTGCTGTTCAACGCCAATTTAATCGTAGTGCGATTTCTTACGATACACATGCACATGTGCAGCGTTCGATGGCTGATCAGTTAGCAAGACCTCTCGCAGAATGGAAAAATAAAGGGCTCCCAAGTGAGCCGAGCATTCTTGAAATCGGTTGTGGCACGGGAGCTCTGACTCAAATCGTAGTGAATGCATGGCCCAGTGCGAAGATCACTGCAATTGACATTGCACCCGAGATGATCGAATTGGCTTCGAAACGGTTCCGGTCAGCACAGCATCCAGGTACTGGGGATTGTACAACGGATAACTTACGTTTTCTACAGGCAGATATTGAAATGTGGGCCGTAAATGCTCCGGAGTCCTCAGTGGATATCATCGTCTCTAACGCCTGTTTTCAATGGCTAAATTCTCCGCAGGAAACACTGAGTCAACTGCGGCGTATGCTGCGCCCCGGAGGCTTGCTGATATTTGCGACCTTCGGGCCGGATACATTTTGTGAAATGCATGAGGCATTTAATGAAGCTTATCGAGCTAACGGACTGGAACCACAGCGACATGGACTGTCGTTTGCATCGCCTGTCCAATGGGAAACCATGCTTCAGGAATCCGGATATTTGAATTTCAATTGTGAGCGTTCAATTCATAAGGAAAAGTATGCTTCCGCAAGAGATTTTCTGTATTCGGTTAAAGGGATGGGAGCCAGCACTTCAGAAGCAGTAAGGGTATCAGGTTACAGCTTGCGTCGATTGTTCACTGATATGTATAGGGAGTATGAGAATAGGTTCAGCATGCAGGGAGGAGTCGCAGCAACTTACGATCTCCTATTTATCGAATCATTGGCCCCGTATTAATCATGGAATAAAGCGATATTAACCCTATACTGTAGGGGGAAGAATGAGATGAAGTTCCAGCATAGAGATTAATTCTTCGGCGATCTCCTCTGCTGGATAAGGCATGGAATTCATAATCCACCATTCCAGCAAACCAGCGGCGGCAGAGGCCAGAAATTGTACAGTGATCTCCCTGTTAAGTCCCTTGTGAATGCCGCACGCATCAACCTGCTCTTCAACCCCCTGAATCAGGAGCGTCATGAGTCGATTTCGGAATGCCGGGATGCCTTTTCGAGTTAATAGCGTGGTATAAACGGGAGCGTGCTGCTCCAGGTAACGGAAGGTTCGGAGCAATGCATCCTTAATGGTCATGGGAGTGGTAGGACTCTCGACCATACAGCTCTCCACCAATTGCTGCAAATACGTCTCGATGCTTTGATCCAGGAGATCGAACTTGTCTGTATAGTGCAAATAGACGGTACCACGGTTAACATTCGCTCGATCAGCAATGTCATTAATCGTAATTTGCTCGAAATCCCGCTCTTCCAACAGCCCAATAAAGGCCCCGGTTATGGCTTTTCTTGTTTTGACTACTCGTCTGTCCATGGCTCCTCCTCAGAAGTTTTCAACAATATGGGTTCATTCGTTGATTATTCAACAAAAACGGATGTTTTAGCGATTGAAGCGTTGCAGATGCTTTGTTACTCTTATTTTATCAACAACTGTTGATAAAGCAACGAATATCCATAAAAATTTGAAATAGAGGGATAACTAATGAACATATTAGTGTATGGCGCAGGCGTTCTGGGCAGTCAGTTGGCGCAGGTGCTGATGCGCGGGGGAAATGACGTCACCATTCTGGCTAGAGGGAAGCGGGCAGAGGAACTGGAGAGGGATGGTATCGTCATTCGTCATGTGTTCCAGTTTAAAACAACCGTTGATCCGGTTCGGGTAACAAGAACGTTGGAAGAAAATGATCGCTATGATCTTATCTTCGTGGTTATGAAATATAACGATTTTCCATCCGTGCTTCCCATTCTGGCGGCCAATCAGAGCAGCAATATTGTGATTGTCGGCAACAACGCAGATGCACGACGCATGCAAATCTTTTTGGAGGAAAACAGCAAGGAGGAAAAAAGGATCGCGTTTGGTTTTCAGGTCAGCGGTGGACGGCGGCAAGAAGACAGGATGTTATCCATTGGTGGAGCAAACGGGCAAATGGTGATTGGTGGGCTGGACGGTGAGATTGCCTTTAAATCGATACTGGATCAAGCTTTTGAGAAGACGAAATACAAGTTGAATTACCTGGACGATATCGATGCCTGGCTGAAAAGCCATATGGTGCCCATTCTGATGCTTAATGCGGTGAGTTTTAATGAGAAGCGTGAGATGATCAAGCTGGACGGGAACAGAAAGCAGCTCCAGCATATGATTGGGGCGATGGATGAGGGCTTTAGCGTGCTGGAGGCTATGGGCATAACGATAATACCGGAGATTCAGGCCAAACTGATTCGCAAGCATCAACGGATGTTTTACCTTCTATTGAAGATCTATAGTGTGCTTCCGGTGCATAAACTGGTTGCAGGTTCTTATGGGGAGATTGAGGCGCTAGATAATGCATTTACTGATTGGAAAAAGGCTACCCACACGCCGACTCCTCATTGGGATGTTCTCAAAAAGGAATATTCTAATCTCAAAAAAGATGACTCACTGTAAAAGTGAAATTTCTTCTGGAAATTTGCCTATAGTGAGCATCCTGCACACATTTTCCTATTGCTCAATGTCCCAATCCCGACTACAATTAAACCAACTAATAAAATGGGGATAAGGAGATATGAAGATGCGGGAAGTACCTATGCGCTATGTCAAAGCGAACCAGATTGGGATTGTGCTATTTGTTATCCTCTCATTTCTGTTCAACCAGCCGTTAATTCTGGGAGCGTTATGGATCATCCAAGTCATTGGTCTGGCATCCGGAGGCAAGCTTAATCTGTTTGTGCAAATTGCGAAGGCCGTGTTAACTGGAAAAGGGACAGAGACACAGGCAGTGGAACTGCAACGCTTCAACAATGTTCTGGCCGTATTGTTTCTTACGCTGGCACTTGTCTCATTCGGCCTTGGTTGGCAGGTAGCGGGTTATATTTTCTCGTCGATGCTTCTCCTCGCTGCAAGTGCCGCATTGCTCGGTTACTGTGTGGGCTGCACCGTATATTTTTGGTATAAGCAATTACGTGCAGGCAGAAAGATTGGCTTCTAAACTATATGTAGTTGCAAAAACAATCCCCTCCAAGTTCTGTGGTCTACTTGAAGGGGATTTTACTTTTTTTATCTGAACCAGGCCTTGTTTAAATTGTTTGTAAAATTGCTGTCATTCAACGGAACATTGGCACTGCCGAAATCTGTTGTATTCAGCGCATTACGCGCGGCAGGCGTTAGATCATCCCAGCCGATCAGAGGCTGCATTCCACCCACGGTCCCCGTTACACCAAGCTCATGATTTAGAGGCCAGGTACTATTATAGCTAATTAACGGATTGGCACCGTTCAGATTCGTGTTACTTGGTGCAACGTTCGTGAACTGCCCATGTCCTGAGTAGGCGATGGAGAGGATTTGAGGATTTTGTGCTGCGGGATTGTCTACCCATACAACGATGCCTTCCCAGTCATGACGATGGCCGAGGCCGGAGGAAGGGGAGTCTTTCGGGAAGTACCACGCGTACATAATCGCCCATACGCCATTGTGCCATGCCGAACGGGAGTACACTTGGCCTGTGCTTGAACTGCAGTTTCCATTCGGTGAACCGGAAGTTTGCAAGCCGCCGTTGGTATTGCCCTGCTGATCCACTGCGGGGAATGGAACACATCCATGGTAGACTTTTAGGTAAGGTTGAAAACGTTTGGCTGCTATTTGCGTGACTGTGACGGGACTTACTCCCTGGAATCCGACAACCTGATCATGATTAATTACGGCTGCTTCAACGGCTGTGACAAAGGGAATACAGGCCAGGAGTGAAACCATGAGCAATAATACGATTCTTTTCATTTGGTAATCTCCTTCATGGGTATGATAGTGTGATTTGTTGAGGATGCATTACGACTATATTGGAAAAGGTTTCATTTTATTTGTCATCTCGTTTAGATATTTGTAAAATTTTTGAAGGATATGGTCGTTCTCATGATTTGAGAGGGGATAAGACTATTTCCGGCCCAAGCGGGCAGAATGGTGATGGATGGTTATGAACGACAGCAAGACGATAGGACTAGATTCAAGAGGAGTGCGAAAGGTTTATTTTGTAAAGGATAGACAGGTTCGGAAGATAAGAGAAAGCATAAATGCCAATACATGGCTAGTGTGGAGTAAGTTAATTCATTAGCATATATTGATAATGTTATCCTGATGTAAAATTTTGAACTGATTCGATATGATAATAATTACTTATTCATCATAGGCTAGGACATCTTCACATTTGATGATATGATAGAATATAAAGGCTATGGAATGAGACGGAATTCCTTATGCATATATATAGGTAGAAAAAAAGTGTTGGCGCAGGATTAACGGAAATGAATCGTTGTGTAAAATGATACCCGGCTGTGGTCACTCGCAGGTGGAAACAAAATGAGGTCGTTCAGACTCATGGATAATGTGGAATAGGTGGCGTATGGGATGAAAAAAGCTCGCTTAATATATAACCCGACCTCAGGCCGGGAAGAAATGAAGAAACGTCTGGCTGATATTTTGCAGCGTTTGGATCAAGGTGGCATTGAAGCCTCTTGTCACGCAACAACGGGTGAGGGAGATGCAACCCGGGAGGCGGAGCTGGCGATAGAGCGCGGATATGACATGATTATTGCCGCTGGCGGCGACGGTACGTTGTATGAAGTCATTAATGGCATGGCCGAGCGGGAGAATCGTCCACCGCTGGGTGTATTTCCTTTGGGAACGACGAATGATTTTGCGCGTGCACTGGGTATTCCGAGACAATGGGAAGATTACGTGGATCTGGTCATTAACCAGCAGCTTCGTCCGCTCGATCTGGGCAAGGCGAATGATAAATATTTTATCAATATCGCAGGTGGGGGTTCGTTAACCGAACTGACCTATGAGGTGCCAAGCCGTCTGAAAACGATGATTGGGCAACTTGCCTATTATATGAAGGGTATTGAGAAAATGGCGAGTCTGTCTCCGCAGGAGCTGGTTATCCGTGCGGCTGGTCAGGAAGAAATTCATGATGAATTCATGCTGTTCCTCATTGCCAATACGAACTCCGTCGGGGGCTTCGAGAAGCTGGCTCCGGGTGCGACCATTGATGATGGCTTGTTCGATGTGATTGGTGTGCGCAAATGTAATTTGGCTGACATGATTCGCCTCGTAACCCTTGCGCTGCGTGGTGAACATCTGAATGACAAAAAGGTCGTTCATTTCCAAACGGATTATATGGAAGTGACATCGCCGGGCTATGTGCAGTTGAACCTGGATGGTGAGCTGGGCGGTACATTGCCAGCCGCATTTACGAACCTGCGTCATCACCTGATGTTGTATCGTTAAGCGTAGTATGGATTGGGGAGAAAATGTGATTTCCAGTTGCCGTGTGCAATGGGATCACGTATAATCTCATGGGGTCTGAAAATGAATTAAATCTCCCTTGCACAAGGGATGAACATATAAGAAGAAAGAAGTGAATGTACGTTGTCTAATACGAACCGCAGCGGTCGTGGAAAAAACCGCCGGAATTCGGCTGCCTCTCAGGGGCAAGGGAACGCGTCAGCGTCCCGTCAGTCGAGCAAATCATCTCGTCCATCAACACGTCAGCAAGGGAAAGAGGTGCGACCACAAGGCGCATCTCTTTCTGCCGTTCGTCCAAAGGGACGGGAACGTGAATCTGCACCAATCGAAGGACTTCCTGTTAGTAAAAATGAAGAGACCGTCATCGATATCATTGGTATGAACCATGACGGTGAAGGTGTCGGCCGTGCCAATGGATACACGCTCTTCGTGCAAGGTGCGCTTCCGGGCGAAACCGTACGCGTGAGAGTGATGAAAACCAAAAAGCAGTACGGCTACGCCAAACTGCTGGAGATTGTGAAGGCCAGCCCGGATCGTGTATCCGCGCCTTGCCCGATCTACGATCAATGCGGTGGTTGCCAGATCCAGCATATGAGTTACACCGGACAGCTTGCGTGGAAACGTCAGCTGGTGGTGGATAATTTGCAGCGGATTGGCAAGCTGAATGTGTTGGTGGAGGATGAGGAACAGGCAATCCAACCTGAACAAACCTCTGCTGAAGAGCAAATGAACGGCAGCAACCGTATCCGTCTTCGGATGGAAGGGGTCATGAACGAAGAAGATGCGGAGCACGCTATTCGTGTGCTGCCTACCATGGGGATGGACGAGCCATGGCGCTATCGCAACAAAGCACAGGTGCCGATTGGAGCAGCCGAGGGTGGCTTGGTGGGTGGTTTTTACGCCAAAGGAAGCCATCGGATCATCGACATGGACACCTGCCTCATTCAGCATGAGCATAACGATGAAGTGGTGGCAAAGGTCAAGGAGCTAGGCAGCCATCTCGGCATTAGTGCATATAACGAAGAGACAGGTCGCGGCCTACTGCGTCATGTGGTTGTGAAGAAGGCGTTCCGTACAGGCGAGATGATGCTCGTTCTCGTCACGAATGGCCGCGACATTCCGTATAAGGATGAGTGGATCGGCAGTATTCGTGAAGCAATTCCGCATGTGGCGAGCATTTGCCAGAACGTGAACAAGAAGCAGACCAACGTAATCTTTGGCGATGAGACCCGCGTCCTGTGGGGCCGTGATGTGATTTACGATTATATCGGAGATGTGCAGTTTGCGATCTCCGCGCGTTCGTTCTACCAGGTGAATCCGGTGCAGACGGAAGTACTTTATGGGAAGACGGTAGAGTACGCAGGACTGAGTGGTAAAGAGACTGTCATCGATGCCTATTGCGGCATCGGTACGATTTCTCTTTTCCTTGCGCAGCATGCGGATCAGGTGTACGGGGTTGAGATTGTTCCAGAAGCCATTGAAGATGCTCGCAGCAATGCGCTCTTGAACGAGATGAAGAACGTGAAATTCGAAGTCGGTGCATCAGAGGATGTCATTCCACGCTGGAAAGAACAAGGCATCGAAGCTGATGTCATCGTTGTCGATCCGCCGCGGAAGGGCTGTGATCCACGTTTGTTGGATACGATTCTGGAAATGAAGCCGGAGCGTGTGGTGTATGTGAGCTGTAATCCGAGCACGTTGGCACGTGACTTGCGTGTGCTGGAGGATGGCGGATATCGCACGGTTGAGGTAACGCCGGTGGACATGTTCCCACATACGAATCATGTTGAAGCTGTTTGTTCTTTGATTTACAAGGGTTTTTGAGTCTGATTTTCATCGTTGGGGGAAAATTGGTGGGGAACATCAAAAAGTGAATCAAATTTATCAGCGGAAGACTGGTCAGCAGATTGGAGTGCATGGCCATAAATATCCATGGTAGTGCTAATGTTCCCGTGCCCCAAAAGTTCTGAAATAATCTTTGCGTGTACACCTTGGTTGATCAGCAAGGTTGCCGAGGTGTGCCGTAGATCATGGAATCTAATGTATCGAAGATTATTCTTTTTAAGAAAGTGTCTGAACCACAGATATGGTCTCTCCTGATGGTATGCTTTGCCATCGGGATGAGAAAATATAAAAAGGTAGCCTCCTCCGTTCCAATCAATTCCCAGATCTTCTCGTTCTTTTCTTCGGTACTCAAGATACTCCTTTAGCTTAGCTGTAATTGCTACGCACTGTTCAACAGTCAAAACCCCAGTTTCCAGATCTATATGCTTTCTTCCAGTCCAAGTAATTCTCCTCGTCTCAGGCCAGACGTTACTGCCATGGTTACAAACAATCTCCAATGGCGAGGTTCTTTTTCTAAAGCGGCAAGCATATCTTTGACTTCCGCTCGTAGGCGTGTTTCTTTTACTTATTACTTTTGGTTTTTGATCAGAGGATACTGGGTTATCCTTAATAACCTTCCACTCCATCGCACCGGAGAATATATCCCTGTGAATCATTTTATATAGGTCTCCACCACCTTTTTTACCCCTGATTGTATGCGGTATGGACATTCATAAGGACAATATTACTGTATGCATTCTAACGTCTGAAGGAAAGGAGATCTGAACGTTTTCAACGAAAACGGTGTAACTATTACGATTCATCGATTGACAGAAGTGTTCTAACATTGCGATGGAAAGCACAGGAGTATTTTGGAAACCCATCATCAACCTACTTGAAGCTGAAGGTATTGAATTTTTAGTGGTGAATGCCCAGCGTATGAAGGCATTGCCTGAACGTAAAACGGATATCAGGGATTCAAAGAGGATCGTCAAACTTCTCCGTCATGGACTACATAAAAGCAAGCTTCATTCCAAACCGAAATCAACGGGAACTTCGAGAACTTGTTTGGTATCGCCGCAGCATCATTGAAGAGAGAGCTAGACAATACGATCGCATTCAGAAGGTGTAAGAAGGTGCGAACATTAAACTTGGCTCCGTTGTCTCGAATATTATGGATGTTTCCTCTCATAAAATGCTTCCATTGCTGACTTTGAAGATGATCCCGAAAAACTAGCGAACTACGCAAGACGCACCCTGAAGCGAAAAAAAAGAACTCGAACTGGCTCTTTAATGCACCCCCATCAACGTCTGACGGTAAAAACCATTTTAACTCACATTGATTTCTTGAGTGAGCAAGTTGAAGCGCTCGATAAGGAAGCTGCTACGCGGGTAGAATCGTTTCATGAAGATGTTGAACGTTTAGATTCAATCCCTGGCATAGCAACTCGAATGGCTGAGCAAATCCTAGCGTAAATCGGGATGGATATCAAGAAACAGTTTCCTAGTGAAGCACATCTATGCTCTTGGGCAATCAAACCCGAAACGTTATGCGATTTGAAATACAAATATTTCCGGTCGTATGACTTTTTCGATTACAGGGCAAGATAAAACCAATGATTACTTTAAAGGATGAGAAACTATGGTTGAAAAATACGACCCTCAAATGAAAAATCATCAAATTTCCACATGGCTCGATAAATTAAAACAGAAATTAAACCATATGGATGATGCCGAAGTCGTTGAGCACAGAATGGGTACCAGTGCTTCAGTTCATCTTTTATACATAAAAACGTTAATCGATCAAGAGCGTTTAAACGAGGCGATTATTCAGCCACTTCATCGATCTGCCGGCAATTCGCTTTCTTCATGCATAACCAATTCCAAAGTTTCAGAAGTTATATCGATCGAAGATGCTGAACAAAAAATAATGCAAGGATTTATTCTTCTAAACGATTCAGTCAACGATCAATGGTTAAGCGTCCAATTGGAAAATCCTCTTGGTCGGGCAGTTGAACCTTCCGAAACGGAAACGGTTATATATGGAGCGAAAGACAGCTTCAGCGAACAAATCGATAAAAACATTACAATGTTGCGCAGGCGTTTGCCTATAACGACATTAAAAACGGAAAGCTTCACTATCGGTTCACTAAGTAAAACGAAAGTTGTGTTAATGTACATAGACGGATTAACTAATCCAGAATTTGTTTCCCTTGCAAGAAAGAAAATTAAAAATGTGGATTTCGATCAATTTTTAGACTCCTCTCAGCTTGCAGCTTTTATTGAAGATCATAATCATACGGTCTTTCCGCAGTTTCTACAAACGGATCGGCCCGATTCCTGCGCCTACGCCTTAGGTGAGGGAAAGCTGACGCTATTGGTCTCCAATTCACCGTTTGCCTTAATTGCTCCCATTACTTTTTTTCATCTACTCCAATCGCCGGAAGACTACTTCCTTCGTTGGCCGGTAGCCAGTTTTTTACGTTTAATCCGGTATGGAAGTTTTATTGTTTCTTTGACGATGATTCCTTTTTATGTTGCGTTAACGACATTTCATTACCAAATGATTCCGCTGCCGATTCTTTTCGTATTATTGGAATCGAGAAGCAAATTGCCTTTTACTCCGTTTGCAGAAGGATTATTCATGATCGTAACGCTGGAAATCATCAAAGAAGCAAGTTTGCGAATGCCGACCAAAACCAGTCAAACGTTAGGGGTTATCGGTGGTATCGTCATTGGACAAGCGGCTGTAGAAGCAGGCTTTGCAAGTAAAGTATTGATTGTATTGATGGGTATATCCGCTATTGCTTTCTTTTTAGTTCCCAATTACCAAATGACAAAATCCATGGTGCTGACGCAAGTTCTTCTTCTTATCCTTGCATCGTTTCTTGGGTTGCCGGGAATCGTGATCGGGCTGATCGGGATTCTTGCACATCTCCATGGATTAACGTCATTAGGTCAACCTTATTTAGCGCCGATTGCTCCTTTTTATGGGAAGGATTGGATCGACCTCTTTATCCGCGGCCCTTTAATTTGGATGAAAACGCGTCCGAAATACCTAAAACCACTGCGGAAATCGCGGAAGGAGATGAAGAAGTGAAGAGTTTATCTTTATACAATCGAACTTCCACCCTTGGCGGCATCTATTTCCTTTTCTTAGTGAATCGCATGCAAATGCATTATTTTATTTTAATCATGCCGGTTTATTTGGTTCATTCGTATATGGTTTGGGGAATTGTCGTGATGGGGCTGCTGTCCCAACTTAATTTGATGATGATGTCCAAATGGTTTACTTCCAGTTATGCAGCGAAAGGCTATCAAGGATTTTTACAGCTTTTCGGGAAACGGGCGGTTCAAGTTTTCGCAATACTTGGTTTTTTGATAATATTGTTAAAAATTTCAATCATCACACTGGGATACGTTGAAATGCTCCATAGTTTTATTTATCCATCAATGAATAAAAAATGGCTGATCCTAATGATTCTTTTGATCAGCTTATTTGTGGCTTCACATGGAATGGAGAACACATTGCGTTTTGTCATCATCGCCTTTCTTTGCGGGGCTTGGATCGCAATCGTGTTTATTCCTTTTTTCTTTCCGTCGATTGCAAATTACCGCGATTTGTATCCTCTCATACCCACCGAATGGTCAGGACAATCATGGCAGGGTTTGTTGTTTATTTGGTCGGCATTTTCCGGTCCAGTATATTTGATCTTTATGGTTCCATGGTTAAGCTCCAATAAAAAAATATCGAAATATCTGGTCATTGGAAACATGATGACGATCATGGAATATTCATTATTGTTCATTGCTTCGGTATTGTTTTACGGTTCGAACTTCTTAAGCAAGATCAATTTTCCGATAGGATATATGGGAAGCTACATTCAAACTAGCGGTTTAGAACGAATCGATTACATCCTTATCTCTTTCCATATGTTTAATTATGTGTTTGACATTTCAATTCTTCTGTTGTGTTTTTATGGAGCCGGAAGAGTCTTTATGAAAAAAATGAACGAACGTACGACTCGGATCGGATTATTGTCGAGTTGGTTCGTTATTTTGATAAGCATCATCATAATGGATCAATGGTTATGGCAAACGGTTCCGGGTCAAAAGATATTACTGAACATTCAAATCTGGCTCGGCGCATTCATTTATTTACTTGTTCCTACGATCCTTTTCACTGTGATTAAACGAAAGGAGAGTATGTAGGCATGGTACCATACAAGCATTATGGTTTGTTGGCGATTGTAAGCCTTATGTGGATGGCCGGTTGTTCTTCTCCATATGTCGAGAACAATATGATCGAAGAGATCGCTCCGGTCGTTTTCTGGTCGGTTGACAAGGGGACGGAAGGAAAGTTTAAAATCAGCACTTTAGTACCACCACTCATCAAAGAAAAAAAACGCTTTCTCTCCAAGGAAGTCGATCTGTTAAAGCAGGGAGGCAAGGATTTTAATTTAATTTATTATCGGGAATTAAAGCAGGGGCAGCTGCGAATGTTATTAATCAATGAGGAGCTGGCAAAAAAAGGAGGCATTGAAAAGCTGATCAATACGATATTGGTTGATCCCGATATTTCAATGCGTGTCTATTTATTGATTGTCAGAGGCGATTTTGATGAATACATAAAAAATCAATTGACGAAGCAAGAAAACCAAGATTATTTTCTTTATCGGATGTTAAAGCATTACGAGGAGCATAACCAAGGTGAAATGAGCATCGTCAATATTCATCAATTTATGAAGATGTTATATTCCCCTCTTAAGGATCCGATCCTGCCGGTTTTTCATTCGGATAAGAACAATTTCAATTACGTAGGGACGGCCTTCTTCCAAAAAGATAAAGAAGTAATGGTCACTCAAGAAGTAAGCGATGAAATTTTTCAACTTCTGGATAACGATCATTTCTTAAAAGTCTTGGCCATTCCCAAATTATCTATCAGTTTAGGACGTATTCGATCCAATATTCGTATGAAACTATCGACGGACTATTCATCCTTGTCTTTACATGTGGGATTGAAAGGAAGAATTGAGGAATACCAGGGAGAAAAGAATATTCAAAGTGAGGAACAATTGGAACATTTAATTCATGAGATTGAGGTCTACCTTGAGGAACAAACGTCAGAATTATTAAAAAGTATGCAACGGTTGAAAGTGGATCCCTTAGGGGTCGGAACACATTCGCTTAAGCCGTTTTCTAAACAAATAACGGAAGAGCAATGGTTGAAATATTGGGGAAATATGAAAATTAATGTTGACTACGACATCAAAATACATCCTTTAATAATGGAGCGGTCGATGTGATTTAAAACAAGACGGATTGTAATATGAAGTGCGACACCTACTGAAAATAAATAAAAAATGGCCCATGGCCGGATTCGTGTAGAATGAAGCTTCCTACACCACATTCACACAAGGAGAATCCACCATGAGCTACGCACATCTTAGCATAATTGAGCGCAGTAAGCTAGAAATCCTCCACCAACAGGGGAAAAGTGCACGAGCCATCGCCCGTGATTTAGGTAGGCATCATGCCACCATTTGCCGAGAACTCCGTCGAAACGAAACGCAGAAGTCCTATCGTGCCGAGCGATCTCAGGAAAGCTATGTCCAGCGATGTAAGTCCTCCGTCCCTGCCGGAAAATGGACACCGCAGCAGTCGGTCCTTATTGAAGAAAGGTTTCGAGCCACGTAGTCTCCCGAGCAGATCGTAGAACGACTCCGTCAAGAGGGACACCCTGTGGTCTGCTTTAAAACCATCTATCGCTGGCTATATACAGCCAGTTTGGTGAAAGGGATGCTTTGCCGTCCTAAGTCACAAAGGTAAACGGCAGAAGCCTGCGGAGACACGCGTGAAGTTCGCTGTGGGTAAGACCATCTCTCAGCGTCCGAAAGAGGTTCGTTCTCGGAAACCTTAGGTCATTGGGAACTCGATACGGTCGTCTCGGGCCGTGGGAAAAGCAAGGGATGTTTAGCTACGTCATCGAATGCAGGACCCGCCTATATACCGCCATTCACATGCCTGACCGTACAGCTTTGTCTATGGAAATTGCTTTTGGTGTAGCAGCTTCGCAGTACCCTGCCGGTGCATTTCAAACCGCTACTGCAGATCGTGGCAAGGAGTTCGCCTGTTACACTAGCCTGGAAACCGCTCATAGCCTACAGGTCTATTTCGCAGATCCGAATTCTTCCTGGCAACGCGGCTCGAATGAGAATGCCAATGGCCTCTTGCGAGAGTTTTTCCCCAAGGGGACAGATTTCGCACAAATCACGAATGAAGCTTTGGAGACCGCTCTGCGCTTGATTAACCACAGACCATGAAAATGCTTGGGTTGGAGAACCCCTCACGAATCCTTTGCAGAGGAGCTGTCGCACTTAGCTTGACAATCCGTCGTAAGTTAAGCCTAGTTCTCTTCGAACGCAAACAGCAATTTCGTAACGTGCTTCAAAGCAATACCGTCCTTTCTGAATTCGATCGCAGTGTATTCGAAAGTGTCATTAAAAAAGTTATAACAGGAGAACAGGAAGACGGTAGCGTGGAGCCGTATCAATTAACCTGTGTATTCAAAACCGGCTTAAAGAGCAGTATTCAAGGTATGAGCGGAATGAAAAGCCCAAAAAAAAGCTGGCAGTGGAAGAGAGGAGTGAGGCATGTCCCCATATCCCTTACAATACATGTGGAGAGCGTGGCGATGTTGGTTAGGAATGACTGATGTTCGAGATGAATTAGCATATACAGTAAAGGAGCGGGTCACTCCCGCTCCTTTCTTGTTTGACTTATAGGCGACATAGAGGCAATTGTTGCTAAGGGGGATGACCAAAAAGTCCGCCTGTCCTAGCATTAAGCTATGGATGTAATAGGATGTTTTACGTGTGCGGGATAGAAATTTTCACCATTTGTTCTTACAAATAAGCCACCTTCAGAGATAGTGCTTTTTATATTGATACCATTATAATCTGGAGTGAAGTGGAACGTTATTTTCTCGATATCCTTACCTGCAATCTTAGTCAGAACATCTTGAATGTTGACTTCCTTTAAGCTGATCATATCAAAGAGGTCCATGTGATTGTTTTCATTCTTATAGATTGCAATAACGTTCTCGTTTTCCAAGTAATAAATATCATCACTAAACACGTTCAGGCAATAATACATTAATATTCCTTGAGTACAATCAGTTCCAAAACGTTGAGAAACGGGCAATCTTCCTGATGCTAATGTGTAAATTAACCGTAGATCATCTGCTTGACTTACATCTAGTTTTCTAATGTCTGTATGCTCCAATTGGCTTGGTGTAAAGTCCATTGAAAATAGATGCTCTTCTACGGCTTTAAACCCAAACTTGGGATAAAAATCAAAAACCGTATCGTTGGCAAAGAGATACATGAAATCAACCTTGTTCTCATATTCCTCTAAAACCTTGTCCATTAAACTTGTAGATAATCCTCTTTTTCGATATTCAGGATGTGTCATTACTGTTCCGATTTGTATCGCTTTTTTCTTCTCTCCGTTAATAATGAACTCAAGAATGTTTACTGAAACATTTGCAATTACCTTATCTCCTTCAACAAATGAAAAAGGAATGTATCGTTCGCTCCAAAACCCTTGTTGATACCAATTTTCAAAATTTAAGCCAAAAGTGTTGGTAGCAAGTTCGAAAAAACTCTTTCTAAGTGCTTCATTGTTTTTATAATCCTTCATAAATATAAGTTCTTGCATTGTAGTTCCCCCTTAATTCTCAAAAGCGACTGTCTTTATATTAATGGTATTATCGGAGTACTTAAACAGGTATATCAAGCATCAAATTCAGGGAACGATAGGATACCTGACACCTGTTCAATATCGTCGAGTGGTGATAATTTACAGTACATGTGGATTTTATTTGTTTAATAGAAATTTATCGTGATAGTGAACATAACAATGTTGTGACGAGTATCGATTTCAAAATATTCTGAGAAACCACTGGAAAACATCTAAGGCGTTCAGATTCCATGTGTACTATATTGAGGATCTTCAAAAGTATGGCGTAATAATTGAATCGTATTATGTCTACTAACATCACTAAACAATAAAGAAGCTGAACATCTTGTTCAGCTTCTTTATTGTTGAACGAAAGGTTTGATACTTTAAATATGTGTATGTAAAACTGGTATGTAGATTCTGTGGGCCCTTAGAGGACAAACTTGATGATGTTGACTTAAGTGAAGAGGGGATCTTTTGTGATTGCTGCGACGGATTTATCTGTTTCTTTTCTAGTAATGAACAACGTTTCAACTTATATAGATTCTCGAATTTATCCGTCGCGGCCTGATCAGCAGAAATGAAGCGCATGTCCATACCATTATCAGACTTGGCATAGTTCTGTAAAAAACTAAGATTCCCCTTTAATTTGGAGTAAGATTTCTCTTCCATGAAGTGGTATTATCTGGGGTGAAAGGAGGCTGGTAACAGAAAATTATGTAAGCGCTTTATATGTTTAATAAAAAATTTGGTGTGGGGGGAATGCTTCGAATGAGGAAATCATTTAAGCAGGTCGTTTCCGGGTTACTCGCAGCGGCTCTGCTTCTTCCGGGTGGCTTGATAGCTCCGGCAGTTAGCGCTGCGGATCTAGCGGCAACTAATTCACAAATTGTGTATCAGGAAACATTCCAGAATGGTCAAGGCAAGGTAACTCCATCAGGTGGTGCCCAGTTGAGCACTGTAACAGGCAAGCCGTTTGAAGGCAATGATGATGGAGCAGCTTTAAAAGTTAGTAACCGATCTAATAACTGGGATGGCGTGGACCTCGCTTTTGATGACCTTGGTTTGTCAGTTGGCAAAGAGTATTCTGTAACCGCTTCCGTTTATGTCGATACGGATGCTAACCCGCCTGCAGCTGGGAAAGCAGTACTGGAGATTGTATCTAATAAGGGCGTTACTGACTCAGAGGGATACAAGGAAATTAGCTCTTCCGACTTTATAGCGGGACAAGGCATTATGCTATCTGCCCCTCTTACCGTGACGAGTGTGGACAAGACAGCTCTGCGGATTAAATCGAGTGATGCAGGGAAAGCTGTCCAATTCTATATCGGGAATATCACGATTACCCAAGCAGAAGCACCTGCAGAGCCTACTATAGTCCTTAACCAAAGTTTTGAAGACGGCAGTACCGATGGATGGGGCAAGCTGGGTTGGGGATCGAGCGGGGATACCGCGGTCGTTGATAACTTAGCCTCCGAAGGTACGAAATCTCTGAAGTTCTTCAACCGGGCCGATGAGAAGGCCGTTCCTGCTCTCGAACTTACTGGCAAGATGAAATCGGACCGTAAGTATGATATTTCTCTCAAGGTTAGACTCGGTTCAGGTGAAGGCCAGTTCCATCTGGCATCCAAAATAAATTCTGAAATATTAGCGGAGGACCAGAAGTATCCTTGGCTTATAGGGAACAAGTTTGTAAACGCTTCCGAATGGACTTTATTTGAAACCAAAGGTTACGAAGTACCTTCTAAAACGAATGGGGTCATCATCTATGTTGAACCATCGGGCAATACGTTAACCTCGGATATTTACATTGATGAAGTTATCATCACCGATGTGACCCCTGATCAAACTGAACCGGAGGTTGTAGATAAAACGGGCATCTCTGCGGATTTTGAGAATGGTCTGGATGGATTCAAAGCACGGAACGGCCGTGAAACGGTAGTCCTTTCCCAAGACGATAATCGTACATCTGGCGGCAAGCAAAGCTTGCTTGTGACGACTACGACACAATATGATGCAGCCTTGGTTGATGCTACAGGCAAAATGGCGAAGAATCACGAATATGAGCTGTCTGCATGGGTGAAAATGGCTCCTGGTGAAGCACCTACAACCCTTCGTATTAGTGTTCAATATGCGGACAGCGGCTTTGCAAACGTTTCACCAAATGCAACCGTTACCGATCAGGAATGGGTACACTTAACGGGTAAGTACACGCTCACCACAACTCCAAGCGTACTCAATGCTTATATTGAAACAGCAAATAATGACGGTGGCAACCGTACCTTTTTCTTGGATGACTTTGCTCTAAAATATGTCGGACCTGTAGCTGCCGCACCTCCGATTCAAGAAAATCTTCCTAATATCAAGGATATTTATGAGGATGATTTCCTGATTGGGAATATTGTTAATCCGTCTACATTTGATGAGACTCGGCTCAAGCTTCTGAAGAAACATCACAATGTCGTCACGTTTGAGAATGACATGAAGCCGGATTATGCATATGACACGAACAGACAATTTGATTTCACCGCAGAAGATGCTCTTGTCCAAAGAGTACAGGATGCAGGTCTTGATTTGCACGGTCACGTGCTCGTATGGCATGCGCAATCACCTACCTGGCTTCATACGGCAGTGAGTGGTGAACCATTGAGCCGTGAGGTAGCTCTGACGAATCTAAGAACACATGTTAAAACGGTCGTTGAGCACTTTGGTGACCAAGTCATTTCCTGGGATGTTGTCAACGAAGCCATGAACGATAACCCGCAAAATCCGGAAGACTGGAAAAATGCATTGCGTAACTCCGGCTGGTTACAGGCCATCGGCCCTGACTTTCTTGAGGAGGCATTCCTCGCAGCCAAAGAAGTCATTGATGAAAACGGCTGGGATATCAAGCTTTACTACAATGACTATAACGATGACAACCAAAATAAAGCTACAGCCATCTACAGTATGGTTAAAGAGATCAATGAGAAGTACGCCGCAAATCACCCTGGCGAGAAACTGATTGACGGCATCGGCATGCAAGCCCACTATAATTTGGGCACGAGATTGGACAATGTTAAGATGTCGCTCGAGCGTTTTATATCCTTGGGTATAGAAGTCAGTGTCACCGAGTTGGACATTATGGCAGGCACCAATTCTACAATCACTGAAAAAGAAGCCAAACAACAGGCCTATCTGTATGCCCAATTGATGGATCTCTATAAGAAGAACAGCGAGCATATTTCTCGTGTCACCTTCTGGGGATTAAATGACAGCACCAGCTGGAGAGCCGAGCAGAATCCAACCTTGTTCGATAAAAATTTTCAAGCCAAAGAGGCATTCTACGCGGTCGTTGATCCTGAAAAGTACATGGCGGAAAATCCGCCTGAAGAGCTTGAATACAAGCGCTCAGGCGCTTACTATGGGACACCAGCTATTGATGGCTCCGTAGACAGCGTATGGAGCCAAGCTCCTGAAATGAAACTGGATACGAAGCAAATGGCATGGTCAGGTGCTACAGGAACAGCAAAAGCACTCTGGGATGACGACAATCTGTATGTGTTGGTTCAAGTCAGAGACGATCAACTGAACAAGTCCAACCCGAATGTATGGGAGCAGGATTCCGTCGAAGTATTTGTCGATGAAAATAACGGAAAAACGGCTAACTTCCAAGACGATGATGGACAATACAGAGTGAACTTCGAGAACGTAGCTTCCTTTAATCCAGCGGAAATCGCTGCAGGCTTCGACTCCAAAGTCTCTGTTTCCGGTACCAACTACACAGTTGAAATGAAGATTCCGTTCAAGAAGGTTAAGCCTGCGAACAATGCCAAAATTGGCTTTGATGCGCAGATTAATGACGCCAAAGACGGCAACAGAATCAGCGTGAACGCATGGAATGATCCATCCGGTCAAGGTTACCAGGATACTTCCGTATTCGGTGAATTGACGCTGACTGGCAAACCTTCTTCAGGCGGAAATAATGGCGGAGGCAACAGTGGTGGAGGTAACAACAGCGGGGGTAACAGTGGCGGATCGAACTCAGGAACTACGCCGCAGCCACAGCCTCAACCACAGCTTCCGGGCAACGACTCAGTAATTGTACCGGTAATAAAAGTCGAAAATGGAACAGCCACAGCAACCATTTCAAGCGACAGCCTGAATAAAGCGATTGAAAAAGCTTCTCCAGGTGCAAATGGCAAAAAGCAGGTTACCATCGAAGTGCCGAAGCAAGCCAATGCCCAATCCTATGTGGTGCAGCTGCCGACTTCCAGCCTGCAAAGCAACAATAATGTTGAGTTTGTGCTTAAGACGGAGAATGCAACACTTCAAATTCCGTCCAACATGCTTTCTAATATTACGGAGCAAGCCGATCAAGTCTCTATTCAGATTAACAAAGTCTCAGCAGATCGCTTGAGCGCAGATGTTCGCGCTATCGTAGGCAGCCGTCCGGTGATCGATCTAAGCGTAAAAGCTGGTGACCGTGTCCTTGCCTGGAACAACCCAGCGGCACCTGTAACGGTATCTGTTCCGTACACGCCTGCTGCACAGGAGCTTGTCAATGCACATCAGATCGTTATTCTTTACATTGACAATCAAGGACAGGCAACAGCCTTGCCAAGCGGACGCTATGATGCTAAAACCGGCTCGATGGTGTTTAAAACAACTCATTTCAGCACCTATGCTGTAGCCTACGTAACCAAGTCATTTGCCGATGTGCAGCATGTCCTGTGGGCAAAACAAGCAGTCGAAGCGATGGCTGCACGCGATATTATTAAAGGAATCTCTGAGGATAGCTTCGCTCCTGCAGCTTCTATCACGAGAGCAGACTTTATCACCTTGCTTGTCAGAGCACTTGAGTTGAAGGGCTCAGGCACGAACGGGGCAGCCTTCAGCGATGTACAGCCAACCGCTCACTATGCACAGGCCGTGGCTTTTGCCAAAGAACTTGGAATTGCCTCTGGATTCGAAGACAACACATTCAAACCAGACAGCAGCATTTCTCGTCAAGACATGATGGTTCTTACGGCAAAAGCCCTGAAAGCAGCTGGTAAGCATTCTGCCGGCATTGGAAATCTAGCTCCTTATTCCGATGCTGCAAGCATTTCCACTTACGCGATGGATAGCGTAGCTTCCCTTGTAGGAAGCGGAATTGTCAACGGCAAAGATGGCAAAATTGCACCAGCTGAACCATTGACCCGCGTCGAAGCAGCGATGATTCTGTACCGAATCTGGGAAATGTAAATGTAAATTCAAATGAGTAAGCTGATTAAAAAAAACTACCCCCGTATGTTATTTAGACGGGGGTAGTTCTACTTTTTTTATATCTAATGGCACGGCGTTGGGGAGAATGTAGATACCATCTTTGGCGGAATCTCCATGGGTTCCGTAACGACCGGGTATACTTTTATAAATTTACGCTAGTAAAGTAAAAAAACTCGTCCATCACTCTGCGGCAAAATGCACAACTGCACTATATAACATCTTGTTGCGAAGTGGGTCGAAAGTCACTTGATGCTGAACATGCTTCACTCGAAGCAGCAATGCCTTGTTCATTCCGATTCGTTCTTCGATCGCTCGTTCCAGTTCACGGAAGTCATAAGCCTGCAGGCATTCGACTTTGTCTTTGAGCATATCCAGTGTAATTTCCATATTTAATCCAGGCCTCCTCCAAATCACGATTTGCAGGTTTAAAGCCTGCCGAGCTTCATTTTAGAGGAGCTTCTCCTGTTCGGCAAGAGCAATCTCAAAAAATTAACGATGGAGGAAGCTTATTTTCTATTATAAAGACCGAAACGAGAAAGTTAAGTTGTGTTTCTATTGTTCTACTGATGAACTCGTGCTGAAAATTACATAAATACGTGATAAAATCGGGAAAGGTGAATTCCGAAGATTTATTGGAAGCAATAACATAAACTGATGTTTGAACGAAGTTACATTTGTATGGTACAAGTGAAGAAGCAGCAAGGACATCAAAATGTAAATTGCAACCAAACTGCTAATGTAAATGAAGAACATACAGATGCATGAGTTACGGATTTTACTATTAATAAGGACATTAGACTGTCCTCGAAGGTATAGAGGGGTTTAGAGATGACAAAGGAAAACTTTTGGCGTGATTTACCACGACCATTTTTTATACTTGCACCCATGGAAGATGTAACGGATGTTGTATTTCGACATGTCGTAAGTGAAGCGGGCAGACCGGATGTGTTTTTTACCGAGTTTGCGAATACAGAGAGTTATTGTCACCCGGAGGGGAACAAAAGTGTGCGTGGGCGTTTGACTTTTACGGAGGATGAACAGCCCATTGTGGCGCATATTTGGGGAGACAAGCCTGAATTTTTCCGTGAGATGAGTATCGGGATGGCGAAGGAAGGCTTTAAAGGCATCGATATCAATATGGGTTGTCCTGTAGCGAATGTAGCACAGAATGGGAAAGGAAGCGGGCTGATCTGTCGTCCCGAAATCGCAGCGGAGATCATTCAGGCGGCTAAAGCCGGAGGACTGCCTGTCAGCGTCAAAACACGTCTCGGATTCACAGCTGTAGACGAATGGCGCGACTGGTTGACTCATATTTTGCAGCAGGACATTGTGAATCTGTCCATTCACCTTCGGACGAGAGAGGAAATGAGCAAAGTAGACGCTCACTGGGAACTGATTCCGGAGATTAAGAAACTTCGTGATGAGATAGCACCAGATACACTGCTGACCATTAATGGGGATATCCCTGACCGTGAGACCGGCTTGAGGCTCGTTGAGCAATATGGCGTAGATGGCATTATGATTGGACGCGGTATTTTCCAAAATCCGTATGCTTTTGAGAAGGAGCCGAAGGAACACAGTAGTGATGAATTGCTTGATCTGCTGCGGCTGCACCTGGACCTGTATGATCAATATTCAGAGCTTGAACCGCGTGCGTTCAGCCCACTGGCCCGCTTCTTCAAAATATATGTCCGTGGATTTCGAGGGGCTAGTGAACTCAGAAACAGTTTAATGAACGCTAAGTCAACAAGTGAAGTGCGTACGTTGCTCGATGAATTTAGAAGCAAGGATCATGATGAGACAGAGGAAAACGGAAATTAAGTTCCAGGTTGGAGAAACAACAGACGAGAGGCAAAGCTTTTTTTTCTCAGAATGCTCAAGCTATGGCAATAAAAAATGACGTTAGTTTCCTCATGTAGCCATGTGTTTTTTTGAGTGGGATTAGGCGATTTAGGAAAATAACATTTTGGAAAACATGGCCGACTTGGCTATGTTTTTTCTTTTGAAGACAATAGACACTTATCGAACAGAAACCACGTCAACAACATATTATTTTTCTTGGAAATGATGCTTGGTTCGCTCCATTATGGAGGATAAGTGCTGGTTACTGTATGATGGATCATAGATAGGCTGCCCGATAGGGTGGTTATGAATATCGAACAAGGAGAAACTTATGTCTTGGAGCAAATTGAAGCAACAACTGGAGAGTTTCCTCAGTCCTGCGTTAGTTGGAAGAGTTGAGTACCGGGCAACCAGCTATCGCTATTCACCTGATAAATCAGGCAACTGTTACATTACTGTAGATAAAAAGAACATACTCAACATGAGTGACATCACTGGCTTAATCAGATGGTATCAAACGGAGCAGGAGATCAAGAACGACCCGGAGATCGTTATTCCTGTGACCGATGAAGAGATTGAAGCCGTCCGAAAAGATACCAAAGGGACCGTTCCGGAGGATCGTCTTCAAGTCATAGCAAGAAGCAGAAAAAGCTCCGTACTTGCTAAGGAGCTATTGTTGGCACAGGCTGCACTCAGTAAATCGAATTTTACCGTTGTAGCGACTACGTTTTTATCTACTTCGATAGAGGATAATCTGGAGAGCAACGATATCTTGTTTAATATTCTGGCTTTGGTAGACAGACGTCTTGGAAAAAAGCGAATCCTTAATATGTCCGAGTCGATTAAAATGAAGCATCCGGCTGTGCAGTATTTTTATGAATTAAGGCGTAGTACATTGTGAGATGGATATGAATCGCTATAGCTTTTAACTATAACCAGTTATGGTATTTAAGTATCTCAGCTAGCCTCGTTCTACATGATATGATAATGGTATACAACGAGGGGGTTTTTAACATGACTGATAAGTTCCAGATCGTAGGTAGTTTGTTGCGGCCCGAAGAGCTGCTGACATATAAAACACAAATTGAACATCGTGATGATATCCAATATCCATTCTATGAAAGCTTCGAAGGTTATGAGAAATGCGAGACGGAGGCAATCCAACAGGTTGTTAAGAAGGAGATCGAGCATGACCTGTCGATTATTACAGATGGCGAGTTTTCCAAATCGATGTGGCATCTGGATTTTGTGTGGGGCTTTGGTGGCGTTGAGCGTTATATTGCAGACCATGGCTATTTTTTCCGTGATGTGGATGGATCTTCAAAATACGAAACACGTAAAGATATTGGCCTGCGCATCACTGGGGAATTGAGCGGTAAAAATCATCATTTCATTCAACTGTTCAAACAGCTGCAAGACACGGCGGGTGACCAGCAAACGAAACTTTGCGTTCCGTCGCCATCCCATATCTTTGGTGAACTTTCCTGGTCGGATAATATTGGCGGTACGGATGCTGTTTATCAGAACATTCAAGAGCTCAAAGAGGGTCTTGTGAAGGCGTATAAGGAATTTGTCGAAGAATTTGCTGCGGTAGGCGGTAAAATCCTGCAATTTGATGATTGCCTGTGGGAGCTTTTTGCAGACGACAACCCGAACTCTCCGTTTACAGGGGAGCATATTAATCAAGAAGAAGTACAAGGTCTCGCTACCGAATTTATTGATATTAATAATACTGTGATTGACTTCGGTCATAGCCTGGGCTTGAAAATGTGGACACACAATTGCCGCGGCAACTATGATTCTCGCAACATGGGCGGTGGATCTTACGCGAAAATCGCTAACCTGTTCCTGAAGCAATTGAAATATGATCGCTTCTTCCTGGAATGGGATGATGATCGCGCGGGTTCTATCGAAGCATTGGAAGTTTTCAAGGACAGACCTGAAACGGAAATTGTATTAGGTTTGTTGTCATCCAAAACCAACACACTTGATGATGAAGCTCGTGTGATCCGGTTGCTTGACGAAGCCTCCAAAATTATTGATAAGGATCGTCTGTTGCTTTCGCACCAATGCGGCTTTGCATCCTGTGATGGCGGTAACGAGCTAAGCGAAGCCGAGCAATGGGCAAAGATCGATCAAGGCCAAAAGATTGCCAAGCAGTACTGGGAAAACTAAATTTCGAATAGCAGCATCTTGAACTAAAAGGGATGCCTCGTAGCGCCAGCAATGGACCTGCGAGGCATCTCTATTTTTTTATACAGCGGTCTTGTCCCAATATATCGTACTTTCTTCCTCAACGCTGTGGATCTTCTCAAATCGTAATGGATAAATCTCGCATTAGACTGAGTTTTATAGAGTAACTCATGTTAGTCGTTCATAATTTTGATATCATAGGGGTGGACGCTAATCACCCGAAATATGTGGAGTTGTTAGCATTATTGGTGAGGTGAGAAGATGGAGAAGATCGAGCTTGTATTGATCAAACCAGGAAAGACGTTTACCGATTATCGACATTTGATCATTACGGAAGCAACAGAGGTATGCATTCTTAATATCATTAAAGGCCGATTATATCCCGATAAGAAGACGATGAATCCGACATACGAACCCTATCCTACCAAGCAGGAAACCGTTGATCGACTGAATGAACTGGCTAATGAACTGAGAACTAAAGGTTTTGTGGAGGCGCAGAGAGAGGTTTTGTTTCAGATCCCGGAAAAAGAAATATATGTGTATGACAAAGCGAAGTGGCATTATGAGGCAGACTTTCCAAAAGAACTGGACAGCACTCAAGCCTATGTTCCAACGGGCATGTTCATCACGTGGTTAATCAAAAACGATATGATTGGCAAACGAAGTGCTAAAAACGATGCATCAGATATCGAGCTTGTGAAACGGAATGAAATGACGGGTGCTCAGTTCTATCGCAAGAACTGGGATGGTGTGCTCAGCTCGAAGGAATTGTCGGATGAAGCGGATACCTTTGCGCGTGAATACCTGGATATCCATAAAGACCTATACACGGCTGTTGATTTCACTAATATATTGGCAGTTGGATTGCCAACGATCTACCATGTGCAAGATTCCATGGAGAACTATCACATCATTGAGCCGATGATTACTGAACGTTATCGGGAATGGAAAAGTCGTCAAAGACTGTAAACCAAGGATGTTAACAAGGAAAATAACTATCAATAATGGGCCACTGCTCTTCAGAGTAGTGGTTATTTGTGTACAAACGATATGTTGGAATGGGAGTGAATTTAGTGGAATCTGGATGTATAGCGTGACAACAGGCTGTGATACAATGAAAATGAAATTGTTGTACGGATCATCTCGCAAGCTGTATTCCCTCTAAACGGCAAATTAGAAATATATATGTCCTATGAAAAAGGAGTTTTGCACAATGAATTTGGAAGAGGTTATGCAAGAACTTGAAGCACTCGGGAAAGAACGAACAAAGAAAATATACATGTCGAATGGTGCACATGAACCACTTTTTGGAGTAGCAACCGGGGCGATGAAACCAATTGCGAAGAAAATAAAAAAGGATCAACCTTTGGCTGAGCTGCTTTACGCTACGGGGAACTATGATGCCATGTACTTTGCTGGTGTGATTGCCGATCCCGAAGCGATGACAGAAGCTGATTTTGACCGTTGGATCGATGCCGCTTATTTTTACATGATCTCTGACTTCATCGTTTCCGTCACGTTGTCGGAGACGGATATTGCCCAAACGGTTTCGGACAAGTGGATTGCGAGCGGGGATGATTTGAAAATGTCAGCAGGCTGGAGCTGTTATTGCTGGTTACTCGGAAGCCGGAAGGATGCTGAGTTTTCCGAAAGTAAGCTGAACGATATGCTTAAACAGGTAGAGCAAACGATTCACGAATCACCTGAACGCACCAAGTATTCGATGAACAACTTCCTGTACACCGTCGCGACATCCTATCAACCGCTGCACGATCAGGCAGTGGAGACGGCCAAGGCTGTGGGACCTGTTGAATTGAACAAGGACAAGCCTAAGAGCAAGCTGCTGAATGCCTCTGCGAATATTCAACAGGCAGTGGAAAAAGGGCGTACTGGATTCAAGCGTAAATATGTAAGGTGCTAATTTGAATAGTTGTCGGGTAAAACGATTTGCACAAAAGTTTACAGAAAACACGCCACTATGGACGTGTTTTTTTTATGTTTTCTAATCTTTCATAACCATATCTTTGGCTTGCTGCCTGCCCGCCGCGAGAAAACTGTCGCTTAGTTCAGGATCATTAACAGAGCGTGCAAGAACAAGGGAGCCGACCAATGTACTGAACAGTGCGCGAGCTTTGGACATGTCCATATCTGCTAAATTGGAGATAAAAGTGACCATCCGCTCCAGTTCATGAGTGAATACCTGCCGGACCTCTTCGGAAGAGCGGGATATTTCGCCGGAAAGGGCAGGGAAAATACAGCTCATTTCCGTTTTGTCGCGGTGATAGGGACTGAGATAATAATCGATGACTGTATTAATTTTGGGGGTCTGCTCTTCCTGATCCGCGACTTTCTGAAGAAGTGCTATGGTATCACTAATGGCATATTCACAGGCTTCGGCGACCAGTTGTTCCTTGTTGTCAAAGTGTGAATAAAACCCTCCATGAGTCAATCCGGCTCCCTTCATAATGAACGGCACACTGACGTCCTGGATACCATTGGTGCGAAAAGCCCGAGCAGCACTCTCCACAATTTTACCTCGTACTTTTATTTTATGGCCTTTGGGATAGGGCATTATCATTCACTCCATAGCTTCATCATTCTATAGAAATTGAATGTTTACGTTAAGATCAATTTCTATACTTTTAAAATATTATAGTCATCATAATAAAGCCTGTCAATTTGGCGACTGGATGTCTGTTGAATTACAAAAGGGCAAATACGGTTGTTGACGGTCTTAAAATATGATGGTTATAATATATTACGATCATCATATTTTAAATCGACTTCAATTTAGGAGGTATCGGGATATGAGTAAGCTTGAATCTGTAGATACGTTAGTTATTGGATCTGGTCCAGGAGGCTATGTGGCAGCGCTTCGTTCCGTGCAACTGGGGATGAAAACGGCAATTGTCGAACGTAAACAGCTTGGTGGAGTATGTACGCATGTAGGTTGCATACCATCCAAAGCCTTAATTGCGGAATCACATCGTTATGATTTGTTCAAACAGTTCAATCCAGTTGACGCGGCAGCGACATTTAAGAATGCACAGCATTTTAAACAGGGGGTTGTGAATAAACAGGCAGGTGGCGTCCACTATTTGTTAAAGAATGCGGGTGTGACCATTCTCGAAGGAGAGGCCAGTCTGGTGGATGAACATACAGCGCTGATCCAGCAAGCTGGACAGGACCATAGCATTTCTTTTGAAAACCTCATACTGGCAACTGGATCTCGTCCGATTGAGCTGCCAGCGTTTCCGGTTGGAGGACGTATCTTGTCTTCCACAGAAGCACTGTCTCTGGCGGAGGTGCCGAGTAGTCTGGTTGTTATTGGCGGAGGTTATATCGGTGTGGAGCTTGGGCAGATGTATGCCAAATTTGGAACAAAGGTAACGATTCTGGAGGGAGGAGCACAAGTATTGCCCGGATTTGAGCCGGAACTTGCAGCCCCTGTAGTCAAACAATTGAAGGCGGATGGTATCCAGATCGTACCCGGAGCGATTGCTGAAAAGGTGGAGCAGAATGCCGATTCCATTACACTGTATTATTCGAAAAATCAGGAGCAGCACCAGGTTACTGCGGAATATGTATTGGTCACGATCGGCAGGAAACCCAATACAGATGGCCAGTTAGGACTGGAGCGAATGGGCTTGCCAGTGACCAGCAAAGGGCTGGTTGAAACGGATGAACAGTGCAGAACAATGATCCCCCATATCTATGCTATTGGAGATATTACAGCCGGTCCGGCACTCGCTCATAAGGCATCCTATGAAGCCAAAGTAGCGGCAGAGGCCATTGCTGGCCTTACCTCCAAAGTGGATTACAAGGTGATTCCGCTGGTTGTCTTTTCTGATCCGGAGCTATCCAGTGTTGGAGTAACTGAAACCGAAGCGAAAGCACAAGCCATTCCGGTGGTTATTGGAAAATCGTCTTTTGGGATCAACGGTAGAGCATTGGCATTAAGGGAAACCGAAGGATTTGTAAAAATTGTAGCTGATCCGACCTCGGGAATCGTCATTGGTGCACAAATCGTTGGCGTGGAGGCATCCACACTGATATCGGAGCTTGCACTCGCAATTGAGATGGGTGCAACCGTGGAAGACTTGGCTATGACGATTCATCCTCATCCCACTCTGGGCGAAGTGATTATGGAGGCTGCCGAGAATGCGGTCACTAAAATGATAATGAAAAGCAAACATGCGCAGCAAAGTTAACTATATAAATTGAACTAAACATTTACACAAAACGGAGAGGACAGAAAGAACCTGAAGAAGCGGAGCTAAAAGCTTTCTGAAAGAAAGCTGCATCGGAAGCATATGCTTCGCCTTTATCCCCGGATTTACCCCTTTTTAAAAGGAATCAAAAAATCTGGGGATAACAGCGATCGGAAGGTTGTTCTGTCATCGGAGTGTCCAGTGTAAATATTCTTTAGTTCAACTTATATATACGAGGAATTAGAATGGGAGAGATAAAAGAATGAAGATAAAAGCAGGTTTGTATATCGGAATTGCGCTGGTGCTCATTGCTGGAGGTTCACTTCTGGCTGTGAAAGGAAAGGATGCGGTAAGTCAGGCGGAGAGCAGGAAACAAGGCATACTTGAGGCAGAGCAAACGACATTATTTTATCAAAATAGCCCTGGGGCGATTATAGAGGCGGGTGCATCTGCAGGTGACTCTGTGAAAGAGGGAGAGGTGCTGTTCAAAGTAAAATCAGCTGAGGAAGGAGAAGTGGATGTACTCGCACCGTATGACGGATTGGTCGACCGAGTTACTATAAAGCAGGGGGATCAAGTACAACCAGGAGTTCCGCTGGCGGTTCTGCAAAAGAATAACTATTACACGGATCTCTATGTGCAGGAAAGTGAAATTCAAAAGATTGAAGTGAATCAAAGCATTGATGTTCATTTTCCGTATTTGGATCAGTCAACACAGGTGAGCGGGGTTGTTACTTCCATCTCATCTTCCCCACAGTTTGCGAGCCTGCGTATGTCGCGCGAAAAAGGGCAAGCGGATCTAAGTATGTTTCTGGTCCGAATATCGATGGATTCAAATGCTGATTTGCTTCCGGGGATGACAGCAGAGGTGAAACTTGATGAAATCACTGATTGATGAGTGGAAATACGTATTGGGCAGCAAGTATGTTCGCCTGATCTTTATTGGTCCGCTTATTGCAGCCTTATTTTTCGGTTTAATGTTCTCGCACAACCAAATTAGCAAATCGCCTGTTGTTGTCATAGATGAGGATCATAGTGAATATTCACGGCAGCTGATCTCCAAAATAAATGCGTCACAATACATGAGCGTCAAAAGTGTGTATGCCAGCCGAGTGAGTCCGGAAACATTGCTTGCCAATGAACAGGCTGTAGCCGTCATTATGCTTCCCAATCAGTTGGGATTGCGTCAACAACAAGGGAAATCGACGAACATCGGCATCTTGATGGATAACACGATGCCCTCTGGGCTAACCGGGATTCGGACCGCGATTCAGGAAATTATCCAGACGGAGAATATGACCCTTTCCATGACACGTCTCGTCCAGAAAGGAATGGATGCCGAAACAGCTAAAGGAATCGTGTCGCCGTTATCCCTTCAGCAGCGGATGCTGTTTAATCCAACCTCCAGTTATGTTGGTTTTATGGTGCTTGGCTTTGTGAATATTGTAGTATTGATGATTACGACAAGCGCAGCGGGCTCGATAACGCCTCGGCTGCGTCAGGAAGGGAAGCTGTTTGCAAACGGAAAGTCACCTTTCCAGCTATGGATACGGTGTGTACCTTATGCTGTGTTGAGTTCCCTTTCACTGCTTCTATCCTATGGATTGTTAAAGCAGGTGGGGGGAATGCGATTTGAAGCGGAGCCTTATCTTTTTATCATCCCACTGGTTATTTATGCCTTCGCCTTGTCACTCCTGGGTATCTTCATTGGTTACACTGCCAGAGACATGTCCAAAGTCAGTCTACGAACCAGTTTTGTATTGTATCCGTCCTTTTTGGCTACAGGAATTCAACTAACGCCGCTGGCATTTCCAGAACCGTTTCAAATTTTCGCATGGGTATTACCAATGAACTGGCTTAACCGTCTGATTCGTGGTATGGCTTTTCGGGACGGGGATCTGGCAGCCTACAGTCAGGAGTTGGGGGCATTGCTGATTATTATTGGCGTAGTATCACTTTTGATGGGATTACTGTTTCTACGTGAAGCGAGGAAAGTTTCTCCCAGCCGTGAACTACTGTTGAATGCAGATGTGTTGCCGAGCAGCAGTTAATCGAAAACATAATTATTAAAACGAGAACAGACGCACGGGAATCATTCCTGATGCGTCTTTCTGTTTAGTTAACGCAGATGACATATAACGATAACAGTGATCGGAAGGTTGTTCAGTCATCAGAGTGCCAGTGGAAATATTCTTTAGTTGAACTTATATAGCGAAGGTTTTTTATATCGTTTATACTTGTAAGGCCAATTTACTTGAGGAGTTGTCTAACGAATCATGAATAAAAAAGAAGTCGCGCATATCCGCAAGCAGTTTAAAATGGATCATGATTTACTGAATATTTACGATATTCTCAACGTGTATATTACGAAAGAAACGAACGAGATCTATCATTGGGAGCGCCATCCGTTTGAGCTGGTAGACAGAGAGAAGCAGGAGCTGTACATGGGCAATTTCAAAAAATTGCTGACGGGTGAGCTGGATCAGAAATTGTTTGAGTTGAAGTTTCAGGAGCAGGCGGAAGAGCCGGCTCAGGTGATGCTTCACCAAGCATTGGTAACAGGAGATCCGGAGGAATGGCAGGACCTGATGCTCCTGTTGGTGGAACGAATGTTGGCAGATGCCAAGTATGAAAGGGATATGGTGATCACGTTCGTGCGTGGACAGTATTACTTGCCGACCAAGGCGCGTAATGATGAAGCGGAAGAAAGTGAGAAGAACGAAGTGTTCGCACATCCATTCATCCTGTGCAGTGTGAATTCCACGGAGAAGCAGCGGAAAACACTTTTGTTTGATTACGTGGAGAGAGAATTTAAGTACAACGTGATTGTCGATCCGGTTGTCAAATTAAGCACACCAGAGCAGGGTTTCTTGTACCCGAGTGTGACGGACAACTATTCCGATGTTAATCGTATTCTATATTGTACAGGGAAATCGAATTTCCCGGATCCGCATTTTGTTGAAAATGTATTGAATGGAGAAAGATCCGTTACAGCGCTGGAAGAACGGGCGATCTTCGAAGATATCGTGAAGGAAGTGGCCGGTGAACAGCTCGACTCAGCCACAATTGCACATGTGTACGAGGAGATCAACCGGGTCATCGAAATTAACGAAGAGTCACATGAGGAAGAACCTCCGAAGCTGGATTATAAAGACCTGGAACGTGTGTTGACGGCAAGCGGTGTAGAGGATCTGACGTCGGAGAAAGTGGAACGTGCATTTGAAACTATCGTCGATAACAAGAATTATGAAATGAAAGCGACCAGTGTGATGCCTAAGTTTACGTCCAAGTCCATTAAGATTGAAACCAAAGTTGCTACGATTTCGGTAAGCCCGCAAGACCTGAGATATGTGAAACAGGTGAATTATCAAGGCAGACGGTGTATCATGATTGAAGTGGACGAAGATGTCGTGATTGAAGGGTTTACGCTTACGACAGAGGTACTGTAGACTCGTTTATCAATCCCTTTATTCGTGTTGAATTAATGATTAATAATACAAGGAACGTAAGAAGACGCTCGAGACTCGCTCTCGAAGCGTCTTTAATTTGCCTATAAACTCTATCGCACATATCCCTTCCCTATATCCACCCTGTAAACTCCAATATGGACGCTTTCGCGGACTGCACTTCAGACTGTGCACCTTTGCGCCATTCCTTCGGCGATTTCCCCATAAGCTTGGAAAAGCAGCGATTGAAGCTGGAGATGGACTGAAAACCGACTTGTTCGGAGATCGAAAGAATGGAGGCATCCGTGGTTTTTAATTGCTTGCAGGCTTCTTCAATCCGGGTGCTATTCAGGAAATCCAGAGGTGCAGTTCCCATAATATCATGAAATTTTCTGCGAAAATGAGTAGTGCTTAGGTGGCACAGATCAGCCAGAGAATCGATGGTAATGGGCGACATATAGTTTTTGGTGATATACTCCAGAACTGGAGAAATGACAAAATCACCTTTTAGATTAGGCTGTGTTTCTTGATCTTCAAAGGTTTCACTTTGGGAATGGATTCGCAGGAGTTCGATATAAAGGGATAACAATAAGCCATAGGCACTTTCCTGATACAAAGGTTTCTTCTGCTTCAATTCCTCTACGACCGATGTCGCAAGGGTATAAATCCTCGGATGTTCCTCCCTGTTTAAAATGCAGTTCAGTCCCTTAATTGCCCACAAATTGGGTTCGAAGTTACTGCAGGCATTGCTCTTAAACGAATGTTGAAAGAGATCCTCTGGCGAGAAAAAGAGATAAGACCAAAGACTGGCTTCGTTGGGTGAACTATATGTTGTATGAGGAAGATATCTAGGGATAAAGGTCACATCACCGGCTTTAAAAGGTACAGATTCACCTTTGATCTCCATAATGCCGCTATCTGAATGGCAAATGCCAATCTCCAGATGGTTATGGAAATGGAGATGTTCACTTTTGATATCGGAGATCTTCCAGCGTTCACCGCTTAACAGCAGAATAGGAAAATGGATCGGCAAGCTGTAGTGGCGATATTCAATAATGGGCTGCTTTTTTCTGGGCACATTCGATAACTCCCATTCATAAATGATTGAAATTGCGCAGTTTTGTTGCGAATATGCTTAGATTGACACTATTTTACTGCGTACAATGGAAGAAGTAAAGCGTTTTCAAACCAAGGACGGACAGCTCTCAAGCGCATTTGGGGGCATGTGCGCTATGAGAGGGGAATCATCGATGCTGCAAGTGAAATATGATAGGGAAGAAATTTTAAACGTAATTGATAACGTTACTCAGAAAACACTGGCCATGGATTTGACGTGGGATTGGCCTTGCGGTGTGGCGTACTATGGTGTAACCAGAGCTTATCAAACGACAGGCAATCAGGAATATTTGGACAGGCTTGTCCAATGGGCGGATGAATACATTGAGCTGGGCTTGCCGGACTGGACCGTGAATACATGTGCCATGGGCCATATGCTGATTACTTTATATGAAGAAACAGGGAACCAGAAATATTGGGATATTGTGATGAGCAAGGTGGATTATCTTCAAAATCATGCACTTCGTTTCGGAGATAACGTGCTGCAGCATACCGTTTCTATTTCCAATGATTTTCCCGAGCAGGCATGGGCGGATACCTTGTTTATGGCGGCATTTTTCCTGCTCCGTGTAGGAAGCAAAATAAAGGATCAGGAAATGATCCAGGATGCTCTGAATCAATATTACTGGCATATCAAATACCTGCAGGATCCAAGCAGCGGTTTTTGGTACCACGGCTACAATAACGTCAACAAGGACCACATGTCCGGATTATATTGGGGAAGAGCGAACGCTTGGGGCGCCTACACTATGTCACAAGTAAAACCACAATTGAAGGACTGGTATCTATATCCGCAGTGCATGGACGTGGAGTGTTCACTGCGGGATCAACTGGCAGCTCTGAAGCTCGTCCAGACCGAAAATGGCTTGTGGCGTACGGTTTTGGATGACGAGGATTCTTATGAAGAGGTTTCTGCTTCCGCTGGTATTGCAGCAGCCATGATCAATAACGGCAATCCATTGCATACCAAATATGTGCAAAAGGCACTGGAAGGTATCCTGAACAACATTAGTGAAGATGGACGCGTGCTTGGTGTATCGGGCGGTACAGCGGTGATGAAGGATCGGGAGGGGTATCGCAATATTCCAAAAGACTGGATTCAGGGCTGGGGTCAGGGCTTGGCATTGGCTTTTCTATCCGACATGTTGAAATAGGGAGGGAACCACGTTGTCCAAACCAACAAAAGGCTCCTTTACACTACCGGGAGAATCCGGTTATGAGGCACTGACTTTGGAACTTGCCGAACGGTGGGGAGCCGATGTCATTCGTGACAGTGACGGCACGCAGTTGTCCGATGAGATTATTAACGCTGGGTATGGCATTTATTCGACCATCTGTATCATTCGGGATCATAACGAGTGGGCAACCCGTAATTCCGATAAGCTGCAGCAGTGTTTTCTAATTACGAATCCGAAGGTAGCTGTACAAGATTATGTATCGTTCTATCTGATGGAGGATTTTTTTGCTGAACAATTCAGGGTGAATGATTCCAAAGAGGCGTTTAAATATTGGCAGGTCTTTGACCGGACAACCGGGGAGGAAGTGCCAAGAGGGCAGTGGAATTATGAAAGGGAATCCGGCCATGTAGTAATTACCGGTATCGTCCCTTGGCATAAATACACCGTAAGCTTCATGGCCTATCGGATTTGGGAAGAGATTTCGATGTACAATCACACCACGAACCATTGGGACAAAGAGCACTTGATGCAAATTGATCCGATCTATTCGGAAACGCAGACCTATCTGCTGGACTGGATGGAAAGCTGGAGTCAGCAGCATCAGGAAACAACGGTGGTTCGATTCACCTCATTATTTTATAATTTCGCCTGGATCTGGGGCAGCGACGAGCGTAATCGCCATCTGTTCTCAGACTGGGGTTCATACGATTTTACGGTAAGTTCAAGAGCGCTTGATCTGTTTGCCAAAAAATATGGATACTCGCTTTCTGCGGAGGATTTTGTGAATGGCGGCAAATATCAGGTAAGTCATATCCCGGCTGAGCAGCGTAAGCTGGACTGGATGGCATTTATCAATGATTTTGTCATCGGATTTGGGAAGAAGTTAATTGATATCGTGCATAACCACGGCAAGCTGGCGTATGTCTTCTATGATGACAGCTGGGTTGGTATGGAGCCTTACAATGACCGCTTTCAGGAGTTTGGATTCGACGGCATGATTAAATGTGTGTTCTCCGGTTACGAGGCAAGGATGTGTTCGGGCATCAAGGTCGACACCCATGAGATAAGACTGCATCCATACTTATTCCCGGTGGGTTTAGGAGGACTTCCTACCTTTAAGGAGGGGGGAGATCCCACGCTGGATGCCAAAAAGTATTGGATCAATATAAGGCGCGCTTTGCTCAGAGAGCCGATGGACCGGATTGGATTGGGTGGATATCTGCATCTGGTTGAACCTTACCCGGATTTTGTTGATTACATCGAGAAAATTACCAACGAGTTCAGGGAAATGAAAGAGCTGCATCACGCGGGCAAGCCCTATCAGATGAAGACAAAGGTAGCGGTTCTGCATAGCTGGGGCAAATTAAGATCGTGGACCTTGTCCGGCCATTTCCATGAGACGTATATGCATGACTTGATTCATGTAAATGAAGCTTTGTCTGGCTTACCGGTTGATGTGCAGTTCATTGATTTTGAAGATATCCGTAAGGGCGCATTGCAACATATTGACGTCGTCATTAATGCTGGCTCTGCTGGTTCGGCCTGGAGCGGCGGAGCGCATTGGAATGACCACCAGTGCGTGGACCTGCTGACCAAATGGGTATATGAAGGCGGTACCTTTATTGGCATCAAGCAGCCATCGGCGGTAGAAGGGTATGACAGCTTTTTCAGAATGGCACATGTTCTTGGAGTGGATGAGGATACAGGCGCCAGAGTCGTTCATGGAAAATGGACGTATGAGGCTTGTGATGAGCATGGTTTGGTGCCTAAAGGGGCCAGCATACTTCCTAAAAATAACATTTATCTCACCGATGGATCAGCAGCTGTAGTGAGTGAAACGGATGGTATGATCACACTGTCTACACATGACTTTGGTAAAGGAAAAGGGATCTACCTGCCTTCCTTCGAATTCAGCTGGGAAAATACAAGACTGCTGCTAAATTTGATTCGATATGCCGGCAATGAATTCCATGAATCGAGGTACATTACAGATAACTTGTATACCGAGTGTGCGTATTATCCAGAAAGCAAAATATTGGTCGTCATTAACAACAGTGACCAAGTTCAAACCGCAACGATCGATACCGAGTATGGAAAACAAACCGTGGAATTAGATCCGTATGACACCAAGATCACCGAAATTGCTTTAACAAAATCGGTATCCTCTTAGAATAATGAATCAATAGACCGTATTCCTTAACTAGGGAGCGGTCTATTTTAGTTAAAAGGAATTTTACTCATGAATATTTTATAAAGCAAACCATTTGAACATTTCCACTAACTGAATAAACTAATCGAAATCATAATTTTATTCCTAATTTTTGCTCGGTTGTTCTTATTCTATAACGTTTATAGTGCGGATCTTACTGTATAGTGTTAACATTATTTAGTGGAATATTTAAATAAGGGCAGGAGAACATGAGCCCTAATATGTTATTGCTTTCATCTTTTCAAAGGAGAGAGTGCCCTGATGTACAGTTATAAAATGTTGGACAAGATAAGTTTGGAAACACTGCACGAAGCGTTTGTGGATGCGTTTTCCGATTACCAGGTTAAAATGGATTTGCCTTTTTGGAAGTTTCAACAAATGCTCCAACGAAGGGGTTATCATCCCGAAATATCTATGGGGGCCTTTAAGGATGAGAGAATGGTCGGATTTGTTATCAATGGACTTCGAAACTGGAATGGAAAGGCAACTGCATACGACATGGGGACAGGTGTTGTAAAAGAATACAGAAGGCAGGGCATAACAAGCGATCTGCTCTTGAATATAAAAATGCTGCTAAAAGAAAAAAATGTAGAGCAATATTTGTTAGAAGTCATCCAATCCAACGAATCTGCAGTTCAGCTTTACAGTAAACAAAACTTCAAAATTCAAAGGGGATTTTCATGTTTTCAGTTGCAAAAAGATAAATTCATACCGCAAACGACCTGCACGGTGGAATGTGTGGAGAGAATCGATCTGGAGCAGTTCAAGGAATTTTGGGATGTGGAGCCCTCCTGGCAAAATTCAATTGATTCCATCTACGCTGTGCCGGAAGCTTTTATCTATGTGGTTGCACGACAGAATCATAGCATTGTTGGCTATGGCATTATAGATAAAAAAACAGGTGATATTCCACAGCTCGGAGTAAGCCAAAATTACCGGGGCAAAGGTATTGCAAGCAGCATCCTGACAGAGATGGTCCAACGCACAGAATCTCCTGGAATCAGTGTCCTCAATGTGGAATCTCATCTGAAACCGACGGAAGATTTCCTGGTCAAATCAGGCTTTGCGTATCATGTTGGCCAGTATGAAATGCTCTTGGAATTATAACGCGATCGCTTTTTCAGCGTTAAGTCAGTCGTTCAGTCGTTCATGGAAGATGGACGTTTGAGGTTAGCAATGAGGTCGTATGATAACAAGATTACCCATTGGCTTGATAAATTCGGTATGGGAACGTAAAAAAGCAAGTAATAAGACGTTTCGTGAATCCTTCCGGAAGCGTCTTATTTTGCATGATGTAATAAAGCCGGTCCCATGAAAATGGACCGGCTGTGGTTATAATCAGGATCTATATGAAATTCTTTTAAATCCTCAGTCAATCCCGTTATTGCAATTGCCAGAGGGTTGGTGTTGCCGAAGGGATCCAATCCACTTGAGACTTGTGTGTAAGGAGGCATTTATACGTCAAACCATTGTAGCTGACGATGGTACCCACTGTGTACTGGGTGTTGGTTGCCCATGCAGGTGCAGTTGAAGCTGCGGCTGTTTTACCGCTGACCGTGCTTGCAGCTGATTGGTTGCCTGCCGCATCAACAGCATAAACCGAGAAGTTGTAGGTCGTGTTTGCTTCAAGATTGGTTACTGTATAGGACGTTGCCGTCCCGGATGTCGTTGTAACTAAAGTAGAGCCGTTGTAAATTTTATACCCTGTCACTCCTACATTATCCGTGGATGCCGTCCACATCAGCTGGATGCTGGATGCGGTCGGTGTTCCCATCACATGCAGCCCGCCTGGAGATGTCGGTGCAATAGTGTCATTAGCGGGAGGTGCAGTTGTGGTAACGCTTACAATATTACTGGCTGCAGATTCGTTGCCTGCTGCGTCGACTGCTTTGACAGTGAAGGTGTAAGCTGTATTTGCTGTCAGCCCCGTTACCGTATAGCTTGTAGTTGTACCGGACACATTCCCAACCAAGGTAGTTCCGTTGTAAATTTTATATCCTGTTACACCTACATTATCTGTGGAAGCCTTCCAGGATAAGGATGTGCTCGTAGCTGCAGTTGCAGTCGATACAAGAGAGGCTGGAGGTGTTGGAGCTACATTGTCAACCGGATTCGTCCCAGCGAAGTTCACGTCGATGACATTATAAAAGGCGTTGGGAGTATCCGCAACCTCCCAGACAGCTAGAATCACATGATAACCACTACGTTCGGGTACGTTGCAAGAGTTGGTGTAACTAAACGGAGGTTGCTTTCCGTCATAGGCAACGGAACAGAACGGTGTCAGGTCAAACGAATCACGGGATAGAGGTGCATTCGGATTCCAGTTCGTTTTCGTAATATAATATTTCCAGCTTGCTGTTGAATGGTTAGCTGTTAGCTTCCAAGTAAACGTATTACTGCCACTAGACATATTCACTTTCGACCAACGCGTAGCGGATTGCTCATCGAGCTTAGGGAACACACCGTTAGCACTTGCAATGTGGCCGTCCGTAGGTCCAGCACCAGGGAAGCCCTTAGGCGCTTCAAGACTTTGGGGCTCATACACGATACTGCCGCAATCCTGATTGACCCCCGAAGCACACAGTGCAGCGCGGCTTGCCGGCCCTTCTACATAGCCATGTGACAACGCCTTTGGACTGTTGAACAGCATGCTTACCGTTGAAAGCACCAGCAGACAGCAAATCAATAATAGCTTGGAAGACGGTAAAATGAATCTGAACATTAGATAGCCTCCTGTATCATTTTTTTATATAAACTCAAGTAAGAGCTTATATCGTAATTAAGGAAGTGCTATACCATTAGAGATTGATTAATAAAGAAATCGAGATACATGCAATTTTAAATGTTATTTCTAAAGTTATTGTAAAGGACGCACATTTGCTGAACAAGGATAAATTTGATAGATAATCCAGTTATTCAAGACTTAGGTAGTTATACAAAAAAGCTTGTGCGGAGAGATCATCTCTCCACAAAGGCCTTTATTTCCGACTGGATCGATAAGTTAATTTGCTATAAACGAAAGTGGATATAAGGACATCAAAAACAACGATTTAATGTTGAATAATATCAATGATTTTTCTCTTTGCATCCTTTTTCAGGAATAGGAAAAAGCACAAAGACATGATTCATTTTTGGATAAAAAGTCTGAAGTATACTTCAAGGTCAAGGCAGGGAAATGACACTTGCTCTTCGTGTTGGCTTGCTGCTCTTGTTGACTTATGTGTGATATTATATTCATACATTCAAAAGTTTGAATAAAGGGGCATTACGTATGAATCAAAGCATTCAACAGTTCAAAGCTGATTTTTTCAAAGCACTGGCGCACCCGATGCGGATACAAATTCTGGAGTTGCTTAGTGATGGAGCGAAAAACGTCAATGAGTTGCAAAGTATTCTCGGATCAGAAGGCTCCGCCGTTTCACAACAGTTGGCTGTGTTACGCAGTAAAAACGTTGTCCAGGGAATCAAGGAAGGAACCACGGTTATCTACTCACTTCGTGACCCTCTAATCAAGGACCTGCTGACAGTCGCCAAGCAGATTTTTGATAATCATCTGGTCGACGCCATTTCGATGCTTGAAGACATTCGAAAAGATACTTAAACACAATAAACAAGGGGAACCGGGAGGCAAGTGCAGGGAACTTCTTGTTTTTTTGCGTTATGATCTGGTTGGCAAAAGTGAGCATTACGATTGACAGGGGCCGTCCTTGGGAGTAGTCTTTTTATTATATTCAAATATTCAAATATATAAAGAAAAGAAGGTTAAAATAGATGAAATGGATGGGGAGATTTGCAGGATACAATGCATCCGCTTTTCGCAAGGATTTGTTATCAGGGTTGATTGTGGGCATTATTGCAATTCCGCTGGGAATGGCATTTGCTATCGCTTCCGGAGTTAAGCCGGAGTATGGCTTGTACACGACAATTATTGCAGGGATTCTCATTTCCTTGCTGGGTGGGTCCAAGTTCCAGATTGGCGGGCCGACAGGTGCATTTATTCCGATTCTCTTCGCAATCGTGATGCAGTACGGATATGAAAATTTATTGATTGCCGGGATTATGGCCGGAATAATGCTGGTACTAATGGGGCTGTTGAAGCTCGGTGTGTTAATCAAATTTATACCTCGGCCAGTGACCGTCGGTTTTACCGCTGGTATCGCCGTCATTATTTTCAGTGGGCAGATTGCTAACTTTCTGGGACTGAGCAGGATTGAGAAACATGAAGATTTTTGGTCCAACATGAAGGAGATCGGGATGCATATCTCAACCGTTAATTTATACAGCTTGCTGACAGCAGGCAGTTGTCTGGCTGTAATTTTGCTTGTGCCGAGATTTGCACCAAAGGTGCCTGCATCACTGGTCGGGCTGGTACTATCGACGGTAGTCGCAGCGTTCTTTTTTGAAGGCCAGGTTGCTACGATTGGATCGTCCTTTGGCGCCATACCAAGCTCCTTGCCTCAGTTTCATGTGCCGGAGATCACTTGGGAGCGAATCGTGAACTTGCTACAACCGGCCTTTGTTATCGCCATGTTGGGTGGAATCGAATCGTTGCTGTCTGCTGTTGTTGCCGATGGCATGACTGGAAGTCGCCATAACAGCAATCGGGAGCTGATTGGACAGGGGATTGCTAATATGGTGACACCACTATTTGGGGGTATTCCTGCAACAGGGGCGATTGCGCGTACGGCTACGAATATTAAATCCGGGGCTGTATCACCATTGTCGGGGGTTATTCATGGCGTAGTGGTCCTGCTGGTACTTGTTCTATTCGCACCGTATGCTTCGCATATTCCACTTGCCAGTATGGCTCCAGTCCTGATGATGGTTGCCTGGAATATGAGTGAACGGAGATCGTTCATACATGTGTTAAAAACGAGAACAAGCGATTCGCTCGTGTTACTCATCACCTTTTTGCTAACTGTATTCACAAGTTTAACAACGGCTGTAGAGGTTGGATTGATTCTGGCTGTTCTGTTATTTGTGAAGCGCATGAGTGAGATGTTGAAGGTTGCCAAAGTGCTGCCTGATCCCGACCATAAGCACGAAAAAGTAATGGCTCACATGGTTCATGACGGTCATGACTGTCCTCAAATGAGCATGTATACGATTGAAGGTCCATTATTTTTTGGAGCAGCGGACACGTTTGAGAAATCGGTCATGGATTCAATTCATCGGCGGCCAGGCATTTTACTGTTGCGCATGAGTAAAGTCCCCTTTATCGACACCACAGGTGAATCCAATTTGGCCAGTATATTGAAACATTTTGAGCGATCAAACGGAATAGTTCTATTTTCTGGAATCCAGGCCCAGCCGATGGAGATGCTGAAAAGAACGGGTTTGGCTGAACGAATAGCTCCTGACCATATGTTTGAGCATACAGGTGAGGCAATCGATTATGCTTTATTACATCTGGATCATCAGAAATGCTTGGGATGCAAACATTTTGCCTTTCGTGAATGTGCCACATTGTCGAGCGCAGGGGCTCTTCCTGAGCGTAAAGGTGTGCTGGAGCCGGGGATACGAACCAAGGCAAATAGCCCTGTATAATCCGCTGAATAGGGACGGAACGTTAGGGGGAGAGGGACTATTCTTTTAATAAAATATACATTCTGGAAAATAAATGAAAAATATACTATATTATAGGTTGATAGATGAGAGATTTATTTATTCTGTAACTAGAGTAAAGATCATACCAAACATAAGGAGCATACATATGTTTAATCAACCGACTGCTTTGCGTTCAGTGCTCAACCCTAAATATCTGGAGTTTGCATTGAGGGATCAGTATGAAATCGGAACTTGGGAAGAATGTTTGTTTTGGCTGAGGGGGTTAAATGATACCTACCGGGTACGTACATCTACTGGCATGTATATTCTTCGTGTCTACCGTTCTGAAATTACGGAAAACGACGTACGTTACGAACTATCCCTGTTATCTCAATTAAAGGGCATTCTAGGTTCATCTGTACACACCGATATTGGAGAGTACATCGAGAAGAAAGATCGCAGCGGATATACCGTACTGGATGCCGCAGAAGGCAGACGAATGGCCGTAATGTTTCGCTACATCGAGGGGACGGAGAATAATCTTGAGGATGAAGAGTCATGTTACAAATTTGGTCAATCTGCCGCTGAATTGCATAACGCCATGGATCACGCGGTTGCAGAGCTGCCACGATATGAGTTGGATACGAAGTTTCTAATTGACGAGCCTCTTGAACGAATCATTAACTACATCGGTGAGAAAAATGAAGCATCAACATTTCTACATACGTTTGCCAGAGAGTTAAAAGAACGCATCGTCGTCGCTACCAAACAAGGTTTGGATACAGGGCTGTGTCATGGTGATATGCATGGGAACAATAACGCTTTTCAACAGGACAGTCAGTTTATCCATTATGACTTTGAGTGGGCGGCTAAAGGCTGGCGTTCTTACGACCTGGCACAGGTCAAGGCTCGGAAGAGACAGTCTGGTGAGCAGAGAGAAGTATTATGGAATGCGCTCTTGAAGGGCTATCGTTCCATTCGATACTTCTCTACACAAGATGAAAAGGCCGTAGATTTATTCATTATTGCTCGCAGATTTTGGGTTATGGGTCTGGATGTTGCTTTTATTGAGAGTGATATGGGTGCACTGGATTATGGTTCGGATTGGCTGAATAGTTTCATTGAGGAGTTTCGTGGCACGGGTATCGTGGGGGAGTAGTAACTAACAGCAACGCTGTATTCAAATGAAGAAGGCCTTCTGGAGGGTACCAGAGGGCCTTCTTATTTTTTATGAATACTTCAGGACCTCTAGCTCGATGAGGACGAAGCAACGACGGCAGCCGATGTTGCAGCAGCGGCCATGGCCGCCTGTTGGGCAATGATAATGTTGGTGATGCTAGTGGAGATAGCTGTGGTCAGAACGCCGTTTCGCAGATCCTCCACATATTGCACTGCCACCAGCGAAGACGAGAGCAGCAGCAATTCCTGTTTGTTAATCGACCAGGCACCAAAGCCTTTCTGTGTACGCAACAATTCAAACGTTTCCTCAACTTGTGCTACTAGCGTATCTCGGTCAGCAGGCAGCAGGGAGAGTATCCCCAGGGAGGGCAGAGTGTACATTTTGTCCATTCGTATATCCCGCCTGCGGAATGCTTCGTTTAATGCGAGTACACGAGCGCCCGCGTCCGGATTGTCATCTCCTAAGACCAGCACCTGCGTTAATGCCTGCACGCTATTCCCCGGCGAGAACTCAGGTTTGAGTTCAGTATAGAGGTGCTCCATACGAGTTACACCGGATTCCACGTCAAGATCGGAAAGGGCCAGCATGGCAGCGAAAATATAATCGTCCTGTCCAGTAAGAAAGCGGTGCTGGGCTTTCATGTGATCGTAAAATGTTTTGGTTCGTTCCACCCTATGCTCGAACTGGTCCGGCTTCGCGTGAGCTGCAATCTGATAGGCCGCAATGACCAGATAATCAGATGTGCGAAATTTGTTCTTTTTCATCAGATCATAGATCAGAAGGGTATCTGCCAGTTTCGTTTCCTGTTCTTTCGTAAGCGAGAGCATGGTGGCGATGCTAATCGCCGAATTTCCCCGGAAGACTGAAAAGAGATTCGTGTTTTGCTTGATCAATTCATGGCTTTGACGGATGGTATCACCATCGGCTTGTTTATTTTCCGCTGCATATAGCAGGGCCGCCAGACGGTGCATCATCACATTTTGCCACTTGAATGATTTTTTGATGATCTGATTGTTGGAAACGAATAGTTCGACTCGTGCTACATGTTGCTCTTGCATAAGCAGACCTCCCGAATGATTGGACCTTTTCTCCCCAGTCTACTATAAATGCATATGCTTACACAGCGCTTAATTTGGTGTACCTCACCGAGTTGAACGGGACTATTTCAATATGTTCTGCTCACCATGGTCCAGAGGCCATCTGTTCATTAAAAATGGCATCCCCTAGAAGTTTATGGATTTCCTCTCAGGCAGCGAATGCCGTGATTTTCACGGCGGTCATAAAATTTCTTATTTCTTGATATACAATCTGATGCTATTACATTAATAAAGCTAACAAATGAACGGCCCCAATTATCCCCATGGGGTAAATAAATGATCTGGAATATGTATTCTTAAATTCATTACGAGGGTGCTTCTCGAAAAATAGGTCTCCTTTTCTAATACAATCTTCCTCTATCTTACTGAAGTTAATCCTCTTTGGCAAATAATGACAAAAATGTTCACGCTCCGTTCATACGTTCTTGATATGCTCTCGAAAGAAAGCAAGAGGAACCGTTATTAAAAAATATGCGGAGTGGTGGAGGTTGATTATGTCATCGTCGATTAGGAAGATTTTTGGCAAAATGATGGTACTGGTGTTGTTATGCATTACATTAGGAGCAATGGGGTTAGGGACAATGTCACCCGTAGCGGCTGCGGTATCTGCTCCCGGATTGAATTCCAGTAAATTGGATCAGAGAGCTGCTGCGAACCTGGATGACAAAGCTCAACTAGCAGCATTCATTGATGGGATGATGGATGTACAAATGAACTCCTTACAAATTCCGGGCGCAGTCATTTCGATTGTGAAGGATGGAAAGGTTCTGCTCTCCAAAGGATACGGACATTCGAACATCGAAGAAAATAAACCCGTTGATCCCCAGACCAGCTTGTTTCGTATCGCTTCGACAACAAAGTTGTTCACATGGACCGCTGTGATGCAATTGGTCGAGGAGGGAAAGCTTGATCTCGATACAGACGTCAACACCTATCTAAAAACGGTGAAAATACCGAAAACCTATGCGGAGCCGATTACGTTACGCCATCTCATGACCCATACCGCAGGCTTCGAGGAAGGCGGTGTAGGTTATCAGATCACTACCGATCCGGAGAAACTCCCCGTCTCTATTGCTGAAACCATGGCGAAGCATATGCCTGCACGGGTTAAGCCTCCAGGCGAGATGCTGGCGTATTCCAATTATGGTGCCTCACTCGCGGGACTTATCGTCGAAGAAGTCAGTGGTGTTGCCTATAATGACTATATACAGAAAAATATATTTGATCCGCTGGGCATGAATTATGCTACGGTAGAGGAGCCTGTTCCAGCGCCTTTGGAGCCTTATGCGGTGCTAGGATACGCCCGAGCCAATGGAGAGTTTGTAACTAAGCGGCCAACGTTTGAGGGAGGCTTCCGGCCTGCGGGATCAGGCAGTGTCTCGGCGAACGATATGACTCACTTCATGATTGCCCATCTACAGGACGGGCGATATGAGGATAAGCAAATTCTCAAGCCGGAAACCGCCAGGCTTATGCATTCCCCGGCATTCCAGTTTGACGAACGTTTACCCGCCATGGATCTGGGCTTTTACGAGTTGAATATGAATGGATTGCGTGTGATCTCTCATGCAGGGGCCGACGAGCTGTTTAATACAGAGCTTTATCTTGTACCGGACAAACAAATGGGTATTTTTGTTTCCTATAGTGGAGGGGAAGGTGGAACGGCAGCGGGAGGGTTGGCCCAAGCCTTTTTTGATCGTTACTATCCTGCCCAGACGGCTAAGCAGCCTGCTGCAACCTCTATTGAATTGGGGGAGCCTCTGGAGAAATATGCAGGTTCCTATCAATTCACACGTCGTAATCACACGAAGATCGATACGTTTTTCAGTTTTCTGACTCAGATCAATATTGAGGTTTCGGATAACCGGCTCTTTATTGGAAGTGGTGCAGATCAGCAAGTATACACTGCGATTGGCGTGAATTTATTCCAGGAGGTCGGAGGCACACATCAGATGGGGTTCCGTACGGATAAAGAGGGCAAGGTCACGTATCTGTTTTTGGATATGTTGAACCCAATGCCTCTGGAACCTGCGCCATTGATGAATCAATCGAAGTTCTGGCTCCCATTGCTCGGTATTTCGGCCGTTCTGTTCATCACCGTATTGGTGGGAGCGATTTATCACAGACGCGAAAACAAAGAGATGCCAAGGGTGCAGAAATGGGCAGTCCGGCTGTCGGTCATGACGTCTATTTGGTCATTGATGACCCTGGGTGGAGCATTTCTGGTGATGAACATGGATTTGATCGATCGACTCAGCCACATTCCACTATCTTTGCGTCTTTACCTATTCATGCCTCTGATTCTTGTGGGATGGAGTGTGGCGCTTGTAACAATGAACATCCTGGCATGGAAGAACCGCTATTGGACGTTACCGAAGCGTGCGCACTATACGTTCGTATCCCTAGCAGCAGTAACCTTGTGTTTATTTTTCTATCATTGGAATCTGTTAGGCTGGCATTTTGGTTGAACCCTCCACCCAGTGTGGAAGAGGAGAAGAAAGATATGGGAGGCCTGCATTTTATATGACCCAAATCCTTGTCGTGGATGACGATGTGCATATTCGGGAGCTAATTACCTTATTTTTGCGGAATGAGGGATTTGAGATCGTAGTGGCTAAAGACGGTGCGGAAGCACTGGAGATTGTTGAGAAATCCCAAATTGATCTGGTCATTCTCGATATTATGATGCCACGATTGGATGGTTGGGAACTATGCAGGGAGATCCGGCGCATGGATCTGAATATGCCGCTCTTAATGGTTACAGTGAAGGGGGAATCGGCTCAGAAAGTAAAGGGATTCCAGCTTGGAACAGACGATTATTTGACGAAGCCTTTCGATCCTCTGGAGCTTGTGATGAGAGTCAAAGCCTTGCTGAAAAGGTATCTGATTGTCTCCTCCCAAACCATACAGCTAGGTGGCATTCTGCTAAATCGCCGCAGCTTTCAAGTGATCCGGGGAGAGGAAACGCTCAATCTGCCTTTAAAGGAATTCGAATTGCTGTTCATGCTGGCGAACCAGCCCGGGCAGATTTTTACCCGGGAACAGTTAATTACGAAGATCTGGGGGAGCGACTATGAAGGGGATGACCGGACGGTTGATGTTCACATTAAGCGATTAAGGGAAAAATTTGCTGGCGATGCACACCATTTTCAGATTGAAACGGCCCGCAGCTTGGGCTACCGGTTAGTGATCACATGATCAAAACCTTATATGTTCGGATTATTTGCACGTTTTTGGTCGTCATCATCTTCAGCCTGCTGACCTCTTTCTTCCTGGGGCTCTTCCTGTTCAAAAAAGAAGTTAATCATATCGGACAGAACGATATGATTGCAGCAGGGGAGGAGATGATACATCTCTATGAGCAAACGCAACCTGAGGACAGGGATGCCTTCATCAAAAGTATGGTGAAGGTATCCACCTATCCCATTCATCTATATGACGCTTCCGGCAACGCAACGTACTATAATCTGGACAATACGGATACGGTTCATATTGCACCAGAGGTGGTTCAAATGGTGCTGCAGGGCCACGTCTATCGATCTCCGGCTGAGGTGGATCAGACCTTTATCGGCATTCCTTTTCCATTCCAGGGGGAGTCACACGCCGTGTTTATGCAATATTCCCCGCAGAACGAAAATATCATTAATCGGATGGTCTTCCTGATATTATTACTCGCACTGTTTATTGGAAGCCTCTGTATCCTTATTGCTGCAAGGTACTTGGTGAAACCGATCCAGGTATTGACACGGGCAACCAAGCGGCTGGCGAAGGGTGATTTTGACGTGGAAATCCAAACGAAACGTGTGGATGAAATGGGGGCTTTGACGCACAGTTTTAATGAAATGGCGAGTGAGCTTAAACAGCTGGAACAGATGAGACAGGATTTTGTTTCCAGTGTATCTCATGAGATACAAACCCCGCTCACATCCATTTCCGGTTTTGCCATGGCGATGAAAAACAGTAGCCTGGTCGCGGAGGCTGACCGTAATTATTACCTCGATATTATTATTACAGAGAGTGGACGGCTATCCAGACTTAGCGACAATCTGCTGGAGCTTGCATCGCTGGACTCGGATCATCATCCATTCGAAGCCACCACGTATCATCTTGACGAGCAGATTCGGCAAATTATCGTGACCTGCGAGCCGCAGTGGTCCGCCAAAAATATTCAGGTTCATCTGGAACTTACAGATACGATTCAAGTTACAGCGGATCGGGACCAGCTAAACCAGGTTTGGATGAATCTGCTGGGGAACAGCATGAAGTTTACGCCTGCAGGTGGGCATATTCATATACGCACGACTCAGTTAACGAATGAAATTCTCTTCACAATAACGGATACGGGCATAGGAATAGCGCCAGAGCAGCTGGATTATGTGTTTGATCGATTTTATAAAACAGACCTGTCGCGAAACCGCAGCATTAGCGGTAACGGCCTGGGTCTCGCGATCGTCAAGAAAATAGTGACACTGCATCAGGGAACTGTCGAAATCAATAGTCAGGTAGGTGAAGGTACGACGGTGATGGTTCATCTGCCTTCAGGATAAAAGTAAAGAAAAATTCAGGGCTGCTAACATTCATTTGTTGGCAGCCTGTTTTTGTAAGACAGATCGTCAAACCAAATGTAACAGTGCCGCTTCACATTCAAAATAGTGAACTCTTTTACCCACAGTTTATACATCCCGCATAGTAGGTTGCTAACGTGGTGAAAAGGGGTGATAGGATGAGAACAATCGAAAGAGTGTATCCGGCCGACAGCAAACCTGTACTCACAAGCCAAGCCCTTGGATGGGATCATCTGCAGGTGGCCCGGTGGCCCAGTCCTCAGCATGCTGCCGGGGGGCTTACCGGAACGAAGCATCAGATTGGTATCCATTGTTCGGCTTATTATGAGAATTACTACACCATTCATATCCTTCCTGCAGGAGAACCCGTTCTTTGTTCCTGGGGAAAGGCTTCACTATATTTTTTGCAAATTGAAATTCCCCCTTCATATCTGGAGCACATCGCGCGCGAATCAGGATTGCTGAAGGAAGGGTTTATTCAGTTGCAGCTAAAGTATTATGTCAAGGACCCCAAGCTGCTGCAACTAGGCCTCTGGCTGCTCGAAGAGCTACAGAATGGTGGCAGACAAGGGAAAATATACAGTGATTCACTCTCCAATATGCTCACCTTGCATCTCCTGAACCACTATTCCCAGGTATGCACGGGGAGTACGCCCTCCAGAATGACTACCAATCAGGAAATCTATCAGTCCATTGAATATATGAAAGAAAATCTGGAGGCGGAGCTCTCCATTCAGGAGCTGGCCGACCGGGCTGCCCTCAGCCTGTCCCATTATATTCGGCTGTTCAAACAGCAGACGGGGCATACACCCCATCATTATCTGATTCGCTTGCGGATTGAATATTCCAAGCTGCTAATCAGCAAGGGAGAATACGGTTTGAAGGAAATTGCAGACCGGGCCGGCTTCTCGGACCAGGGCCACTTCACCAGAATGTTCAAGCGAATCGCTGGAACGACGCCCAAACAGTATATGAACGAGGTCTCTGCAAACCGGATTATTCTAAAATGATTGTTTTGTTCAATAAAAACAGCATTTTGTCCAACAGACGTCCTTATCCTGAACGCTACAATATGTTTAAGCCAAGCGGGCAGTGAGTTCTGCTGGCTAAAACGGAGGTTACTGCTTCTATAATGGACGAGCCACTATAGAAGCAGGCCCACAATTCAGGAGGAGTCCATTAATGAAACTGAACAAAGTGTCTGGTTGGGTCTGTGCTGGAGTCTTGCTTGCAGGTTCTTTAACATCTGGTGCATGGTCGGTCCCCGTCGCGGCTGAAGCTGCGGATTATGCAGTAGCCGCTCAACAGGCAGCCGAATCCTGGCATGAGGTGTCCAAGCAGACTTTTTGGCTTACCGATGCCTTTGAGCGCGGCCAAGGCGTCACAACAGACGGAAACTCATGGATTTTTAACTCCCAGCTTGGTCTGCTCAAGACGGCACTGGACGGCAAGACGGTGCAGGCGCGAAATGCAGTTGCCATCCCCGCTGAGATAGCTCTAAAGGGCGGTGATCACATTGGCGACATTTCGTATTACAACGGGTTGATCTATGCTCCGATCGAAGACAGCAAGAAATACGAGCATCCTTACATTGCCGTTTATAATGCCTCGACCCTTCAATACACCGGAATCTCCTATGAACTTCCGCTGAACCTTCATCCCGGAGGGGTGCCCTGGGTAGCGGTGGATGCCGCTCGCGGCCAAGTCTACACAGCCCAATGGAACAATGCGCCGGTACTGAATGTATTTCGTCTCAGTGACATGACCTTCATCAAAACGGTACCGCTTAGTCAGACTATTGATCGCATTCAGGGTGCAGAGATGTATAACGGTGCGCTGTACGCTTCTTCCGATAACAATTCACAAAAATCCGTCTACCGGATTGATCCGGAAACCGGAGCTGTCACGCTGGCCTTTGACCGGAATCTTGGAAGCAGCAATGAAGCGCAAGGCATCACTGTACTTCCCACGGCAGATGGTGCGGTCCTGCATATCCTTGATGTAGGCTCGAATCGTGTAAGCATGAATTTCAGACATTACGCATTTTAATCAGGGCCGTAAAAGCTCTGCACATATGAGGGGAGAAAATACATGCTAAAGCAGGGTAGAATGATGCTGATTGCGCTTGGGTTAACGTTCATGTTGACCGGCTGCGGTCAGGGAGGGGCCAGTGAAGCGGATTCAAAGGCGGGAACAGCTACAGCGACTTCAACAACTGAATCCGGCAACGCTTCAGTTGAGACATCCAAGGAGCCGGTTGAAATCTCGTTTTATTATCCGGTCAACGTCGGTGGTCCGCTCACCAAGGTTATAGACGGAATGACGAATTCTTTTATGGAGAAGTTTCCTGATATTAAAGTTAAGCCGGTCTATACCGGAAACTACGGGGATAATACGATCAAAATTCAGGCAGGCGTTCAAGCCAGCCAGCCGCCGGATGTGGCTGTAATGATGTCCACCGAGCTGTACAGCATGCTGGACACGGAAGCGATTATTCCACTCGATGATTTTATTGCGAAGGATGCGGATTACAACAAGGATGACTTCTATCCGGCCTTCGTGGAGGATACCCAAGCGGATGGACATACCTACAGCATACCGTTCCAGCGAAGCACGATCATTCTGTACTACAACAAAGACATGTTTAAGGCAGCCGGGCTTGACCCGAATAAGCCGCCGACCAATTGGGATGAGTTGGTGGAATATGCCGGAAAGCTGAATCGTGATGGACATACGGGGCTGGAGATTCCGGGCAATGACGATTCCTACTGGATGTTCCAGATGCTTGCCCGACAGAATGCGAGCGATCCCAAGCAGAGCATTATGGGCAACGATGGCAGGAAGGCCAATTTCAATACGCCTGAGAACGTTGAGGCTCTGCAATTTTGGCTTGATTTGTCCCGTAAGTACAAGGTAATGCCTGAGGGAGTTATTGATTGGGCGGCTACGCCAACTGACTTTATTGAAGGCAAGACGGCTATGATGATGCACACCAGCGGCAATCTGACGAATGTGAAAACCAATGCCAAATTCGACTTCGGTGTAGCCTTCGCACCCGCTAATAAGCAATACGGATCACCTACGGGCGGGGGAAACCTGTATATTTTCAAGGATACGACTCCCGAGAAACAGGCAGCAGCCTGGGAATTCGCCAAGTTTATGACTGCGCCTGAGCAGGCTGCACTGTTCAGTTCGTCATCCGGTTATGTTGGGGTGCGAGAATCGGCCTATGATACGGAAGCAATGAAGACCTATACCGATGGCTTTCCGCAGGCACTCGTTGCCCGCGACCAGCTGCAGTATGCGTTCAGGGAATTATCCACACATAACCATGGCAAGGTGTCTTCGGCTTTGACGAACCAGATTCAATCCGCGCTGGCTGGCAAAATTGATGCGGCCGGAGCATTGAAGGCCGCGCAAGAAGAGGCGGATCGTGTGCTCGCTCCTTTTAACAAATAAAGCTGCTGCATTCAAGTATTCAGTATGAAGAGAGCCTGGCGGGAAGCCATTCATATGCCTCCCGCCCATACCTCTTTATAAGCGGCGAATGGAAAAGCAAAGCGCATAATGTATAAGGGGGAGTTAGGGCATGAATACCCGCTGGAACGAGAAGCTTAGGCGCAACGGGTTTGGGTGGGCGCTTGTACTGCCATCTCTTCTGTTTCTTGGCATGTTCACTTATTATCCGATGCTTAAATCGGCATGGCTCAGTCTGTTTGAGCAGAATTTGGCTGTTCGCACTCCCGTATTTGTCGGAATGGACAACTATAAAGCTTTGCTGCATGATCCTATTTTTGTTGAAGTGTTCAAAAATAATATTTGGTTTGCTATGGGGACAGTTCCTGTGTCTATGGCGCTGGCCTTTGTAATGGCATTATTTGCTGATAAAGCAATCCGTGGCAAAAGCTTGGTCCGAGTTTCTTTTTTCTACCCGAATATGATTCCAATGATCGCCGCTGCGAGCATTTGGCTGTTTCTTTATATGCCTCAGTTTGGTTTATTTGCCCGGTTTGCTTCCTGGTTCGCAGGCAGTGAGGTGAATCTGCTCGGCAATCCGGATACGGTGCTGGGCTCGCTGATCGTAATGACCGTCTGGAAGGAAGCGGGATACTTCATGATCTTTTATCTGGCTGGTATGCAGCAAATTCCGAAAGATTTATACGAGTCCGCCTCGGTAGACGGAATCAGTGCGTGGACGCAGCAGCTGCGAATCACCATTCCACTAACGATGCCTACGACACTGTTTGTCACCGTTGTGGCGATCACGAATGCGTTCAAATGGGTGGATCATCTGTGGATGATGACCAAGGGAGGGCCGGATCATGCCAGCAGTCTGCTGTTGTATTACATCTATGAGACGACCTTTAGTTACAATGACCAGGGGATGGCAGCGGCCATGACCGTGGTAATGATCGTTCTGCTCCTGATTATATCCTGTCTTCAGTTTGCCGGATGGGAACGCAAGATTCATTATCAGTAAAATGTGGAGGGGGATGGACAATCATGAAGAATACAGCCGACCTGTCCTTGTCCGTCAAAACGATGAAGAAGAAGGACAACCTGTCGCTGGACAGGAAGTTCCAATCCGCACGGCGCCGCCGGATCGCCGGACAAGTCGTTTGGCATACAATCATGTTGTTGTTTGCTGCCGTGTGGCTGATTCCGCTGATGTGGATGGTGCGCAATGCCTTTCTTCCCAGAGAGGCTTCCATTGGTGCCGGCTGGTCCTGGCAATTTACGCTGGATAATTTTAGTCGGGTATGGGAAGGGGCACCGTTCGGACAATACATGTGGAATACGTTGCTGGTGACCGCAGGGATCTTCGCGGTTCAGATTTTCACATTGACACTGGCAGCGTATGCGTTCGCACGAGTTGCGTTTGTGGGACGAAATATTTTATTCATGCTCTTTCTTGTGCAGATTATGGTGCCGGCAGATGTACTCATTTTCTCTAATTATCAGATCATTAACGAGTTGGGACTGCTGGATACCAAGATCGGGGTTATGCTGCCTTATTTCGCCTCTGCCTTCGGCGTTTTTCTGCTAAGGCAAGCCTTCAAGCAGCTTCCCAACGAGCTGGAGGAGGCTGCGCGTGTGGAGGGCTGTTCCTCGCTGGGCATTTTGCTTCGGATTTACATGCCGCTGTCAAAGCCCGTCTACCTTTCGTTTGCGATCGTTTCCATCAGCTTTCATTGGAATGACTTTCTCTGGCCGCTCATTGTGACGAACTCCCCGGAGAATCGTCTGCTGACGGTAGGGCTGGCCATGTTTGCGAAATCAACCGAAGCAGGTGCGCAGTGGACGGATGTCAGTGCAGCTACGCTGATCGTGACGGCGCCGATGCTGATTGGCTTTCTGGTATTCCAGCGGCAGTTCATCAGCAGTTTTATGCATTCGGGCATCAAAGGATAAGGGAGAGATTGAGGATGAGATTGATTGTAATGGGGGATTTACATTATCCTGCTCTGTTAGTTGATGCAGATGACCAGATGATTGAGGCAAGGGATGCTTTTTATACAGCGTATTTGGCAGAATTTCTGGACTTCTCGGCGGACTATCATATATCTATTGGTGACCTGACACATGCCGGTGAACCTTTGGAATTCAATTTTATTATGAGCAAAGTTCAAAAGGCGCTGCCGCAACGGAGATTTCTGTACGCGCTGGGCAACCATGACACCCATGCCTGTTCCAAGGCCGAGCTTGAAGCTACAACCGGACAGAAGCGTTATCTGGCCATTGAAGAAGAAGAGGCGGTCCTGCTGGTGCTGGATACTGCCCGCGAGAATCCCGACCACTGGGGCGGCATGATGGATGAAGAACAGATGGATTGGCTGCGCGGACAGATGAACAAGTATGGACAGAAGACGCTGCTCGTCTTTGCCCATCATCCTGTATACGATACAACGGCCAGATCGACAGAGCCGATGATGTCTCTTGATCCGGAACTCGACCTATGGTCTGTCCTGAAGGAGCATCAGGGTCAGGGCATTTACTTTAACGGACACAATCATGTTCAGTCTGTCATCCAGCGAGACCAGTGGCATTTTGTACAAATCGCGGCTGTGCCGGATATCCCTGCCGTGGTGCTCGTCAACCTTCAGGACCAGCAGATGAGCATACATACGGTTGAACTGCAAGGCGCGAACTATCAGGAACTGGCGAGGACGTTTGTCAAAGGGTTGTATGATTATGAGCCGCATCCTGATGCCAAAGGCGACCATGATTCAACAGAACTGATCTTTACGTTATTGTCTGGCAAGAAAGAGATGACGCCATGAGCCGCAAGCGAGTCAGGCTGGCGATTGTCGGTGGCAACCGGGGGGCAAGCTTTTTGAATGCCTTGCATTCTTTGGCTGACCGTATTGATTTGACGGCTACTTGTGACTTGAATGAATTGGTGCTGGAGCAGTGGAAGGGGATTTTTCCAGGAATCAGGACGTACAGCGACTATTCGGAAATGCTGCAGGATGCTTCGATTGATGCAGTATTCGTGATCAGCCCGATGCATATGCATGCTCGGCATTCAATTGATGCGCTGAACGCAGGCAAGCATGTGTTAAGTGAGGTCATTGCGGTACAGTCGCTTGAGGAAGCCTGGGAATTGGTCGAGACGGTGGAGCGTACGGGATTGAAATATATGATGTCGGAAAACTATTGCTTTTCCAGGTCCAATCTGACGGTTAATCATATGGCACAGCAAGGTCTATTCGGAGAGATCACCCATGTGGAGGGTGGCTATATTCATGATTTGCGTCATCTGATTCATCATCCGAACGGCTCGCTAACCTGGCGGGGTCAGCTTCACCAGAATTACAACGGAGTCAATTATCCGACACATTCCATTGGACCTGCCGCACAATGGATTGCACTGAATAAACCCGGAGGTGATCGGCTTAAAAGCATATCGGCGCAAGTCTCTGAACCGCGAGCGCTTCAGAATTATTTCAGTGAGCAATTTGGCAAGGATCACCCGGCTGCCCGTGAAGGCTACTGGAGCCAAGGGGATTCAGCCGTTGCCGCTCTGAAAACCGAGAAGGGTGTTCTAATTACGCTGCGTGTCGATTGGGTTTCCGTTCGGCCCCACAATAAAACGCATTATATGCTGCAAGGAACCAAAGGCGCTTATTTGTCAGCGCGCCATCCATATGAGGAAGACCTCGTATGGCTCCAGGACCGCTCTCCTGTCAATGGGGAGGATGGCTCGGAAATGTGGGAGGAGATGTCCCGTTATCAGCCGGAATATGACCATCCAAAGTGGAAGCAGTGGGGCCATCTGGCTGCCGGAACGAAGCATGGCGGGGGTGATTTTCTGGTGCTGGAGGAGTTCATCTCCGCCATTCAGGAAGATCGAAGTCCGCTGGTTGATGTCTATGACGCCGTGACCTGGAGTTCGGTTTTCTTCCTTTCCATGGAATCCGTGAAGTTGGGCGGGAACACCGTGACATTTCCGGATTTTAGAGGAAAGGCGGGCTCTGAAGGATGAGGGATGAACGCTCCAAGCTGGTCATGAAAAAGGAAACGTTGGCGGATCTGCCGCAGCTGGACATACCGGAAGGCTACAAGCTCAGATCATTTCACCCCGGAGATGTTACAGAATGGGAGCATGTGATCCGCATTTCCTTTGCGAGGGAAATTGCCTTCGGCGACAAGATTGGTTTCCAGCCGCCATTTATGCCGGAGAAGATTCTGTTTCTCTGTTATGAGGGACTTGCTGTCGCCACTGCTGTAGCTTGGGAGAAAGAGGATGCCGATATCAACTGTGGATATTTGCATATGGTGGGCGCTCTGCCGGGACATTCAGGGAAGGGACTGGGGTATACCATCGCCCTGGCTGCCTTGCACCGAATGAGAGAAGAGGGCAAACAAGCAGCCCTGCTTGAAACCGATGACTTCAGGCTCCCGGCCATTTCTATTTATCTCCGGTTGGGGTTTGTTCCTTTACTTGTGGAGGAAGAGCATAGTGGTCGCTGGGAAAGGATATTCAACGAACTGATGAGTTAGTGCATAATGAATCCGCTTCCTTACATTCCTTGTTGTATTTTTCTGACGCATCTCGTACAATTTGGTGAAGTAATTCTGCATTGCGGTAATGCGAATGTGGAGTTGTAACCTTACAATCGTAAGATGTACACACGAAAAGGGGAATGTCGTTTGGAATCAAAGCAACTATCTAGAGGGCTTAAGCCCAGACACGTTGAACTGATTGCACTTGGGGGCACCATCGGCGTTGGATTGTTTATGGGATCGGCAAGTACGATCAAGTGGGCAGGTCCTTCGGTGCTGTTAGCCTATTTGCTGGCTGGGATCATTATCTTTTTTGTCATGCGGATTATGGGGGAAATGCTGATACAGGAGCCAGTGACCGGTTCGTTTGCCACATTTGCTCATAAATATATTAGCCCGCTTGCCGGGTTCCTGACTGCCTGGAGTTACTGGTTCCTCTGGGTTACGGTGGGTATGGCGGAAGTGACGGCGATTGGAATCTATGTGGGTTATTGGTTCCCGGATATACCACAATGGCTGCCTGCCTTGGCTGGCGTGCTTATTATTGCGGCGGCGAATTTGGCAGCTGTGAAGTTTTACGGCGAGTTTGAGTTCTGGTTTGCCTTGATCAAGGTGACAGCGATTGTCTTCATGATTGTAATCGGAACCGGGCTGATCTTCTTCGGTCTGGGTAATGGTGGTGAACCGATTGGTCTGTCAAATTTGGTAAGCCATGGAGGATTTTTCCCCGGGGGTCTAAAAGGATTTTTATTTGCCCTGTGTATCGTAACGGCTGCCTATCAGGGCGTCGAAATGGTCGGAATTACGGCAGGAGAAGCGGAGAATCCGAAGGTTACGCTGCGTAAAGCGATCAAAAACATCGTGTGGCGTATTCTCATTTTTTACGTCGGGGCGATCTTTGTCATCGTGACATTGTATCCTTGGAATGAAGTCGGAGAAACGGGAAGTCCGTTTGTACTGACCTTCGCCAAAGTCGGGATTGTAGCCGCTGCGGGCATTATCAACTTTGTTGTACTCACTGCCGCGATGTCAGGATGTAACAGTGGGATTTATAGTGCAGGACGGATGCTTTATACGCTTGCAGAGAATGGACAGGCACCGGCCTTTTTCAAGAAGCTGTCCAAAGGCGGGGTTCCCCGCAACAGTATTATCATCACGATTTCTTTGCTGCTGATCGGTGTGGTGCTGAACTACCTGATGCCGGATTCGAAGCTCTTCCTGTACATCTACAGTGCAAGTGTTCTTCCGGGAATGGTTCCGTGGTTCGCACTTGCTTTTAGTCAATTCAGATTTCGTAAGCGTTGGGGCAACGAGATGGGAGACCACACCTTTAAGTCCAAATGGTTCCCGATCAGCAACTACATCATCATCGTATATCTGACACTTGTTATTATCGGTATGGCATTTAACCCGGATACGCGATTACCGCTGATTGTCGGGGCTACATTTATGGCGATCGTTGTGATCGGATATTTCGTATTTGGCATAGGGAACAGACAGCGGGTAGATGGAGGAGACGACCACTAGCCTCAGCTCAAAGATAAGATGGTGCGGCACTCGTAGTGGCAAGGTGTATAATTTCCCTAGTCAGCTTATATCGTAACATCATACGTGCATTCCTTGTCCACATTGGAATCCTTCGGGAGATCCAGTGTGATGCAGGGAGTGCTTTTTTTGTTTTTCAAAATTGAGGCTTGAATCTCCTGTTACCGGAGGTTTTATGATTGGTAATAGAAGAGCTGCTGCACGATATAGCTCAAATTCAATTGTGGCAGAGAAGGGGGCAAGGACAGATGAGGACACTAGAATGGATTTATCTTATTTTCAATGTCGTAATGCTGGTGTGGTTGATTGGGGGGAGGAATAAATCCTGGAACATGGTATGGGGAGGCTTGGTCATATCGGGTGCGTTATTACTGTTTCATGGGTTGGTCGAGGGCCTGCGGTGGCCTATGATTCCGGCGTATCTGCTCACACTGGTTCCACTGATTGTGTTAATCGCTAAGAGGTCGAAGTCAACCGTGGAGCGGAAATTCGGACGTGTGCGAGTCATCGGAACATCCCTGTTGATATTGGTATATGCAGTCGTGACCATCGGGCTTCCACTTCTGTTCCCGGTATTTTCGTTTGATACACCAGCAGGTCCTTACGGAATCGGTACGGTTTCCTATGACTGGACGGATGAGAGCCGGGAGGAATTGCTGACGAGTACAGCCGGGGACAAAAGGGAATTGATGGTGCAGATCTGGTATCCGACGGATAAAGACACCAAGGGAACAACAGCTCCTTATGTGAATGATCCGGAGGTCTATGCAACAGCCTTTAATGATGTGCTGAAGCTGCCAAAGCTTTTATTTTCAAGCCTGAGTCAAGTTAAAACCCATGCCATTCAGGAGGCATCATTATCTGATGCGGAAGCCAAGTATCCGGTCATCCTTTTCTCTCATGGTCTGCATGGCTATGAAAATCAAAATACGTTCCAGGTGGAGCAGCTGGTCAGCCAAGGTTATATTGTTGTGGGCATTAATCATACGTACAGCAGTCTGGTCTCCGTGTTCCCGGATGGGCGTGTGGCGCAGTTTGAATCCGAGGGCAAGGAAGGCTTCGATCAGCTGCAATTCAGTTATATGGACAAGCTCAACGAGACATGGGTGAAGGATGCGCAATTTGTGCTGGATGAAGTGGAAAAGCTGGCGGAAACTGATCCGTACGGGCGTTTTAACGGTCATATGGATCTGGATAACATCGGCATGTTTGGACATTCATTTGGCGGGGCAACAACGGTACAGATGCTGATGGATGATCCTCGTGTCAAAGCAGGCATGAACATGGACGGCGTATTGTTTGGGGAGAAACGCATACCGACAGCAGGCGTTGGCAAACCGTTCCTGATGATGAGTGCAGACACGACTGTTGCAGGTACAAGTGTTATGAGTGACGATGAGATTGCAGCTATGGGTACGACCCGCCCGGAAGCAGAGAAATACTACGAAGTAGTATATACCCGTTATGAACCGATGACCGCAGGAGGGAACTACTGGATGGAGCTGAATCAGACCAAACATCTGAGCTTCTCGGACCTCTATCTGATATCTCCTATTCTCGAATGGTCACAGGGTGTAGATGCTAAGGGAGCCCACCAAATCGTGAACGATACAACGATCGATTTCTTCAACCACTATCTGAAAGGACAACCGCTCCAGTTGGACAGTGAAGTGGGAGAACATACATCCTATTCATTGAAAAAAGGCTGAACAACCAAATGGAAGAAGACTGAATTTCAGTCTTCTTCCATTTGGTTTAACCGTAGTCGCATGCCTTCCTGCAACAGATTAATGCCGTCTACGATCTGGCTCCATTCGGGATTCACGATCTTGCAGAGCTTGTTAAAACGAAGGATGCGCTCTGTCACGGAGTCGAGCATATAACGAGCCTGTTTACGAAAAAATGCTTCCGGATCATCAGCATGTTCAACACTGGCGTACATCATCACAAAATCCCACACCATGCTCTGCACTGCGAGGCTATCTAACGGCCAACGTTTCTCCAGAGCTTCAGTGGCACGAATGCGGAGGGTCTCCATTTTTTTCACCCAGGCGTCTGCCTCAATCTGTGGATGATTCGCCATAGTGAAGAAGGGAAGTTCAAGACGGGCCAGATCGACGATGTAGGCCGGATCGTTGATGATTTCCTGAATTTCCTTCCATGCCAGTGTTTGCTGGGCAGACAGCTTCGTATCTTTCATCATGTATTTGTCGAAAAAATGCAGAAACGAAACTCTCCATTCATGCGGAATGCCGTCCAGCAGATGAGATTCTTCCATTTTGGTGGAGATGAACTTTTTCCTTTTTTGGGCATTGGCGGTTAGCGAATCCACCAGACTTGTAACATACGCAAGAGACTGTCCGGAATGGAGCGTATCTTCTGCTTCATGCTGTTTGGCTTGTTGCAGAATGGAGAGCATGGAATTCATTGTTCCGATCTGAGTTTCCAAGGCTTCGATCTGTAAGTCCAGCGCTTGTGATACGCCAAGTTCACCAGACATCAGCTTGCGAATATCCGGTATGCCAAAATTCAAATAGCGAAGTGTTGTGATCAGTTCCAGGCGCCACACGTCTTGTGGTGTATAGAGACGGTGACCACCTTCCGTATGAAAAGAGGGCCGGAGCAGCTCGATTTCATCGTAATAACGAATCGTTTTGACCGTCGAGCCGATCATTTTGGCCGCTTCACCGATTGAATAAGTATCTTTGCTTTGGTCCACAAGATCACCTCATCATCTATTATACAACCTCCAGTCACTGGAGATTCAAAGTCGGAAAGTTTCCCATGGAAATGTTCAGAGCCAGTTTAAATTCCACCCATCTCGGTTACAAAGGAAAGAGTGCAACTTTTATGAAAACAACATAATAAAGAAATTTACATTTACACAGTCTATTTAAATTGAACTTATTTTCTACACATTAACGTAGAGGGCAGAGAAAGCCTGGAGAAGTGAAACTAAAAGCTTTCTAAAAGAAAGCTGCTTCGAAAGGATATGCTTCGCCTTTATCACCGGATTTCCCCTTAATTAGGGATAGAAAAAATCTGGGGATAACAGCGATCGGAAGGTTGCTCTGACCGCGTAGTGACCAGTGTAGAATCATTTCGTTCTATTTATAGGGTGTAAATTAATCCGAGGAGGAATTGAACATGGCTAATCAAGACCAGCACACCATGCAAGATCCGACGACACAATATCCAAAGGCAACATCAGATTGGAAGCAGCAGCAGGAGGAGCCGGGGCTTCAACGTGAAATGACTCCTGTACCTGATGCCGGTGAAAAAAGTTATAAAGGCAGCGGGCGTCTGACCGGCCGCAAAGCGGTTGTAACCGGAGCAGACAGCGGTATTGGTCGGGCAGCAGCTATTGCTTTTGCCCGTGAAGGCGCGGATGTCGTCCTGGCTTACCTTCCTGAGGAAGAAGCCGATGCGAAGGAAGTGGTTAAGCTGATCGAAGAAGCAGGCCGCAAGGCTGTTGCGATTCCAGGTGACCTCAAGGATGAGAAATACTGCGAAGAACTTATTGAATCTGCTGTAAAAGAGCTCGGCGGGATCGATATTCTTGCCAATGTGGCAGGGAAACAGCAGTTTGTTGAGCAGATCGCCGATCTGACCACAGAACAATTCGATGCGACATTCAAAACCAATGTCTATTCGATGTTCTGGCTCTGTAAAGCAGCTGTGAAACACATGAAGCCAGGCAGCTCCATCATTAACACGTCTTCTATTCAGGCATACAAGCCATCTCCAATCCTGCTGGATTATGCGACAACCAAGGCAGCAATCAACACGTTCAGCAAAGCGCTGGCCCAACAAGTTGGCAGCAAAGGCATCCGTGTGAACGTCGTCGCTCCAGGCCCGGTATGGACACCGCTTCAGGTCGTTGGTGGACAACCCGTAGAGAAGCTTGCTGATTTCGGCTCCAATACGCCGCTTGGCCGTGCAGGACAGCCTGCGGAAATGGCGCCTGCGTTTGTTTTCCTAGCGAGCCAGGAATCCAGCTATGTGAGCGGCGAGACATTGAACGCCAATGGCGGTACTGTTAGTCCGTAATTGGGATATAAAAAAGACCTATGAAACATAGGCTAGTGATCATAGGCAAGATAAGCAAAGAACTCCATTCCCGACGAAGGTGAATGGAGTTCTTTCTTGTTATGGAATTTTTCTTGATTAATGAATTACTTCTGTTCCGGGTTAGGTTCCAGAATGGCGTAGCTACCGAGTGTAGCCAATTGCGCCGTACCCAGAAGGGCTTCATCGAATGCAGCTAGAGCTTCACCTGCAGCGGTCATCAGTTCATCTGAATCAACGGGCGATGCAAAACGGAGAATAACCCGTTTCTCCCCATTTTTCAGTTCACTCTCAGCCTTTGTTTTGTATTCACTAATCGAAGCGACTTCGAGATCGTTCTGTACATAATAATCGTTCGCATCACTTTCGCCATTAAACAGGGCAAGTTCAGAATCAAGCCAGTAATCCTTATCCGCTATCGATTTCTGACTTGCAGCTGTCTCATCATTTGCATTGTACAGGAAGTAAGGAATACCGGAATTGGTCAGGTTATTGGTGGCATCCACATGGAACCATTCATTCCCGATTTTGACCTTATTCCACGCATGAGGAACACCGCTGGACGCTCCCGTTACGACAATGCTTTCCAGTCCAGACAGATCGGACAGCAGTTTGTAAACAGAAGCATAGCTGGCACATACGCCAACGCCTTTGACAAGAATACCGTATGTTGTAAACGAATCATTGAACTGTGCGTCGACATGTTTAAAGTTGTTCTGTTCCGCATTTTCAAGTGCCGCATCATCATACTCCGCGTTATCGTTCAGATAATCGTAGATGGCTTTCCGTTTCTCATCATCCTTCATGCCATCCTTGATGATGGAAGCGACAACTTCGTTTGCTTTGGCAATAATCTCGTCCTGTTTCTTATGGATCACATCTGCCGACTCATTGTAATGGATCGAAAGGGTAAGTGTGCCGTAATTGTATTCAAAACCTTCCACACCCAGAATCAATGGATTCTGGTACATCACTTTCAGGACCACATCTGAGAGCGTTGTGAAGTTTTGGGCTTCTGGAAAAGCTTTCAATGAAATCTTGTCTTGGGCTGCAACCATGTTTTTAGCCAGAACTTCTTCCAATGCAGAATCTGCATTGATCATGGCATCGCCTGTAGCAGGTTCAGGAACCGTTTCCTGATTACCTTGCTCTACATTTTGCTGTGTATTGGATTTCTGCTCATCCACCAAGTTGTCTTCTTCAGTTCCGGAGGCTGAATCAGGAGATTCACTCGAAATTTCGTCAGAAACTTTATCGGAAGCCTTATCGGAAGCCTTATCGGAAGTATCATCGGAAGCCTCGTTGGATACCGGGTCAGTTTTATCTTCTGACGTTGCAGAATGGGTTGCGGACTCCGTAGATGGAGCTTCTTCCACCGTCGGTTCTGCTCCTGTTTCCGTTGAAGGCTCAGTCGCAGGCGCATCATGATTGTTGATAATGGTTGGCACATCAGGTGCAGGGACGTAAGGTGTGTCGTTCTTTGGTTCCACCAGTCCGTTACTGGAATCGGCCACGGTTTGTTGGGCAAGTCTATCCAGGTCTTCTTGGGTCACATTCTCCACTCGTACGTAACTTTTCAGAGCTGTTCCTTTAATATGAAAAGGAATATTTGTTTCATTGAACTCCGACATCTCTACGTTGGTAGTATCATAGACAATGGTTTCTTGGGCTAGAGAGCCGTCATTGTACTCAACTGTTGTTTTCTGAGGAAGTACATCTATATTCTTTAATTTCTCCCTATACAATTGTTCTTTCAAAGCTGTCGGTAACTGGGAAGCAAGCGGAGCGGTAGGTACACCTTTACTAAAATTGGATTCTTTGCCTCCACCGATTGCAGTGACGTAATATTCTCCTCGTATACCATGGTTCTGATGAGTCGTGATCATTTCATTATAAGTCGCAAGCCCGCCCTTGCCGTCCTTCATAAAATCATTAAAGGAAGTCTCAGTCGTTACCGCAATATCTAAAGGTAGACTATTGCTGAAAGCATCCTCTTCGCCAGTTAAAGGTTTGTTTGTATCAAAGTCGGTTAGGTCAGAACGTTTATAAATTTTATATTCAGTTGCGCCTTCCACCTTGTCCCAGACCAACTTGAACCGTCTATCTTTGTCAATTTCGTATCTTAGGTTGGGTACAGGTAACTCCGATCTCACCGTAAACGGAATGATAATTGGTTGATCGAGCAATGTCAGTTTCTCTGCGTCCGGATCATAATTCAGACGAATGTAATAAATTGGGGCTCCACCCCAAGAGCTTTGACTCTTGGTTCTCATTGAATCTGAGCTTAAAACTCCCCAACCAAGAGGTTTAATAGAAATACTATTGTCATGAATATTTGACAACAATGCTACTTCACTTGCTTTAAGTGCTTTTATATCGGTATGTACTGAAATCATATCACTCAGCGACCAGTTAGATTTTCCCAAATCCGCTTTAAACTTGAACGTAAATTCTTCATCTTGTGCTACGTTATACATCGGCATGATCGCTTTATTTGATTCGGAGCCGTACTTCTGCTTCAAACTTAATACACTAGAGCCTTCTAATATTTCTGTGGGGTTATTCTCGGACGGGCTACTCTCCTTGTTATTGCTCTGGCATCCCGCCAATAACAGGGTGAGCGTAAACATAATCAAAAATAAACGTTTCATGGTACACCACTTTCTCGTTTTTCTAAGTTGTTCCAAAGGCTAATTTCTAAAAAATCTAAACACCGAAGATTATCATTTCTGGTTAAAACCTATTTTCGAACCTCTTATAATCAAAACCTCCTATTAATTCCCTAATGTCTTTTGCTAGTCTATGGTCATATAGACTTATTGTCAAGATATGTAATGGTATATTATGACTATATACAATAGAGTAAGAATCCTGTATAAGAGCTAGTTAAATTGATTTTTACGAGAGAGTGAGATTCGTCGATACTTCTGGTACAAGCATGATAAAACGAAAAATGGAGTGGATTGGATGACGCCAGAACAGATTGTTAGAACTTTTTTTGAAGAAGTGCGCTCGGGTCGTAATCTTGATTATGCCAATACACTGATGGCCGAGCAGGTACTGGCTCACCAGGTGATCTCGGAAGAGGAAGTGACAGTCAGAAGAACTCCTTCCGTCTATGCGGATCATGTGAGGGAAATGATTGAGGCGTACGGAGATTTTTCACTCCAGATTCAGGAGCTGCTGGCACAGGGAGATAAGGTATATGTACGCTGGAAACAAGTGGGTACTCATGTCGGAGAAGTGGATGGATATGCGCCGACCCACCTGCCAGTGATTGAAATTGCGAGTGCGGTATACCGGGTGGAGAATGAGCGAATTGCAGAATACTGGATTCAGATCGACAGGCTGGGGATCGAAAAACAATTGGAACGTAATCAGAGCTGAGAACCAGCTCTTTTTTTGTTTAAATTGTTCGAAGCTAAAAATCTGATCTAGATCAGACTTGGGTTTCCTTGACCCTATACCAGTAGGTATAGATCTCCGAGAATCCAAGCTTGGCATACAGTTTTAATGCGGGTGCGTTATTAGCAACTACTTGCAGGTAACTGGACGTAGCGCCATTCTCTTTTCCCCAATGCAACAGATGAAGGATCATCTGCTCGGCCAATCCCCGATTCCGAAAGTTAGCGTCTGTAATGATGTCATACAATGCAATATAGCCTCGTTCCACCACACCGAATCCACAAGCAACGACTTGTCCGTCGAGGAACAGCGAGATGAAACCTGTGCGCGTACGGATGTTGGTCAACATTTGTTCCATCGTTCCCCGATGCAGATCATTCACTTGATTCAATCTGCAAAAGTGATCCAACCACTCTCCGGTTAATTGTTCGTTTATTTTTACTTCTGAGTACTCAGGCTCCTTAATGGTTTCCAGACTCCGAGTCTGGACCTGGCTCAGATCCACAACATCATACCCCTTTTCATGCAAAAGCTGGTCGAGACGATCCGGCTGGATAAACGGTGTAATCTTAAATATGGTACTTAACTGATTGGAAGCGTAGATTCGCTCGCATTGCTCGATCTTTTCATGCACATCCTGGATCGAGTAGTGAAGAGGTTGAATGGAGTTGGCACGCTTCGTATATCCCTGTGCAAAACGCAGTAACCATCCGTCAAAAAGCAAGGTGGATAAGGGCTGCCAATGGTTGAGCGATAGTTCCTCAATGGTTTTATAATCCGGATTCGATGTAGGGGTCATATCTATCCTCCTATCTTATAATTTTATAATAATACATATTTATGAATAAAAATTCAATTAAAACATTATAATTCGCTGAACATTATGCATGGAGTTACTGAATAGGTTACAATCTGAAGAATAAATCAGAATTTTGACATTGAAATATCGGAAGAAGTGGAGCACGTTATGCTAACTATTGAAATAAACAATCATCCTATTACCTGTCATATTGAATATGGAAAACGCAAGAAAGTCTCCATCACTATGGATTTACCTTATATGGTCACAATCAAGGCTCCCAATGGCACCAGCGAAGAAATGATTCAACAACTTGTGGAGCAGCATGGGGAAGTGATTTTGACGAAATCAGCCTTGATGCAGCAGGCGCTGGATGGTCCTCAAGCCAAGGAATACGAAGAGGAAGGCAAGGGAAAGTTCCTGCTTTTTGGCCAAGAACATGCGCTGCATGAGTTAATTGACGTAGAGGGTTATTCGGAAGAAGATTTGCGTGCGAATCTGAAGAAGTTTTATTTTGCCGAGTGTAAAAGAATGATCGGTGAGCGCATCGGCCGTTACCAGCAGGAGTTGAAGGTGAAGCCGAAGTCTGTGGATATCGTGGAATCGGCGACCAAGTGGGGAAGCTGCAGCTGGGACAAAAAACTTACGTTTAACTACCGCTTGGCGATGGCACCGCTGGAAGTGATTGATTACGTGATCATTCATGAATTGTGTCATATTCACCACATGAATCATGATCGTTCGTTTTGGCGTCGTGTTGGCAGTATTATGCCAGACTACAAAGCCAAGGAAGATTATCTGATGCGAAATGGCCGAGCCATGACGTTGTGAAAAATGCCATACCACGAATGGACGTGCGGAAGGAGTTCAAGATGTCAGAGAGTACCACTTCTGATGTGCTGGTAGATGAATATATCTCTCAATTTCCTTCGGATGTACAGGATAAATTACAGGCATTAAGACAGATTATTCGCGCTTCCGCTCCCAATGCGGTGGAGAAGATCAGTTACAAGATGCCCACATATGCAGAGCACGGAAACTTGGTTCATTTTGCCGCTTACGCCAAGCATATCGGATTTTACCCGAGTGCCAGTGGGATCGAAGCATTTAAGGAAGAACTCTCACGGTATAAAGGAGCCAAAGGATCGGTGCAATTTCCCATAGATCAGCCATTGCCAGAAGAATTGATCCGCAGAATTGTGGAATTTCGGGTACAGGAAAATGCGAAGAAGGCTTTGGAAAAGAAACGAAAGAAGTAGTGGAAGTGGGAAAACGTCTATCGATCAACTAAAGCAAGGGGAAAGCATATGAACAAAGCTCTGATTGTATTGGATGTGCAATACGGGATTACGTCATTGAGGGATTTCACAGTACAGGTAGGGAACATTGAAGCAGTTATCGCTGATTTTGAACAGCGGAATGAACCGGTCATTTACTTGAAACATGTAGACTATGACCACGAGGGATCTTCACTATTTTACAAGAATGCTGCGGGTCTGGAGATTGTAGTCGACACTGGGCGGCATACGATTCTGGAAAAAAGTAAACCTAACGCCTTTAGCAACCCGGAGTTGAAGAAATGGCTCGATGAACATCAGGTGGAACATGTGTTTATTGTGGGATTTAATACAGAATATTGTTGCCTGTTTACGACAATTGCGGCCGAGCATGAAGGGTTCAAAGTCACTCTGATTGAGGATGCAACGGGTTCGGTAAATACAGAAGGTACTTATGAAATGCCAGGATTGGACATTCAGGACTTTGTCGGTTCGGTTCTGAACTGGTCCAATTGTATTGAGGTTTTATATTTGCACGAGTATAAGGAATTGTATGAGGATTAACACGGTTTATATATGACTTCAAAGATTTGAGTATGGTATAATTAGAGCAGATTAGACGTAAAATGCAAAGAGGGCCGTGCTGGTAACACGACTCTCTGAGCAATAGCCGCTTTTAAGGGCGGTGGGCTTCAGTAACATAAGGGCACGATGAAATAGACCGCATTCCTTTGCTATGGGGGCGGTCTATTTGCGTTTATCGGACAGAATGGCAACGATGAGCGTACCAAAGGTAAGCATCAACATGATTGCTTCAAACACTGTCACAGGGCATCCCTCCCTTCATGGCGAGGTAGCCGACCGACCCTTTAAGCCTATTCTATTGCTTTGTTGATTATAGCATATTTTGTAAGAAGCTATGGCGTCAGAATCTGTGTATATGTAACTCGCTCATTAGTTGCAGGGCATCCCGAAACCCTTGTAAATAAATCTCTCTTTCCAGAAGTGTTTGAATAGAAAGTTGAGTATCTTCATATAAAAAAATGGTCTGATTCAGATATTCAGGTAAAGCTTGGCGAATGGTATGAAAATAATGATCAGATTCTTCAGATAGTTGGGTATAATCAGGCTGCGTGTGAGACAAATTGTTGTATAATAACTCTAAGCGCGTTCGGATTAACGGTTCTGCCAAAGATTCCAGAGATTCTATCATTTTTGCACACCTCTTTTAGGAAATGTATAGATATTGAGCTTATATATGAACACTACAGTGTACATTATATTCATTCAAATATACACTTTGTGGTGTGCTTTGTCAACACTACAGTATGCATTATAGTTTGGAGGAGAACATGTATGATTAAGATTCATTTATCTCGAATTATGGGAGAGAAAAGAATTAACATTGCCGATTTATCCCGACTAACCGGACTACATAGAAATGGGATTGCCAAATTATATAATGAGGAAACAGATGGCGTGAAGTTCGATACGCTGAATCGAATATGCGAGGCTTTGGATTGTGAGATCCAGGATATTATTGAGTTTATTAAGGACGAAAAGTGATCTTCAACGATTAGCCTTAAAGCCCATATACTCTTTTATAAAAATAGACATACGGACCGTTCCCTTAACCAAGGGACGGTCTTTTTTTGTGCTGTAAATCATCTCCCAATGAGTATTCATTCGCACGAATCTGAATTCAGCCTTTTTTCAGGTAGAGGCATTATACTATTCCCGAATCCTGTACTGGAAAAGGAGTTTTGGCATGTCTAAGGTGATCCATAAGTCGCTTTATCTCATTCTGCTTATTTTTGTCGGTGTGTTTATCGTTTCGTCCCTGTTTGTCCGGGCGCAGTACAATTACACCTTGTACGGGGATAATCCGATTCTGGGCGCACAGCAGTGGAGTATTTTTATCCCGGTGATTGCGTTGCTTCTTGTATCCGGTACCCTGCTATACCGCCTTTGCCTGAAGCTGAACAAAGCCAGCCCAAAGGTTGTTATTCCGGTGGTGCTGCTATGTTCTCTAGCTATTCAAATCATAATTATCTTCGTATTTCCAAGAGTGCCTACCGATGATTCACAGACGGTGCTTTCACTCGCCATGAACATGCTCTACGATCAGGACTATTCCTCGTTCGAAACGGGCGGATATTTGCATATGTTCCCGTTCAACTTTTCTACCGTCTTGTATTTAAAAACATTGCTGTACCTGTTCCCGGATAATTATCTGGTAATCAAGCTGTTCAATATTTTGTTTTCAACCGTAACGACATTAATGATTTATCTCATTTATAAACAGTTAAATAACAAGTCCACGGAGCGTGATTACGGGGTTCTGATCTTCGCGGCGACGTATCTGCCGTCTCTGTTTCTGAATAACCTGATCTATAACGATGTGATTGCCACGGCATTTCTCACGTCTTGTCTGTATTTTTTGATTCGGTTCATACGTGAAAAGTCCTGGAAAACAATCCTTATCGCTGCCATTCTGCTCGCGGTTGGAAACTACTTCCGAAGCGTCGGCGTGATTGTGCTGATTGCCGCCATGTTAACCATTCTGCTGAATATGCGAAGTATTGGAATCAAGAAAGGAATTGCCTCCATTTTTGTGCTGGCTATGTTGTATAGCGTCCCAGGTTGGACTCAGAATGCGGTCTTGAATTCTTCTGGTGCTGTAAGTGAACCTGTTGGGGAAAACTCGGCTCCGGTCTATATGTGGCTGAACATGGGTATTAATCTCGAAAGATTCGGCTTCTGGGATAATATGGAGAGCTACCAGATCTATCAGAGAGATGCTAATTATAATAAAGCTGAAAGTACAGAGCTGTACAAGCAGGAGATTGAACGGAAACTGTCAGAAGCCAGCTTAAGTGATTTGGCCCAGATGTATTACAAAAAGATCATTTGGACCTGGACCGAAGGAACCTACCAAATGGATCGATATGGCATCGGTAATGAAAGCTCCTCGGGGATGGGGGAAGGAAGAGGTGGTGGAATTGCCGGCTCCTATAGTTATACCAATGCGGTAACGGACTTGTTTCAGGGAGATTCCGTCTACCGGACGGGAGTGCTCTGGGTCGTTTATGTGATGAATTTCTTGATGTACTGCTTTATTGTCATTCGCTTAATCGGTAGTATTCGTGGAAAAAGGTATGATGAGGTCTCTTTAATTCTGATTATTCTCGGATTTATCGGATTCTATATTCTGTGGGAGATTAAATCGAGATATATCTACCCCGTATATCCGTTGCTGGTTGTGTTGTCGTACATGGGATTCAAAGATGCATATAATTTCATATTTTATAGAAAACTTGGCTGGGAACGCTCTTCCCTGAGAAAGAGGTGATCCGTATGCGAAAAAAAGGTTATCTCACATCGGCTATGCTCCTGTTGTTTACCTGCACAGTTTTTCTATCCGCCTGCGACGCCATCACTGCCCAGAACATTACGAATACCGGTTCCGCCCAAGGCATGAATGGTGGCGGAATGATGAATGGCGGTGGCCCTGGCATGAACGGAGGAACGCAGAGAGGCGGGGGCCAAGGAATGAATGGCAGAACAGGTAGCACGGACGAGATGAGGGGAATGATGAATGCCGACCTTACGGGCAGAGTTATTTCCGTTGAAGGAAGCACAGTCACGATCGCATTACTTGAGGTGCAGGACAACTCAACCACAGGCTCCACGAATGGAAATGGAAGACAACCAGGCGTCTCCAGAGGCGGGAGTACAGACATGAAGGATACTGGCATCGAAATGAAATTGAACATTGGTGATGATGTGAACATCTCACAAGGAATGGGCATGGGGGCACCTGGTAACAACCAAAGCGCCGATTCTTCCATTCAGGTATCTGATCTGAAAGAGGGAGATGTCGTTATGGTGTGGTACAAAGAGAACACGGAGACTGTAGAACGCATGGTTGTTACACAATCCTGATAACCTTTGCCTGTAATCAATTATTGGAGTATTATGGAAATAACTTGTTTTTCGGAAGGAGTGATCGTCATGAAACGACGGGCTAAGATGATGCAAAGCGTGGCTACAACAATTAAGGTGAATATGAACTGAATAGATCCGGCAGAGCAATGGAAGCATGACGAAGCATTTGTATTTTTGCTTATGTGACGAAATCCAAAGTCTGCCGACATATAGGATATAACTGCTCCTTTTTCCTGGTATTCACGAGGTTTATTTGCTTATGAAAGTATACCTCGTGCACCCGGAATTTTTTGAAGCCGCAGGCATAGCCTGCGGCTTTTTGCGCGCAAAAATAGGAATCGGAACCCTAAAAGCGTTCTATTTAAACGACCCATAAGGAGATACGCCCATGTTAAAACTTAAATATTTATTCCATAATAACGATCTCGCCGAGATGATTTTGAAAAACTGGAGTTATGATTCCGAGTCACTGGACATGTTTCAGTATTATCGTATATCCTCCAATGCCGTGTATCCGTTCAGAGATCAGGGAGAGGTTCGGTTGCTTCGTTTTGCCCCGGTAGAGGAGAAAAATCAAACCAATCTTGCAGCGGAACTGGAGTTCCTGTCCTATCTTAAACTAAATCAATATGGCGTCATGGAAGCTGTTGCCTCCCATACCGGAAAAGAGCTGGTAGAGGCCCATACGCCTTGGGGAATGTATTATGCCTCCGTTTTCAAACGAGTGCCGGGTAACCAGATGGGTAGTATTGATTTGAATGACCAGATCGTGTGTAGCTTGGGTGAGGCATTGGGGAGGCTGCATCGTTTATCTTGCGAATACACACCTAAACAGGCGAAACGCTGGACGTATACGGATGTACTGGATTGGATGAAGGACGTGCTGGGGGAGTTCCCTGGCGAGACTGCGGCGCTCAATGAGGTAGAAGTTCTCCGGAGTTGTTTTGCACATTGGCCCGTTACACAGCAGACCTTCGGGTTAATTCATTATGACTTTGAACTGGATAATGTCTTCTATGACGAGGAGAGTCAGTCCTGTTACGCCATTGACTTCGATGATGCGATGTACCACTGGTATGCAATGGATGTGGAGCAGAGCCTCGATAGTTTACAGGAGGAAATCCAGCCGGAACAATGGGAGCAGAAGAAGCAAACGTTTATGCAAGGGTATTGGGCAGAAGCTGGAGACACCTATGATATGGAGTCGATGTTCCCTGCATGCCGTCGCTTTGCCAATCTGTACGGTTACGTACGTGTGCTTCGGTCTGGAGCAGAACATTGGGCGCATGAGCCGGAATGGATGAGTGGATTAAGAGTAAGGTTGAATAAAGCGATGGCAGCAAAAGCAAAGCTATTCGGTAAGCAGCAGAACCTCCAACTACCGTCCAATTGATCCTGATTATTTTTTCGGTCGAGATGATTAAGCTTAAATCAGGTATCCGCACGAGCTCGACGAAAAAATGATTGATTTTTTATTCGTCTCCATTGTAACATTGGATTAAGCGCTATACCTTATTTTGGAACATCATTGTATATGGTCAAACGGAAACCGGCAAGTCGTTACACCAATTGAATGAAGAGGACGGTCATAACGGACATGGACGACAAAAAGCTAATTATCTTTTTTGACAGCGGCGATACCATCGTTGATGAATCTACCGAGATTCGGGACGAAGAAGGAATTGTTCTGACTGCGGATCTGATTCCGGGTGCGGATATCACGATTCAAAAGCTTCATGAACAAGGATACACACTGGCCTTGGTTGCTGACGGCGATGCACAATCCTTCAAGAACGTATTTAAGCAGCATGGACTTCATGATTATTTTAGCACAATGATTATTTCGGAGAATATTAAAGCCAGCAAGCCAAGCCCGCGGATGTTCAAGGCAGCAATTGGTGCCCTTGATTTGTCTGAAGGGGATTTTTCCAGGACGGTGATGATTGGTAATAACCTGAGTCGTGATATGAAGGGAGCTAACGCACTGGGCATCACCAGCATCTTTCAGAGCTGGACGCCTCGTTATCCCCATGAGCCGATGGATGAGACAGAACGTCCAACTCATACAGTTGGTGAACCGCTGGAGTTGCTTGAACTTATTGAACGGCTGAATGCCGAGGTCAAATAAATAATCAATTTCGGCCAGCCCTTGAGCAGAAGGAAAGAATCTCATTCAACCTTCTGCTCAAGGGCTATTTTTACTTTTCCACATGAGAAAATGATAGAATGATCGCGAAATCAGGAACGGGGGTAGGTGATTCACATGGAAGAACCACATCGGAAGGGGTACTCACCAAGGATTTATTCAAGTAGCAAAGAGTGCATCGTTACCTATCCTTCTCAGAACACTAATTTATAAATTACATAGCCTACTATGAATAATATAATGAGGATTCCGGTGCCTTTCCATCCCAAACTGCCAACTAAATCGGATAAGCTTCCCAATTGAGCACGATTGATACCATCACCAAACGTACCCATGGAGTTTCCCTTTAATTCTTCTTGTCTCAAACGTTCTCTTTTGGCTTCGGGCGTTTCTTCTCGAAAATCATTTAATCACCCCTGAGATTTCATTTTTTCGGTAAGCAGAACCTATATTAAACAAGAGCACAGGTGATCCGGAGTAAGCCAGGAACGCCTTGTGCTCTCTGCTGTATTTAAATGATGTGGAATTTAGGCTTCAATGCTTAGATCAAAATCAGGTTCACACATATAGTCGATCGGGTAGAGATCATCTCTTGCCGAGATTAATGCACGGAGATGAAGGTACACATTGTTGGGCTGCACCACAACACCACCGACAGAATAGGGAACAAGTTCTGCTACGACAAAAACATCCTCTGCATGGTTACATTTGAAGATTACATTATCCGGGTTGCACACTTCCTCCATATAACAGTAAGTCATGACATGGAAGGAACGTCCCTTCCAATTCGTCTTAATCACTTTATAGGACTGCGTCCGCACAAGATCAAGATAACGCTCCAGTGCAAAGGTATGCTCAAACTGGGTGATGTACCCCTTTTTATCCACATCAATCGTAAATTCCACATCATAGCTCTCTTGAAACTCTTCTTGGAACGTTCCCTTCATCATCTTCATCGCATCAAAGGTTGTTCCGAATTCAGGATTTTCCACATAGGGAATGGCTATGAGGTCTGGATCAACATGGTGAGTAATCTCACTTTTATGGGAAACGCCCGTATTAAACTTGGTAGGCTGAAGATCAATTGAACCAATCATACTTCCGGGGAAACCAGGACTGCAACTTATTCGCATAGTCATCTCCTTCGTTGTTAATCAATTATTAGACGAAAGAATGAGGGGGAAGTTGCGCCAGAATAAGGAAATTGAGACTGGTTGCGGAGTGTTCTGCTTATCGTGGGCTTTTGGATGGGTAAATAGAAATGTCTCCATTTCCATTCGTCTTGTTCTTTTGATACAGTATTTATATGTTTCATGAATGGGTGATGGGCAACCACACTCGATATCGTTCTGCAATTAAGTTGTCTAACGGGATAACAGGTTAGGTTATAAAGTTAAAAGCTATCTTACAGCCAGAGGGCTTATACTCATCATGTTTGATTCATTAGGAGGCTTAATATGTTATCCAATAAAGTGATTGATTATTGTCAGAATCAGGGCTGGTGGCATGAAGATGTACCAGCAGAGTATGAAGAAGCTTTACGTCAACTGGGTATAGATCTTGAATCTGATTTTGCACATTTTTATTTGCATGCGGATGATGGTCCGACCTTTTACAGCAGACATCAGGAGATCTATCAGATCTGCTGGGTTATGGAAAACACCGTATACTTGGAGGACATGACAGTGGCTCAACTTACGCTTGGATTGCCAGAAGCCTACATACCGCTGGACAGCTTTGAGGGCGAGGGTGGATTCTTTTATAACCGCCAAACGGGAGATGTGGCTCTGGTGGAGCTGGGTGAATCGATCGAACGTTTTCTGAGCGGTGAAAGCACACCGCAGTGGGCGAGTTTCAATAACTTTCTGGAATGGTATTTCGAACTGGAGGAGGAGGTTGCGGAGTGAAGGATCTGACACCGGAGCATCCCGAACTGGAGAGACAAATTATTGAAACGGTAGAAGCAGGCAATGTTCTGGATGAAACGCAGCAGCATGAGCAAGCCCTGATCTATTATGATCAGGCTTGGGGGATGCTGCCCGAACCGAAGACGGACTGGGAGATTGCGAGCTGGATTGCTTCCTGTCACGTGAATGCACATATGGACCTGGAGCAGTTCACACTGGCGAAACCTTGGGCTGAAATAGCCCTGCAAACGCGAGGTTCGGATATTAATACGGGTCCTATAATTGATCTTGGTATCGTCTGCATGCGACTTGAGCAGCATGATGAAGCTTTTGCTTATTTGGAGCAGGCGTATGTATATGGCAAGGAAAGAGCGTTTCAAGGCAGCCCGCGTGACGTTTTACAATATTATAAGGAACAAAAGGCGAAGCGTGAACGAAACTGATCTATTGGAATACAAAAAGAAAGGGTACCCTGTCTGCCAGATTATTGGCTGTGGGGTACCCTTTCTTATGTTTGACTACAAGATCATACCTGAACGGAGGAGGCAGAAAGAATCTGGAGAAGCGAAGCGTTCACCTTTATCACCGGATTTCTCCCTAATAAAAAGGGATAAAAGAAATCTGGGGATAACAGTGATCGGAAGATTGTTCTGCCACTGTAGTGGTAAAGTATGATCCTTCACCGAGTTAATCTTTCGATCCGTAAGGGAAAAACTCATCTACGAGATCCTGCGGTGATATCGACACAAAGACGTGATCCAGGTCGGTTTTGCTGGCGAAATCCATGATGTCTCCCGTATAATACCGTGGATCAATCAGGTAAATCTCAGACACGACGGTGGACAAGAAGGAGATCATCGGCACTGCGAGAGAGTCCTTGATGAACATGACTTTGAGTCCGTTCGATTTGTCTTTGTTCACCACATGAACGATTCCCTGATTCCCGTACAGGTACGTAAAGTACTTGTCAGCAGTTAGATCATAGGTAGCTCCTTGCACATTCAGTGGATAGGTCGTGAGCAGCGCATCCTCGAAGCGGCCATTCAGTGTGGCTTCCGTCTCACCGGTCTTAAAGTAGAAGGAATAGTCCGTTTTGAACTTCGGATAGATCAGGTCAAAGTCATCGTCACCAGCAAAATATTTCCCGGCTTTTCGCCCCTGTGATCCAATAAAAATATCCTGATACGGAACTACATTGTAGTTATTTAAGTCCGTGAAATAATGATCCGGGTCCAGCGGTTTGTCGTACATGCCGTCCAGATGATTCACGAGCTGACCGAAGGCCCAGAACGCGGTCTTGATTTTCCAGTGATGATCCGTGGTAAAAAAGAGATCATTTGCCGGAATACCGCTTTCCAACAAACCTTTACGCAGATCAACTGTATCGATGCCATCCTGCTTGAGATTGGCCAAAAAGCCATCGGCTGTTTCGTTGTTATAATTGTACGGAATTCCCTCTGGAAACTGCGTATAGCCTCGCACGTATTTGTCTGGTGTCATCACATAGGTCAGCTTCGTTTTGGGGTCCAAATGTGCTCCCAGCGCAGCCACCCGATCCGACAGATCTTTCGTATCCGTCGGCCCAGTAGCGAAGTAGGTATAGTGCAGCTTGCCCTCCATGTCTTTCACAACCTCGAAGTTGTTCTCCTCGTTCTTCCACATGAGTGACTGCATATATCCGTACGCTTCCACGAAGCCGAATTTCTCGAAGACATGCTCATTAATGTCGTCATCCAGTTCGTGGATCAGTTCTTTGGCTTCAGAATAATGGTAGTCCGCTGAGGCCAGCGTCTTTTGGATCGGCCCGAAGGACTGAATGATATTCAGGACAGAGAACGTCACGAGCACGAGAATGAAGAGGAAAGCCGTGATTCTCTTTTTGGCAAAAAAGTTGTGCATGCTTGTGCCTTCTCTCAGAATTAGAAATTGAAATAAATAAATGGATTGTATGTACCTTTGACCAGATACGATACACAGATCAGGAATAGAACGATGATCGTAAGCGGATAAGCCAGTACCAATGGTTTGCTGAAACGTGCGCCGTCGACCATCAGTTTGTTCATTCGCGTGGCAATCGGCATGCAGAACAGAATACCGAGGATGAAGAAGAGTGCGTACTCTTTCAGGAACATCCAGGTCGTATCACTCCAGAATCCATTGCCGTACAGTCCAAACATGTTGCCCAGATAGTTGCCAGCTTGCAGCAGATCCGGTGAACGGAAGATCACCCACCCGATGACCACAATAAACATAGCATAGAGATGCCGCAGCGGGTTGAAGCGAGTTCCTTTATCGAAGTTGGATATTTTCTCCAGAGCAATGAATGCGAAGTTAATTAATCCCCAGACTACAAATGTCCACTCCGCACCATGCCATACCCCAGTAAGTCCCCAGACGATGAGCAGATTGCGAATCATTTTATCCTTGTTGGTGACACGTGATCCTCCGAGTGGGAAATAGACATATTCCTTGAACCAGGTGCCCAGCGAGATATGCCAGCGGCGCCAGAATTCGGTGATGGAACGGGAGATATATGGATATCTGAAGTTCTCTTCGAATTTGAAACCGAACATGAGGGCGAGACCAATTGCCATATCGGAGTACCCCGAGAAATCAAAATAAATCTGCAATGTATAGGCGATGGCTCCAAGCCATGCCAGACTTGCCGGAATATTCGAGGTGCCACCCATGCTGAAGATGTGATCTGCAACAATCGCCATGCTGTTGGATAACAGCACTTTTTTACCCAGACCGACAATGAAGCGGCAGCAGCCCAGTGCGAACTTGTCCCAGCTTTCCTTACGGTTGACCATCTGATCTGCAATTGTGTTATAGCGCAGGATTGGTCCGGCAATGAGCTGAGGGAAGAAGGAGATATACAGCGCGACATAAAAGAGATTTTTCTGCACAGCGCCATGTCCGCGATACACATCGATCACGTAGGAGATTCCGTGGAAGGTAAAGAAGGAGATACCTAAAGGTAACGCGATATTCGGGATACTTAGGCCAATGTCGGTATTCTCGTTCACTATCCGCAGCGCGAAGGCCATATATTTAAAAACAAACAGCATACCCAGATTGACAATAAGCATCAACGTAATGATGGTGTAGGCGGCATTCCGTCGTTCCCTGAATTTGTCCACGAGCAGGGCAAAGATATAGTTGAAACAGATGGAAGCCAGCATGATGAGGACAAACCACGGTTCACCCCATGCATAGAAGAACAGACTGGCAACAAGCAGCAGCATGTTTTTGGCCGTAACCGAGAATTTCAGTATGTAATACAGCCCCAGCACAAGCGGCAGGAAATAAAATAGAAAGATTACACTGGAAAAGAGCACTGCCTTTCCTCCTTGAGGATCATATAAGGGGGCATGTTGTAGCTATTGATACAACATGCCCAAGTAAAACAGACACCCGGATCTCAGATTCGGGTGATCTGCCAAAGTCATTTTACATGCGAAAAGGACGCCTTGCTTGTCGATCTTCCCGGGAACGCCGCTTTAGAGAGCCAGAGTTTTTCCGTTGTCTTCTCCACAGCCAGTAGAGAATGAGTCCATGGATTCCGGCAGCTGTTAACAAGAGTCGAATAAACCATCCCACCGATGTTTTCATGAGTGGGTCCGCAGGGCTGAGCACCTTGGTAACTTCAGATGGGTCAGGAATAGAGCGCGGGGTCCCGTCTTTCTCCTGAACATTCATGGCTGAGGAGCGATCCAGCATGACGATGGTTGTCAAATTCCATTTGCCATTCACTAGTGCACGTATGGTCGCTCGCTCAGCATCGACATCGGTATGGAGCGTCAGTAGTCCATCCGGTGTGATAGATACTCCCTGCACAGGGCTGTCGAGCTGGAATTTTACATCGGGCATTTCTTTAGAGGTTGATTGAACACCGTATTGGACAATAGATTCCCCGGCTACGGGCTTCACCACACGCTCGTCACCAGTCAATTGCAAGGTGGTCAGATCGTTCTCCACCACCGCTTGCTTCCTGGATATAGGTTTGATATTGCCGATGCGGAAGTTCAGCTTGGCGTTTTCCGGAGTTGTAGTTGTAATGCCCCAGCCAATGACTTTGCCCAGGTTCGCCTGACCTGCCGTGCTGGCTTTGTTCTGGACCATAAGGCTGGAAAAGGGAATACGGATCTGTCCGACAAATCCCGGTTCCAACTCAATCAGACCTGATACCGGGTGAACCAGCTCAGCCTGCCCGGTTGATTTCTCAACAACGATGACGTTTCGATCATCAGATACAGTTAGGGAGAGTTTATCCGATCGAGTCAGTACGATATTAAGAGGCAGCCTTCGGTCCGATTCATTGCGGATGGAGAAGGTCAAGGCCCCATAGCCTGACCAGTCTCGATTCTGCAGCTCATAGACGTAGGCCGAATAGTATCCTTTTTTGAGTCCCAGCGTGGAGCTCTTAATCTGAATACTGCCTTTGTTATCAACGCTTGCCTCTACCTTGGCTCCATTGTTCCATTCATGGAGTGTAGTCCCGCTCACCTTGAGCTGCTCAGCCTGAACAGCCTGAATCGGATACACGCTCCATAACACAGTTAAACTGGCAACAAGCGTCAGTTGTTTCCACTTTTTGATCATGCTTCACTTGCCTCCGCTCTATAAATAAGCCATCTCGTTCAATTCGTCTGGTGAGAAATTGTTTTTGCCTTGAGATGTAGGGCCTTTTTTGCCCTGCTGCATATGTTCCTTATTCCACTGTTTCAGCAGTGCTTCCAATGTCGGCATCTGATGGTTGCGAGCAATGTCACGAATATTGGTCACACGGTAAAGGTCCCCTCGTTTGTCACGCAGGGATTGTACCCACACGCATTCGAGTGAGATATCTTCGCCAAGCGGAAGTTGGATTTCATTGACCAAATCATGATTTTCCATCTCCACCAGAACGAATTCATAGTTGAAATCCAGCAATGTCATGTTTCCATGATCCGGTGTTTGCAATTCGCGATTCAGCGCAATTCGTGCCAGCTTCCGGTTGGACATGAATTCACTCTGACCCCGACGCACAAAATTCAGGCGAATGTCTTCAAATGTACTGATATCCTTGTCCAGCTTCTGCGGCAGCGTAGGTTCGCGATCATAGATAATATGCAGCAGCTGGCGCTGCTCTTGTTCCGTGATCTCCTTGACGGTAAAAGCATATTTCCAACGGTTCCCGATCGAAGCGACATGCGCCACCTTGCCTGTAAACTCGCTTGAATATCGATCATTCACCAGTTTAATGCCAATCTCGATATCACTTGGAATGTACTTCGGTGTATCTAGTATAACGGAAATTCCGCCTTCCGAGAGATCGTGAGTGATGCAGGAGATGGTCTCCCCCTCCGTAGTGAGCGTGCAATCCACGGCAGCCATTGAGCGCTCGTGGTTTCGGAATACTTTGCGTCCAGCCAGGAAGAAGATCGACATCATGATGTTATAGAAATTAATCAATAACCAGTACAGCACAACGAGGAAACCAATCGTGCCCTGACTGAATGTCCAATGAATGCAATTCACGATTCCGATTATGGACAGCACCGCCAGAATCAGATGAGGAATCATCTGTTTAATTTGATAGTTCCGATCATTATTTTGCGCTCCGTCTTTGCGGGTAACGACGAATTTGTTCATCGTGATGCCAAGGGTCTCCAGAATGACGGCCGGCAGAAGGGATGGGAACAAAATGGTCTCATATACATTGGTCCATTTGGTGGTCCGAATATTGCCGGATAGCATTCGCAGACAGGTGTTGGTCAATAGATACATCGGCAACCAGAACACAAGGATCTCCAGAATGGTACATTTCACAACCAGAATGCCAAACACGGCAAACAATATGGGTGACATGATGTACAGCAACCGTTTTAACCCGGAGTACCAGTAGGTAATGGAAGAGATATAGTTCAGCTTTTGGGCAAAGCTAAGTCCTTTCTTGAAAAGAAGGTTCATCTTTTTGCCTGTTTGGATACAACCGCGCGCCCAGCGCTGGCGCTGTTTGATCAGGCTTTTCAGATCACCGGGAGCAAGCCCGGAGGCTAATACTTTGTTGGTGGCGAAGCAGCGATACCCTTTGCTCTGCATCTCAATACCGGTAGCAAAATCCTCTGTAATGGAGCCAGTGTAGAAACCGCCCACGTCTTCCAGCGCCTGTCTGGAGAGTACAGTATTTGTTCCCCCATAGATGACGGAGTTGGATTTGTTGCGTCCTACTTGTACGTCCCGATAGAAATAATCCTGTTCATTCGGTATCCGGTTCTCAGAGTACAGATTGTACTGGAATTGATCGGGATTATAGAAGCTCTGTGGTGTCTGCACAAAACCGATTTTTTCTCCGGTCAGAAAGTAGGGAACGCACGACGTCAGAAAATCATGCTTCGGAATCATGTCGGCATCAAAAGTGACGATTAGCGGGGAGGACGTATGCTTCATCGCATTGTTCAGGTTACCCGCCTTGGCGTGCACATGCTCCGTTCGCGTAAGGTAGTTAATGCCCAGGTGCGCCGCCAGTTCCCGCATCTCGGGACGGTTAGAGTCATCACACAGATGGATATGTACTTTGGAGTGATCAGGATAATCCATGTTCAGACAGCCGTTAATCGTTTTGAACAGTAGCGAAGTGGGTTCATTATAAGTCGCGATAAATACATCCACATCCGGATATAAGGCTTCGTCAACAATAGGAAGTGTAGGATATTCGAGCCGGGTCATATTGTAAAAATGGACCGCCAGTTCGAACATACCTATAAGTTCGACAATGAGGAGGGCAAGACCTGCGGTCACGGCGAGAGGGCCATGTCCGAAAGGAATAGTGAAGAATGTACGCCAAATGACGTAAATACAAGACATAATCACAGTAGCCGTGACAAGTACCTTGTTGCGTGTACTTAAGTAGTTCAAGTGAATACCTCTTCCTGATTTTTCTGAGTAGTGCCGCCTATCGAAATAAAAAGAATGTGATCATTGTACTAAACGATTCTGAACAAATTCTGAAAAAAAAGATAGGACCTCAGTAAATATAGAGCCATCGATTCAATTTTCGATGGGTAATTTTGTCGTATCATAATAATTATTGTAGTTATTTGTCGAATTTTACGCAATATGTTTATTCGTTTTTTTCGCAAAGATGAAATTAGGTCCTAAACGGATTTAAAAACACAAAAATGACGAGCCCAAGGATCAACGTCATTAAGTTAAGTTACACTTAATGTCATTGCCCCCAAGGACTCGTCATTTCTGTTTCAGTCTTTTGCCAATCTGATCTGCAAAAGGCATATATTCAATTCAAACTTAGTCAGAGATGTTACGCGTATAATACTCAATAATATCCTTGCGACGGATAATACCGAGGAAGACACGGTCCACATCCACCACAGGCACAAAGTTTTGATCTGCTGCCAGCGTCAGCATATCCTCCATTTCGGCCTTAATAAAGACACATTCATTATATACACGGTTGTCGATCTCGTGCACCTGAACCTGATCCATCGTTTCAAATGTCAGTCCGGGGGTGCTCCGCATTTTCCATAACAAATCGCCTTCGGACAGGGTGGCAACATATTTTCCATCCTGGTCAATCACGGGAATGGCGGTATAATGTTGCAATTCAAGCTGCTCGATCGCATCTTTCATGGAAGCTGAAGACTTGATATAGGCCACTTCGGCTTTGGGGAGTAAAAAATAGCTGATTTCCATCATCGGGCTCCTTTACTGTAATCTCACTATCCTTATTTAAACATATTATGTGAGCTTTCGGCTATTTTTAATGATAAATTCGTCAGATTTGTTCCATTGTTTAATTGAGGCTGGAAATCTATAGTGTATATTAGAGGTGATATGATCATGAAATCGAAACGTAAAATTATTTATGGACTGCTTCCCATCTTATTTGCTGGTGGAATCGGAATGTACTTATACATGCAGAATAGCAAAACAGAGGAAGTGAAACCCCAGGCAACCGTTGATCAATACATAACGCATTTGCAAAAGAAAGAATTCGATCAACTGTATCCCTTGATGACGCCTGCTTCATTGAATGAGTCTGGCATGAACCGTGAGCAATTTGTGGAAAAATACAACGCGATTTATTCGGGTATGGAGGTTTCTGCGGTAAAGGCAGCATTGATACCGAAAGTAACCGAAGAGACAACGGACAGCAACTCACAGCAAGGCAAGGATAACGGTGATAAAGAGAACAAGAATGGGACGAATAGTGGAAATAAAAATCAAAACCCGGATGTCTATGAGGTGGACTACAGCCTGCAGCTAACGACCTTCCTGGGGGAAGTGAATGAGACGCATACATTGAAACTGGTACGTGAAGAGCTTGAGGACGGAGCGAAAGTCTGGCGGATCAACTGGAAGCCATCCATGATTCTGACCGACATGGTCAAGGGGAGCAAAGTTCGGGTCAGAACACTTTTCCCGGAACGTGGAGACATTGTTGATCGTGAAGGGCTGCCCCTAGCAACAAAGGGAAATATATATGAATGGGGCATCATTCCTGAGAAGCTGGGAGAAAATCCGGAGACGATGATCGCCCGAATTGCGGAGCATTACAAAGTAACAGCAGATATCATTAACACTGCACTTGCACAGAAATGGGTGAAGCCGGAATATTTTGTTCCCATTGCTTCAACAGAGGACTCCAGGGTGCCTGCAGCACTGGCTGGTGTGCAAGTTCAATCCAAGGAAATACGGTATTATCCGCTTGGAGAGTCTGCGGCTCATCTGATCGGCTATGTTCGCAAGGCCACCAAGGAGGATCTGGAGAAAGATAAGGAAGGTTATTATCGTGCGGAAGATTGGATTGGCAAAGCCGGACTGGAGCAATCACTGGAGAAACAGCTTCGCGGCGAACGAGGTGGCCTGATCGAGATCACCGATGATTCTGGAAACACTCGCTTAGAGCTTATCCGCAAGGATGCAGTGGATGGACAGAATATTCAACTGACGATCAGCTCCGAGCAACAGAGTAAGTTGTATAAAACACTATCCAGTGGTGGTGAAGCCGGAGCGATGGTGATGATGAATCCAACGGACGGTAATCTGCTGGCACTGGTCAGTGCGCCTTCCTATAATCCAAACAAGATGGTTACGGGACTGACACAGGCAGAGTGGGATGCATATTCAGCAGATGAGAAGCTTCCTTTTATCAATAGGTTTACGAATCGCTATGCACCTGGCTCAACCTTCAAAGCCATTACGGCAGCTGCCGGGCTGATGGAGAAGGTTACCACAGCGGACAAATCGCATGATATCTCTGGTTTGCAATGGCGCAAGGATGAGAGCTGGGGCGGTTACTATGTGAAGCGTGTGAAAAGTGTAACCCCGGTGAACATGGTTGATGCGCTGGTCTACTCGGACAATATTTATTTTGCGAAGGAAGCTGTTGAGATGGGCAGCGCCAAGTTTATAGAGGGTATCCAGAAGTTCGGTTTTGGAGATAACTTTGGACTGGATGAACTGTATTTGAAACCAAGCCAGTATGCGAACGAGGCTCATCTGGATCTGTCATCCGAGGTGTTGCTCGCTGACACATCCTATGGACAGGGAGAAATGTTGATGTCGCCGATTCATCTGGCGTCGTCCTTCACCCCTTTTATTAATGAAGGGAAAATGGTGAAGCCTGTACTGATCGAGGAAAAGGAAACCGCCAAACCGGAAGTTGTAATTACGCCTGAAGTCGCAAATACGGTGAAGGATGCCTTGGGCCAAGTCGTAACCCGATCGGGAGGAACGGCCCATTCCTTGGACTCACTTCCTGAAGGGTTGGCCGCGAAGACAGGGACTGCCGAGTTGAAGGCCAAAAAGGGAGAGAAAGGCCAGGAGAACGGTTTTGTCGTGGTGTTTGATACGGATTCACCTTCCTTCCTTATAGCCGCGGTTATTGAACAAGTGAACGGACGAGGTGGCAGTCATCATGTGTTGGATAAATTAAAGCCGTTCCTGGAGAAAAAGGGAGTAACGCAGTAATTTGGTACTATATACGATGATCTAAAATAGTATTTGAAAAGCCCATCCACCATTCATGTTACCAAAATGGTGGATGGGCTCTTATTTTTGCCTTTATGTTATAGATTTATTTCTGGGCAGTCAGCATAAAACGTGCCGAGTTCGTTCGAATCCCTTTATCGCAGCGATTTTGCTCGACGAACTGTTGGAAACACTCCAAATCGGATTCCCTCTCACCAAAACCGGGAATGATCGGTGCATGGGTCAGAAGGAATAGCAGATCATCAGATGTGGCGTAATACTCTGTTGCATTATATTCCCGAACTTGAATATGTTGAAAACCTGCTTCGCCAAGTTCATGTTTGTATCGTTCCATCAATGTGTCTGGCTGAACGCCCAGTGACTGTCCACGGCCAAAGACCTCTGAGATGTTACATTTATCGTTTTCACTGACTTGCTGAGTAAGGAATATACCCCCATCTCCCAATACTCTGTATACTTCTGTAGCGCAGAAGTCGCAGTGTCTGGAGGATACCACATTAAAGAATTGATCTGGAAATGTCAGTTGCTCTGCATTCATATGAATAAAACGGACATTCGAGAAGCCGGAACCAGATGCCTTGAGATTACGCTGTGCAGTTTCAATCATGCCATGGGAAAGGTCGATTCCAACCAATAACAGTGCGGCATGCGCGATGGAAAGAACAGCTTCTCCTCCACCTGTGCCAATATCAAGCAATAGATCGGATGAACGAGTGCGGCGAACAGCTTCCTCATAGAAGTCCCATCCAATGCCCTCTGAAGTCACGTTCAAAGAGTTAAAATCCCAGCCATTCATTCGGCCTATGCGTTCGTAAAAAGAAGTATAATCCATTTTTTTCTTCATTATAGGTTTCCTCCAATGTGAGTTCTTCATTCTAGGCAGATGTTGTGCGAAATCGCTACGATTAGATGTCGAACAGGCTCAAAAGGGCAGACGTATCCCCTGATAGCTGGTACGCGTTTTGACCCAGCCCGACGACTAATTACTTCGAACGATACGACATAACATCCGTTTCACCTCACAGTTGGAATACTTCCATTATACACCACAAATATATGGTGCAATTTACCTTTTTGCTATATGATAAGTGTCGATTCATGTAATAAAAGCATAGTATACATACGTTCTTTTTGATGGAGGGATCAGGGTGTATTGTCACGTATGTGGGACCAAAAGCAGTCCAGGGGACAGCACATGTAGAAAGTGTAGAACGAAATTAAAAGACTCAGGCTCTACAGAAGAACAGATTTGGGCAGAAACAGCGGTCGGTTTGGAGAGTGGAGCGGGAAAAGCAGTCAATCAATTATCCAGGCAGCATCAGTCTGCACCGAAGCAGAGCAACCAAGGTCGCGCATTTAGCTGGATTATTCCACTGCTTCTGGCAGCGGTGATGGGGGCTTTGCTGACGTACTATTACAAGCAGGAGACAGGTATTAATTCAGAGGTGAAATCGCTGCATCAACAGGCGGAACAAGCAGCCCTGGAAGGTAAGTACAAAGAAGCACTTCAGTTGCTGGACACCGCTTTAGCGAAACGGCCGAACTATAATGCACTTGTACAGGATCGCCAAATTACGGCGAAGGCGTTCAATCTGATGAATCAGTTAAATGAGGCGGCCACAAGTTTGAAGACAGGGAAACTCTCCGCAGGAGACAAGACCATACAGGCTGTAACCAAAGTGCTGAACGAGCGGGAAGAACCAGTATTTTCCAAAGTACGTGCGACATTAAACAATAGAAAGGTCACACTGGCCGTACTGAAGGTGAAGAAGGAAATCGATAGTTTGACGACGGTAGAGGCACTTGCCGAGAAGCTGGATACCGTATCGAATTTGAAGGGCAAAGAAGCTGAGGCGGTTCAGAAACAAATTATCGACAAGATGGCTGGCCTTAGCTATAAGCAAGCTGAACAACAAGTGAAGAAAAAGGATTTCACAGCAGCTTTACAAACTGTGGATCAAGGGTTGTCCTATGCGCCGGAAAATGAAAAACTCACTGCGTATCGTGAGAGGGTGCTCAGTGAAAAAAAGGCGTTTGAAAAAGCGGAAGCGGAACGGATCCAACTGGCGGAGCAGCAGGCTGCGGAAGAAGATCTGAAGAATCGAACAGCAGCAGTAAGCTTAGTGAGCGTTGACGCAGCGCTCGATATGTACGGTGACCTTTATATCAGCGGTTCAATGGTAAACAATGCGACCCGGCCGATCTCCTCCGTCACTATCATGGTCGACATTTATGGTACAGACGGTAGCTTTCTGGGCCAGACTTATGTGGATGTGTATCCAAGCTGGTTGGATGTGGGGGAAGAAGGGTTCTTTGAAACCTATTATTATGGTGTGTATCAGGAAGCGGAAGTCTCTGTTGTGAATGCAACGTGGTATCTGGAATAGGAGGACAAGTTGGAATGACCAAACGAACATGGAGTACGATCATATCCTGTGCCATGATAATTGGTGCTGGAGCAGGAGGCGTGTTCTGGATACATCAGCATTCAACGGATCAGTTGCAGGATGGGCCCAGATTGGCAGTTGTCGCAGCGAAGGAAACGGAAAACGCGGCAGCGACAACTGCTTCCAAGCAACCTGTGAAGAAGACGCGCAAACAGATTATTGAAGAGAGCCAGAAGAAAGTGGTTACGATCGAGAGCAGCAGTGGATTGGGCTCTGGCTTTCTTTACAATGATCAGGGGGATATCGTAACCAATGCACATGTGGTGGAAGGCTCAAAAGAAGTGACCGTCCGTACCCTCAATCATGAGGAATTTAAGGGAACGGTCATTGGCATAGGGGAAGAGACAGACGTGGCAGTTGTCAGGGTGCCGGATCTGAAAAAGGTCAAACCACTATCCATTGCCAAATCCAAAGCCGAGACTGGAGATGAGATCCTGGCGCTGGGCAGTCCGCTCGGGCTAGAGAACACCGTAACTACAGGGATTATTAGTGGTGTAGGCCGTAGCTTTGAAATAGCACCTTATATTTATAGCAATCTTTATCAGATATCAGCTCCTATAACCCATGGTAACAGTGGTGGACCACTGATTAGTGCGGAGACTGGCGAAGTACTTGGGATCAATTCAGCTGTGGTGGAGCAGGAGGGTGGAATTGGATTCAGCATCCCTATGACCAGTGTGCTCAAGCAGGTGCAGAACTGGTCCAAAAATCCTTCTGGAACAGCAGCAGTTAAGACGGCAGGGGATACGCATTCGGGATCAACCTCAGCAGCATTGGAAGCAGAGGCACTGGTGACGGACTTTTATACGAGCCTGAATCTGAGCGATTATGTCACCGCCTATGCATTGCTCGGCAGCGAATGGCAGAGCGGGACAACGTATGCGAAGTTTCGCGAAGGGTATATCAATACGAGCTATGTAACTATCGGTGATATTTCCTCTACAACCAACGGAAATAAAGAGATGGAAGTGACGGCGGTCATTACAGCAGATGAGCGTAGAGATGGCGAGTATGTAACAACGAAATACAAAGTTACGTATCAGGTCGGATATGAGAATGGCCAGCTGAAAATATTGCATGGTCAGGGCAAAAAGATGAAATAAAGTGTAGGAAGGGAGTTGGCCAATTGGCCGGCTCTCCTTTTTGATTGCTTATGTTCGATTCATCTGTTAAAATACAGAACGAACGTTCAGTATGCAAGAGGTGGAGTGAAATGTATGAGTATGAATAAAAAGCAACTACAAACCGAGCAGACCAAGAAGAAACTTGCGGATGCCTCAAGAGCCCTTTTTGTGCAAAAAGGCTATAAAGCAACGTCCATTGAAGATATTGTGGCTGCGACGGGCAGCAGTAAAGGCAATATATATTACCACTTTAAAAGTAAGGAAGGTCTGTTTCTCTACCTGATTGATGAATGGGATCGGGAGTGGGAGGAGAATTGGGCAGCCAAGGAACATCTGTATCATACTTCTACGGAGAAGATTTACGGCTTGGCAGAACAATTAATCCTTGATGACATGAATCACCCACTGACGAAGGCGGCAGATGAATTTTTTACCGGTGAGAAGAAAGAAAATGATATTGAAGAACGAATAGCTTTAATGTTTGAGCGGCATATTCAATTTAACAAACAATTGGTGGAACAGGGAATTGAGAGCGGGGAATTTAAAGCAGACAACGTAGACCATCTAGCGCTCATTCTTGAAAGCACCATTATTGGTCTCAGTCAGCTGTCGCGCGGCATGGAGCCAGAACAGGCTCTTGCCTTATACCGCCAGGCGGCTAGCGTATACTTGTATGGAATTGCAAAAGATAAAGATTAAGGTAACATTTTGACAACTACGGAGGATGGAATCATGGCATTACTTACACGGAACAGGGGCGCATTGCTGCTGTTAATGTTTAATATTTTTCTCGTTTTTACAGGTATAGGTCTTGTTGTGCCTATTATGCCTGCGTACATGGATCTACTGCATATCACCGGGTTCACGGTTGGTTTGCTGGTAGCGGCATTCTCCTTTACCCAGTTTCTGTTTTCTCCCATTGCGGGCCGTTGGTCAGACATCTTGGGACGTAAAAAAATTATCGTTGGCGGCATGTTAATCTTTGCTGTATCCGAGTTTATGTTTGGTGCTGTGAATGCACCGTCGCTGCTCTTCGCGGCACGGATGCTTGGCGGGATCGGCGCAGCGATGATCTTCCCGGCGGTTATGGCGTACACTGCAGATATTACAACAGAGGAAGAACGCGGTAGAGGTATGGGATTAATAAATGCCGCAATTACTACAGGATTTATCATCGGTCCGGGGATCGGCGGATATATCGCGGACTTTGGTATTCGGATTCCTTTCTATGCTGCAGGTATTGCGGGTTTGCTGGCATCCATCATTACGCTGATTATTTTGCCGGAATCAACCAGAATTACTGGAGAACAGACCAAACCTGTCGCGGGTGCAGCGAAGGTCAAAGGTCCGGGCATGGTTTCCCAGCTGTTTCGTTCGTACCGTGAGCCCTACTTTTTCAGTTTGGTCATCGTATTTGTTATGGCGTTTGGCTTGGCTAACTATGAGACGGTCTTTTCTCTGTTTGTGGATCACAAATTTGGTTTCACGACCAAGGATATTGCCTTCATTATAACGTTTGGTTCCATTGCGGGAGCCGTGGTACAGGTCTCATTGATTGGCTGGTTGTTAAACCGATTTGGTGAGAAAAAAGTAATCTCGGTCTGCTTGCTCTTTGTAGCGGTATTTGTATTGTTAACCCTGTTTGTAAACACATACTGGATGATTCTGGTCGTTACATTCATCGTCTTCCTGGGCATGGATATTTTGCGTCCGGCAATCAGCACGCAGATGTCCAAACTGGCGGAAGAACAGCAGGGCTTTGTAGCTGGATTGAACTCAGCCTATACAAGTTTGGGCAATATCGCAGGTCCAATTGTAGCGGGAGCATTATTTGATGTGAATATTAACTACCCTTATGTTTCGGCAGCTGCCGTTCTGGCGATCTGTTTCCTGTTATCTCTGCGGGTATTAAGAGGAGGGGAAACTGATAGTAAGGTCAATGTGATGAGATAAGTACCTTCTTGGCATGATCCCCCATAACGTGTTATGGAGTTCTCTCGGAACCTAATTTATTTTACAAAGGCGATGAGCTATACTGATGGCGTGGGGGGATTACCTCCATTTTTGCCTGATAGGGTTGTTAATTAACGCGAAGGAGAGAATCTCACTTGCAAGAGAAAGCCAGTTATAAATCAATAGCGCTTGATATTGCTCAGCGAATTGTTAGTGGGGAATTTCCCAAACAAAGCAAACTTTCCGGACGTTCACTGCTAGCCGGCCAGTATCATGTGTCGCCAGAGACGATCCGCAAAGCCATAGGGTTATTGAAAGATGAGAATATTGTCTCTGTATCCCAGGGCAAAGAGATCATCGTACTCTCGGATCAGAACGCGCTTGAGTATATTACACGTAATAATTATTTGAAATCCACATATTCCCTGAAGCATGATTTGCAACAATTGTTATTGGAGAGAAAAGAGTCAGATCGCAAATTTGAAACATTACTTACTCAAATTATTGAAGCGTCTGATCGTCTTAAAAATCTAAAGCCATATCATCCAGTCGAAATCACAATTGGTGAACAATCACACGTCATTGGCAGATCTATAGGGAACTTGCAGTTTTGGCAGCATACGGGTGCAACCATTATTGCATTGCGGAGAGGGACTGAGGTTACCATATCTCCTGGCCCCCATGTTATTTTGCGTGAAGGGGATATCGTGATCGCTGTTGGGAACGAAGGGATGTATACTAGAACGGAGCAGTTTATTAATCAGATAGAAGACCAGATTCCACTGGACTCTGAAAAGCTATAACTTTTCCGCTCGATAAAACAAGGCATGTGTTGATCATTAATAGAATAAGCAATTATCGGCTCCGTGCAGGTAATTACAGTCGAAAAGCAGGTGGAATCTATAGAGATTCCACCTGCTTTTTTGGTGTGCGTCCAGCTTAGACGATGACTTGACGATAGATGCCCTGAATGAAGCAGTTGCATATGAAGCGGATTACAAGGGAAATTGAAGACAGAGCAAAGTCGAGTAGAGTGCCCAGTATTCATTTATTAAAGGATCAACTTACAACTCTATTTTGTGATATGGGTTGTCAGTTTAAATGTGGTCTGTTATAGTTTTTAGATACACAGAAAAAATACGGGGGTTATTTATGCTAAAATTTGAACATGTTTCTAAAAAATACAGTAACGGATATCATGCGGTGAAAGATATTGATTTTGAGGTAGATGCTGGCGAAATTCTTGTATTAATTGGACCTAGTGGATGTGGCAAAACAACAACCATGAAAATGATTAATCGTCTGATTCCCAATACTTCAGGGAAAATCTACATCCACGGTAAAGATATATCGCAGGAAAACCCCGATACACTTCGTAAAAACATCGGTTATGTCATCCAGCAAGTAGGATTATTTCCTCACTATACGATTGAAGATAACGTTGGACTTATTCCGCAACTCAAAGGTTGGGAAGCAGGGAAAAAGAAAGAAAGAGTGCTGGAGATGCTCCGCTTGGTAGGATTGGATCCCACTGTTTTTGCCAAAAGATACCCCAAACAGTTATCCGGTGGACAGCAGCAGCGTGTTGGGGTAGCCCGGGCATTGGCGGGAGATCCGGAAATTGTACTGATGGATGAGCCCTTTGGTGCACTGGACCCGATAACACGCGAACAGTTGCAAGATGAGCTACTGAGGCTTCAAAAAGAAGTGAAAAAAACGATTGTTTTTGTCACACATGACATGGAAGAGGCGCTCAAATTAGGTGATAAAATCGCGATTTTGAAAGACGGCGAATTAGTGCAATTGGATTCACCTGAACAGATACTAAGTCAGCCAGCCAATGAATTCGTTGAAGGGTTTATCGGCAAAAATCGAATTTATCAGAATCCCGAATACATTTCAATTACGGATGTTATGCGCGATAATCCCACTACCTCTTATCCTGATCGTACACCAGGAAAAGCACTTGCATTCATGAGACAACGAAAGACCGACACTCTACTTGTTAGCAATGAATCTGACAAACTGCTTGGGATTGTATCTGCCTATGACCTCGCCGCCAAGATGGAGGGCATCCGTACGATTGAAGAAATTATGACTTGGCCTCCTGTAGTACTAGAAGATACTGCGACTGCGAGAGATGCACTGGCGTTAATTACGCAAACAGCGCATGGTGTTATCCCTGTAACGACAGTGGAAGGTAAAATCGTCGGCATTGTCACCCGTAGCAGCCTGTTAACTGCCTTTGCCGCAAAATGGGTGGGAGATGAGGAGGAAACATCATGAGAGATCGTTCATTGTGGGAACAAATGAAGCAGCAGTTTAACAGTCGTGGAGAAGAACTTTTACAATCGCTGGGTGTCCATATCCAGTTAGTCTTCATTTCAATGTTATTGGCTATTATCGTCGGTATTGCCTTGGGGATCTTGATATCTCGTATTCAAGGACTGAAAGGAATCACACTGGGAACGGCTGGCATTTTGCAGACGATTCCAAGTCTTGCGATGCTCGGTTTTATGATTCCTCTGTTTGGGATAGGCATCAAAACAGCGGTAGCTGCTCTGTTCTTATATTCACTATTACCAATCATCCGTAATACGTATGCAGGCATCGCTGATGTAGATAAATCGGTTGTTGAAGCGGCAAGAGGAATGGGCATGAAGGGTGGACAGATTCTGTTCAAGGTTCAATTGCCACTAGCGATGAGTGTCATTATGGCGGGTATTCGAACAGCAGCCGTTATTAATGTAGGAACTGCCACTCTTGCAGCATTTATCGGTGCAGGCGGGCTTGGCGAGTTTATTTTCCTCGGCATTCAACGTAATATTGATGCTCTGATTCTAATGGGGGCCATTCCGGCTGCGATTTTGGCTTTGGTTATTGATTATTTACTCGGACTGTTGGAAAAGGTGACGACACCTAAAGGGCTGAAAGTTTGAGCTTGGAATCTCCGTTACAGCTTTGCGAATTCCGGCTATAGTTAGTCACGTATATCAAGATTCGAATAATCTGGAGGTATTTATAAATAATATGAAAAAAACTGGACTTATTTTCGCGTTACTTGCTTCTGTTGGTATTATTCTTGCTGCATGCGGTGGGGGTAAGAGTGGGGAAAGTGGAGCAGCGAGCGATAAACAGATTACTGTAAGCTCGAAAAATTTCACGGAAAATGTAATTATTGCGCATATGATGGCAGATCTAATTGAAGCGAAAACAGATATTAAAGTGAAACGGACGGTAAATCTGGGCGGATCAAATGTTGTATGGAATGCATTGAAAAATGATGAAGTTCAACTGTATCCTGACTACACCGGGACTATTGTAGCCAACTATTATCAGGAGGAAACGGGAACATCGGAGGAGTCTTTAGCCAGAGCGAGAGAGCTTATCAAGCCGGAAGGTCTTGCTTTTTTGGAACCATTTGGTATAAATAATACGTATACACTTGCGGTAACCAAGGAAACGGCGGATAAGTATAAACTTAAAACGCTGAGCGATCTGGCTAAAGTATCGGATGATATGGTGCTTGGTGTAGAATTCGAATTCCTCGATCGGGAGGACGGATATCCTGGAATTCAGAAGCTTTATGGTATGAATTTCAAAGAGTCTAAAGGAATGGATCACGGTATCATGTATCGGGCGATTGAAAAGGGAGAAACGGATGTAACCAATGCTTATGCTACGGATGCACAGATTAAAGTACATGATCTTGTTATCCTTGAGGATGATAAGGAGTTTTTCCCTCCATATGACGGTGGACCAGTCATTCGGCAGGACACATTGGATCAATATCCCGAGTTGGAAGAGGTACTGAATTTGCTCAAGGGCCAGATTACGGAGACTGAAATGCAGGAGTTAAATGCACAAGTTGACGTAGAAGGACTAAAAGAAGATGATGTCGCTCATGATTTTCTGGTTAAAAAAGGTCTGATCGAATAGAATAAAGAGACCTGACTGATTATTGGGGTGATAACATGAGTAAAGTAAAAGGTAAAGGCGGCACAGGCCGTGGTACTGGAAAAAAAGGCTGGAATCGCTGGCAGGCCGCAGCCAATCGGGCAAAAAGTGCCCCGAAGCCTTATAAAAGTAAAGGCACGAAGAAGAAGGACGACACCGAAACTTCAAATGACAAGTCCGAGTAAGTGGCACTTGGAGAAGCCAAAGGCGTTCATGGCAAAGAGATCTGACCTACAAAAGGACAGATCTCTTTTTATGTGCGCCCATCATAAGTGCTATCTTTAGGGTTGAATTCCAGAATTGAAGGCAGTAGTAGCCATTAGCTGAAGGGAAGTGTTTCCACCGTGAGGTGGAATCTGAAGGAAGCTGGCGCTGTATGAGGTTACATAACAAACCAAAGTCCATACTGTCAAAGGAATACGAGAGTAATTGAAGCAGATAGATGGAGAGGAAGATAGCGTTCCTAACGGGGGAGATCTGTGTTGTTGATCTGTGTAGTAGGCGAAGTCCTTCACGAATTGCTTTTTTAAATATAGAAAAGCCAAACTCAAACGGCAGTTCCAACATTTAATTGGCGCACTGGTTGAATTTGGCTTGAATCCGTAGGGGTGATGACTAATAAAAATTGATTCAGTTTGCTTTTACTTTGAAGAATGAGATCAGTTCCTGTAATTGGCCCGATACAGCGGAGAGTTCATCCGAGGCCGAGACAATGGAAGCCATGGATGCTTCCTGTTCCGCAATAGATTGCTCAATCTGTTTGCTGCTATGTGCTGCTTTGCTTACACTGGCAGACAATTCATCCGCAGTTGCGGACATTTCCTGTGTGCTGGCAGATATTTCTTCGGTAGAGCTGGAGATATCCTGAATTTGGTTGGCGACTTTGTTCGTAGCTGTCAGAATATCCTCAAAGAATTGGCCCGTCTCCAGGGTGACATGAGACCCCTTCTCTACTTCTTGGGAGCCAAGCTCCATAGCTTCGGCGGATTGGAGGATATCGCGCTGAATTTCGTCAATCAAGGTACGGATCTGTTTGGCTGAGTCCTGGGACTGTTCAGCGAGCTTGCGTACTTCCCCTGCGACAACCGCGAAACCTTTTCCTTCCTCACCAACACGAGCTGCCTCAATGGAAGCATTCAGGGCGAGCAAATTAGTCTGTTCCGCAATCTGTGTAATCATATTTACGATGCTGCTAATTTCGTTGGAGCGGCTTTCCAAAGATTGTATAGATTCCGACGTATGTTTCACCGCACCGGAGATCAGTCTCATCTGCTCAATAACTTGTTGCATAATCTCATGGCCTGAATTAGAACGTTGTTCCATGCTTAATGCCTCATCCGCTACATCTGCAGAACTGCTGGCAATCGTCTGCACAACGGTAGACATCTCTGTCATCGCTCGGGCACTTTCCACGCTGGCTTGATCCTGAGAACGAAGGCCCAGTGAGATATCCCGGATATTACTGCTGATCATCTGGATGTTATCATTATTTTTTTCGGAAATGTCTAATAATTTCTTGGATGAATCAGAAAGGTGATAGGATGTCGTTTGCACTTTGAACATCGTGTCATTGAATCGCTGAATCATCGTATTGAATTTTTGATTAATAACTCCTAGATCATCTCGTCCGGTTTGGATGGTTACATCCAGATTACCAGAGCTCGCAGCCTCAATACCCTCCATGAGGTCACGGATTGGCTTGAGTGTTTTCTTTAACAGAATATATTGTAGTACCATAAACAGAATCAGGAAGGCTACCAGGAATATGCTGCTATATGTAATCAGTTTATGAAGTCCTTTTGGAACTGCGCTTGCATCAACATCAAAATAAATTGCGGCATAGATCGTACCTTCAGCATTCTTGATGGGATACATGATGGTTGTCCAGGTACCGTAATCATCGGTATAAAAACTACTAAATCCGGGTTGGCTGTCTACTTTCATATCCTCAAGAGCTGCAACAATTTGAGAGGATAAGGGATACATTGTACCTGCTGTCATATTGCCTTCTTCGAAGGAATCTACCAGGCTGGTTGGAATCGCGATAATGGAGGTCTCATTTCCCTTTTCCAGTTCCGTCCCGAAAATGTAAGCCTGGGCAATGTTGGGATAGAGCTCGTGGATTGAATCCAGATAGTCTCGAAGTACCTTTTGGGCAGGTCCGGAATAATTTTTCTCATTTACTGCTTCAAGAACCTTGATTGAATCCAGATCAGTGGACCATTTCTGCGTTGTTACCGCAGCCTGATCATATAACTGTTGAATCAAAATGCTTTTTTGAAACTGATATCCGGCTGTGATTAAAATAACGCCGATTAGCGTTATGCTACCGAATGAAATAACGAGATTTTTAACAAAGAAAGGAAGGGTACTCCACCGTATCTTATCTAACAATATCTTTCACTCCTTTTTCTAATTGAGACCATTCTGGATGCGTATTCGCTTTGCGTATGGTGCTTTGTATCCATGTGATATATCGTAATAGATTTAGTTTAATGTTAGCGTTTGGAATGAAAATGATGCTTTAGAACCAAGGTTTTTCAGAATGTTTCTCGTTTATTTCACTATTGTGTTCATAAATGAAAAATGCGCAAGTTCTTTACGGCCATTTCCTTAAAGATTGAGAAAATGGATTGCAAGAAGTATTAAGGCGAGTTCGTTTTGATGAGTGAATTGTTGCCTAACATATATATACATAGAGGTAAGAGGGATTTATATTGAAATAAAGATATGCGCATATATGAAATACATTATTACGCAAAAATGACTCGAGGCGAGATTTTGGTGAATCAGCAAAATCACTGAACATTATTCTGTTGCTATAATGAAAGACAGCAGTATATAGATGAAGCTAACTTAATAAGTAGTTACATTAATGAAGGAAAGTATTTACGCTCCTCTGAGTTAAACTATCCTTTAAACCTTAGGCGTTGGGATTACATTCACTATAGGTTGTTTCTTAGAAGCCAGTAGTCATAGTGAGTATCCAAAAATTCCGTTAGCGGATTAATCACTGGAATACATTTAATCAAGAGTCATTGTAGTGATATAAAATAATTTATAAAATAGGTTGTAATTAATAATAGAACATGATATATTATTAATCCGGCCAAGAAAACACAAGAAACACGGTGCGGCAAGCGAATGAAAAATAAGTTTCGAAAGAAACTTAAAAAAAGATGCTTGCAAAGTTGGTTCGGACGTGATAATATATAAGAGTTGCTGAAGAGAACAACGACAGCGACGGAAACAAGTTTGATCTTTGAAAACTGAACAACGAGTGAGTAACGATCTTGCTTGCAAGATCGACGCTGAGAAATCGGTACACGTCTTCGGACTGTATGATTTTGAAGCAAAATAAATGAGATTTTTAATCTCGTCAGTTTCAAAATGAGCTTATCGCTCTTTTCAATACTTTATTGGAGAGTTTGATCCTGGCTCAGGACGAACGCTGGCGGCATGCCTAATACATGCAAGTCGAGCGGAGTTGATAGGAAGCTTGCTTCCTTGATACTTAGCGGCGGACGGGTGAGTAACACGTAGGCAACCTGCCCTCAAGCTTGGGACAACTACCGGAAACGGTAGCTAATACCGAATAGTTGTTTTCTTCTCCTGAAGAAAACTGGAAAGACGGAGCAATCTGTCACTTGGGGATGGGCCTGCGGCGCATTAGCTAGTTGGTGGGGTAACGGCTCACCAAGGCGACGATGCGTAGCCGACCTGAGAGGGTGATCGGCCACACTGGGACTGAGACACGGCCCAGACTCCTACGGGAGGCAGCAGTAGGGAATCTTCCGCAATGGGCGAAAGCCTGACGGAGCAATGCCGCGTGAGTGATGAAGGTTTTCGGATCGTAAAGCTCTGTTGCCAGGGAAGAACGCTTGGGAGAGTAACTGCTCTCAAGGTGACGGTACCTGAGAAGAAAGCCCCGGCTAACTACGTGCCAGCAGCCGCGGTAATACGTAGGGGGCAAGCGTTGTCCGGAATTATTGGGCGTAAAGCGCGCGCAGGCGGTCATTTAAGTCTGGTGTTTAATCCCGGGGCTCAACCCCGGATCGCACTGGAAACTGGGTGACTTGAGTGCAGAAGAGGAGAGTGGAATTCCACGTGTAGCGGTGAAATGCGTAGATATGTGGAGGAACACCAGTGGCGAAGGCGACTCTCTGGGCTGTAACTGACGCTGAGGCGCGAAAGCGTGGGGAGCAAACAGGATTAGATACCCTGGTAGTCCACGCCGTAAACGATGAGTGCTAGGTGTTAGGGGTTTCGATACCCTTGGTGCCGAAGTTAACACATTAAGCACTCCGCCTGGGGAGTACGGTCGCAAGACTGAAACTCAAAGGAATTGACGGGGACCCGCACAAGCAGTGGAGTATGTGGTTTAATTCGAAGCAACGCGAAGAACCTTACCAGGTCTTGACATCCCTCTGACCGGTACAGAGATGTACCTTTCCTTCGGGACAGAGGAGACAGGTGGTGCATGGTTGTCGTCAGCTCGTGTCGTGAGATGTTGGGTTAAGTCCCGCAACGAGCGCAACCCTTGATCTTAGTTGCCAGCACTTCGGGTGGGCACTCTAAGGTGACTGCCGGTGACAAACCGGAGGAAGGTGGGGATGACGTCAAATCATCATGCCCCTTATGACCTGGGCTACACACGTACTACAATGGCCGGTACAACGGGCAGTGAAACCGCGAGGTGGAACGAATCCTAAAAAGCCGGTCTCAGTTCGGATTGCAGGCTGCAACTCGCCTGCATGAAGTCGGAATTGCTAGTAATCGCGGATCAGCATGCCGCGGTGAATACGTTCCCGGGTCTTGTACACACCGCCCGTCACACCACGAGAGTTTATAACACCCGAAGTCGGTGGGGTAACCGCAAGGAGCCAGCCGCCGAAGGTGGGATAGATGATTGGGGTGAAGTCGTAACAAGGTAGCCGTATCGGAAGGTGCGGCTGGATCACCTCCTTTCTATGGAGAATCGTTTCCCGCGTGGAAACATTCAAATACGCAGCTTAGCTGCAAAACTTACTCACTCGTTGCTCAGTTTTGAGAGCTCAAACTCTCAAACAGCTTGCTTTTGCATGGAGCTTGTTCTTTGAAAACTAGATATCGAAACGAAATTTTGCGATTTAGAACATTCCTTTTTAAGCTGAACTTGTGTTAAAACAAGTTTCAATAAATAGTGAAAACTGCATGAGCGAGTGATCGAAATGGAGCGACTTTTGGCTTTGGACGCAGTCCAAAACAAGCGGAGCGACAGCTCGAACACGAGCGAGTTGGTTAAGCTACTAAGAGCACACGGAGGATGCCTAGGCGCTAGGAGCCGATGAAGGACGTGGCGAACAACGAAACTGCCTCGGGGAGCTGTAAGCAAGCTTTGATCCGGGGGTGTCCGAATGGGGAAACCCAGCTGGGGTAATTTCCAGTTACTCACAACTGAATACATAGGTTGTGCAGAGGCATACCAAGGGAACTGAAACATCTAAGTACCTTGAGGAAGAGAAAACAATAGTGATTCCGTCAGTAGCGGCGAGCGAACGCGGAGAAGCCCAAACCAGAGAGCTTGCTCTCTGGGGTTGTGGGACGTCTCACATGGAGTTACAAAGGAACCGGTTAAGTGAAGAGGTCTGGAAAGGCCCGCCAAAGAAGGTAAAAGCCCTGTAGTTGAAAGTTGGTTCCCTCCGAGACGGATCCCGAGTAGTGCGGGGCACGTGAAACCCCGTATGAATCCGGCAGGACCATCTGCCAAGGCTAAATACTTCCTAGCGACCGATAGTGAAGCAGTACCGTGAGGGAAAGGTGAAAAGCACCCCGGAAGGGGAGTGAAATAGAACCTGAAACCGTGTGCTTACAAAAAGTCAGAGCCCGTTTTAGGGGTGATGGCGTGCCTTTTGTAGAATGAACCGGCGAGTTACGTTCCCGTGCAAGGTTAAGGTGAAGAGCCGGAGCCGCAGCGAAAGCGAGTCTGAATAGGGCGACTTAGTACGTGGACGTAGACCCGAAACCGGGTGATCTACCCCTGTCCAGGGTGAAGGTGCGGTAACACGCACTGGAGGCCCGAACCCACGCATGTTGAAAAATGCGGGGATGAGGTGGGGGTAGCGGAGAAATTCCAATCGAACTCGGAGATAGCTGGTTCTCCCCGAAATAGCTTTAGGGCTAGCCTCGGAAAACAGAGTCGTGGAGGTAGAGCACTGATTGGGTGCGGGGCCCGCAAGGGTTACCAAGCTCAGTCAAACTCCGAATGCCATAGACTTACTTCCGGGAGTCAGACAGTGAGTGCTAAGATCCATTGTCAAAAGGGAAACAGCCCAGACCATCAGCTAAGGTCCCCAAGTGTGTGTTAAGTGGGAAAGGATGTGGAGTTGCACAGACAACCAGGATGTTGGCTTAGAAGCAGCCACCATTGAAAGAGTGCGTAATAGCTCACTGGTCGAGTGACTCTGCGCCGAAAATGTAACGGGGCTAAACACACCACCGAAGCTATGGCTTGATGCTTTGCATCAGGGGTAGGGGAGCGTTGTATAAGGGTTGAAGGTGTACCGTAAGGAGCGCTGGACATTATACAAGTGAGAATGCCGGTATGAGTAACGAAAAGATCAGTGAGAATCTGATCCGCCGAAAGCCTAAGGGTTCCTGAGGAAGGCTCGTCCGCTCAGGGTAAGTCGGGACCTAAGGCGAGGCCGAAAGGCGTAGTCGAAGGACAACAGGTCGAAATTCCTGTACCACCGTAAGCCGTTATGAGCAATGGGGGGACGCAGCAGGGTAGTGACGCGGACTGATGGATGTCCGTCTAAGCAGTGAGGCTGATGTGTAGGCAAATCCGCACATCGTAAGGCTGGACTGTGATGGGGAGCGAAAATTAGAGTAGCGAAGGTCATGATCTCACACTGCCAAGAAAAGCCTCTAGCCAGGTGATGGTGCCCGTACCGCAAACCGACACAGGTAGGCGAGAAGAGAATTCTAAGGCGCGCGGAAGAACTCTCGTTAAGGAACTCGGCAAAATGACCCCGTAACTTCGGGAGAAGGGGTGCCCCGGTAGTGTGAATAGCACGAGGGGGCCGCAGTGAAAAGGCCCAAGCGACTGTTTAGCAAAAACACAGGTCTGTGCGAAGCCGTAAGGCGAAGTATACGGGCTGACGCCTGCCCGGTGCTGGAAGGTTAAGGGGAGCGGTTAGGAGCAATCCGAAGCTGTGAACCGAAGCCCCAGTAAACGGCGGCCGTAACTATAACGGTCCTAAGGTAGCGAAATTCCTTGTCAGGTAAATTCTGACCCGCACGAATGGCGTAACGACTTGGGCGCTGTCTCAACGAGAGATCCGGTGAAATTTTAATACCTGTGAAGATGCAGGTTACCCGCGACAAGACGGAAAGACCCCATGGAGCTTTACTGCAGCTTGATATTGAATTTGGGTACGATCTGTACAGGATAGGTGGGAGCCTTTGAAACGTGAGCGCCAGCTTGCGTGGAGGCACCGTTGGGATACCACCCTGATCGTATCTAGGTTCTAACCTGGTACCGTAATCCGGTGCGGGGACAGTGTCAGGTGGGCAGTTTGACTGGGGCGGTCGCCTCCTAAAGAGTAACGGAGGCGCCCAAAGGTTCCCTCAGAATGGTTGGAAATCATTCGAAGAGTGCAAAGGCATAAGGGAGCTTGACTGCGAGACCTACAAGTCGAGCAGGGACGAAAGTCGGGCTTAGTGATCCGGTGGTACCGCATGGAAGGGCCATCGCTCAACGGATAAAAGCTACCCTGGGGATAACAGGCTTATCTCCCCCAAGAGTCCACATCGACGGGGAGGTTTGGCACCTCGATGTCGGCTCATCGCATCCTGGGGCTGAAGTAGGTCCCAAGGGTTGGGCTGTTCGCCCATTAAAGCGGTACGCGAGCTGGGTTCAGAACGTCGTGAGACAGTTCGGTCCCTATCTGTCGTGGGCGTAGGAAATTTGAGAGGAGCTGTCCTTAGTACGAGAGGACCGGGATGGACGTACCGCTGGTGTACCAGTTGTTCCGCCAGGAGCACCGCTGGGTAGCTATGTACGGAAGGGATAAGCGCTGAAAGCATCTAAGCGTGAAGCCCCCCTCAAGATGAGATTTCCCAGTATGTAAGACCCCTTGAAGACGACGAGGTAGATAGGCTGGGGGTGGAAGTGCAGCAATGCATGGAGCTGACCAGTACTAATCGGTCGAGGGCTTATCCAAGATATGCAGGTGATACATCGCGAATTTCGTTTCGGATCTAGTTTTCAGAGAATAATCTCTGAAGGTAAGGCTAAGCTATGCGTTTGGTGGCGATGGCGGAGGGGTTCCACACGTACCCATCCCGAACACGACCGTTAAGCCCTCTAGCGCCGATGGTACTTGGACCGCAGGGTCCTGGGAGAGTAGGACGCCGCCAAGCAATCGAAAGACACGATCGTATATAAGCGATCGTGTCTTTTTCTTTTATTATGAATTTTAGGGATTATTATAATGTCTTATTTATCTTAGTCCGTAGAGATAAAACTCATTTTATACATAAAATACTGGCCTTCCCATCATCGAAGCTGTGATACAATAGGTGAGGTCTATAAAGAAACGGAAACACGCATGAGTACGAGGAGGAACTGGAACACGATGAAATCCGCACCGTTTATTGCAGTGGAAGGTCCCATTGGAGCCGGGAAAACAACGTTGGCAACAATGCTTTCCCAGGAATTGAATCTTCCGCTGGTCAAAGAAATTGTAGAAGAGAATCCCTTTCTGGCTTCCTTCTATCAGGATATAGATGAGTGGAGCTTCCAGCTTGAAATGTTTTTTCTGTGCAACCGATTCAAGCAACTGGAAGACACGGGCGCTCACTATATTAAACAGAACACTCCCGTTATTTCGGACTACCATATCTATAAAAATATGATTTTTGCCGATCGTACCCTAAAAGGAACAAAACGGGACAAATACCGTCAAATTTATCATCTCTTAACGGATGATCTGCCGAAACCCAATCTGGTGCTATATATTGAAGCTGAACTCGATACATTGATGCAACGCATCAACAAACGTGGACGGTCTTTTGAGCAGGATATGGACCCGGCGTATATGGAACAGTTGATCGCAGATTACAAAACAGGTATGGCCTACCTGGCTAACAGCCCGAATCCGCCGATTATCATTAAGGTGAATGCGGAACAGCTCGATTTTGTAGAACATCCCGAACATTTCAAACAGATTGTTAATCAGGTAAAGGAGTATATCACATGAACAACTATGGCATTCCCACGAATGCATTAATCACGGTAGCAGGTACTGTAGGGGTGGGCAAATCCACACTAACTGCAGCTCTGGCAGAGCGTTTAAATTTCAAGACCTCTCTTGAGCAAGTCGACCACAATCCATATCTGGAGAAGTTCTATCATGACTTTGAACGTTGGAGCTTCCATTTGCAGATTTACTTCCTGGCAGAGCGTTTCAAGGAACAGAAGAAAATCTTTGAACTGGGCGGCGGATTTGTACAGGATCGTTCCATTTATGAGGATACCGGCATCTTTGCGCAAATGCATGCGGATCAGGGTACAATGTCGGCTACGGATTTCGAGACATACAGTAGTTTGTTTGAAGCGATGGTGATGACACCATATTTCCCTCATCCGGATGTACTGATCTACCTGGAGGGTAGTCTGCCATCCATCCTGAATCGAATTACGGAACGTGGACGAGAAATGGAGATCCAGACGGATCGTTCCTACTGGGAGCATATGCATGAGCGCTATTCGGTATGGATTAATCAATTTACGGCTTGTCCGGTATTGCGTTTGAACATCGATGAGTATGACGTGAATGACCCAGCATCGGTGGATGCCATTTTGGCACAGATTGCTGCTGTCATTATGCCGTCTAAAAAAATCTAAATAAGAAATCATTATAAAAACACATCCCCTCCCATGCCAATAGGAGGGGATGTGTTTTTATTTTACAGTAGAGCTTGGTTTATGCTTTGTCAGATAGTACAGGAACCATACGGCATGCCTTTGCTCGTCTGTGGCAGCCCGTCTAAATGTTTCTTTAATATGCGGGTCAGTGGCCTGATCTGCAGCATCAGAATAAAATTCGACGGTCTGTTGCTCATCTTTGAAGGCATAGTGAATTCCCGCGATGTATTCGGATGGACAATCCTGGGAGATTTGGACAGTGGGCTGAACTCCCGTCAAGGATACATAAATACTAATAAAATATTGAAGATGCTTCATTTCATCCTGGCGTATCTCCAGAATACGCATTTTTTCTTCTGTAGTTGGTGCCAATTCGGCAAGTTTAGTATAACAGGCAATAGCTGAGGATTCTCCGTTTATGGCTTTCGTAACCTGAGCTATGATCATGCTGTCATTCCGATAATAAGGATAACTGTACAAGGGAGTTGCTCCTTCCATACCTCTTTTTACAGCATATTATGTGAATCATAGGCAAATGTGCCTGTTCTAAAAATCAATAATCTGCTTACCTAAGCATAGAAATTTGTTGAATAAAAGCAGGTTTTGTGGTTTCATAGGAAAGGTGAATTCTGGAAAATAAGCATAAGCATGACTCAGGAGGGAAAGTCAACGTGGAAGAGAAACAAGGGATCAAGATCGGCATGCCAATCGTTGGTGGTTTATTGGCAGCAGTTGTAGGGGGTATTGTCTGGGCAGTGATCGCTGCTATGACAGAAAGAGAGCTTGGGCTCATTGCTATTGTCATTGGGGCGCTAACAGGCTATGCGGTTGTATTATTCTCAAACAAACGGATCGCGACGGTACATAAAGTCATCGCAGTTATATTTGCACTTATCGGTATTTTGCTTGGGAAATATCTGACGGTGGTGTATTTTACATCCGAGTTGTTCAGCGATGCGAGCGTGATGGATCTGGTGTTCGATGGTGAGATGGTAAGTGCATTTGTGGAAACCTTTACGGATTATTTCAGCGAGCCGGTTGATCTGTTATTCATCGTACTGGCGATCGTATCGGCATGGCAGATTCCAGGACGGATGGTAAAGACCAGTCTGGCATCGGATGCATCGTCATCTGATCACGCTCCAAGAGCTTAACTGATTCGACTGGAAGACGCAGAAATTCTGTGGAATACAGTTATTGTTGCAAGAAAAAAAAGTACTCAGAGTGAATGGTTTTAAAGCCCGTTCACATTGCGGCTGAGATACGAAAAAGGGGACGTAGGCCAATGGCGTACGTCCCTTTTTGAATGAACTCAGCAAGAGGTAGATCCAAGTGATCTTCTAACGTTCTAATCGTCCAAGTAAGGACATGAATACCTAATTGTGGTGGACATCGGATGAGGCAAAATGGAACTACAGCTTATTGCCTGATTAGCTGTTTCGATCAGCAAAGGCATTCATGGCATCCCGCATAAATACAGCCAAGCCTTCGCCGAATTGATCAATATTGCGTGTAAAGCGTTCGTCTTCCACGTACATCTGCCCTAGCCCTTTGAAAGCTTCAGGTGAATAATTACCCATGTTGTTCAGATAGGTGTACCATTCCGAGATACCGGCTTGAGCTTCGGCAGATGTGGGGTCAATGTGACGAATTGCTGCCAGTCGGGTGTAGATTGAGTTCATTTGATCGGATAGGGCTTTTTGCTTCTCAGGAGGCTGGTTCTGTAATTTTTGATTAGCCTGATCTACGGCTTGGTCTCCCCAACGTTCCCGCGCTTCCTGCTCATACGGATTATGACTGAAATTAAACCCTTCGAATTGTTCCTTGGCTGTCATTTTAATTTCTCCTCTCACGTGTTGAACTGATTTATCAATGGTGGCAATCATTTGGTCCAACCGCTGGCGCTTCTCCAGTAGAATACGGCGATGCATATTTAGGGCTTCCTCCTGATCGAAAGAGGGATTGTTTATAATTTTCTTGATATCTTTCAGGGAGAAATCGAGTTCTTTGAAAAATAAAATCTGCTGCAGCATTTCCAGATTGGCATCTGAGTACAGTCGATACCCGGCAGAAGTCACTTCGTCCGGTATTAACAGTCCGATCTCATCATAATGATGCAGTGTGCGCACACTGATCCCGACAAGTTCGGCTACTTCTTTTACTTTCATGGCCATGATTAAAACCTCCTTACACCACCGATTGTACAGCGTCACGTTACGTGAGAGTCAACAGGGAAAATGAAAAAACAAGATGCGAGCATGGAAACCGCATCTTAAGAATGGATTGGGTGACTGAACAGTGGAGTAAATGTGTAATGAGTAAATCATTGAAAGCTTGGATAATTTCAATAATCCGTTGCTTACAGGAGTATTGCTTGTCCATGTTATAGACTGTTGCGCTGTATGGGTAGTGAGACTGCCTCCTCTATTATGGAGAGGAGGCAAAGTGTGTTAGGCTGCACCATGCACTTGGTGCAGCACAAGGGCTGGCGGTGCAGGGAGCACATGGCTACGCCTGCATCCCGCGCACCGCCGCAGCGAACTGCGCAGCCGCTGCGCGCACATCGGCCGCGCCCGCGATGGCGGAGATGACGGCTACGCCGTCGGCTCCTGCCGCCATCACGGCGGCCGTGGTATCGGGCGTAATGCCGCCGATACCTACCACCGGAACTGCGATGCCTGCTGCGCGCAGTTCGGCCACCCCGGCGGGGCCCAGCACAGCGTGGGCATTCGCTTTGGACCGCGTCGGGTACATGGGCCCGACGCCAAGATAGTCGGCGCCCGCCTGCACGGCACGGCGGGCTTCCAGCGCGGAGTGGGCGGATACGCCAAGCATCCGCCCTTCTCCGATGCGGGCGCGTACCAGCGCCGCGTCCGCATCGTCCTGGCCGACATGCATGCCGTCGGCCTCCACCGCTACAGCCAGCTCTACATCATCGTTCACGATGAACGGTATGCCGTGCTGGCTGCACACCTCGCGAAGCCGCATCGCAAGCGTGATGCGTGCTTCGCCAACCAGAGCGCCAGTTCCTTTTTCCCGGAACTGGAACATCGTAATGCCGCCAGCGATGGCCTGGCGAAGCACCTCCACCGGGTCACGCGTCGTATTCATGCTGCCCATCACCAAATACACCTGCATCACACGGCGTATCGCATCTGCATCTAGACCGCGCATCACTGCTCACCCCGCTGTCTGCGCTGATACGCAAAATGATTCGTCGGCCCATGCCCGGCCCCAATCCCTAGCTCATCTTCGATAGCCGCCTGAATGAATGCTCGCGCCGTCGTGACGGCAGCAAGCACAGAGGAACCCTTCGCCAATTCGGCAGTAATGGCTGCAGAATACGTACATCCCGTTCCATGGGTATGTCGTGTCACCACCCGAACATTCTCCAGGTAATGAAATGACTGCCCATCATAGAGCACATCGACAATCATGCCACTTCCCTCATCATGACCACCCTTCACCAAAGCATACGTCGAGCCCATCTGCACGATCCGCTTGGCAGCTTCTTCACGCTGACCCAAATTCATAATGGACATCCCGGTGAGCAGCTCGGCTTCCGGAATATTCGGTGTCGTGATCAGTGCATGAGGCATTAACTCTGTAATTAGCGCCTGAACGGCTTCCTGTTGTAACAGGGGGGCGCCGCCTTTGGCAACCATAACCGGATCAATGACCAGATTGGACCAGGCATATTGCTGCCATTTCTCCGCGACCAGCCGAATGATCTCGGCACTGTAGAGCATGCCTGTCTTTACCGCTGAGGGCTGAAAATCATCACCGGTTGAATCTAACTGTTGAGCGATACCTTCATATGAGATAGGGAAGACGCCCTGCACACCTGTTGTATTTTGGGCAGCAATGGCTGTAATTACAGTCATGCCGTATACGCGGAGCTCCTGAAAGGTCTTCAGATCGGCCTGAATTCCAGCGCCGCCGCCATTATCCGAACCTGCGATCGTCAAAGCCTGCGCAATACTCATTGCGCACCTCCATCGATCTGGCGAACCTGTACCCGTTTTGCGATAATGTCAGGTGTCACTAGGGCCAGTTGATTCAGCAATTCGATTTGGAAGCTGCCCGGTCCCTGGTCAGCGGTACGTTCCGCCGCAATTTCTGCTGCAATGCCATAAAAAGCGAGTGCTTCCACAACGCTGTTCAGCAAATCGTCACCTGATTTCGCTATGGCTGCAAAAGCACCAATCACTGAACTGAGCAAGCAGCCAGCACCGGTCACTTGGGTAAGCAAGGCATGTCCATTACTCGTCAGGAACGTCGTTTGTCCATCCGTAATAACATCCTCTCGTCCGGTAATGACAACCACACAGCCGAGTTTTTGTGCCGCCCGTTCGGCTATTCCGACGCGATCTCCCTCGCCTTGACCTGCATCCACGCCTTTGATACTCCAGCTCTCACCGATGACATTGGCGACTTCCGCCACATTGCCACGCAATACCGTAAGGCGAAGCTCACGAAGGAGCATCTGGACCGTTTCCGTACGATAGGGGGTTGCCCCAGCTCCGACCGGATCAAGCACAACAGGCACGTTATTTGCATTCGCCGATTGACCAGCCAGGCGGATCGCTTCAACTACCCTTTCGTCCAGAGTGCCAATGTTCAATACAACCGCTCCTGAAATTTTGGCGACATCTGCCACTTCTTCATGCGCATAGGCCATAAAGGGAGATGCACCGAGTGCAAGTAAACCGTTGGCGGTAAAGGGAGCAACGACAATATTAGTAATGTTATGAACAAGTGGATTTTGCGTACGAACACGTTCCAGATAAGACATATGAGATCCTCCTTATAAATAAGCAACTTGATCAAAAATCGCAGGCAGGGATGGTTGCCTTTATATCAGTTGTTAATTCTGCAACATTTGTTGAATTATGTGGGTTCCAATAAATGATGGGAGTTAAAAACTATTCACGGATAGCTGTAAAGTCCATTTGTAAAGCTTAATTCAAGATCCAAATCCTCGATAAGAATTCTATTCGTCCAGGAACTGAATCCCGAATCTACTCAGGTAGTTCCGACATGGATAATGAATGACAACTTTCGAATTTTGCTTGATCTCATTCAGCAAGCGATTTCCTTACTCGCCCTGCAAGTTAATAAAAGCATCCTCAGCCTTCACGGAATCTGGAATCAATTCACTTTGGAGCAGCCATGCACGAACGTTTTCCCAAGACGAGGCGTCCTGTCCACCAAACGGCTGACCTTCTTCATTCATCAGGGGCAGTAAAATATTCAAGCTTTTGGTTTCGATCTCCGGGTCAAGCGGAGAGGTTTCGTTCTCATGTGCGAGCAGAATGTTCAACGCGTCCTCGGGGTGTTCCGTTACGTATTTCTGTCCTTCCTGTATGGCTTTGATAAAGCGTGTAAGCTGATCCTTTTTCGTTTCAATGCCCACCTCACTTGCAGTGAGGACCAGTTCATAATAATCAGGTACGCCGTAATCGACGGGATTGAATGAATTTATCGCATGGCCTTCTTTTTCCAAAATCAATAGCTCATGGTTAATAAAACCACCCATAATGGCATCCGCCTGTCCGGAAGCGAGGGAAGGAATCAGGTCGAATCCCACATCCACAAGATCCATCTTGTCAGGATTACCTCCATCCTGGATGATCATCGTACGCACCATCGCTTCGTACAGGGGAATTGAGGAATAGCCGACAGTGAGCCCTTCAAGATCTTTTGGCGACTTTACTTTACCATCTGCTTCAGTCAACAGATGCACAAGCGGATGCCTAACGATGGCTGCAATGGAACGTACAGGAATGTTCTCCCCACGCGCGAGCAAAATTTGCGGCTGGTAGCTTAGTGCCAGATCGATTTTCCCCGCAGCAACAAGCTTGAGTGAGTCATTCGTATCGGCGGGCATCTGGACATCGACATCCAGACCTTGGTCCGTGAAGTAACCTTTCTCCTGTGCAACATAGATGAAGGAATGTACTGCATTCGGGTACCAATCGAGCATGATGGACAGCTTATCTTTGGAATCTGATGACGTTTTGGTCGCAGATGATTCTGTATCTTTTACATCGGGAGCTGAATCAATAGCAGGTGTGTTGGTACCCGTATTTCCGCACCCGCTAACGATCAGCATCAGGGTTATAAGAAGGAGGGGGAGCAGGGAATAGATATGCTTTGTATTCATAATTTAAAGTTCCTCGTTTCCTTTTTCTGTTTTAAAATCTACCTGCATGACGTTTTGTAGCGAATCTTCTCTCCAGCCATGCAATAAGTACAAACAGGGCAATACCAAGCAGGGATAACAGCACAATAGCGGCGAACATGGCATCCGTGTTCATATTGCTCGACATTCTGCGGCTGAAATAGCCAAGGCCCTTACTTCCGCCGAGCCATTCTCCAATCGTTGCACCAACTACGCAGTACACCACAGACATCTTCAGTCCTGAAAAGAAGGAGGGAAGGGCAAGTGGAATCTGGAGTTTACGAAAAATATCCCACTTGTTGGCCCCCATCGTCAGCAGCAGTTCACGCTGTTCCGGATCACCTTGGCGCAGGCCATCATAGGTGCTCACGACAATCGGGAAGAACGCGATCAGGAATACCACCGCGACTTTGCTCCACAGCGTGTAGCCAAACCACAGGATAAAGACGGGGGACAAAGCGATTAGTGGAATCGTCTGACTAATTACGATGAAGGGATATAACGCCTTTTCAATGGATCGGTTCATATGCATGCCTGTCGCAAGTGCAATTCCGGCACCAATGGACAAGCCAAAACCAACGACAACCTCCATCAAGGTAGCAGGTAAATGTGTAGCCAACAGGAGTCGGCGATGCTCATATAGCGAACTGGCAATTGCCGTAGGGGCTGGAATGATGAAGGAGGGCACCCATCCCATATTCACAATCCACTCCCAGATGACGAGCAGTAACAGCATGAGCAAGAGAAACAGACCATAACGGGCAAGCCAACGCTTTACACTATCCTTCATGCTGCATCTCCAGTTACCGTTTCGCATGCAATTGTTCCTCCAGTAGTCGTCTCATCTGAACGAGAGCCGGTTCATAGATCATGTCTGAATGTCTTGGACGCGGCAAAGGTACCGTTATATCCTGCAGCTGTTGGCTTTGTCCCCCTGGAGTTAACAGGATAATTCGATCACTGAGCAGCAAGGCTTCTTCAATATCATGCGTGATGAACAACACGGTTTTGCCCAAACTTCCCCAGAGTTCTAGCAGCCAGCGATGCATCTCCCGTTTGGTCAGGGCATCGAGTGCACCGAATGGTTCATCCAGCAGCATCAGCTGGCCGCCTGTAAGCAGGGTGCGCAGCATTGCGACTCGCTGCCGCATGCCGCCGGACAGTTCGTACGGATACGCATGCGCGTAGCCGGATAAGCCAAATCTGTCGAGGCCAGCCAGGATGTCCGCCTGCGTCTTTGCCTTGTCCTGCCGCCCTGAAGCAAGTTCGGAGGGGAGCATGCAATTCTCCATGACGGTTCGCCAAGATAACAGGAGGTCCTTTTGCGGCATGTAGGCCACGCGTCCAAGCCGCTCTCCTTCGCGAACCCACGGAATTTCGATGGTTCCGTGGGTTGGCTCAAGCAAGCCTGCCAGCAGCTTGAAGAGAGTGCTTTTACCGGAGCCGCTGGAACCGATGAGGGAGACGAATTCGCCTTCCGCTACACGCATCGACACATTGGAGAGCACGGGGGAATCCCTTTTTTTCGGGAAAGCAAAGCTCATGTTGTGAATGGTTATGTCGTTATCCATCTCGTCCCGTTCCCCCTTCTGATTCAAACTTCAAACTGCGGGATCTTTAATTACACCTTCTGATCTGCCGCAGAACGCGAAAAAGACCCACCCATTTCCAGAGAAATGAGTGGGTCTATACGTTCAATTCATATTAAATTTCATCATTAACATGAAAAAATCCGCTTACGGATAGGCCGCTCCACTTCCCTCCGCTGGTATAATCCAGATCAGGTTCAAAGGGTCCGAATCGTTCGATTCGTCTCAGCCGCAAGGCTCCCCTAGTGCAATGTTCAAGATATGCAGTTGTGTGTTCAGCATATATCACATGCAAGTGGAATGTAAAGAGGGCGTCCTAAAAGAAGTGCGAGGAATGTGAGTTAGGAAAGTAACCCAAGATTCTAACCGTTTGAATGAACAGCGAATTAAGCTCTTCGATCAGAAGGGCAACTGCTCAGATGTACAAGTAAGAAGACGCCCGGGAAGGGAGGAAAAGAAAATTAACATGCGGGTCGATTTACCTTGGCTCTCTAACCCGATATAATAGTGGTGGCACATATGGGCCGGATCATAAATGAGGGTGGGACTGTTCTCCCTCCTGAGCAGAATGGGGACCCCGAGTTGAAAACGTTCAAGAAAGTATATATTGAGATCACAAGTATATGTAATCTGGCATGCAGCTTCTGCCCGCAGACCAAACGTGCCAAAAATTTCATTGACCCTGAAGTCTTCAACAATATATTGGATCAGATCAAACCCCATACCAAGCATATTTATTTACATGTCAAAGGTGAGCCGCTGCTTCATCCCAAAATTGATTTGTTACTCGATTCCGCGCATGAGAAGGGGTTCAAGGTTAACATTACGACGAATGGTACACTGCTGCCCAAGACCCAACACAAGTTGCTCGGCAAACCGGCGCTGCGTCAGATGAACTTTTCTTTGCACAGCTTTGATGGACACGAAGGTTCGACAGATCGTGAGGGCTATCTGGGCAATGTGTTGTCTTTTGTCCGGGAAGCAGTGAAGCACAATGTTATTATTTCTTTCCGTCTCTGGAATCTGACACAGGATAACTTCACAAATGCCCAGATGAACCGTAACCGGGAGACGCTGGAGGTTCTTGAACGGGAGTTTAATCTGGATTTCCGCATTGAGGAAAAGGTGGTGCCAGGCAGCGGTGTGAAAATTGCGCATAATGTGTACCTCAATCAGGATCACGAATTCCAATGGCCGAGTCTGGATGCACCGGAAGATGACGGTAAAGGCTTCTGTCATGCGCTTCGCAGTCAAGCAGCTGTGCTTGTCGATGGAACTGTGGTTCCATGCTGCCTCGACGGTGAGGGTGTAATTAACTTGGGCAACGTTCACGAAAAGTCGTTCTCGGAGATAGTAGATGGTGAACGAGCAAACAATCTGTTCTATGGTTTCTCCAAACGGGAAGCGGTGGAGGAATTATGTCGGAAGTGCGGATATCGTCAACGGTTTGGAGCCTAAAGTGTAATTTTTAAATAAAATCAGAGATCAAAATAATAGAGACCACATTGTCTGGAAACAGATGAAGTGGTCTTTCATTTTTTCTCAGAACGATAAAGGAGCATCTAACCATAGATTACGAGTTGTAAATGAAGCATACCCGAAGTTGAGATCGGCACATCCGATGTTGAAGTGCGCTGCAAAAAATGCCGAGATCACAGGCATGATGCTGTCGTTTCTATATCTAAGCTAATGATTATTATCGTAACATCCCTTTTTTGGTAGGATTAGGGTAGGTTCCGAACCAGAGGTGCACCTCTGAAGGGGTTCCGTAAGGACAAGCTCTTGCTTGTACGCCAAATATCAGAATAAGGGAGGATTTAAGTTATGAAAAAAATGTTGACGTTGTTGCTGTCCGCCGGTCTGGTCGCTTCATTATTTGGTGCAATCCCCGCTTTAGCTGCACCTACCGTTGTAAACTCAACAATTATTGTAGCCAAGGGTGAAACGTTTGACGGCAAAGGCCAAACCTATGTAGCTAACCCCTCCACACTGGGAGATGGATCTCAAGCAGAAGATCAGAAGCCGGTATTTCGCTTGGAGGCAGGCGCTACGCTCAAAAATGTGATTATCGGTTCGCCTGCAGCTGATGGTGTTCATTGTTACGGTAACTGTACGATATCAAATGTGGTTTGGGAGGATGTAGGCGAGGATGCTCTGACTCTGAAGTCAGCCGGCACGGTCAACATTACGGGCGGGGCAGCTTACAAAGCCTATGATAAAGTGTTTCAAATCAATGCAGCGGGGACGATTAACATTAAAAATTTCCGTGCAGACGATATTGGCAAGCTGGTGCGTCAAAATGGTGGAACAACCTTCGCCGTGAACATGACGCTCGACAACTCGGACATTTCCAATGTCAAAGATTCTATTATGCGTACGGACAGCAGTACATCGCAAGGGAAAATTACAAATACACGTTACTCCAAAGTACCGACCTTGTTCAAAGGCTTTGCATCAGGCAAAACAAGTCAATCCGGGAATACACAATATTAAATACGGGGCGTGGCGGTTCGTAATCATTTTCCTATAAACGAGTTGAAGCATGCCAATTAAAAGGGGCTGTCCCATAAGTCATGACAATGACGGGGGACAACCCTTGTTGGCGTTATTTTTGGTCTAAATGAACCTGACACACGTCATTCGCTCCCGTTTGCACCGTTGTGAGATGTCAGAAGCATATTTCCGCAAGAAGAATCATATATTTAATCACTCTTTCCCCTAGGTTAAACTAGATTTTCTCTTATCGGGATTGTCACAAATACCCATGTGTTGTACAGTAGAAGCAATGAAATAAGTGAACCGGGAGCTCAATGAAGTTGGGCTGAGAGAGTGGCCTTGTGCCGCTGACCGTTTATCTGATCTGGGTAATGCCAGCGTAGAGAACATGAATTTGCGATGTGCAATGGTAAGGATTAAGGATAAGGAATAGATGATAGATGTCAGCGTTTCTTGGGTGCAATGGGATTTTTTCTGATGTGACGGGGATGGTGTCGTTTGTTTTCTTCTTTCTCCATATTTGCCTAATCCGTAGCATCGTGAGAATTGTAAACTGTGCGTATGGCCTGCCTGGTAACCGGGGAGGCTTTTTTGTTTTTTTTATAATCCAAGGGAAACAGAGGAAGGAAGTAGAGAACATGTCGACAGAAGTACGCAGTAACAAATTGAAATTAACCGATATCCTGGTAACGATCGTGATTGCGGTTGTGTTTGGAGTAATCTACAAAATATGGGGGCCTACGTATGATCTGATGAAGCCGTTCGGCGTTCATGCAGAGCAGATGATCTATGGCATGTGGTTTATGGCGGGCACGTTTGCTTTTGTCATTATCCGTAAGCCGGGCGTGGCTATTCTCGCTGAAGTTGCGGCATCAACAGTGAGTGCTTTTCTAGGAAGTGAATGGGGGATGTCCACACTGGTGTATGGCTTGTTTCAAGGACTGGGGGCAGAGATATTCTTTGCTGCAATGCTGTATCGAAAAACGAACCTGTTTGTCACCTGCCTCGCAGCGATTGGAGCAGCAGCTGCATCGCTATTGCTGGATTATCAGTACGGGTACATCGATTCACTCTCGGCGTGGAATTATACGCTGTTTATCGGCTTCCGCTTCATAGGTAGTATTCTGATTGCGGGTGTATTCGCCTATTATCTGGCCAAAGCGCTGGAGCTGACAGGGGTTACGCGCTCACTCAGACCAGTTTCAAAGCAGGATTATGAGGCATTGGACTAGATGATCACGAAGGGGAATGCGCAGGCGGCAGGTGTTACGAATCTAAGATGCAAGTTCCCGGGAGAGAAGGCCTTGGTGTTTCAAGGCCTGTCTCTCTCTGTGCGTCAAGGGGAGAAAGTGTTGTTACTTGGACCCAGTGGCTCGGGCAAATCGACCTTGTTGCAAATTCTGAGCGGTCTGATTCCGCGATCTGTGGAGATTCCGATGAAGTGTGACGATATACAGGTGCCTGAACAGCCCGGCATTGTTTTTCAAGACCCGGACACCCAGTTCTGTATGTCATATACGGATGAAGAGATTGCTTTTGTCCTTGAAAACCGGAATATTCCACGCGAGCAGATGCCAGTTCTTATCCATCAATACTTGGAACAAGTAGGATTACACTTTGAACATAATCGAACACTGATACAATCCATGTCTCAGGGCATGAAGCAGCGTCTTGCGATGGCTTCGATTCTTGCGATGGAGCCGTACGTACTCTTTTTGGATGAACCAACGGCGCTGCTGGATGATGAGGGAACCTCACAGGTGTGGGATACGGTGAAACAGATTGCACAGGACAAAACACTCATTATCGTTGAACATAAAATTAATGAAATTGTCGATTGGGTAGATCGAATCATCGTATTGTCGCCTGAAGGTAAGATTGTAGCGGATGGCCCTGCGAATCAGGTGTTTACGGATGGACGGAATATGCTGAGAGAATACGGAATCTGGTATCCAGGGGTTTGGGAAGAGCGGGGCCAGACGAGGTCACAGGTGTTGGTCAACCAAGAGCCTATTATTCTTTATGCGACCGCAGAAACTGAAAGTATGGGTAACAAAGAAGAGCGAGCTTCTGCTCAGCTCCGGCCAGCCCTGGAAATGCAGAAATTCACCGGATGGCGCGGAAAAACGCCATTCATTCAGGTGGAACAGGCCAAGGTATGTTACGGAGATTGGGTGGGGATTGTCGGAGCTAACGGGGCAGGTAAAAGTTCATTATTGCTGTCCATGATGAATATCCTAAAAACGACAGGTCATTATGTTGTGGAAGGACAATCGGCCGGAAAAACGGAACAGCTTGCAGATCACATTGCCTTTGTATTCCAGAATCCTGAATTTCAATTCGTGACAAATACGGTCAGGGATGAAGTGGGATTTTCCTTGCTGGGCGGCAAACTAACTGCCAAAGAAAGAAATGTTCGGACTGATCATATGCTGGAGCAATTCGGACTGACAGAGCTATCCGAGCGGCATCCCTACCAACTGTCGATGGGACAGAAACGCCGATTGAGTGTAGCGTCTGCTCTGGTGCGAGAACAGCGTATTTTGTTACTGGATGAGCCTACATTTGGACAGGATGCGCGCAATACCTTTGCCATGTTATCACAGCTGGAACGGCTGCGGCGTGAAGGGACAGCTATTGTGATGGTTACGCATGACCGGGAAATTGTGAAGCGTTATTGCAACCGGGTCTGGACGGTGGATGAGGGGAGGTTAACGGATGCAGCTCTCGTTTCCTCATCGTGAGACCTGGCTTCACGCGGTGAATCCGGGATTGAAAATGATTTTCCTGACATTGCTGTTTGTCTTCGTCATTCTTGTTCACAACCTGAATGTAATGGCTAATGTGGCAGTTGTCATGCTGTTATTGTTGGTCTGGACAGGTCACCCATGGCCCAGGTTATTGCTGTACGCGTCTCCGTTCGTTCTGGTATTTATCTCCACCTCTACAGGAATGATCATGTTTGGTAAGGGCGAGACCACCTGGTTTCAGTGGGGATTGATTCATATTACCGAAGAGAGCTTCTATCGCGGGTTGCACCTAGGATTTCGTTCGCTGAGTATGGCGGCTGCCGGATTATTGTTCGGCCTGACGACCAAGCCTGTTCGACTTTTTTATTCCCTTATGCAGCAGTGGAAGCTTCCACCCAAGTATGCTTATAGTTTTCTGGCGGCCATGCGCATGATTCCGATTTTACTGGATGAATTCCAGACGCTGCGTTATGCCATCCGCATTCGGGAAACGAGGCAGCGCGGCTCCCGCTGGAATGTATATGGCATCCTGAAACGATATGCTATTCCACTACTTGCACAGAGTATCCGCCGTGCGCAGCGTATGGCGGTGGCGATGGAAGCGAAGGGATTCAAGGAAGGCGGGAGCCGGACGTTTTATGTTCAGATTGGGTACTCCCAAGCGGATGTATGTTTTGTGGGGTATTTTATCATTATGTTAACGGCTGCTTATATATTGGGAATGACATTCCCTTATAATTCAATGCTTGTGGATGTAAGGTGAGACCTGTAATTATTTCACGCTTGGTAAATATACTTGGGAGTAACAGTAACTTTTCCTTGTTCAAAACGTCTTTATTGGAAATAACTTCAAATAGATGAGGTGAACGAGCGTGAAGAGAGGGTCGATGTGGCAAAAGACGGGGTACCTATGGATCACTGTAGCTGGAATATCGGCCGTACTGGTTACGGCGTTCATGCTGGTGGAAATGGATACGGAACCACGGGCAGGACAGGGCTCCGGTTCGACAACTCAAGCCTTGTCTGCACAAGCGAAAACGACTTATAAAAAGGGAGATACCTTGAATTTGGAGGCAGGTATGCCCCTGTACACCCAAGTTATAGATAACAAAGTGCCCGTTGATCTGATGGGAATACAATACTACACCTCCAGCAATGCAAAAATTAAAATACAAGCCGTTCGCGGCGAATGGATCAAATTCGAGGATTACAGCAGAGGGGAATTCTGGATTCCCGGCTGGTACGCATCCAAGGAAAGTCGAAGTTTGAAGACTATAACTCCCCAAACGTTCAGTCTTCGTCCCGGAAGTAAGCTGTATCTGGCTCCGGGAAGCTCGACAAGCTGGGCTCCAAGTCCATCCCTTACAGACCAGGCGGTGATTGTTGCAGCGATGAAGGATTGGTATGGCGTTTCCATCGCTCCACGAAGCTGGAACAAGGAATCATTCACTTATCGACCTGCACTGCTCTGGATCAAGGCACAGAGTATAGAGCAGCAAGCCATTGTAGCGGATGGTTGGTTTCAACAGGATGCATCGCAGTCCGCGTTGGCTGTACGCCATTTGACGGATATCATGTTGAACAAAGAAACAACCTCCAAACAAGTCAAACAATGGCTTGGTGAACCGGACTGGAAAGAGAATTCGGCCAATTTGAATGACACGGGTTATGCAATGAGTATTGGACAGACCTGGCGATATGAGCGAACAGATGCCCAATTTCTGGTGACATTCAATAAGAACGGCAGGCTTGCCAGAACACGCTGGAACATACCGCAAGATGATCCAAACAAGGTGGAGTCCGATTGGAGCTTCGGTCGTTCGGATGAATACGAATTCACCACCAAAATCACAGGCAAATCATTGCCGATAACAATACCTTGGAAACCCATATGGACGAATCAAGGGGATATCAACTATACCTTTTTGCAAGCAGCGACGAATGATGTGCTCCTGATGAAAGGGGATGACGGTGGATTTAGTGGGGGTTACTACGAAGGTTCCATATACGCCCTTAATCGTCATTCAGGCCAGAAACTATGGCAGATCAATTCAGGGTATGGTGCGCTGCAAGCATATATAGATACCGACCGTGAAGCTGTGACGATATATACAAGTTACGACCCAGATAAGAAAGAATACATGGATCGTATACGCCATCTCCGGTTGAAGGATGGAGAGGTCACTTGGGAGTACACCCCACAGAAACAAATCAGATTGAAAGGCATTACTGCCGCAAAGAATGTAGTCGTTGTTGATAGTCCGGTTGTTGAAGGCTCAAGCAATAGCTGGTTAACCGTGTTGGACAGCAAGAACGGAAAAACATTATGGAAGCGTAAACTAACTGCCGGCTATGAATTATTAAACAAGAGCGCAGAAGATCCTTATGTCATGTATTGGGAAAAGGATAAATTGATTGCAGCCGATCCGCGATCTGGCCGTACGGTGTGGAGCATTGCTGTGGCAAAATCGACGATAGAGCCTCTGGATCGGAATCCTTATTTTGATGGAATCATCCGCCTTGATCCGTTTGCAGCTGCACAGCCAGAACGCTGGATGCTGCTGGATGACCTGTGGGTGCTGGTCGATCTGAGCACAGGTAAGAAGCATGCACAGTTTCCAGCCCGGATGGGACAGCAAATCGAAGTGCTGAATGACAGCATGATACTCATCCGTGAGCACAAAAACGGGGAAATGTATGGTGATTATGCAGATTTCACAACCACCTTGTATGATGCCAAGAGTAGTAAAAAACGATGGACGCTGAACGACAAAATTGAACGGGTCCTCGTGGAGGACGATCAATTATATGTAATCCAAAACGGTTATCCAGCAGCCCTTGCATATGATACAGGAGAAACACGTTGGAATGCACAAAACACGATTTCGTCACTTCGATATCCTACCAATCAGGGGAGTTACCTAGTGATTGATGATCAGCTTTTGCTGCCGATGGGTGAGGATCTTCTGATCATGGATAAACATGATGGTACCTTGATTGGCCGTGTACATGACGTTGTAATGGGAAGCCCGGAGCATCGTGATCGGGATGCGAAGAATGGAACCATGAATCGGCTCGGAAATGAAATCTATATCGGGTCGTCCAACGGACGGTTCAGTATGTATGAAGCAAGTGACTTGAACATAGATATCTCACGTTAAAGCTTGTTTCATGTCGAATGATGATTTATTATAGATAAACAGGATTGCTCGCGCTCCGGTTATCGGCTGTGCGGGCTTTCTTCATGTGTTCTTAAAGGACCATGTACGATCAATCGCAGGAGGAATCTCCCATGATTTCATTATACGGGGTAAGCAAGCGTTATAACGAGCGTGGGTCCCGTGAGGATCAGGGATTCGAGGCGCTAAGCTCGGTTTCCCTGGAAGTAGGCCAGGGAGAGATCCACGGCATTATCGGCTCCAGTGGTGCAGGAAAATCCACGCTTCTGCGCATGCTCAATGGATTGGAGAAGCCGGATGACGGCGAAGTCATTGTAAATGGGCAGCATCTGACCCGGATGAGTGAGCGGAGTCTGCGTCAGGCCCGAAGGTCCATTGGCATGATTTTTCAGCACTTCAATCTGGTTAGCAATCGGACAGTGATTGGCAATGTCTGCATGCCTCTGGAACTTGCTGGCGTTTCCCGTTCCGAGCGGCTTGCGCGGGGACAGGAAGTATTGAGATTTGTCGGACTTGAGGATAAGGCCAATCAATATCCTGCACAGTTAAGCGGAGGGCAAAAGCAACGCGTTGCCATCGCAAGAGCACTTTCCAGCCGTCCGGATGTGCTGCTCTGTGATGAACCAACATCATCGCTTGATCCGCAGACAACGAGTGGAATTCTGGATGTGCTGCGTCATGTCCATGAAACGCTGGGTGTGACGATTGTACTCGTTACGCATGAGATGGAGGTTGCCCGAAAGCTTTGCGACCGGATATCGGTGATGAAAGAGGGACGGATTGTCAAAACGCTGTCGAAAGCGGAAGTACGCAGTATACCGGTACCGCGGCCTGATTTGCTGACATCCTTACTGATGGGTGAAGATATATCCATTATCGGACGAAATGCCTCTCTTCATGGCGGTCAGGAGGATCATAACGATGATACCTGAATCCGTTGTGAAGTATCAGCATGAAATATGGCAAGCCATCGGGGAAACCTTTGTTATGGTGGGGATCTCCATCACGGCGGCAGTGTTAATCGGGTTGCCACTGGGTACACTGTTGTATCTGTTCAGAAAAGGGCAACGTTATCAGAATCGACCTCTGTTCACGATTCTGGGAAGTCTTGTTAACATCATTCGTTCCTTCCCGTTTCTGTTGCTGGTCGTATTTATGATTCCGTTCACCCGCCTGATCGTTGGAACATCCATCGGGACGCTCGCGGCAACCGTTCCGCTCTCGATCATCGCAATTGCTTATTATGCCAGACTGGTAGAACAAGCATTGCTTGATGTACCGAAAGGTGTGGTTGAAGCAGCTTCTTCCATGGGCGCATCGACTATGCAACTTGTGGTAAAGTTCCTGTATGTGGAGGCCCGTTCAGGACTCGTCCTCGGTTTAACAACTGCCACCATCAGTTTCATCTCATACTCTACGGTGATGGGGATCGTCGGTGGTGGTGGGGTTGGTGATTTTGCCATTCGTTATGGCTATCAGCGATTTGAGACGGAAATCATGGTATTTACCATTATCATTATGATTATCCTGGTACAGATGATCCAATTCACAGGCAGCAGATTATCCCGCTGGCTTGATCGCAGATCCTGATTAGGGACAGGCCAGCAAAGAAAAAATGCAATACAGCATGACCAATACCGATTACATGATGAAGGGGTAAATATACAGATGAAAGCAAAACTAATGCTCATGCTGCTGGCAGTGACGCTGGTAGCAGCCGGATGCGGCAAAAAAGAAGAAACACCTGCGGCGGAAGGAACCAAGGAAGGTAGCCAAGCCGGACAAGAAGTGACGCTCAAAGTAGCTACTTTGATTCCGCCAATGACGGATGTGTTGGATATTGTGAAGCCATTGCTGAAAGAAGATGGCGTTAATCTGGAAGTAGTTGTACTTTCGGATAACGTTCAACCGAATACTGCATTGGCGAACAAAGAAGTAGACGCAAACTTCTTCCAGCACGTACCTTACATGAATCAGTACAATGAAGCAAATAACGCTAATCTGGTAGCTGTGCAACCGATCTACAATGCGATCTACGGAGCATATTCCAAGAAGTATAAATCCATGGAAGAATTGCCTGAAGGTGCAACGGTAGCGATTGCCAACGATCCGTCGAACATTGGACGCTCGCTGGTGATGATGGAACAGAACGGCCTAATCAAGCTGAAAGAAGGCGTCGGTTTCAATGCAACGCAAGCAGACATCACGGAGAATACGAAAAACTTCAAGTTCAAAGAAGTGGATCTGTTGATGTTGGCCCGCATGCTGGATGATGCCGATCTGGTTGCCATGACTCCGGCCTATGCGAGTCCACTTGGACTTACACCGAAGAAGGATGCGCTGTTTACGGAGAAGGATGATTCCCATTTTGCCATTACGTTGGTTGCCCGGGAAGATAACAAGGATTCGGAAGCCATTCAGAAACTGGCGAAGCGTATGGCGGGTCCAGAAGTGAAGGCCTTCTTTGAAGAGAAGTATGCGGATATTGCGATCCCGGCTTTTAAATAAGATCTCAGTTCATCTGCAACTGAAATGATTTTAAACCTATGATCCAAGACAAATACGAAGACCCAGGCCTCATCGCCTGGGTCTTTTTTGTTAACCTGCATTACGGAGTAAATGAGAAAGAGCAGCATCAGCTTTCATCAGGATCACCTTCTGCCTTCGGCTCCATGAGGCGGATCAATTTCCGCTCGGTAGCGGTGTCTGTTGCAGGTGTGTAGATGCTGCACCGTAAATCAGCATTTCCCTGAACCTGTAACGAGGTAAGATCAAAAAGCATTTTGCCAGCTCTGGAATGTCTAAATTCAATCAACACGTCCGGGGCGCTGCTAACACTGCTTTGTTTCCAGAGGGTATGAAAATCAGGATATCTTTCCATCATGTCACCCAAAAACAGGTTATACCATTCATCATCCACATATTGACCGTAATAAGCACGGAAAATAGCCAGGAATCCACTAACAAAATCCTCCCAATTGACCGCAAGTCTCCGGAATTCCTTTCGTTCAAACAATAAGCTGATCATGTTCCGCTGTTCAGCAGGAATCTGTTCAAAGTCCATAAAAACATGCCGGGCCGCGTCGTTCCAGCCAACAATATGGCAGCGTCGGTCCGAGATGATTGTGGGACAATTGCGAAGTTCCTGCAATATTTTCTGCAAGGAAGGATGAATTTGGAGCGGCTTCTCATCCAGGATATAAAGTTCCGAATGATACTCCAGAGCAAGGGAAAATAAATATTTCCGTTCATCCGCAGTCAGCTTGAGAGCTGAAGCGATGTTATCCAGCACGGAATGAGATACCTGAATATCCCGGCCCTGTTCAAGCCAGGTGTACCACGTTGTGCTTACACCAGCCAATTGGGATACTTCTTCTCTTCTTAATCCTGGCGTTCTTCGGCGGGTGCCTGCGGGTAATCCGACGGATTCCGGAGAGATTTTGGAGCGCTGGTTTTTCAGAAAAGCGGATAGTGCCTGTAGCCTGACATCATGGTTCATGCCATCACCTTCAATCCTGAGTTTATCATGGTAGTCATTATACTATTATAATTGACAACTTGTAATAGGATAATACGAATGGCAATATAAGTGCATAACTGAACGAAACAAGTATGGAAAGAGCACTGAAGGAGGATGCATTATGGAACGTGTAGTTATTACTGGAATGGGGATTATCTCTCCTTTGGGGAATGATGTGCATACATTTTGGAATGGATTGGTGGAAGGCAAATCAGGAGTTTCGCCTATTGAGGCGTTCGACACAACGTCCTACAAAACGAAGATAGCAGGAGTGGTCCGTGATTTTGACGGAGAGGAACGGTTTGGACGAAAGGAAGCACGGCGTATGGATCGGTTCGTGCAATTTGCTGTTGCGGCAGCAGATCAGGCTCTGACTGACTCCGGTCTCGTGATGGATCATGTGGACAGGGAGCGAGTTGGCGTATATATCGGTTCCGGCATCGGCGGAATACAGACCCTGATGGAACAAGGCAAACTCCTGTCTGAACGTGGGCCTGCACGAGTCAGTCCAACACTGGTGCCCATGATGATATCTAATATGGCTGCGGCCATGGTGAGCATGAGGTTTGGCTGTTGGGGACCCACGCTCTCGCCAGTGACAGCCTGTTCGATCGGTAATACCGCGATAGGTGAGGCTTTCCGGCTGATTCGTCATGGTGGGGCAGATGTGATATTTGCTGGCGGGACGGAGGCTGCTGTCACCGAAGTATCGCTGGCAAGCTTCGGTAATGCAACGGCACTATCTACAAGAAACGAAGCGTATGAAGGAGCGAGCCGACCATTTGATGCAGGCAGAGACGGTTTTGTCATGGCTGAGGGCGCCGGGGTCCTGGTTGTGGAGTCCTTGTCCCATGCCCTTGCTAGAGGCGCAAACATCCTTGCGGAGATTGTTGGGTATGGTGCCAGTTCAGATGCGTATCATATGGTAGCCACCCATCCGGAAGGGCGCGGAGCTTACTTGGCCATGAAAGCCGCTCTGGCAGATGCGCAGCTTCAACCGCATGAGATTGATGTCATTAATGCTCATGCTACCAGTACAGAGGCGGGGGATCTTTCTGAGACCCGAGCAATTAAGCAGCTGTTCGGTGCAGAAGCTTATGATATTCCGGTAACGGCAAACAAATCGATGACCGGGCATATGCTGGGTGCGGCTGGTGGGGCTGAAGCCATATCGCTCATTCAAAGCTTGCGAAGCGGCATCATTCCACCGACGATCAATCAAGAGCAGGGCGACCCGGAGTGTGATCTCGATTATGTACCCAACGTTGCACGAGAAGCTGACATGCAGATAGGCATGTCCAACTCCTTTGGCTTTGGTGGTCATAATGCGGTTATTATTTTGAAGAAATATTCATCTTAACAATACAGAGAGCAGTGACTGTCCGAGGGCGCACTGTTCTCTTTTTATTTGCTGTGGGGGACCGATCCGACTGTCAAAATGCTATATAGGTCATTAGTTCGCTAGTTGCATGTAAATATGAGGATTGGCCCATGAATATGGTCGGAATATTCGTTAGAATGTTCAATAGGGGCACATATGTACGCATATTTAAATGAATAACGAAATAGGAAGAAGCTTAAGTTTGGTCCATTTTCCATGATGATATAGATATAAGGCGGATAGAGGCTTCTTCTAACATAAAGTTATACATAGGAGGTAACCAGTGAACGTATGGATTACGGTGAAAAGTCTGGGGAAACGCAAGCCGGCACTTGCCAAACAAGCTGCCGAACTTCCGGAAACAACCGATACGCCGAGACAGCTTATTAAGAACATGGTGGCTCAGCAGCTCAAGGCTCTTCAGGACAAGAAAAATGAAGCGGAATGGCTTGCCTACCTGATGCCTGAGGACATTCAGGAGCAGGGGGAAGCAGGCAAAGTCGGCTTTGGCGCGATTTACAACGAAGGGGTCCCTGATATAGAAGGCGCCATGGATACAGCTATAACCGCATATGAAGATGGGTTATTCAAAGTGTTTCTCAATGATGAAGAGTTGCAGGGACTGGATGAGCCGTTGATTATACAGGAAGACGATAACGTGGTATTTATCCGTTTTACCATGCTTGCCGGGCGTCTGTGGTAGAGAGTGACGAGGAGGAGAATGGAATGAATCAGGAAGATAAAGTTCAACAGTATCAACAAGCGTTGCAGGAAAAAGTGAAATCGCTGAATGGTATGGAGCAGGAACTCGCCGGCTATGTTGCAGAGATGGCTGGATTCACCTATTTGCGCGAAGACGAAAAGGCCTATTTGAATGCAGATATACTATTGAAACGTATGGCCGCTGAGATGCAAGCTCCATTGTTCCGTCCATTGCTGGATGTGCTGGAACATCTGGTCAGCGAACCATTTCTGGCGAGGTTCCGCTACATTGCCGAACGTGCCGCGAATTTTCCTTATAGCAAAAATTATGAGCGCAGACCTTTTCGTACGATCGATCCCGAGCAGCATATTGGACAGGTTTTTCGTAAAATGATCGCCTTGTTTCGCATGGAGATGCATGGCTTCTCTCTGAACGAGTATGTATCCATGCGGGAGTACAAATTTGATTATCTTCATGAGATTAGAGCCGTTGTACCGGATTGTATTGCCTATGAACTGGATCATGAAACCGGCGATATGAAGCAGGGACTGCATGATATTATCTATGGCGACAATCAGAATGCATTGCTGACCACTGAGATGATTAAGGGTATCTTTATGAGCGATCAGGTGGATGCTTACCAGATGGTTGGGGAATTGCTGATTGCAGCAAGGCTGCAGGAGGGTTTGCGCCAGAGCATTGTGGAACGGATGGATGAAGGAACACTTGAGGCGTATATATACATATTAAAAATAATTATCGACAACAACCTGATTCGGTTCAGTTCGGTGGTGAGAGCGCTCGCCGTATGGACAGGGATCGGAATTGAAGCGGCAAATCAGCGTGTTGCTGCTCAGCTCATCACCCAAGCGCATCAAGCATTGACTGATCCTGCGGTTCGAGAGGAATGGCAGCAAAGTGCCGATGCAAACCAATTGTTTATTAGTCTTTGGGCAACGGCTGTCATCGAAGAGAAGGAGCTGGAACGAAAAGTCATCCAGATCATGGATCACGGACAAGTATATCAGCAAATTGTTGCACAATACGTGCTCGCAAACAGTCAGAACAGAGGGCTGCGGTTACATATCGCACGTCAGTATCTTGAAGTACAGGATCTGGAATTACTACATTGGGTGATTGAGAATTATGATGCCATGTACATGTTTAACTGGAGCTTTGAAAATGGAGAGAATCAACGGAGTGTTCACGTCTGGCCACTGCCTGTTTTTGAAGATAAAGCCGTGCGTCGGCGTGACTTCGATCTGTTCAAACAAATGCTGACCCACATTCCGCAGGGAGGGGATGGTGGACCATCCGGTGTGCTTGAATTTGTTCACTATCGGATCGATCCAGATGATGTAGTGAAAAAAATGCTGTACCTTGCTGCGTATGACATGGACCCGGAATGGATTGGCGAGGTTATTGCACTCAAGGACAAGCTAAGCCCGGATTTGCGAGGGGAATTGTTGTCCCAGTTTGTCCATCACCCCGAGAATGAAGTACAAAGACAGTTTATTTTTGACAGCCTGTCGGATAAAAGCATGAACAACCGTGAGAATGCTCTGATCAAAGCGAAGCTGTTGACGCTGACGGTTGAAGAGCTGCTGCAAATGGAGGCGTTGCTGAAGCTGAAAACGGGAACACTGCGTCAGAAGATCATTCAGGTAATGCTGCTTCAGCCAGCAGATCAGCTGATGGTATCACTGAAACGACTCCTGCAATCCAAAAGCGAACTGCAGCGATTGGGCGCACTGGAACTGTTGACAGAGGTCTCCGCAGATCCACAGCGCTCGGACCAGCAGGAGCAGATGCAACCATTAATAGAGCTCATCAAGAAACCAACGGCCAAGGAGCAAAAGCTGCTGGATAAGCTTACAGAGCAGAGCAGCAGATATACGGCGGCTAATGGATTCGGCTTGTATGATCCTTCATGGGAAAATCCACTGCTTCATGAAGAACGTGATCTCGGTGGCTTCAAGCCCAAGGATGTGTTTACCCTTTCTCTAGAAAAAGCGAAGCAGTTTCTTGAAGGTTTGGATGCGTTGGTGCATGAGCACAGAGACCATGAATATGAGGCTGAATATTATGCGGGCTACAAAGAAACCTTGCTTGTAGGTGCGACTTTGCGTGCGATGGTCTACACCCCTTACGATCAGCGGCAGGATGTAGTGTTATTGGAGCAATTCCCTCTCCATAATATATGGGGGGGATATGTGCAGAAGAGTGGTCTGGATAGTAAGGAACTGCTGCAAATGTTGTTCGCGATTCGTTTGGAGGATCTGAACAAAAAGCTGGATGATTATTACCGATACTATTCCACCGTGTACGAATATGGTGAATTGGAGAAACACTGGCTGCTGGAGGGCTGGCGTAAGGAATTTGCTGAAGAGGTCTATCCGGTTCAGCATATCCAGGACATGAAAAAGATGGTCAGTGAGCTTCGTTACGCAGATCAGGTGAAAACGCTGATTGAGGCTGTTTATGAGGACAGCAATAGGTCAGATACATTTGAAATTGCTGAGCGGACACTGTATGCGGTGATGAAAATGATGCCTGAGGAACAAATGGAAAAGGAATCGGGCATGCTTGATCTCTTGTCTGGCCCATGGTTCTATATTGTACGGGATCGCGTACATGACGATCACAGTTTCAAACGGTATTTTCAGACGTTAAGCCAATTCGACAGATTAAACAAGAGCAGTTACCGAGGCTCCTTCCTTACGCTGAATGATTACCTGCGTGCCTATGAACTGGGCTTCATTGATGCACAGGAAGTCTACAAGCAGCTGCTTGTTGGAGAGTCCCGTGCACTGTTTATTCGGGAATTGACATCCAGCCGAAATGACTGGATTGCGGAGAAACCGATGTTGGCAGAACTCCGAAGAACGGTTGTTGAGCGAATTTTGGAGATTGAGCTGACCAGAGGAGAGCTCTCTACAGAAGTAAGTACCCTGGCGATGAAGCTTGAGCGCATTGATGGGTTGGAGCATTGGGTGCATCTCGTTGCTGCCATGGATCAGGATACCTTTGTCCGTGGATATATCTACAGCTATGGTGACAATACGACACGTAAAGAAACGTTCAGCCACCTGATCCAGGTATGCCATCCGCGTGATGGAGAGGACGAAGTGCTGTTGGGACAATTGCTGGCGAAGCATCCCATTCAGGAGAAGAAGCTCCTGGAAGCCGCGATGTACGCGCCGCAATGGATGGAGATTGTTGCGAAGCATCTTGGATGGGAAGGTCTTCGCAGTGCAGCCTGGTACTTCCATGCCCATATCAATGAACGATTCACTGCTGAAAAAGAAACGATCGTGGCGCATTATTCTCCCATCACACCACAGGACTTCAATGAAGGCGCATTTGATATTGCCTGGTTCGAGGAGGCATATAAGGCCGTCGGCGAGGAGCGGTTCAGTCTGTTGTACGATTGTGCCAAATATATATCCGGGGGAGCCAATCACCGTAGATCACAATTGTTCGCAGATGCGGCACTAGGCAAGCTGAAATTAGAGGACATGCGTGAGTCTGTGGAAGAGAAGCGCAATAAAGATCATTTGTTGACCTACAGCCTGATTCCGTTTGCAGCAGAAAAGGAACAGGATCTGCGCGAGCGATACGACTTCATACAGAAGTTCCTGATGCAGAGCAAGCAGTTTGGCGCACAGCGCCGGGCCAGTGAAGGTCTGGTATCCCAGATTGCGCTGGGCAACCTTGCCCGTAATGCAGGATATGCCGATGTTACCCGGCTGATGTGGGATATGGAAGCTCGCAAGCTGGATGAAATGAAGTCCTATTTTGAGCCCCATGAACTGGATGAGGCGACCACAGCTCAATTGGTCATTGATGAAGAAGGTCAGCCGGAACTGCTCATCGTAAGCAAAGGGAAAACACTCAAATCTGTACCTGCCCGGTTCAAGAAAGATGGATACATCGCCGAATTGAAGGAATTAAAGACGGATCTGGTTGAGCAGTATCGCCGGGCAAGACAGGAATTGGAGCGTTCCATGACCGCAGGAACTTCCTTTACGCGTCAGGAAGTTTCAAGTCTGTTGCAGAATCCGGTTCTTCGTCCACTGGTTCGCACTCTTGTGTTCCAAGCAGATGACAAGCTTGGACGATTCGATGTAACGTCTGGTGGGCTGGTAGCTCCAGCTTCGGCAGGTATGGAAGGCTTGATTCAAACCTTGGCGGAACAAGATCGTCTACTGATTGCACATCCATTGCATCTCTTCCAGAGTGGAAGCTGGAGCGAATTCCAACGGGATCTGTTCAACCGTCAGGAACGGCAGCCATTCAAGCAGGTGTTCCGTGAACTCTATCTTCCGAATGAGGATGAGCTGGCTAATGGAACGGTATCCCGTCGGTATGCAGGTTATCAGATTCAGCCGAAAAAAGCAGTTGCCCTGCTCAAAGGACGCCAATGGACCGTCAGCTATGAGGAAGGGCTGCAAAAGGTAAGCTATGAGCATAATCTGATTGCCAATCTCTATGCCATGGCAGACTGGTTCTCACCGGCAGATACTGAAGCACCTACCCTGGAGACGGTACAGTTCTATAATCGGAAGACGTATAAACCTGTTGCGTTGAAGGATGTTCCACCTGTCTTCTTCTCTGAGGTCATGCGTGACATCGATTTGGTCGTTAGCGTTGCGCATGTTGGTGGAGTAGATCCGGAAGCCAGCTTGACCACGATGGAGATGCGTCATGTGATCGTGAATGAGTCGCTGCGTCTGTTGAAGATCAATAACGTGCGTCTCAATGGAAATTATGCTCGAATAGATGGTGAACTGGGCGAGTATGCCGTTCATCTTGGTAGTGGTAATGTGTTCAAGCAGGCGACTGGTGCGCTTCACATTGTACCTGTACACAGTCAGCACCGAGGCAGAATCTTCCTTCCATTCCTGGATGAAGATCCGAGAACAGCTGAAATTCTATCCAAAGTGATGTTATTGGCTGAAGACAAGAAGATCAAGGACCCGCAAATCCTTGCACAATTGCAGCAATGATTAGAAATGTTGAGATGATGCTGTAGCAAAGTGGTACTCGGTTGGTAGAAACGAGGGCTGGCATATAGCGGCCTGCCCATGAATAAACGCCCCTGCAACCTTCATCACAGGATGGAAAGGTTGCGGGGGCGTTTATGATTTAGCTTACCGCCAGCCACGGTCAGGTGACCGGGCCAGTAAGGAGGTTTTTTTTGCCCAAAGATATTAGTGTGTCTCTTCGTCCAGAAACGGTTTGTTCACCGCATAATACATAAAGCCCATCAGCAGCACGCCGCCTACCAGATTGCCCAGTGTCACCGGAACCAAGTTGTGGATTACCCCGCCGAACGAGATGGTCCCCGAATGGTTCAGTACCAACGCAATCGCAAACGTACACATATTGGCGACGCTGTGCTCATACCCCGAGATGAAGAAGCAAAAGACAAAGAGCATCATAGCGAACATTTTCGCACCATTCTCCTTCATGAACATAGGCACAAAGAATGCCAGACAAACGAGCCAGTTACATAGAATCCCCCGGAAAAAGAGCTGCATAGCTGGAGCTTCCATCTTGTGCTCTACGACACTCAGCAGAAAACCATTAACCTGAGACGAATCGAACAGTCCTGTCAGATAGATCAACAGAGCAAAGACCGCCGCACCCATCAGATTCCCGCTGTAACTTGCGATCCACAGCTTCACGACTTCGAACCATTTCAGTTTCTTGCGCAAGGCAGCATAGGTGTAGTAGAACGTATTACCGGTGAACAGGTCACCGCCGCCATAGGCGATCAGAATAATTGCCGCGCCGAACGTGAGGGCAGCCATGGAGTATGTAAAAGGGGAATTCTCCATATAAAAGAAGTTACCCGTCTTGAACGCCACGATGACGCCAAACCCGATAAACATGCTGGCGAGCATGGAGCGCGCAAGGTATCTGATTAAGCTTTGTTTGTAAATCTTATGTTTCTTCAGAGCAAGCAGTTCTACGTTCCGTAAACCTTCCGTTTCCATAATTCGCCTCCTGTTTCCTGATGTCTTGTTTACATTATAACGAAAATATGGAAGTTGGGGAGAGGTGGTCTGGATTTAAAGGGATTATTTAATAGGATAAGGGCTAAGGGCTGGGCGGAAGAATGATCGGACGAGCAGCCAGCGCCTCTTCCACAATCTGTTCGGGTGTCAGGTCTCGATCATCCCAGAAAATCAGATTACTGATCTCTGCATGAGGCAATTGCTGCCGTAGCTCGGTTAGTATCTCATCTAGTTCATCTTCGGTTCCTTCGGCATTCATCAGCTTGCGAACCAAATCGATTAAATGCAAATGGTTGGACATATGATACCTCCTAAATGATTCATAGAGTGAACAGACTAGTCTGTCATGGGCTGATCCAGTGGGTCATACGTAACGATTACCGGGAAAAATTTGGGCTCAAGCATCAGGCTAATGACCATTTCGTCTTGGTCAGTATATGTAATGAAATAGTTTCCAAAGTGTGATTCATAGATGAAATTCCTGTATTGAAAGGAGTGTTCAGGGTACTTTATGTTCACATATAACGTAGTTACCCCTCGGGCAAAGGTTTCTTTCAACATAGGAATTTGGGCCAGCAGCATAATAGCGACAAGAACAATGACTGTACGTTTAGCGAGACGGGTCAGATGGCTTCACCCCATTATCGTAAAATTATTTTACCAAGTAATGAAAGTCCATCTAAAATCTGATGTCACTCCACGAGTATAGCAAGATTGCCAAACTGCTCTCCCTTTTCCATACGTTCGAATGCTTTCGCTGTGTCCTGCAGCGAATATATGCCATCGATTACAGGATGTATATCATGTTGCTCCACCCATTGCAGCATCTGGACAAACTCTTCGCGGCTGCCCATGGAGGTGCCAATCAGGCTAACTTGCGGGAAAAAGATCGAGCGGATCGGAATATTCAGATCATCTCCCGAGCTTGCACCATACATCACGATACGGCCACCTGGTCTGATTATATCAAAATATTTCGGGAACATGGCTTGTCCGATGCTATCCAAGATCATGTCAACAGGTTCCAGATCGTTATGCGAACTCCAATCGGCATGGCTATCCAATGCACGGGTTGCGCCAAGACGCAGAGCCTCATGTTTCTTGGCTTCACTTCTGGACGTAACGGTCACTTTCGCACCAGCGGCTACGGCCATGAGCAGGGCATATGTCGCTACACCGCCCCCGATGCCGGGAATGAGGATATGTTCATCCTGTTTAAGTCCGCCACGAGTGAATAAGGCGCGGTATGCTGTCAGAGCCGAAAGGGACAACACCCCTGCTTCCGCCCATGATAGATGAGAAGGTTTGGACAAGGCATTTCTGGCAGGCAGCGTAATATATTGTGCGAGAGTTCCATCCGTAGGGCCACCAACAATATCGGGCACGAGAGGTACGTCAGCTGCATGCTCCCAACCGAGAGTAGGGTGGATAATGACCTCATCCCCAACCGATAAGCCTTCTACAGCTTCTCCAATCGCTATGATTACCCCTGCTCCATCGGAACCAAGAATGAGCGGTGTGTCCTGGAATGTACGTCCTGCCATGATGAACAGATCACGATGATTAATTCCAGCGGTTTTTAGTTGGATCTGAACTTCCCCGGCTTGCGGTGCACGAGATGTTGAATCTGTATATTGAAGACCTTCAAGGCCGCTTTGGCCGGCATGTATAATCGCTTTCATTTTCAAAATTCCTCCCTGACTATATAAAAAGTTTACTACTGAGCCTCATTGTACAGATGGGTCAGATTCACGTAAAATGAACAAAAATGAATGTCACTATCAATTCAGATTATAGATAACAAGCAGGTGATCAGGGCATGGATGCCGGAGATTTGAAAATATTTCAGGCGGTTGCCCGCGAAGGCAGTATCAGCAAAGCCGCATTAGCGCTGAATTATGTGCAATCCAATGTAACAACACGAATCAAACAGCTGGAAGATCAGCTGCAAGTGCCACTGTTCCATCGTTCCAACCGGGGCATGTCGCTCACACCAGCGGGTGAGAATTTACTGGGATATGCGGATAAAATATTACATTTGTTATATGAAGCGGAGCAGGCAACGCAGAAGGGGAGTCCACCCGCAGGGATGCTTCGTCTTGGTGCAATTGAGACCGCAGCCTCTAATTTTCTGACGCCGATGCTCGCTGAATACCGTTTATGTTACCCCGAGGTCCAGCATTCGCTAATTACAGGGGGTACACACGAACTGAATCAGCAGGTCATTCAACATGAGCTGCATGGCGCTTTAATATATGGCCCGGTCGACCACCCTGAGCTGAGTTATATGAAAGTGTACGACGATGAATTGGTATTGATTGCCGAACCCGGAAACCACGAATTGCATGATTTATTGCGCAAACCGATGTTGTTTTTTGAAGTAGGCTGTACCCATCGCGATCAGGCAGAAGCCTTTTTGAAGGATCAAGGCGTTCACACCCTCAATGTCACGGAATACGGAACACTGCACACCATTATGAATGGCGTATCTGCCGGGTTAGGGGTGTCATTACTCCCACGCTCCTCGGTTACCAAAGCAGAACATAGAGGCGAGGTTACAGTGTTATCTTTGCCTGATCCGTATCGCAGGTTGGAAGTAGGATTTGTCTACTCACGGAGTGAGTATCTATCCGGAGCACTGGGTGCATTGGTACAGATGATGATGAAAAAAGAATCAGAACAACAATAAAGGAGTGAATAACCTTGAAGGATACAGAGTTAACGTTAGCGGAAGCATTTGGGCAGGCGGAGTTTATTATAGGCGGCCATGGCAGCCGTAAAGTCAAAGTGCTTCAGGAAGTGCTGGCGCATGTGGATGGGGAGCAATATAGTGATCATTATGGCAACGGCGAAATCATTGATCAATTCCAGCAGCAGATGGCTGATGTTCTGGGCAAGGAAGCGGCTGTGTTTTTCCCCAGTGGTACGATGGCGCAGCAAATCGCGCTGCGTATCTGGTGTGACCGCAAAGGCATCAAGCGGGTAGCCTATCACCCTTTATCTCATCTGGAAATCCATGAGGAAGACGGACTGAAGGAGCTGCACCAGATTGAATCCATTTTGCTGGCGGACGAGGACCGATTGATTCGATTGGAAGATGTAGAGGGGATCGATGAGGGGATTTCCTGTCTGCTGCTAGAACTGCCTCAACGCGAGATTGGAGGACAATTACCTGCGTATGAAGAGTTGGAGGCAATCTCATCCTATTGTCGTGAACGTGGAATCAAGCTTCATCTGGACGGGGCACGCCTGTTCGAAATCACGCCTTATTATCAGAAGACAGCAGCCGAAATTTGCAGTCTGTTTGATAGTGTCTATGTGTCGTTTTACAAAGGCATTGGAGGCATCGCTGGGGCCATATTGGCAGGGGATTCGGATGTTATGCAAGAATCAAAAATATGGAAACGGCGTCACGGCGGCGATCTGATCGGCCTTTATCCATATATTCTGAGTTCTCAATACTATTTTAATGAACGGATTGGCAAAATGGGGCTTTATTATGAGCAGGCCAAGGAACTGGCCTCCTTGTTGAATGCGTGCCATGGTATACGTACATTGCCAGAAGTGCCCGTCTCCAATATGTTTCACGTACATATTCCATTGGCCCAAGCCGAGGTGGAGCGTATTCTGGTATCCATGGCTCAGCAATTCGGCATAGGGATCACTTCATATTTGCAGCAGTCCAGTGCTCATAGCTGTGCCTTTGAACTCTCAACAGGGGATCGGTATCAGAATGTGCCCAAGGACAAGCTGCATTTAGCACTGGATTGGTTGGATGAAGAGCTGCGTAAACAGGTGAACTAATAATGTTATACTCATATTGCCTTATCCACTTCTGGATAGGGCATTTTTTTTGCAGGGATAGTAGGAAAGGCGACGAAAGGTACTTTAATGAATGAATGAATGAATGACCGTGCTGGCTGAACAGCCGTCTGGTTTCAGGAATCAAATGAAGTAATAGGCTAGTATAGTTGGGAGGCCCGTACAACAGACGTATGGATATTCGAAAATTACGATACTTTATCACCGTGGCGGAAGAGCTTCATTTCCACCGTGCGGCAGAGAAATTATATATGACGCAGCCACCTCTGAGCCAACAGATTCAGAATCTGGAAGAAGAGCTTGGTGTGAAACTTTCTGGGTAACTTTTCCTGGTTAACAAAAGCTTATGGCTATACTCGCTCATTGGTCCTGCATGTATTTGCGATAGAGGGCAGGCGTAATCTCCTCGAATTTTTTGAATATTTTGATAAAATAACCCGATTCATTGAACCCCAGTTCATCACTGATCTGCGACACGGGCATGTCCGTTACTTCAAGCAGCTGCTTCGCCCATTTGATTTTGAGCCGTGCAATATAGGTTGTGAAGTTCTCACCGGTCTCCTTGGCAAACAGCCTGCTAAAATAACTTGGACTCAGGTGGCATAGATCGGCCATTTGTTTAAGCGAGACTTGCTCACTCTTGTGACTGTGAATGTATTCAAAAGCAGGTTGGAGCACCAGGTTGGAGCTTTCCGTTTCGTTAGGACTGTTTTTGAGATAGGCATCCGCAATCGCATTGGTCATTTCTTTTTTGATAGACTCAATATTTCGGATGGAGTACCCGGGCAGAATGGTGGACAGGTTCAGAGATTCCTGATTCCCCGAAGCTTTCTCGAACATCTCCAACAGCAAATTTTTGTTGAGCGCTTCCTCCACAATGTAGTTACAGAGTAAAGAAAGCATGTTGGAAATTTTCACAACCTCTTCATAGGTCATGACAGGCAGTTGGTCATAATCGTCCTGTAATTCCTCCAGCTTCGCAGCATGCATAGGCACGTTCTTGGACGTGACGATCTGTTCCAGATCCGTCCCTTTCTTCGGGTCAGCGAGCTTCACTTGTCCTGCCATTACGGCGCCGATATATTTGCCATCGATCGTGATCGGAATGGCGATGTCCACGATATTGAAATGGCACAAGTAGACATAAGGCTCATTCAAGCGAACGGCTTCCAGTCCCCCTCGAGAATCACATTTCTGGCAGTAGGGGAGCAGTTCGGGATCTTTGCGTACATTTTGGCAAAACGTCTGGCAGCTGCTATGGCTCGTTACGGGAATGCCTTTATAATCGACGGTTAGAATAGCCAGCTTGGTCACGGTGGCAAGAGAATCCTGTAGACGCTTCCATTTATTCAGGTCGAGAATTTTATTAATATGCAGATATTCTTTAATCATAGGTGAAACCTCCATAGCTAACCTGATGAATGATTACGCTCGTTAAAAGTTAGCAAGTTGTACATATTAAGATGAGTCCATGACGGGTAATGTATAAATGATGTCAAAATTCACCCATCTCATGACAATAAGATACCATGATTCCGTTGAAAAGCAAAAAATTACGATTGCAAATTATAATAATTTGTTATCAAAGTCCACTGTAACCCGAACATGCATGAGTTATATTTAGATTAATTGAGTGTATTTAAAATTTAATGTATAAGTTCATCCAAGAATTACATCAGGTAGCCTTGTTGAAGGCATGTCGGTAATTGATACCGTTAACGAACTTATATCATCCATAGGAGGCATATCATTATGAGAAAAGCATTTATTAGCCCAACGAAGTACGTACAAGGTGAAGATGAGTTGTTGAACCTAGGTTACTTTGTGAAATCTTTTGGTGAATCTGCATTACTGATCGCGCATCCCGATGATGTAAATCGTGTAAAAGCGAAGCTCGATGCAACGGCACAGAAATTTAATATTACGTTTGTTGAAAGCGGTTTTAGAGGAGAATGTTCGCGCGAGGAAGTCGCTCGTCTCCAGGAAATTGCGAAGGAAAAAGGATGCACATGTACCATCGGTCTCGGCGGCGGTAAAGCGATTGATGCAGCCAAATGTGTAGCAGAAGGCGAGGCGTTGATTATCTGCCCAACGATCGCAGCAACAGATGCACCAACGAGTCACTCTGCCGTGTTGTATACGCCGGAAGGTGCTTTTGATGACTACGCTTATTTCAAACAAAGCCCAAGTGTGGTTCTTGTGGATACAACGGTTATCGCAAACGCACCAACACGTTTCCTCGTATCGGGTATGGGTGACGCATTGTCTACGTACTTCGAGGCAAGAGCTACAGCAAAATCATACTCTCGTGTGAATGCAAGTTTGCCAATGGGTTCCCGTGAAGGATACACACCATCCGCAGTAGGAACGAATGCTGCACTTGCGCTGGCCAAATTGTGCTACGAAATGCTGCTCAGCGACGGTGTAAAAGCGAAAGTGGCAAGTGATAGCAACATGGTCACCCAAGCGCTGGAAAACATCGTTGAGACAAACATTTTGTTGTCTGGTCTTGGATTTGAGAGTGGCGGTCTGGCCGCAGCACATGCGATCCACAACGGATTCACTATTCTGGAAGGCACACATCACTTCTTCCACGGGGAAAAAGTAGCCTTCGGTACAATTGCACAGCTTGTTCTTGAAAATGCGCCGACAGAAGAGCTGCACCAGGTGCTCGACTTCTGTCTTGAAGTTGGTCTGCCGGTATGTCTCGCAGACATCGGTGTAGATACCATTAGCCAGGAAGAGCTGCTGAAAGTGGCTGAGATTGCTTGTATTCCGGAAGAATCGATTCACGCGATGCCGTTCCCTATCACCGTGACTGAAGTAGCTGGTGCGATTGCTACCGCTGACCGGATCGGTGCTGAATACAAAGCTCGGCGGGAGGCGAAATCATGAAGAAAATCATCAATCAGGCTGAAAATGTAGTCATGGAAATGTGCAACGGGATTGCGCTAGCGCACCCGGAGCTTGAATTTTTAAAGAAATATAAAGTGATTAAACGCAGAGAGATTAATGCCGATAAAGTCAGCCTCGTCAGTGGCGGCGGCAGCGGCCATGAACCTGCTCATGCAGGTTATGTTGGCAAAGGCATGCTGGATGCTGCGGTCTGTGGAGATGTATTCGCATCTCCTTCCCAGATTCAGGTGTATCAGGCGATCAAGGCCACAGCCAGCAAGAAGGGCACCCTGTTAATCATCAAAAACTACAGCGGCGACATGATGAACTTCAAAAACGCGGCGTATCTTGCGGAGGAAGATGGCATTGATGTGCAATATGTACGGGTTGAGGATGACATCGCTGTTCAAGACAGTCTGTATACGGTAGGACGTCGCGGCGTGGCCGGAACTGTATTGGTGCACAAAATCGCTGGAGCCGCAGCCGAAGAGGGCCGCAGTCTGGCAGAGGTGAAAACTGTTGCCGAGAAAGCAGCGCAGAACGTACGCAGCATTGGATTTGGATTTACCTCCTGTACTGTACCTGCCAAAGGTACACCGACATTTGAAATCGCTGAAGATGAGATGGAATTCGGGGTAGGAATTCATGGTGAGCCAGGCATTCGCCGCGAGAAATTGGTATCTGCAGATGAGCTTGCAGGACGCATGATTGAAGCGCTGCTTGCAGACATGAAGCTGGACAACGGTGCATCCGCGGAGATTGCTGTGCTTGTCAATGGGTTCGGGGCTACACCTTTACAGGAGCTTTATCTGCTCAACAACTCGGTTCAGCGTGAGCTGGCACAGCGTTCAGGTCTGCATGTAGCTACTACATTTGTTGGCAATTACATGACGAGCATCGATATGGCAGGTGCATCGGTAACCATCCTGAAACTGGACGATGAACTGAAGACGTTGTTGTTCAAGGAAAGTGACACCCCAGCGTTCAAAGTGTCTGGTCCTCCGACAGCGCAAGTAGCTTATTCCGAAGCGTTGGAAGCCGTCGTGACTGAAGATGCGCCTGTATCCTATGAAGTAGAGACACCTGCATCATCTGCGGTAATCAACAACAATCAATTCTCCCTGGATAATATCGTCTATCTGATCGATAAGATGAGTGAGATCATCATCAAGAACGAAGTGCCGTTCTGTGAACTGGATTCCCATGCGGGTGACGGTGACTTTGGTATGAGCGTAGCGAAAGGGTTCAGACAACTCAAGCGCGAATGGAACCATATCGTCAACGAAGAGAAAAAGGATATCGGTTCATTCCTGGATGCCTGCTCTCTTGTCATTATGGAATACTGCGGCGGTGCATCCGGCCCGATCTGGGGATCGGCATTCCGGGCGGCAGGCAAAGCCGTAGGTGACAAGCAGCAATTGAACGTTGCAGATTTCGCTGACATGATGCAGGCTGCAGCACAAGGAATTCAATCTACAGGCGAACGTTCCTTTGGACGTGGTGCTGTTGTAGGTGACAAAACATTAATTGACGCACTTGTTCCTTGTGCAGACTCATGGACGCAAAGTGCGAAGTCTGGAGATGACTTCAAGACAGCGTTTGCCAAAGGTGCTGAAGCGGCAGTAGAAGGCGCGAAGAAAACAGAAGACATCGTGGCACGTATGGGCCGCGCGGGTGCTGTTGGTGATCGCAGTCTCGGATACCCGGATGCTGGCGCATATGCGCTGGGGGTTATTTTCACAGAGCTGTCGGATTCAATGAAATAAAAATGTGTGCAGTCGTTAACTTAAAAAAATCGACAATAAAACGAGCCTCTAGAATCGCTTCTAAGGCTCGTTTCGCATTTCAGGAATTTATATTTAACCGATAGTTTTCAGTGGCCACCATTTAAATTGGTTTTTTTGGTGTTGATCGCTTGCAGAATACTTACCACCAGCCGCGTACACAGCTTTTCGGACCTTTTTCAATTTTCCTCACTATACGGCGCTATCCCTTTTGTATATAAGTTATCCACTAAATTGAAAAACTCTTCTGGGGATAAATCCTTTTGTCGCTGGAGCCAAAGACGAAACAAAGAAAGTGATGTTGAGATGTGAAACTCAATTAAGTATGGCGTTATGGCACTGTCTGGAGGTAGGTTTAATTCCAATCTGCCAAGGGTGATTTCTCTTTTCAAGCGTTCTAAAAAACGAATACTGCCATAATCGCCCAAAAAGGCATTGAGAACCGAGAGATATTCCTTGTTTTCCAAACAATGAAACGCATCTTGAACAGGATGTGAAGATAGTTCTTTTTTCACCAATTCTTCTTTTATGTAGTTCACTAAGTCATTTTCAACAAAGTCTAACAGTTCGTAAATATCAGTAAAGTATTGATAAAATGTGCTGCGGTTATATCCCGCTTTATTTGTAATCTCTTGAACCGAGATTTTTTCAATCGGCTTTTGACTATATAACTCACAAAAAACATTGATAAACGTTTGTCTTGTTTTTTCCGTGATTTGGGGCTGCTTTTTCATTTTTTTCTCCTATCGGTAACAAGAGTATCATCCGACAAATATTTAAAAACTGATGTTTGATCAAGGGCATAATAACGATTTATGATTAAATCATACAACACGTTGTTGTATAGTCAAGAGAGATTATTCAAAAAAAAGGGAGGATTGTTATGTCCGTTAAACAAAATAGAATTTTAATTTATGGTGCAGGTGTTATAGGGAGCATATACGCAATGAGATTCATTGAAGCAGGGCTTGACGTTACTATGTTTGCACGTTCTAATCGATTTAAAACATTGAAAGAAAAGGGTCTGCAATATAATGAAAAAGGTACTGTTAAATCGATAAAAGTCAATGTCATTGATACGCTTGAAAATGATGATATATATGATTTTATTTTCGTTACCGTTCGTTATGATCGATCAGAATCAGCGTTGTTAGCGCTCAAAGACAATCAAAGCAAAAATATTGTTACAATGACTAATAATTCAATTGGATTTTCTTCGTGGCTAGATATGGTTGGAGATAGACTTTTACCCGCTTTTCCCGGTGTTGGCGGACAGATTAAAGAAGGAATATTGTTTGCCCGATTTCCACCAAAGATTCTAGTGACTACTGTGTTCGGAGAAATTAGTGGTTTAGTGACAGAACGTGTAGAGAACCTGGCAAAAATATTTAAAACAGCAAAACTTCCCTGGGCAATGAATAAGGATATGAGATCATATTTAATAACACATTCAGTATCAGACATTGCAATGCTTAGCTTTTTGAAAATTGATAATAAGATCATTGACCCCAATACAGCTAACAACAGAAAAACGGCACATCAAATAACATACACTTTAAAAACATATCTGAGAGCCATACAAAAAGCGGGCGTTGCTATTAATCCATCTGCATTTAAAATGGTGCTTACATGTCCAGATTTGATTTTGGATTTGTTCTTTATGCTATGGTTACGGACTAAAATGGTGAAGGATATGATGTTGCCGGACTATGCGAGTAGTGCAAACAACGAAGTTGTGCAGCTGAATAACGATTTATTGAAGTTTTTAAGTCAAAATGATATCACACCCTAAGAACGGAAACAGAGATTTTGGGTCAGTAAGTTGTATCGTTATGCTACTGAGATTCACATGACCGTCCTGTAGCTTGACTTGCAGAGCGGTTTTTTGATATGAAAAAGGGATGCATGCAGGCTGAAACTTGGCTTGTTTATGCCAGATAGTGTAATCTGGAGATCAGGTACATAAGGATTTTGCATAGATCAGAAAGTGACGATGCATTCGTAAAAATGCTAAAGCAACACTCTACTTTAAACGAGAAGGGATCGGGATGATTCGATGACGAAAAAAATCTATTATGACTCTGCATACACACGGGAGTGGCATACACAAATTACAGGCAGAGTGGACAAAGAAGACGGTGTATATGTCACGCTGGCGGAGACGGCTTTTTACCCCCATGGAGGTGGACAGCCTTGTGATCTGGGACAGATCGGTGGCATTACCGTGCTGGATGTGATTAGTGAAGACGGTGAGGTACTACATAAGCTGGAGCGTGCGCTGGAACAGAATGACGTGGATTGCCAAATTGATTGGCAGCGCAGATTCGATCATATGCAGCAGCATAGCGGGCAGCATTTGCTGTCGGCTATTACGCTGAAGCTGGCAGATGCGATGACGCTCAGTTTTCATCTGGGGACAGATTATATCTCGATTGATGTGGCTGCAGCCGAACTGGGAGCGAACCAACTGGCTGCAATTGAATTGGAGGTCAACCAGCAGATTTACCGGAATGCCAAAATCAGCAGTTCCTGGGTCACTGCGGAAGAAGCAGCACGACTGCCACTGGTGAAACTGCCTTCCGTAACCGAAGATATTCGCATCGTAGAGATCGAGGGTGTGGAATATAACGCTTGCGGAGGAACACATGTGTCAGCCACAGGTGAGATCGGGATCATTAAACTGCTGAAAACCGAGAAAATGAAGGGCAGCACCCGGATTTATTTTAAATGCGGATACCGGGCACTGAACGAGTTCAACGCCGCGCAAAGCGTGCTAACCGGAATTTCGGCCAAATTGAAGACCAGTAGGGACGAGCTGGCGGATCGAATCGATAAAATGGAAGCAGAACAAAAGCAGCTGCAAGCCGAGCTGAACACTGTGAAAGCCTCCAATGACGCTTATTATGCGCAAGAGCTTTTATCTGCACGGGAAGGACTTGTCATTGCTCAAATCTTTGAGGACAAATCGCTCAAGGATATGCAGAGTCTGGCGACCAAGCTGACATCGGAACATGAGGGACTTGTACTCTTTGCGAGCATCTCGGAGGCCAAAGTTGTTCTGGCACAGAACGGACAGCCACCGGAGTGGGCTTGTGGACCTTTCTTCAAAGGCAATCTCGGAGCCTACCAGGGCAAAGGCGGCGGTAGCGACAAAATGGCTCAGGCGGGCTTTGCCAGCAGCGAAGATGCAATCGCATTTTATGAATTTACGAAGGACCAACTGGGACATCACTAATCTGCGACTTTTCTTCGCTAATCCATATGGATCGGGCTAAGTGGATCGTAAGGTGGAATCAAAAGTAGAGGAGGTGCCCACAGATGACAGAACGGATTCCGTGCATACGTAAGGGGTGCCCAAATACGATTTTGCCAGCAACGGCTGCCAGAACAGGTGGGTATTGCATGCCTTGCAAGCAGGAGATGGAGCGCGAGGCACATCAAAGATACATTGAATCCAATCGGCGTGACGTAAACTTGTATGAGGGAATGACAGACCCTGTGGAGATTCTAAAAATCATGCATACCCGCCAGGTTCATGATCCACTAATCCGTTATGTGGCATATGAGCAATCCAAAGAACAGGTGTATCTGTCCTTGTCTGCGGAGCAGCAAGCTCTCATGATCGACTATGCGATGCAGGTCATTCGTGCAGGGGATGATGATACAGGTAAAGATATTCTGGTATATCTGGTTTGTTACCATGATATTTCGTTGTCTGCACAGATTCCGGAGCTGCTGGAGCGCGAAATCTACTACCCTGTCATTTTGTATAAGAGTGCCTCTGCCGAAGTACGTGACCAACTCTTGCAGCAGGTGAATACTGATGATGAGAATCGGAACAATCTATTGCTCATGCTCGCCTATATTGGAGATGAAATTGTCGTACGTCAGTTCCAGCAATGGAGGCAGTCTCCGCCTCGCTGGGCAGATCAGCTGCATGTTGCACCAGAGCGCTATACAACCGAAGCCGGTTGGGAGTTGACGAATGAAGGTCAGCGCAGGGATTTATTCATCACCCCAAGTTATTCACTCTATAAAGTAAAAGAGAATGAAAGGGCTGACGACACATCAGATGGCGCTCCGATCTCGGTGCTGTTGACCCGTGCCAATAACTGTGAGTGGTGTGGCAGTCCGTTAACGATCTTAATTGATCTGGATGTACGGCATCCAGCACTGAAGGACGTTGCTTGGAACAGTGAGCGGCTTCAAGTGCAGACTTGCGTGATATGCAGCTGTTATGGCGTCGTTTATATGGAGATGGATTCAGCAGGTGAACCGTGCTGGAGTACGCATAATGTGATGCCCGTGGGAGCGGATGATCTCGACCCGAATGACTATGCTCAGCTTGCACCGGATGCAGGGCGGCAGTTTCGGATTGCGACTGCACCACGTCAGGCGTTCCATGCCAGTGAGTGGGCGATGGAGCCTTCTTTATCCCAGATTGGGGGCCATCCCGGATGGGTTCAGGACGCGGAGTATCCGAATTGTCCATGCTGTTCTTCGAGCATGAGGGCCGTTGGTCAACTCGACTGGAGCGAGGTTGAGGAGTATGGGGATGGCATGTATTACATGTTCATTTGCGAGCCGTGTCAGATGACGGCGGTATCTTATCAACAGTCCTGATGAAGGAAGCAATAATCTTTTTAATTCATAGAAGCGATTTAGGTGTAATGACAGCAGCATACCCAAAAGGGGCTATCCGATATGTCTTCGACATTACGGGAGGCCCCTTTGTTTGACTAGAGGCAGTCCCATAAGTCATGAGGATTACAAGGATTACACTGGACGCCCCTTATTCACGTTACTTTGGTCTAACGAACCTAAGACGCGTTATTTGCTCCCATTTGTACCGTTATGAGATGTAACGAATTACATGGACCTCTGTCAAGAAAGTAGACACTTACGCTACGGAATTTCCGGTGAATTGCTGTGCAAAACGGGCAGGGGAAAGGTACCCCAGTGCGCCATGCATTCGTTTGCGGTTGTAGTAAAACTCAATGTATTGGTAGATAGCCATGTAGGCCTCTTCCGGTGTTTTAAAGCGCGGATTACAGTAAATGAGTTCCTTCTTCAAAATACTGTGCCAAGACTCGATACAGGCGTTATCGTAACAGTTTCCCCGGCGGCTCATGCTGGATTCCATACCGTAGGCACTTAATTGCTCGACGTACTCTTTGGAGGTGTATTGGGAGCCGCGATCCGAGTGATGGAGCAAACCCTTACCAGGTCGTTTGGCAGTGTAAGCAGCCTTCAAAGCATCCAGCACCAAGCTAGTTTCCATATGGTTCGACAAACGCCAACCAACAATTTCACGCGTGCACAAATCCAGGACACTGGCGAGATACAAGCGTCCTCCTCGGCACGGGATGTATGTGATGTCTGTAACCCAGACGGTGTTCGGTTTGAGCGTTTTAAACTGTTGATTCAGCGTGTTGGGTGCGACCGGATGGTTATGCTTGGAGTCCGTGGTCTGGACACGATATATGCGGCTAACGACGGAACGGAGCTTCATTTGGCGCATGTACACACTCACTGTACGTTCGGTGATCTTAAACCCCTCCAGATGAAGTAACCGTGTAATTTTGGGGCTACCATATCGCTTGTTGTGGTCGGAAAAATGGTACTGAATTCGCTTCATGATCTGGGATTTCCGAAGCTCCTGCATGCTTGTTTCGTTCTTCCGCCATTTGTAGTACCCGCTCCGTGAGACCTGCAGGGTTTCGCACATCTTCTCCAAGTGGAACTCGGAGCGATGATTCTCCACGAACTGGAATCTCAGTTCTTTGGTTTGCTGAAGATGTGCACCGCTTTTTTTACAATAGCTAGTTCCTCTTCCGTATCGGCAAGTCGATGTTCTTTCTCTTGGAGCATGCGACGCATCTCTTTCAGCTCTGCTTCGAGTTCCTTAACTCGGTCCATACTGGCAGCCGGTTCGTTTTTGAGCTCACGATATTGGCTCATCCATTGATGTAACGTACTTTTCGGGATGTTAAGCTCTTCTGCCAGATCACTGAGTGTCTTCGTCTGTTCTTGAATAAACTTGACCGTTTGTTTTTTGAATTCTTCATTGTATCGTTGCCGTTGTTCTCCCATGTGGACACACCTCCGTTAGTCTTATTATCCTTCTGTCCGTTAATGGGTGTCCACTTTTTATTCTAGCTCCAACAGAGATGTTATTTCATAAATAGGGTCGATTTTAAGGCTCTGACGGCGTTGTTACACTCAAATAAGGTCACTGAGATTCGTTAAAATTTGTATGCCTTGAAAATCGACCATTTAGGGTGTAACAGTTTCGTTAGCGTCTAGGCCAAATGGAGACCCGCAGTTTACTTGCAACCTGGGCTTGCCAGGGAACCGGGATCTGTTCGATAAATTCAGTGACCTCTGCATTCATATTCATGCTTGTCCACCCTCCACATTGATCTGATTGTGTGCTTCCCATTCCGGTCTTAGAATTCCCATCAATAAGCGATCATAGCGCTTGCCGTCACGATACACAGCTGATCTGGCGCGACCTTCCAGCTGAAAGCCGACCTTCTCATAGGCACGGATGCCTTTTGCATTATAGGCGATGACATCCAGACCTACCCGGTCCAGATTCAATTCATGGAAGGCATATCGCAAAATGAGATTCAATGCTTCCGTTCCATACCCCTTGTTGCGATGCTCCGCGAGTCCGATGCCAATGGCAAGCTGTCCGCAGCGGTTGTTCCATTCAATGCTGTGAATGACAACGAATCCGATCAATTGTTCATCCTCAAGCGTTCGAAGCCGGAAGTAAACTTCCTTGTCCTTTGTCTCACCTTCATCTTCAAGCTGCTTTTCCGAAAAAGGGATGGCAATGTCCGTATCCACATTTCGCAAATATTCGGGATCTTCATTCCATTGCAGCATGGTTTGTACATCTTCTGTACGGGGTGGAGTCATTTTCAACCGTTTGCTATAAAACAGATTTTCAGTTGTTAGTGTCATGATGGTCTCCTTTGAATAAATTAAGTTCGCTTCACCTCAAAACGACGATTAACTATATGGATACTCCGCAATATTCTTCGCTCCTTTTGATCTCAGATAGCCTCACTATAATGGAAATTTAAGGGTATCACAATAGACAGTTTATTCGTGTTTTTGAACCTGTTGTCAGAAAACCTGTCATGGTAGTACTATATAAATAATAGACATGTATTCAGTGATACACACACAACAAAATTGTCGGCAGGAGTGGTAGATATGGAGATTAAAGTAGACGATTTGAGCGGTCATCAAGTCATTGGATTAATTGCAGAACATTTGCAGGGCATGGCAGCAGATTCGCCGCCGGAAAGTATTCACGCCCTGGATCTGGATGGATTGAAGAAACCGGAGATTACATTCTGGTGCGCATGGGAAACGGAGGAGCTGCTGGGCTGCGGTGCCATGAAAGAATTGAACTCGGAGCATGCAGAATTGAAATCGATGCGCACAGCATCGGCTCATGTGAGAAAAGGCGTGGCGAGACAAATTCTTGCCCATATAATCGAGGTTGCCAAGAATCGGGGCTATAAACGAATCAGTCTGGAGACAGGTTCGATGGATTCTTTTATCCCGGCGCGGAAGCTGTATGAGGACTTTGGATTTGTTTACTGTGAGCCATTTGCAGATTATAGTTTGGACCCGAACAGTGCTTTTATGACGAAGGAATTATAAATCGAATGATAGATATATAGGCATAACGGCATAACGGGAATACCAGATAACCAGCATTCTGTTGTATACAGACCGCTGGTTTTTTTTGCGTGTAACGATTGTTTTACGAAGTGGTGGACTGCAACAAATCATACATATTAGAGAGCGCAAGGAGAGTAGAATGTATTTAAATGAATGAGTTGGAAGCATACCGATTGGCTCGTATCATTGTGGGGTATAGAACATAAGTCATGTGAGCATAGGCATGGGATGAATTGGCCGTACGGAACTGCTGGGCTGAGGCATGCACAATAGGGTATACTGGACATTATGTTTATGTAAACATGAAATAGGAAATGAAGACGTTTTTTACATCAGGAGGATTGGAATTGGCTCAGACAGAAGGAACATTGCAGAAGAAACTTAAACCAAGACATATTAGCTTTATGGCTATGGGTGGTGTCATTGGAACCGGAATTTTCAAAGGAAGCGCCGAAACAATTGGACTCGCAGGTCCGGGAGTCATTGTAACGTACATCTTTGCAGGATTATTGCTGCTGGTAGTCATGGCTGCGATGGCAGAGATGGCTACAGTATACAAGAACAAGAACATGAAAGATTTTGTGCAGGAAGCATTTGGTAGCAGAGTATCCTTTATTATGGGATGGATGTACTGTTTCCTCTGGTTATCGGTATGTGTGATTGAGGTGATTGCCGCAGGAAGCTTTTTGCAGTACTGGTTCACGGAAGTGCCGCTGTGGATGCTTAGTCTGGCGTGTGCGGTGTTTATAATATTGATTAATCTGTTAAGTGTAGGCGTATTTGGAGAATTTGAATTTTGGTTGGCAGGCATTAAAATCGCCATGATTATTATTTTTATTTTCCTCGGTGCTGGTCTGATCTTCGGGATCATTCCAAGTGACAACACGCCTTATCTGCAAAATTACACGCAAGCAGGCGGTTTCTTCCCTAATGGATGGTCATCGATCTTCTCGGCATTATTGGTCGTCATGTTCTCGTATGGAGGATCTGAGCTTATTGGCCTGACCTTAACGGAGACGGAAAATGCGGACAAGGTGATGCCTAAAATTGTGGGGAACTTCATGCTGAGAATTATGTTGTTCTTCACGCTGCCGATTCTCATCATCTGTGGGCTCATTCCATGGAATGAGCTGGGGCCAGAAAGCAGTCCCTTCGTGCAGGTGTTGGCTTCCACGGGGCTGCCTGGTGCAGCACATATTATGAACTTTATTTTGGTAACCGCTGTTCTGTCTGCTGCGAATTCAGGCATTTACGGCGCGTCCCGTATGATGCACTCCATGGCGGTAGGTGGTGAAGCTCCCAAGGCATTATCTCAAACGAATCGCAACGGCAGTCCGGTAAATACACTTCTGGTATGTGCTGTGATTCTGCTTGGTGGCTCCATGCTGGGCCTATTCGCACAAGATCAGCTCTTTAGCGTGTTACTGGCGGTCCCGGGGTTTGTCGTGATGCTCGTGTGGATCTGTATTGCCACCTCACAGCTGAAGCTGCGCAAGAGATATCCGGTACAACCTACATTTAAGGTCTGGGGATTTCCTTATATCACTGGGGCTGCTGTGCTGTGTCTCGGCGTCATTGCCATCATGTTCGTATTTGATGAAGGCAACCGTTTCAGCATCAGCATCTGTCTCACCGTACTTGCTGTGCTGATTATTTGGTCCCTGATCCGATTCAGGAAAACGAATGGACGGGCATAAAATGAAGTATAATAAAATGAATTCAATTAAAAAATAAAAGGCCGCTCTTGTTGAGCGGCCTTTTTGCGTAAATAACACCATACCGTTATTTACCTGTTATCTTTCTTTCCTGCGATCCACGCTCAATACTGTTTGCTAGAGTTACGAATCATACCGGTAACAGATCGCTTTGCCTCCACTACTCTCGGAACTGAATTCCGGGTCTTCTACAAAACCGAAACGTTCGTATAATCGGATCGCGTTGACCATTTGACCGCCCGTATATAAATACACCGTATTTTTACCCATGTCTTTGGCCGATTCAACACATTGTTGAAGCAGCTTTCTGGCGATGCCATGACCTCTCCACTTGGGATCAACGCCCAACAGCCGAATAAACGGATAATCAATAGGCAGCTCGAAGGTCGGATAGGCCTTGTGCGCGGTCTCGAACAATTGGACTGTTCCAACAATCTGATTATCTATTTTGGCAATCCATAATTGCTTGATGTAAGGATTAGTCGGTGATTCCCGAATATCTTTCAAATAATGTTCCCACTGTTCCTGGGGTTGGAACGTGTCCCGGTACTCGGAGTAACTTCCAATAAGAATATTTACAATTTCTTCATGGTCTGCTTCTGTAGCGGGATGAATCGTTACTGCCGTTGTCATCTCAAGTTCTCCTTCTGATCTTGGTTTAATAAGAGATATAGTTGACTTGAATTGTATCACACCTGAGGGTACTTGATTAATTCAAATGTTCTATATATGACTCATGAAATTCTATGAGTTGGTCTATCCGAACAAGCACATTCAAGGTTCGCACGGTTAAGGTTCATTATAGGCGATTGAGCTGTGTGGAATACAAATTATTGCGATATTCGGTTGGTGTATTGCCTTCGTATTGCTTGAACATGCGCAGAAATAGTTTGTAATCGGAAAAACCGCATTGTCCGGCAATTTCTTTTACACTGGCATTGGTATTGAGCAGCATCTGCTTGGCCCGGCGAATCCGTTCCGTGAGGATATAGGTTTTGAGGCCAAAGCCTTTCTCGCGTTTTACCATTTTGGAGATATAGTCCTTGTTAAAATTAAAGGTCTCGGCAATCTTACCAACCGTAATGTCGGTATGGAGATGAATATCCACCCATTTGCAAATGTGATCTACGATTGCATTGTGCGGTCGATAACCCGCCTGTGTGTTGCGTTCCAGTTCTTTGAGCAGCAGCAGCAATGCCGCATCCGCTTCTTCTGGAGAGAACGATGAACTATGGAGCAGCTGCTTGAACAGCTGATTAGCCATGGACGGAACCTGAATGGTTGCATGGGTGGGATACTGGTCGAACTCTTTCTCATTCGAATCATAATGAACCCAGTAAAAGCTGACGGGAGCATCGCTGATCTGATAACCATAATGGGTGCGGCCAGCCCTCAGAAATAGCAGATCATTTGCACGAACTACGTACTGCTCGTCCTCCTCCGCAATGTACATCTCACCTTCCAGCATCAAAATGACCTCGTGAACAGGCATGCTGCGCCTCATGTGGCTCCAATTGCCTTCGGATATGAACTTGCCGCACAGGTAATGCTCCAATGGCTTGTGCATAGGACGGATTTCTCCACCTTTTCTTGGATTATGAGTCTGATGTAGTTGTATTTTATTTGATAATATGAGGATATTCAAGGCCTATATCAAGAAAGAACGAAGGGGAGAAATGAACATAAACACGGATTTTACCCTTTGTATATCCATATAAGTACTTCTAAATTCCATTACATACCGAGGAGGAGAGAGCAGAATGATTGAAACCAAAAAAGGATTTCTGGGACCTGAGCATGTCAATCTGTTAAATGGCGTTTTTCAAACGTCACAGGAAGTTGGAGAAAAGTATTTGTTATCCCTGGACATTGACCGTTTTCTGGCACCATGTTTTGAGGCCCACGGGTTACCTGCCAAAAAGGAACGGTACGCGGGTTGGGAGGCACGCTCGATCAGTGGGCATTCTCTTGGACACTATCTGTCTGCCCTGGCTGTGACCTATCAGGCGACAGGCAATGAAACGCTAAAGCAAACACTGGATTATGCCGTCAGCGAGCTTGCATCCATTCAGCTGACGACGGGCAGTGGGTATATCGGCGGATTGTCCGAAGAAGCTTTCCGAATTGCATTTCGGGCAGAGCATATTGGCGGTTTCAACATCGGGGAATACTGGGTGCCTTGGTACAGCGTGCACAAAATCTATCGAGGGTTAATTGACGCCTACAAACTAACGGGTAATGGGCAGGCCCTTGAGGTGGTAATACGATTTGCTGATTGGGCGGTAGACGGTCTGAGCCCGATGACCGAAGAACAAATGCAGATCATGCTTCAATGTGAGCACGGTGGCATGAACGAAGTTTTTGCACATTTGTATGGAATCACAGGGAAGCCTGTATATCTTGAGATGGCCAACAAATTCACACATCAAATTATCCTCGAACCGTTGGAACACAAGCAGGACGATCTTCAGGGCAAACATGCCAATACGCAAATTCCGAAAATCATCGGTGCTGCCGAAATCTACAATCAGGACCATACTCACGAGAGTTACCGGACAGCGGCGGAGTTTTTCTGGGACACCACGATTCATCACCGTTCTTACGTATTTGGCGCAACGAGCATTTCGGAGCATTATGAAGCAAAAGGCATGGAGAGTCTGGGCATCAAAACCGGGGAAAGCTGCTGTACCCACAACATGATGCATCTGACGAAGCAGCTCTACACCTGGAACCCCGACAGTGCCTATATGGACTATTATGAAAATGCGATCTACAACCACATCCTGGGCACACAGGACCCGAATACAGGGAACAAAACGTATTTTGCATCCACACTGCAAGGCCACTACAAAATTTACGGTACGCATGATACCGCCTGGTGGTGCTGTACAGGATCTGGCATGGAGAACCCGGGCAAATACGCCGAGGCGATCTATTTCGAGGATGAACAGGATCTGTACGTCAATCTGTATATCGCTTCCCAATTGGACTGGAGATCCCAAGGTATATCGTTGAAGCTCGAAACCAACTTTCCATATTCGGAAAAGGTAACCCTTACGATCACCGAAGGCAGCGCCTCGGCCAATCTTAGATTACGTGTGCCTTCATGGCTGCAGGAGCCAATGACGGCAGCAGTGAACGGGGATACGGCCCATCCACATACTCGGATGGAACCCGGATACCTCGATATCGAGCGCACATGGACCGCTGGCGATGTCATCACCATCACGCTGCCGATGTCGCTTTACCAATACACGTCCCGTGATGATGCGCATAAGGTAGCATTCCTGTATGGCCCGATCGTACTGGCAGGCGCTTTGGGAAACGAAGGGCTGCCCGAGGATACCATCGTGGACGAAACGGCTCTGAATCCCAAAACAGCCCCTGTACCTGTGATCTGGACGGAACAGGAGGATGTGCGCGAATGGATCAAGGTCGTGGATGCAAGTACGCTGACGTTTGAGATCAGCAAGGAGGTCACCTCGGACGGCAACCCGGTGAAGCTGATCCCGTTCTATGATGTGCATCATGAGTTCTATACGGTCTATTGGCCGTTTAACGATGAAGGGGATGCGCTGGAGAAGGAATTGAACGATATCACCATCGACAGAGTACAGCCTGATGGTCAGCAGGATGAGATTGGACATCATCTGGACAGTAATTGCCGTGCCGAACATCATAACGGTTCGTATACAGACAGCCGTAACAAGCTGCATATGTGGCGGGAAGCTTTTGGTGTCAGCGGGTCTTACTTCAGCTACCAGCTGGCGGTGGATGGTTCCGCACCGAATTATCTATGCGTTGCATACTGGGGAGGAGATCATTCTCCTTTTGAACGGGAAGGTACACTGTATGAGAGAGTATTTAGTATCGCCGTCGATGGAAATGTGGTCGGAGAACAGCGGATTCATATGAACAAGATCGACGAAGTGTTCTATGTTACCTATGATATCCCTGTGACGGTTACGTCAGGCAAAGACGGTGTTCGGGTTGCATTTAAGGCATTGGACGACAACGGCTGTGCCGGGAAAGTCGTGGAGGTACGTACAACGCGCAGCAAACCGGAGTTCATCTTTTCGTAAATGAGGTATGGTATGAAAATGGGCAAACACAATGGTATAATAAAAGCAAAATGCTGATTAGGTAACAGAGGAGGTTGGGAGTGTGGCAAAACCGGATAATAAAGGCATCTATAGTTTTCAGGATTGGTTAACTTGGGAGGGTGCATGGGAGTTAATTAACGGCAAAGCATTTAATATGTCTCCAGCACCCACCTCATTACACCAGTTTATTGTGGGTGAGCTGCACTTCTCCTTACGTACTTTTTTTCAGAATCGGAAATGTTTCGTATTTGTGGCCCCTTTTGATGTGTATTTCAGTGAAAATGAACAGTATGACGTAGCTGACCATGTTGTACAACCGGATCTGTCGGTGGTTTGCTCTAAAGACCAAATATCCAAAAACGGCTGTCACGGTGCGCCGTCTCTAATCATAGAAGTGCTGTCTCCTTCAACTGCGCTGAAGGATTTTAACGAGAAGTTTAATCTGTATCAGAAATATGGTGTGAATGAATACTGGATTGTTGACCCTGGCAATCAGACCGTCCATGTGTATACATTGGAAGAAGGCAGTTACCAGACCCGTCATCTGTACACGGAGCAAGAAACGATTCAATCGGTGTTATATCCGGAACTGGAGATTCCGCTTCGGAATTTATTCAAACTGAATTAGATTATAATAGATTTGCTCTAAGCAGTTTAACGAAGAACTAAATCCATCATCACTCCGGCGCTGGCGTCGGGGTGTTTTGTTTTTTATCGAATAAGCCCTATATAAAAAATGACACGCACTGCAAATTTCCACGTATTACCTGATAACATTTCTTTTTCCGCCACCGATTGTTCAAGGGCACCAGGCTCGTTTTCCAGAGGTTACAAAATCTTATCCACGTTGTCCCTCTAAAGATGAAATGGGATAAGCCCATGCCACGTATATTATGAATATCCATATTAATCCACCCGAATGCGGCAACATCATGTACAATGATAGAAATATGCAATTGGAAATATTTAACCTGTAGATCCGACATATAGCGCGAAAGGAGGTCTGATGATTTACATGATGAAGTACATAAAACTGCTGGGGCTGATCTTCGGCATTGTCGTCATGAACGTTCTATTATTCTCGCCAGGATTCATCGGGCTGAATTTTGATGGGGGTGCTTTTACGACAGCACTCTCGGTCACGTTCTTGTTCGGAAGTGCACTTGCTCTCTTTTATGGAAGTTATACCTTGTTGTTCAGACAGCCTGTAGTCCTGCCCGTGAAGAATATCGAAACCCATGAAGATTATGTGGAAGCGTTATCCTTTTATCGACGCATTAAAGTGCTTGAGGAAGATATCACACTGGGATTATCCCAACTGAGCCGCATGAAGAAAAAGAAAGAAACCCTCCTGAACGTGTTGAATCAGCGATTTGATCCGGGGGAACTGAGCTACAAGAAATTTGCTTCGGTCACCCTCGAAGTGGAGAAGCTGTTATACCTCAACATCCGAAGTGTACTGAACCGACTCAATGTGTTCGATGAAGCGGAGTACGCCAGCCTGATGAAGTCCAAATCCGCAACACTTCCCCAGAAGCTTTTTCAGGAAAAGACCAAAGTATATAACGACTATCTCAGCTACGTGAAAAATTCGCTTCATAGCAATGAGGAAATTCTTTTGAAGCTTGACCAGCTAATGCTGGAAATCTCCCGCCTGGACAGCTTTGAAGCTGGAGATATCGAACAGATGCCTTGTATGCAGGAAATTGACCAATTAATCAAGCACACCAAATTATACAGACAGTGAGGGGTTGCCTTATGGCGAAGAAGGGAAAGTTTTTTTTCATATCGATCTTGATGCTGGTGCTCGTGTTCGGCCTGGTATATGCAGGTATTACACTGACGTCGAACGTTGGTAAATCCAGTACACAGGTGACGACAGAGAATGCAGGCAAAGAATTAGGCAAGCTGTATGCGGACATTGCTCCTGCAACAGCTGAACCGGTCAAAGGACAGATTGATCTCGATCCGGTCGATGTGGCAGAGTCTCTGCCGGACATCTCCAAATTCCCGATCACGGTTGAGAATACAACGAATGATTATGTAGAGATATTCTCTTCCATCGAAAAGGCGGGGACCGGAGCGGATGGCTGGTTAACCGAAGTAACCGAAGAGTTCAACAAGGCTAACATAACCGTTGGCGGCAAACAGGTTTCGGTGAAATTACGCAATATCGCATCAGGTACGGCGACCGATTATATCAAGTCTGGTAAATATGTGCCTGATGCGTTTACCCCTTCGAATGAGTTATGGGGCGAGATGGTAGCCGCAAGTGGTGTAAAGACAGACCTGGTATCCAAAAGACTGGTAGGGAACGTTCCCGGTATCGTTATCTCCAAAGCCAAATATGATGCGCTGGTCGACACATACGGCTCGGTGAATGTAAAAACCGTGACCGAAGCGATTGCGAACAATGAGCTCGCGATGGGGTACACTGATCCGTTTGCCAGCTCCACGGGGCTGAACTTTCTCGTGACTGCACTCAACACATATGATAGCTCCAATCCGCTCGGTGAGAAAGCCATTGAGGGTTTTGAGAAGTTCCAGGCGAACGTACCGTTTACGGCTTCTACAACCATTCAGATGCGTGAAGCAGCCAAGTCAGGGCGTCTGGACGCATTTGTACTGGAATATCAGACTTACGTAAACACCGCAGATCTGAAAAGCGGATACGTCTTTACACCTTTTGGCGTAAGACATGACAGCCCGCTGTATGCACTGGGGCAATTGCCGCAGAACAAGCAGGAGATCATTAAGAAGTATGCGGAATTCGTAACTCAAGCGAAATACCAGCAATCGGCTGAGGAATTCGGCTTCAACGGCTTGCAGGATTACAAATCCGAATTGAATACAGTGGATGGCGGTACCCTGTTATCCGCTCAGAAAGTATGGAAAGAGAAAAAGAATGGCAGCAAACCCATCGCAGCCGTATTCGTCACCGACGTATCCGGAAGCATGGACGGAGAACCGCTAAACCGACTCAAGGAATCCTTGCGCAAAGGCCAGAAGTTCTTGGGCACAGACAATAGTATTGGCCTCGTCTCCTACTCTAGTGGCGTAACCGTGAACCTGCCGATTGCCAAGTATGATACGAATCAGCAGTCCATGTTTGTCGGTACGGTGGATAGCTTGCAAGCAGGTGGCGGTACGGCAACCTTCGATGGCATCGTTGTGGCGATGAAGATGCTGGAAGATTACATGGCTACCAATCCAAATGTGAAACCGCTGATCTTTGTCCTCAGTGATGGCGAGACCAACGAAGGTCATACCCTAAAGGATATTCGTGATCTGGTCGAGACGTACAAAGTGCCGATCTACACGATTGGTTACAACGCGGACATCAAGGCTTTGGAGAGCATCTCCAGCATTAACGAAGCGGCGAGCATTAACGCGGATACCGACGATGTGGTGTACAAAATCGGTAACCTGTTCAACGTGCAGATGTAACATGGGTACTGCACTCAAAGTGACCTAGTGTAAGTTCATTATTTTAATTATATAGCACGTAATTTGAGGGGGAACTTGGATGTCGTTTTCGATGGAGATACCTAGCCAGAAGGAAATTCAGAAGGTGATTGAGGAAGAAATAAAGCCTGTACCTGCCGAGGTGGCAGAGCTGCAGCAAGTGGCGGATGCCAACGTAGAGATGATCATGACACTGGATCTCGAATCGCTGGAGAAACGCAAAGAGATCTTGCAATCTATTGACGGCTTTGGCATGAACACCATGAGGTCCTCTTCTGAGAAAAACGCGTTGCTTCAAGTCTCCGTTGGACATCTGTCCAAGACGGGAGACGAGGGCGGTCAGGTCGCCAAAGGCTTGACTGAGCTGCATATGCAACTGAAGGATCTCGACCCAAGCGTGGTCGATTTTGCCAAAACCGGATTGCTCGGTAAATTGTTCAATCCGCTGCGGGCCTATTTCCTCAAATACCAGAAGGCTGACGCGGTCATCGCCGACATCGTGACGTCGCTGGACAAAGGCAGAGCAACCTTGAGAAATGACAACACCACACTGGAGATTGAACAGCAAAATTTACGGGAACTCACCAAACGACTGCAAAAGGAAATTCAGCTGGGTGTGCTAATGGATGAGTCGATTGATGCACAGATCGAAGCCGCCAAAGTCCGCAACGAGGACCCGGAGAAAGTTCGTTTTATCACGGAAGAAGTGCTGTTCCCGCTCCGTCAGCGGGTCATGGATTTGCAGCAAATGCTTGTGGTGAACCAGCAGGGCATCATGGCAATTGAAGTCGTCATCCGCAACAACAAGGAACTGATCCGCGGTGTGGATCGGGCCAAAAATGTAACGATCTCGGCATTGAAAATTGCCGTCACCGTCGCAAGTGCACTTTACAACCAGAAGATTGTGTTGCAGAAAATCGAACTGCTCAACCGGACGACCAATGATCTGATCGCAGGTACGTCCAAAATGCTGAAAGATCAGGGCATTGCCATCCAGAAGCAAGCTTACGATGCCAGCATTTCGGTGGATACAATGAAGCAGGCGTTCACAGATGTACTTTCTGCGCTCGACTCGATCAGCGTTTATAAGCAGGAGGCGCTGCCGCGGATGCGGGAGACCATTAACCAGTTCCGTGAACTGGCGGATACCGGGGAGCAACAGATTCAGCGGTTGGAGAAAGGGCAGAAGCTGGGGTTATAATTTTAACTTTCATAAACCAATATAGCGACCGTTCCTTGTTAAGCACTTGGGAATGGTCGCTTTTGATATTCTTTAAGAATAGCTTTGTTCTTGAAATTCCCTTCAATGAACTCATTTTAGGTTAGACTGGACAACCATATTGCCCGGTTTGAAATTAATGATTTTAAATAACTCATCTGCCATATACGCGGGACTATGCTTGAATTCTTGCCTAATCCATTCAATAATCATGCCAAAGATCGCATGGGACTGGTAACTTGCCAGTAGCTCACGGTTAATGTGGGACGGGAATATTTCGTTCAGATCCTGAAGGGCAAGGTCACGCAGAACATCGCAGATCATCTGTTGGAAATTGGAGGAGGCCTCCGACTTCACAACCAGAGTGTAGAATTGTGCATGCTGATGCACATGTTCAAATATTTTGATTGCAGAAGAGGGCATATGACTTACTTCAAATATTTCTTTATCCAGATAAGGTTCGCGATAGGAGAAGACCAGATCCTTGATCACGTCATCAATCATTTCATTGAAGAGGTCTTCCTTGTATTGATAATGTCTGTAAAAGGTACCTCGATTCAGATCGGCCAGTTGTACGATATCGGTAATGGATATTTCCTTAAACGACTGTTTTTGCATTAATTGGATGAGAGCATCCTTCAGCGCCGCTTTGGATTTTTTGATTCTTCGATCCATGGAATTTGGAAGTTCGGTCATATACAGTACTCCTCGTAAATGGATATTTTAAGATAAAGTACATTCTGAATGGGAAGTGTTGATTAACGTACAATTGGGCAAGCTTTTACTGATTGAACAAGATTGCTATGACTTATTATACTAAGGATAAGAGTTAATGAACATTTGTTTGTTAACTTATTGTAAACGAATACATGGAGGATGATACAATATGAGACTTCAAGATAAAGTAGCAGTAGTCACAGGTGCAGGTTCCGGCATGGGCAAAGCAATTGCAACACTGTATGCACAAGAAGGTGCAAAGGTGGTTGTATCGGATATCAATGAAGCTTCAGCGCAGGCGGTTGCAGAGGATATCAAGGCAAAAGGTGGAGAAGCGACGTTTGTGGTTGCGAATGTGGCGAAGGAAGAGGATATTCAGAATCTGATCGATACGACGGTTAACACTTATGGAACAGTGGACATCCTGGTCAATAATGCAGGCATTATGGACAGTATGGAACCAGCTGGCGACATTGTGGATGACAAGTGGGAACGGATCTTTGCAATCAACACCACAAGTGTAATGCGTGCAACCCGCAAAGTGCTGCCAATCTTCTTGGAAAAACAAAAAGGCGTTATCGTTAACATCGCTTCAGCAGGCGGATTGCATGGTGCACGTGCAGGCGCGGCGTACACAGCTTCCAAACATGCAGTCGTGGGATTCACGAAGAATACAGGCTTCATGTATGCTCAGCAAGGTATTCGCTGTAACGCGATTGCTCCGGGCGGGGTTGAAACCAATATCGCTTCCACAATGACAAACATTAATCACTTCGGTGCGAGCAGACAACAGCTGGGAATGGCGATTAATCCGCGTTCAGGTAAAAGTGAAGAGATTGCACAGGTAGCCCTGTTCCTCGGTTCGGATGAATCCAGCTTTGTGAACGGAACAGTCGTAACAGCAGATGCAGGATGGAGCTCCTACTAATCTATCGTTCATAACTGAAATATGCAAAGAAGCTCATACCCGTGTATGGGCTTCTTTTGCATGTTCACAACCGTGAGAACGTGGGATGTGAGGAAGTAGGACAAACGTTTGCACAGGCATGTCTACGCATTCCCAGATAACGTAAAGAGGGACGAATCCCGAACAATTAAGCGGTGCGGGATAATAACCGGATTCTGAGGCAGATGTTCACCATGCAAAATTTTCAACAATACCTGAACCGCAGTATAACCTAGCTGATAAGTTCCGATATCAATGGAACTGAGCGGCGGGGAAGCAAGCTCTGATAAGGCAATATTATTAAAACTCACAACACTTATATCTTCAGGAACGTTATATCCCAGTTCGGCCAGAGCACGAAGCACTCCGAAGGCAACATTGTCGTCGATGACAACGAGGGCGGTTGGTCTGTCTGGCAGCGACATGAACAGGGACATCGCCCGGAAGCCGCTTTCCTGCAGGAATTCTCCTTCCACGATCCAGTCATTGTTAGCATCAAGACCCGCTTCTTTAAGTGCATTATTGTATCCCCGCAAGCGATCATGAGACAACGTCAAATCCGGTGGTCCGCTAACAAATCCGATTCGTTTATGTCCTTGGGCAATCAGATGTGTAGTTGCATCGAATGCCGTTTGTATGTTGTTATTGTCCACCATCGGTGCATCGGGATGCGTTTCGCTGCGACCAATCAGTACAAAGGGGAACTTTTCCGCCTCCAAAAACGATATGATCGGATCTTCGCGTTTGGAGCCTAGCAGCAAAATACCATCCACGCGTCGCCCATGTACCAGGCGGGATATGGCATTCAATTCATCACTGGAAGACGTTTCGGTGGAGAGAAGAAGTTCATAATTCATGCGGGTGGCATGCGTAATGATTCCCCGAAGTAATTCTCCGAAAAAGTAGTTCTGAAACAGCTCTTCAGCAGGTCGGGGCAGCATGATACCCAGGGTATGAGTCGTTTTGGAAACAAGGCTTTTGGCCATCATATTTGGATGATAATTTAGTTCTTTCATGATTTGCTTCACTTTGAGTGACGTTTCCGAACTGATTCTGGGATGGTTGGAAATAACCCGTGAGACCGTAGAAGGGGATACACCCGCCAATTTGGCAATATCTTTGATTGTAATCATGTGAAAAATCCCTTCTGTACAAGCATTTCAACATGTCTCCTATGTTAATTCAAAGACTTTGATAAATCAATTGCTAACTGCATCATGGTAAAGAAGAGGTAGCGAAATAAAGGAAGACGGCGGGAGATCAAGGAAATCGGAAATTACAGGGACATATGCCGCCAAAATGAAGGAAAATGAGCAAAAATGACTTGTGCAAACGTTTGTGCAAATAAAGTTAGCTATTGTATGATGTGATTGTTATTATAGCGCTTACATGACTTGAATCAACATACATCTAAGAAAATTCATCCCGATTACATAAGGATTGGACCAGTCTGAGGTTAATATGAGCAAACGTTTGTATTACGTTCGAACGGATAGATGCCGAACTTCAGAATACAGGAACAGTACACAGAAAAACGGGTGAAAAGCGCAAGTACAGCATCGATCATGACTACGAAAAGGGGGAATTTCAATGAGAAAATGGCAGCAAGCAGCACTTGCAGGATTCATGGCACTCACACTTACCGCATGTTCAAGCGGAGGTGGAGGCGCTGCGCCAACCACAACAGACAGCGGTGAGACTGGTGAAACAACAGTGACCGCGGAAAATATTCAGCCAGAAGAGGGCGCAAGCCTTGTCATATGGGAGGATAAAAATCAGCGGAGCTTTATCGAGGAGCGAGCGAAGAAATTTGAAGAGGAGTACGGCGTTTCTGTAAAGATCGAGGAATTACCGCCGACCGATCAGGTGACCAAGCTGACAACGGACGGACCCGCGGGATTGGCTGCGGATGTGGTGGTTTTCCCGCATGACAAGATTGGCAGCGCTTCAGAAGCCGGACTGATCTTGCCGAACGATATTTTTGAGCAACAGACCACACAATCATCCAGTGACAATGCGGTTAAAGCCGTAACCTTCAAAGACATCTTATACGGCTATCCCTACAGCGTAGAAACCTATGCGCTGTTCTATAACAAAAAGCTTTATCCCGAAGCACCGAAATCATTTGATGACATTATTAGCTTTGCCAAAACCTTTAATGACACCAAAAACAACAAGTACACTCTGATGTGGGAGCTCCAGCAGTTCTATTACAACTTTGCTTACCTGGCTTCCCAAGGTGGATATATCTTTGGCGATGAAGGCATGAACAGCGAGGATATTGGCCTCAACAATGAAGGAGCCATCAAGGGCGGCCAATTCTTGCAAACGCTGAAATCGGAAGTACTGCCTGTGAAAATGGGCGATGTGAACTATGACATCAAGAAAGGTCTCTTTTCAAGCGGAAAACTGGCTATGGATATTAACGGACCTTGGTCCATCGCCGATTATCGCAATGCCGGCATTGACTTCGGTGTTGCTCCACTTCCGGCGATTGAGGGCAAACCGATGACCTCCTTCTCTGGAGTCAAGGCATATTACGTCAATGCATTCACAACCTATCCGAATGCTGCCAAGCTGTTTGCGGCATATCTCTCCAGTGCCGAATCTCAGATGGTCAACTTTGAGATGAACGGAACTCTCCCGGCCAATAAAGACGTTGCGGCAGATCCGAAGATTCAGGGAGATGAAATTACAAAGGCATTCCTTGAGCAATTCAACAACTCCACTCCAATGCCTTCGCTTCCTGCCATGGACAGCGTTTGGGGTCCCATCAGCGCGGCAATTACCGACATATGGGATGGAGGCAAGGATGTAAAAACCTCTCTGGATAACGCAGTCAACCAAGTCAAGGAGAGCCTTGCAACTGTCCAATAAATAAAAAAAGAGCAGGTGCAGAGGAAGTCAACATGTCCTCTGCACTCTGCTATAACTGATCGGTAACTTCGCTTGCCGGGAAGGAGTAGGAATGAATGAAACAGCAGCATGTTCCAGTCACTGTCAAGCCGAATAGAGAAAGACAGCATCGCATGACAGCGGCTGTGTTGTCCGTGGTCCTGCAAGGACTTGGACAGTTGTATAACCGTCAATGGATCAAGGGAATCTGTTTTCTGATCCTGGAGGGAATTGGACTCGCATATCTGATTCCTCGTTTGAATCAAGCCGTATGGGGAGTATGGACGCTGGGCGAGCAGACGCAGCGTTTTGTCAAAGTGAATGGATCAACGGTGCTGCAGCAGGGCGACCACTCCATCTTTTTGCTGCTCAATGGAATTATTGTACTTTTAGTGTTTTTCGTTTTTCTTCTGCTGTATATCTTCAATATCCGGGACGCGTACCTCACGGGAAAATTAAGAGAGGAAGGAAAGCAGGCTACCAGAGCTTCTGCTTCCCTGAGATATCTGCTCGATAAACAATTCCCGTATCTTTTCTTGTCGATTCCAGCCCTCGGTATCCTGTTTTTCACGATTATGCCGATTTTGTTTACGATTACGCTGGCCTTCACCAACTACTCGGCACCGGATCATATTCCACCCGCCAAGCTGGTGGACTGGGTGGGCTTTAAGACGTTTACGGACCTGGTTCAGCTTAAATCGTGGAGCCATACCTTCTTTGGGGTATTAACGTGGACGGTCATTTGGGCCATTCTGGCAACGATCACTACCTATTTTGGGGGCGTGTTGGTTGCGCTTCTCATCGAACAGAAGGGCATTCGTTTCAAAAAGCTGTGGCGGACGATATTCATTCTTCCTTATGCCATTCCGCAGATTATCTCTCTGCTTCTGATGCGTAACTTGTTCAACGGACAGTTTGGCCCCATTAATACGTATATGAAGGCTTTTGGTCTTGAGGGGCTGCCTTGGTTAACCGATCCGTTCTGGGCAAAAGTTACCGTCGTCATTGTCAACATGTGGATCGGAATCCCGGTCAGCATGGTGCTCATCCTGGGCGTGTTGACGGCGATTCCACGGGATTTGTATGAAGCGGCTGAGGTAGACGGGGCGTCCGGCTTTCAGAAGTTCCGCATCATTACACTTCCCTTTATCATGTTCGCCACAACACCGGTGCTCATTATGCAGTTTGCCGGGAATTTCAACAACTTCAATGTCATCTTCCTGCTGACGAATGGTAATCCGCTGCGTGGCGATTATCAATATGCGGGATCAACCGACCTTCTCGTGACCTGGTTGTATAAACTGACGTTGGATAACAACAAGTTCAATATGGCTTCGGCGGTCGGCATTATTATCTTCCTGATTATTGCGTCGTTCTCCATCTGGAATTTCCGTCGTTCCAAATCGTTCAAGGAGGAGGACATGATTCAATGAAAAAGCGCAACAATCCCATGCGTCTGACGATCAGTTATGTACTGCTGGTCATCATTGCCATCGTATCGGTGTATCCCGTCTTGTGGATATTTCTATCGTCACTGCGTCCAGGTGCGGCCCTGTTCAGTGAACGTCTGTGGCCTGAAGCGTTCACGCTGGCACATTATGGGGAGCTGTTTAACAACCCGTCGTTCATGTATGGAACGTGGTATCTGAACACGTTGAAGATCGCCTTTTTCACCATGATTTTCTCAACGCTTATGGTTACGTTGGGCATGTATGCCTTATCCCGTTTCCGGTTTCGCGGTCGGAAGACCATTCTATCCACCATGCTGATCCTGGGGATGTTCCCCAGCTTCATGAGTATGATCGCCATTTATATTATTTTGCTTCAGATCAAATTGCTGGACACCCATGCCGCGTTGATTCTGGTCTATTCGTCCGGGGCCGTGCTGGGTGGATTTATTGTCAAAGGGTTCTTTGATACCATCCCGCGCAGTCTGGATGAAGCCGCACGAATTGACGGCGCCAGTCATCTGCGCGTGTTCACCAGTATCATTTTGCCGTTGTCCCGGCCGATGCTGACCTATGTAGCTTTAACCAGCTTTACGGGTGCGTGGATGGACTTTATCTTTGCCCGGCTGGTACTCCGGACGAAAGAGAACTGGACCCTTGCAGTCGGCATGTGGGATCTGGTTAGCCGCTATCAGGACAGTAACTTTACGATGTTTGCTGCCGGGGCCGTACTGATCGCCATTCCGATTACGTTGTTGTTTGTATTCCTGCAGCGTTTCCTTGTGCAGGGGCTGACCTCTGGCGCCTCCAAAGGATAAAATGATAAAGGATATAAACAGTTAACCGCATAGACAGCCTGTAGAACATACCCAGGCCACCACCAATCAGGCGCTTCTGAGAGGTTCCATTCATCGCTGGAACTGCTTCGGAAGCGCCTGTCTGCTGTTTGAGACCGAATGATAAAAGGAGGAAAGATCGATGGGAACGCTACAGTCCCCAGAACCCGAATTGGGGCCAAACGGGGCTCGCACTGCTGCGGAGAGTCAGAAAATGGCCAACAGGGCGCTTTGGCGCAATGTTGCTTATCGCAGAATTTTATGCGGCTACGGCATCTCTGTATTCGGTGATTGCTTAAACGGCATTGCCATCAGTCTGTGGGTGTTGCAGACCACGGGAAGTGCCAAGAGCATGGCAGCTGTGCAGGTATGTAATATGGTCGTCAGTTTTCTGTTTGGATCATTCGCGGGTACGTTTGCCGACAGGCTGGATCGCAGAAAACTGATGCTGTCGTCGGACTTGTTCCGTGGAGCCATGGCGTTTATCATCGCAGTGAGTCTGTTTGTACTGCACGCTCCTTTTCCATTCGTGCTGCTCTTACTTTCCCTTTCGATGTTCTCCAGCTTGTTTCAGGCGCCTGCATTTCATGCTTCGGTAACCAGTCTGGTGGGGAGGGAGCATCTGCAGCAAGCTACAGGAACCATTCATCTGGTCGATAATATTGCCCGTATCAGCGGACTGGCCGCAGCGGGGATTGCAGTTTCTGCATTTGGAGGGTTTACGGCCATCATGATTACGGGTGTGACCTTTTTATTGTCTGCGATATGTGTGATGTTGGCCGGACGTTTTCCTGATGTACAACGTTCTTCCATGCATAGAGGATCGTTCGTCAAGGAGTGGGGTAGCTCGTTCTCCTACATCTTTGCACATCCCCTGATTCGCTCCATCGTCATTCTTAATCCGCTGCTGATTCTCTTCTTCATGTCAGCCATCATGCTTGTTCAGGTCATGGCGGTCAACGTATGGCAGGCGAATCCTGTCCAGTTCGGACTGATCGAGACGTGTATTCCTTTGGGGTATATGCTGGGTTCCGGGATTCTGATTGCCTCCGGCAACCGGTTGAAACGAAGAGGACGATGGGTGTTTATCGGTTTACTGGTCCTTGGTCCACTGTATATGCTGTTATCCAAGGTATCCTCTCCATTGCTGGCCTTGCCGCTGATTATTGCCGGGGGAGCCATGTTTGCGTGCTGTACGATGTTAACCCAGATCATGATGCGTGCCGAGGTTCCTGATGAGCTGCAGGGAAGAATCTACGGTGTGCTCGGTACCATAACAAGTACAGCCCCGATCCTGGGATTAACGGTGGTTTCGGTTCTGGCCGATCAATGGGGTGCCCAAACCGTGTTGGAAAGCCTTGGGGCGTTGCTTTTGGTGGTAGGGGTGGTCGCAGCAGCAGGATTGAAATCCATTCGGACCTATCGATAGCCAAGCATGCCATGTCAAAGGTAAAACAAGCTCAATCAAAGAACCCGGAGCAGGCGCTTATCGCGTCTGACTCCGGGTTGAATGATAGGAAGATGAAGGAATGACTATTGCCAGTCCACTGTAACGGTTGCCGTTCCGCTGGTTGGTGTGGTGAAGGTATGGTTATTACCATTTTCCCACGTGATGGTAGAGCCGTTCTTTTTGAAAAACTTGAATTCCAGTTTCGTTCCAGCAGGTACGCTGACGTCGTAGTACCAGGTTGGATAGGAGTAGATCACCTGATTAAACGCTGGACCTATGGCGAGAGGACCTGTGGACCAGTTGCCCAGCTCCGCGACATTACCTGACAGATAGAGATTCTGACCAAGCGTGGTGGATGCATTGTTGATCACAAAACGAACGGAAACCTGATTGCCACTAAGAATCGTGAAATTGTTATAGGTGTTACTGTTGACTCCGCTGGCTGCGACTTTAACTGCATAGTTGCCGGCAGCAACAGCAGGGATGGTCACTTTGATCTGAGTATCTTCCCATGATGTAATGGCTGAACCGGTCACAGCTGTTGTACCGAAATAGACCGTGCCTTTGGTAGTACCGAATCCGCGACCATCAATAGTAACGGTGTTGCCCGCTTTACCCATGGTAGGACCTACATGCCCGATGGTTGGCGTTGTGGTATTGGCTGTATACTGCCAAACTGCTGTGGCTCCTGCGGCCAAAGTGAAGGTAGAGACGTTACCTCCTGTGGAGGTAATGTTATTACCGTTTAGCGCACCTGCAAGTACATCGTTGTATGTTCCAGAAGGGAGCGATGTAGTAAGGCCGCTGATGGAAGTGGAATTCGAGAGATTGCGGTTAACCGCTACGACAGCCACGTTGTTGCCGAATTTACGTTCATACACATACACATCATTGTTAATCCAGCGCTGCTGGGTAGTTCCGTAAGCGATAGCTGGATTGGTTTTGCGTAATGGTGCCAGTTTGCTGATGACGTTAAAAGCGGTTGTTGTTTTGGAGAATGAAGGCATTTTTGCCCGGTTGTTAGGGTCTCCGTTACCCGTCAAATATTGTTCCGTACCGTAATAGATAGCTGGCACGCCGCGCGAAGTAAGTGTAAATGCAAGAGCTTGTTCCAGGCGACGGTTGTTAACGGCACTTGTTTTGAATCTGTCCATGTCGTGGTTATCAATGAAGGTAACCTGATCATTCACCTGGGCATAATCAGCCGCAGTACTGGTGATCATGGCATCCAGGGCAACCATCGAGGACGTATTATCCCGGAACACGTTACGTACTTCATTGTTGAAACGGAAGTCGAGCAGACTCATGCCGGATTGGTTGGCGAAGTTGGTGTTGTCGGCGTCTGAAGCCGAGGAACCCAAGAACCATTCACCAAACGTAAACACCGGTTTGTAGCCGTAGATGGAGGACATCCAGTTCTTTTGCCATCCCATCGGCATATGCTTGACCGCATCCACCCGGATTCCGTCAATGCCCATATCCAGCCAGAGCTTGATCGCATCTTTGAAATAGGTGTCAATCGTGCTGTTGTTGTGATTCAGGTCAGCGAGATCATAGAGGTTTTTGTAGATACCGTTCTCCAGTGTGGAGAAGTCAGAGCCGCCATTGTGGTGGAAGTATTTGTTCGTATCATTGGTGTAGCCACCAAGCAGTGTGCCGTTATTGTACAACTTTCCATTCTCTGCGAATGAGGTATCGGTTTCCATGGCAGGAGAGGTATGGTTGGGAGCAAAATCAATGATCACTTTAATGCCCTTGGCATGTGCCGTATTGATCAGGTTCTGGAAATCGGTCATCGTACCGAAAGCAGGATTGGTCTTCTTGAAGTCACGTGCCCAATAGCCGTGATAAGCCGTATTGTTGACACCGGAATAGTTAATCAGCGAGTAAATGTTCTCCACAGGCTGGGAAATCCAGAGTGCCGTAATGCCGAGATCGGTAAAATAATTGTCGTTGATCTTGTTAATTAGTCCTTGCCAGTCGCCCCCGCAATAGAGCTTCAGGTTGGAACAGGAGGCGTCATAGGCCCCTCCGGTAGGGTTGTTGGAGGGATTGCCGTCCAGAAAGCGATCGGTAAATACTTGATAAATAACATCGGTGCTGAAGTTCTGCTTGTTGGTTACAGCCGTATCCGCATCTGCGAATACGGAGGCCGCCGGGAATATTGGCAGTGCACTTCCGGCCAGCAAGCTGAAGCTCAGCGTGGTACTGAGGATGATTCGCTTGGTCCATTTGAACATGGTAATCCACCCTTCGTTTATTTAGATGTGTGTTCTCTTCCTTGGTTAGAAAAGCGCTTTCAATTTAGCCATTGGCAGGTTATTCTTAACGATATCCCCTCCTTGTGAATGCCAACAACCCCGGCACCTCCTGATGGAGTTACCGGGGTTGTCCTAAACCGATTGGGTTTAAAAGCATGGCCCTCTTGTTATAATCACAACGTTATGATAATTAAATAATGGTTTGCTTGTCAATAACTTTTTCCTGAGCATTTATTTTCTATTTCTATATTTACAATCAGGCTTAACAGATTTAAACTATTCGCAGACCCACCAATATAAGGGCTATGCATTTTAGAACATTTCGGTGTTTTAAAACAACCCCGTCTCTTCAGAGACGGGGTTGTTTGTCGATGTAGCCGAAGGAAGAACAAAGCAGGCATAACCGGAAAAAACCAGTGTGTACAAGGGGAATCTATAGGAGAGGCGGTTGATGGCTCAGTGAACACTCATTCTGTCATCGAATGTGTGGAAGGTTTCAAGGCATCCAGGCTGGACAACACGAGAAAGATTTTTGTCTATTTGCCACCAGGCTATAAGGAGCATGTGGATCATCGTTATCCGGTGTTATACATGCATGCGGGTCAGAGAGCCTTCGGCTCTTCGACTGCGGGAAATGAAACGTGGCACGTAGATCAGGCAGCAGACCAACTGATCGCTCAAGGCTTGATGGATGGGCTGATCATTGTCGGAATTGCCCATGTTCGTCCAGTTACACACAATGAATTCTATCATTTCATTGCGCCTGCAAGAGAAGCGGTGAGTGTGGGCTGCTCCGGCCTGGATTATGAACACTTTATCATTCATGAATTGAAACCGTTCATTGACGAGCATTACCGCACACTTCCGGACAAGTACAATACGGGACTGCTTGGTTCTTCCGCAGCGGCACTCAGCACCTTTCATATGGGAACACGTCATCCCGAAATTTTTGGCAAATTAATCATGCTCTCTCCCTTCTTCGTGGACGTACAGCTGGACGAAGCGTCGGACAGCAGGCTTCTGGAAGAGGACATGTATCTCATGCCTGAGAGCAGTGCTCCGATTCAAATGTGGATGGATATTGGGGACGCCGAAGGACTGTTTCTCCCTTCCCAGGTAAGGAAAATAGCCCATCAGATGCTTGAACTGGGGTATAAATCTGGCAGGGACATCGCATTTCTGGAACAGCCGGATGCAGGTCATCAGGAAGCGGATTGGGGAGAGCGGGTTCAGTTTCCGCTGATGTACATGTTTGGCCGAATCGGTAATCCGGTCTCTCTTGAGCTTAAAGGAAGGGACGTTATTGGTTTGAAGGGCGGAATGACCAGTCACATCAATGCGCTGCTTCATCATGATAGTGGGTTCACCATGAGTGTGCTTGAAGGGGAATATAGGTCCAGTCAACCCGATGTTCTTGAGGTACGACCCAATGGGGAACTGGTTCCTGTCAAGACGGGTAATGCAGTGGTTACCCTGACGGTGGGAGCGTTGTCGGCATCACGCATGTATATGGTTGTGGAGGAATTATCGGGTCACGTGACAGTCTGCATGAGTGCGGAGGTACCGTATCAGGACATGTATGATGACTCGATCTACGGAGGCATGGGCATGAAGCTTCTGCACACAGGCGGCGGCCGTTATGAGGGATGCTTCGAGGTTCCGCGTGACAGCGGATTTCGGTTCAGGTTCACGCGAGGCTTCCGGCAGTTTGAGACCGATGCAGATGGCAAGGCACTGCCCAATCGGGTGTTTCGTGCGCGTGATAACCTGTCTCTTCATTACAAAATCCAGTCTTGGGGCAGCACAGCTGCCAAGGCCGGGAACAGGAGGTAGCCATGATTAGTCAACCATTTCAACCAACGATGGATATTCCGTATTATTATCCCTGCAATTTTCCTTTGATTCATGAAATCCTTCAGCGTCAGGGCTCATTAAGCAGTCTCGGATTGCTGGCTTCCAGCCGCTTGTATAGTCTGCCTTCCTGTTCGGATCGTGGCCTGATCAAGCCTTATTTTCATAAGCTGGATTATGGGGAGACGATGTGGGAAGTGTTTGGAGAACGGGAATTTGACAGCTTCGAACAAGGTAAGGCATATATGCGGGAGCGCCTTGAACATGAGGACCTTTTGATCGTCACAGGCACAAGTTATTGCTTGCCCTACGGGGAGGATTATCGAAATCCGGAATATATTCACAAGCTCGTTAAACAAGGCTCGCGCCTGCATCTGGTCGATCATTGGCTGGCTGTGTACGGGATGGATGAGGAGCAGTTCTATATCTATGATCCTGTTCCCTCCAAATACATGGGAGCTGTATCTGCTGCTGATTTCCAGGAGTTCTGGAAAGGAAACAAAAATATCTCTGAGCTGGAAATAGCCCGGCGAAAAGAAACATTACGGACCTATGGCACGATGGAGATCCGTGCGGTGGAAACACTCGATTCCGAAGGTTACCGGAACATGATGCGTTCTGCGCTGGCGACCCAAGCCCATGAATTCATCACGGGCAGAACGGTCTGGCAGGGCGATCGAAGCTATTATTTTGGAAAGGCTGTATCTTCACAATTGTTACAAAGATTGCACCCGGATGCCGAGGTGGATCGTGAAAAAGAGAAAGCCATCTCCGCGTTCCTGTTTGACATGCGCTGGAGCCGCTACTTTTTCCGCGATTTGCTGGAAGAGGCCGCCAAATGGCTTGATTCTCCCCATGATCAATATGCTGCGGAATTCGGTGCATTGATAGCTCGCTGGGAACAGGCTCACAAGCTGCTGCAGATCGCCAGAATGAAACGAAGCCCTGAATGGCGGGAGCAGTTAACGGATATTATCGAACAATTGGCGGCGGACGAATTGCGCTGGTACGAAGCGCTGATGACGACACATCAGCATGCTGACCGATTCAGACAGACCTCATCGACTGCAGAGAACCCCGCGCCTTCACAACGGGAAGTTATTGAGCGGATTGTGTTGGATAGCTGCGATGAGATTAATCGGTACCATAACGCGTCCATTCCTCTGGAGCGTGGTTTGCAGGCGCCCCTATATGGAAGTCGGGGGAGACTGGACTCTCTTGAACTTGTCACTTTACTTGCGGTTGTAGAGCAAGGGGTTGAAGATACGTTTGGTGTAGGGATAACTCTTGCGGAAATAGCCGCTGCTTCCATGCCCGAAAGTCCATACCGAACGGTGGAATCGCTGGTTGAATATTTGGAGGCACAATTGAAACATGGCCCGAAGGATGATGAGGGATGAATATCACTTTCCTTCTGGAACGGTTCGCTGTGTATGGCAGCCGCCCTGCGTTGATATGGAAGGACGAGCAATATAGTTATAGCTGGTTATTGGATCAGGTGAAGACCCTTAGTCAGTGGATTTCCAGAGAAGGGCTTGAAGGGGCAATCGTTGTGCTTGAAGAGGATTATTCTCCTTATGCCGCAGCGGCATTAATCGCTCTTCTGGAACGGAATTGTATTGTGGTTCCGCTGGATCGACACTTGGTTGAGGCTAAACGGAATGAATATACAGCGCTCGCTCAGGCAGAATGGTGCATGAGTGTTGCAGAAGGGGAAGCTATAGCCAGACGCTGCTCCGTGCAAGTTAGTCGATCTCCGATATTGGCAAGGCTCGGTCAGGAAAAGAAAGCAGGTCTGGTGATCTTCTCCTCCGGATCGACAGGACGAAGCAAAGCTGCTGTTCACAGCGCGGATCGTCTGCTGAACGGGTTCAGGCGGCAAGTCCGGCCACTTTGTACCATTCCTTTCATGATGTTTGACCATATTGGCGGCTTAAACACGATGCTGCAATCTCTGTCCAGCGGCGGCTGTTTATGTATCATATCGGATCGCTCACCCGTCGAAGTATGCAGAACCATTGAAAAGTATCGCGTTCAGGCGCTGCCGGTCTCACCAACGTTCATGAATCTAATGCTCCTTAGTGAAATCTATCGGGAATTCGACCTATCCAGTCTCGGAGTGGTCTCCTATGGGTCAGAGGTTATGCCAGAGGCGCTGCTTGCAGCATGGAATCGACAGTTCCCGCATGTACGCACGGTGCAGGCTTATGGCATGTCTGAGCTTGGCATTTTGCCGACACGTTCCAAAGACTCGGGTTCATTGCTATTTACGGTGCGTGACGAAGAAGTCCGTTATCGGATTGTAGACGGGCTGCTTGAGATCCAGAGTGAGACGGCCATGATCGGGTATCTGAACGCTCCATCTCCGTTCACGGAAGATGGTTGGCTTCAGACCGGGGATGAAGCGGAGATGGAGGATGGTTACATTCGCATTTTGGGTCGCCGCTCGGAGATCATTAATGTAGGCGGACGTAAGGTTTATCCTGCGGAAGTGGAGAACGTTCTGGAGCAAATGGATTCCATTGAAACGGCTGTCGTCAGCGGGGAGCCGAGTGGAATTACGGGGCAGATGGTTAAGGCCACGGTCAGACTTACAGGTGAACAGTCTCTTACTGAACTGCGCAGACAAATCTGGGACTTTTGCCAAGACAAGCTGCCACCATACAAAATCCCGCAAAAGATCGTCGTTACTTATGAAACCTTAACAAGCCCAAGAATGAAGAAAATAAGAAATCCCGGTCCAAACTTCTCCGTTCGGGATGAGGTTGCGGCAAGCATGGAGGACGATTCGGAAGGGACGTAAGAATGAATGAACGTATAAATGAAGTGACTCATGAATGCCAATGCAGGATGGGAAATAGTGAGTCGTAATTGGAGAGGGGAACCGATGATGCTTTACGCATCTACGGTTCCCCTTTTGTTGAACAGATTCGAAGTGATTCGTACGAGAGATAAGCCTTTACACAATTTAATGTGAGATATCTTTATACGACGTACCCAGAGTCGCATCGGAGGAAGGATTTAGAATGAAGCAAGATGTTATGCTTTCACGTGTGATTTCACATCCAGCTGCAGCAGGGAGAAACCGTACGCTTCCAAGTCCAGCTTCAGCTTGTTCTGCTGAGTTTCCCGAGCTGTGGCTGAGAATACATTACGCCAAGTCCCCTGGTGTAGTGGTAACTCTATACTGCGGGGTTCTTCGCTTGCATTCAGGACGAGCACGAATTGTTCCCCGGTCTCCTGATCCTTGCGTCCAATAGCAATGCATGGATCTCCGGCTTCAGCGTAAATCATCGTGATGTCCGCACCGCGCAATGCAGCGTGTTGTTTACGCAGGGCAATGGCTTGGGTGAAGAAGTCGAGCAGATCCTTGTTCTGCTTCTGTTCGTCCCACTCCATACATTTGCGGCAACCTGGATCATAACCTCCGTCGAGTCCCACCTCGTCACCATAGTAAATACAAGGAGCACCTGGGTACGTCAGCAGCAGCATGACAGCCAGCTTCATTTTGCGTACATCCCCTTCACATAGGGTGAGGAGTCGCGGCGTGTCATGACTGCCGAGCAGGTTGAAAGCTGCCTCGGTTACAGGCTGGGAATAAGCAGCAAGCAGTTTGCCAATCTCGTTGGCGAACCCGAGACCGTCGAGCTTGCCGAGCACGGCATAGTCCATGACGGAATTGGTGAATGGGTAGTTCATAACCGCATCAAACTGGTCTCCTTGCAACCACATGATGGAATCATGCCAGATTTCGCCGAGCAGATAGGCATCCGGATTAAGGGTTTTGACCGTTTGCCGGAATTCACGCCAGAATTGATGGTCTACCTCATTGGCAACATCCAGCCGCCAGCCGTCGATACCCATATCCTGAATCCAGTAGCGGGCCACCTCCAGCAAATATTCTTTGACCTCGGGATGCTCCGTGTTCAGTTTGGGCATAAGGGGTTCGAAGGCAAAGGTTTCGTATGTGGGAATGCCATCCTCAATACGCGCCGGCCACTCTCTGACATGGAACCAGTCCGCATAACGGGAAGCGGCCCCTTTCTCAAGCACATCCACGAATGGAAGAAACTCTCTCCCGGAGTGATTAAACACCGCATCCAGAACAACCCGTATGCCACGTTCATGGCATGCATCCATCAGTTCCTTCAATTTCTCATTGGTGCCAAAGTGGGGATCGACCCTCATATAGTCTGAGGTATTGTATTTATGGTTGGTTGTAGCCTGGAACACCGGGCAGAAATAAATGGCGTTAATGCCAAGCGTACTCAGATGGTCGAGATGGTCCAGAACGCCTTGCAGGTCACCCCCGAAAAAATTGAAAGGCGTCGGTTCACCGCCCCAGGGCTCTGCGTTCTTCGGACTGATCGAAGGATCACCATTGGCAAAACGTTCAGGGAAAATCTGATAGAACACAGCATCCTTAACCCAAGCTGGCGGTTGAAAGATATCTACCGGGTTCATAAATGGAAAATCAAAAAATTCCAGTGGATGATCGGGCAGGGCCTGCTCAAATCCCCGTTCGGTCATCCAGACGGATTCCTCTCCCTTGATGAGCTGGAAGCCGTAGCGCAATCTGCGGTAGGGTGGTTGCGCTTCCACTTCCCAATAATCGAACAGGGCATCACGGGCAAAGATCCGCATAGGAAGGTGGAGGATCGTACGATCCCAGGCATATTTATCCCCGACAATAGCGATAACGGCATCCAGATCGCCGCGTTTGGAACGGAGTCTCAGGTGCATGGTCGAACGGTCGTATACGTAGGACCAATTCATTTTGGGACGATGATAAATAGCTTCAAGTAACATGACATTCACTCCTTGGTTGGGATGGATCATACGGCTATAAACGCAAAAAAGGCACAACCCCAATGTTTACGAGGTTGTACCTTTCGGCAGCATAGCCTTTTGATTATAGTGCTATTATACGAACTAATTTGGAAAAAGAAAACACTTTTTTTTCCTGAAATCTCAATTTGTTTATTTGGGAACAAATGGTGTGTCCCACTACATGTGTGAGGGTAAAATGATTCAAAATCACCACACATTTTGGTGGTCTATTTACTAAAATTCATACCCAAGTTTATTGGCATAGGCAGACAGTTCTTTGTGATATTTCTCGATGCTTTTCTTGCCTGCATCAATTTTGGCGTTACCTTGTTTCAGGACTGCACTGTTTACCGTTGTTTTGGAGACAGCTTTTTTAGCGAGTTGGAATCCTTCCAATTGTGTATAGCTTCCTTTGATCAAAGTGGCATGGATTTTTTGCAGTTCCGCATTTTGCGGCTTGATCAGCTTCAGCTTGGATACATACTTGGTGTAGTTGGGAATGGCTGTATTGGTCAATTTCAGGAAAACGGACTTGCGATTGGAAGACGTAATATATGAGCTGCCAGCCATACCATCGAAGGCTTTCTCCTCATATACCGCTGCGCTATCCAGTTGATCCAGGTAGTTCAGGAAATCCTCTTCCTCGACTGTAAGTTCCGGCTCTTCTTCTGTTGTGTCAACTTCGGAGTAGGCGTCCTCCGAATATGTAGTGGTTGAGTCATCTGCAGCAGCGGCATACGACCCTGCAGTTGTGAATACCCCGCCGAGCAAAACAAAACTCATAATGATTGATAGTACCCATGATTTCTTCACGTTCTAATTTCCCCTATCTATATATGTGATATTATTCCAATGGATAATCTAACATAGCACGACAAGAAATTACAGGAATCGATTGACAGACATGGAATCTATAATTTGTTTTGAATTAACAAAAGGGAAGAATAGGAGTCCAGACAGCAGTGCCATATTTTTAATGAATGATTAATGTAGTTAGATGAATAAAAATAGAATTCGTAAGGTCCCGATTTGAATCAATCGAGAGCGGGATCTTTTTTTAATTAAATCTGCCCAAAATGGACGTACAGAGAGCGGTCAGATGATATAATCGAGTGAAGGTTATGGTCTCACCAGAATAGTTCCGAAAAGGTTTTCGGTGAGAAGTATATTTTTGTTTGTAACCGCAATCATAAAACACACAGAAAGTGAGAGCTGAGATGAATCAGAAAAGGCTTTTTACAGATGGATGGCAGTTTGCGAAAAGTAAGCTGGAGGTTACGGATCCTGCGGGGTTAACGTTTGAACCGGTGGAGCTTCCTCATGATTGGCTGATCTATAATACGCTTGAACTGTATGAGGACAGCATTGGTTGGTACCGCAAGACATTCCCATATACGAAGGAGGAGCAGCAGCTTCTGCTTTGTTTTGACGGGGTGTACATGGATTCTTCCGTATATGTGAACGGGCAGCTTGTGGGGGAATGGAAGTATGGCTATTCGGCTTTTGAGCATGAGATCACGAGTGCATTGGTGGAGGGCGACAACGAAATTATAGTCAAAGTTGTGCATCAGAGCCCCAACAGCAGATGGTATTCCGGGGCCGGAATTTACCGCAATGTATGGCTCAAAACGAGAGATCGTAACCATATCATCACAGACGGTACCTATGTATCCATTCAGCAGCAGCTAGAAGGTTGGCAGGTTGAAGTGGATACGGAGCTGAATCTCGACCAGAACGCACAGCTTGTGCATACGATTTGGTATCAGGGTAAGCAGATCGTATCCAGCAAAGCGGACGTTACGACTACAGCGGGTAAAGACGCTGGACAAGGAGAGATACAATCCAACAGCCAACTGCTGAAAGTGGATCAACCGAACTTATGGAGTCCGGATGAACCGAATCTGTATGAGCTGGTAACGGAGCTGCAAGTGGCTACAGGTGAGCAGGGGTATGAGACGATCGAGTCCGTTAAACAGCGGATTGGCTTTAGGGATATCAAGCTGGATGCAAAAGAAGGCTTTCACCTGAATGGGGTCAAGATGAAGCTGAACGGCGTGTGTGAACACCATGATCTTGGGGCGCTTGGGGCTGCTTTTAACCTGACGGCGCTGCGCAGAAGATTTGGGTTGTTGAAGGAAATGGGCGTCAATGCCATCCGGACCGCTCATAACATGCCTGCCAAAGAGTTCATGGAGCTTGCGGATGAAATGGGCATGCTGATTGTTTCGGAAGCGTTCGACATGTGGGAGAGAGCCAAAACTCCTTACGACTATGCGAGATTTTTCCCGGAATGGGCACATACCGATGTGAAGAGCTGGGTGAAGCGGGATCGTAATCATGCATGTCTGATCATGTGGAGTATCGGGAACGAAATCTATGATACCCATGCGGATGAGCGGGGGCAGGAAGTGACTCGCATGCTGATGGAGTATGTACTGGAATTTGACCCAAAAGGGAATGCAGGCGTGACGATTGGTTCGAACTACATGCCATGGGAAAACGCGCAAAAATGCGCTGATATCGTGAAGCTCGCAGGCTATAACTACGCGGAAAAGTACTACGACAAGCATCACGAGGAACATCCGGACTGGATTATCTATGGTAGTGAAACGTCGTCTGTAGTGCAGAGCCGTGGGATCTATCACTTCCCGTTTGAGCAATCCATTCTGGCGGATGATGACGAGCAGTGCTCGGCTTTGGGTAACAGCACGACAAGCTGGGGCGCGAAGTCGGCAGAATATTGCATTTTGGCAGAACGGGATACTCCGTATTCATTGGGGCAGTTCTTGTGGACCGGATTCGATTATATCGGAGAGCCGACACCATATCATACGAAGAATTCATATTTTGGACAGCTGGATACAGCAACGTTCCCGAAAGATTCCTACTATATCTACCAAGCAGCCTGGACGGATTACAAGAAAAATCCGATGGTTCACCTGTTCCCATACTGGGATTTCAGCCCTGGTCAGCTGATCGATGTACGCGTGTGCAGTAATGCGCCGAAGATTGAATTGCAGCTGAATGGCAAGACGATCGGCACGTATGATATCGACCATGCAAAGGGAACTCAGCTGGCAGGCTGGTGGAAAGTGCCGTATGAAGAGGGTGAGTTGAAAGCCATCGCTTATGATGAAAACGGCAACGTTATTGCAACGGATGTGCAAAGATCCTTTACAGATGCGAAGAAGGTTCGCCTGCAAGCCGATCGGGAGCAGTTGCAAGCGGATGGCACAGATCTGATTTTCGTGGAAATTCAAGTGGAAGATGAAGCAGGCAATCCTGTGCAAAATGCAAACAACCGTGTGCAGGTCCAAGTAACAGGTGCAGGCCGTCTGCTTGGTCTGGATAATGGCGATAGCACGGACTATGATCCATACAAAGGACTGAGCAGAAGATTGTTCAGCGGTAAGCTGATGGCAATCATCGGGGCAACGAACGAATCGGGAACGGTGAAGATTGAGGTGACTTCGGAAGGATTGGAAAGTGCAGCTGCCGAGTTCGAATCGAGAGCTGTTGAAGGCGCAGGAGTTCTTACCTTCGGTGATTCCGGGGCTACTGCAGGTCAGGAACAAACTGTACTCATGAGTAATACGGAACGTCCGGTGTTGACGGGACGCGCGCAGGAGATTCCTTTACGGAAAATCGAGATCATCAGCGAAGATGGGCAGCTATTCGATCCATCGAAACAGCAGATGACGGTGAGCGCCAAGTTGTATCCGGAGAACACATCCTACCGGGATATCGAGTGGGCGGTGGTGAACGATGCAGGTATTGAATCCAACATTGCCAAGGTCGAAGTGATTCATGCGGAAGCGGACGTGGATGGAGAGAGTCAACATGCAGTGAAGGTCATGGCGCTGGGGGATGGTGAATTCCGACTTCGTGCGACGAGCAGTAACGGTACCGATAAAACGAAACTGATTTCCCAACTGGAGTTCAAAGCAACGGGTCTGGGCACGGCTTACAAAGATCCATACGGCTTCATTACTGGCGGACTCTACGATTACACCAAAGGGGATGTCGGCAACGGCAATGAACGCGGGGTAGCGACAAGCCGGGATGGGGAGACACATGTGGGCTTCCGCAATATCGACTTCGGGCCGTACGGCTCTGACACCATTACGATTCCAATCTTTGCGCTGTCCAGTGAGGAGTACTTCATTCAGATCTGGGAAGGCATGCCGGATGAAGAGGGAAGCACACTGCTGGCAGATGTGGTGTACGACAAAGAATCCAGATGGAATGTGTATCAGGAAGAGACGTATCAGCTGTCCAAGCGGCTAAGCGGGATTACGTCGATCTGTTTTGTACTGAAGCAGAAGATTCATATCAAAGGCTTCACGTTTGAGCGCCAAAGCCGCGCATTCGAGCAGAATACGGCGGCATCATGCGATCATCTCTATGGAGATACATTCAAGATCGAGGGCGATCATGTTGAGGGGATCGGGAACAATGTGTCGCTGGAGTTTGAAAACATGGACTTCACCGCAGAAGGCACATCGAAGCTCGTGATCTATGGCCGTTCGCCGATTGATAAAAACACGATTCATATCCGTTTTGCAGGTGAGGACGGACAGAGCAATCAACTGGTCGAGTTCACACAGTCCGAAGGATATGAGGAGCGGGTGTTTGAGCTTGAGCAGGTTAAAGGTATGCAGAAGGTAACCTTTATTTTCTTGCCGGGTAGTCAGTTTGACTTTGGCTGGTTCCGGTTCGAGAAGTAGGAGTCCGGATATAGTAGTTCAGGGATAGAGATGATTTATATCCATCCTCTTCAAGTAAACGGTGTTCATCAAGAACAAGACGTTTACTTGAAGGGGATTTTTTTGTATGTTAAGCGGCTTGTTTAGCTCCCTGAATCTTTCTTATCAGCATCGTCGATGGTCAGCATAGCTTTCTCTGAATCCCAGGACACGTTCAATCCCAAACCACGCAATACCTCAAAAGGCACTGTGGTTGCTCCCGAGTAATTATTTATGGGTTCAGGTAGCTGCATGACTTGCTCCCCAGACGCATCTGCGGAAGTTAAAACATACTTTGTTTCGTTAGGGCGGATTGTGATTGTCCGATTGTCATATATCAACGTATAGTGGTCCAGACTACCTTTCAACTGATGAACCTCAAATTCTGCTCCGAGTGCTGCGGCGATGGCTTTGATTGGCAGTTGCACGGTCTTAGGCGTTTCGACAGCCGCATACATGGACTGGAACAGCTCACCGTTCAGAAATACATCTGTACCCATCTTGGCTTGAACGGGTTTGTAGACCATGCCTCCTGATGATGTTGCAGGTGCCCCCGCTTCCTCGTACTTATCACTTCCCCAGCCCCAGACGGTTCCATCCGAGGATAAGGCAAGACTGTGGTAATATCCTGCTGAAATATCAGTAATGCCGGATAGATGGTTTACTTTTCCTTCTTTGCCAGCAACGGTCCTTCCGTAGCTGTACACCTCACCAGATGTCGTGAGTAATAACCTATATTGTGAATTTCCATCCATCTTCTTCACCTTGAAGTCGTAATCAAAAGCGATCGCTTTCCCTGTATCGTCCAAACCCCAAACTTTCCCTTTCTTATCCAGTGCAAGCAGGGATGTATCTGAACTTGTGATCGAAGATATGTTGGTCAGGCCTTTTATTTTGGTAGGTTTGGACAGGACTTTACCGGGTTCGTCGGGCTCATTCCACGTCCATACGGACCCATCTTTCTTCAGAGCATATCCATGCAGACCTGCGGATCCAACCTGGATGACATCTTTCAGTCCGCTAATCGCATGCGGTTTACGTAAGTGATCAGAATCGCTTCCTTGAGCCGCTGGGTGCTGCCATGACCAGACTGTCCCGTTCTGGAGAAGGGCGACGTTGAAAGTACCAGTCACCACATCCTTCGCAGAGTGGATGCTTTCGACTTTGCTGGGTAGTTTACCAGCACCCCACTCCCAGACGGTTCCATCCGCCTGAACGGCTGCGTTGATCCCACCGCCAGCGGCTGAAATTGCTATTACATGGGATAGTTCCGGTATTCGGATTGGACTAGACGTATGACGATATCGGACCTTTTCGCTTATACCCAGTTCTCCGAACAGATTACGGCCCCAGGTCCATACCGAACCATCACTTCTCAAGGCGACTGTGTAATAATAAGCTCCCTCTACAGCGGTATAATGTAGCTTCTTCTCTGTGTTTGCTGCATTCGATTGAACAGAAGTGTTACTGGCGGAATGCTGTAGGTTAGTAGTTGCATGAGTAGTTGGCACAGCTGTCAGCTCAATCAGCAGGCTTGATGCAACTAATGCGGCAGCCATTGCAATGGCGAATCGTCGTGCTGATTTACTTTTACCCGTGGGTCTATGATTCAAGCGTGAAGTGGAGTGTCGTTTTTCTTTTGCTGTATCATCAAATGGGTTAACCGAACGCATGGTATCGCCTCTTTTTCGGATGAGATGGATGTGAATAATGCATTGCTATATAAACACTTTATGGAGAGTTGAAGTTACATACAAATGATAAAATTTCCTTTATATTGAAGATCCGTACTGAGTGTGTTTAAGTTATTACTAACAGCACATAGGTAACATGTAGGGACCCGTTAGCGTCGTAAACATGAGGTGATTGGATGAAAAGAGTACTGCTCACGTTTTCATTAGCGTTAATGATGTTAACTGCCTGTGAGGCAAATGATCAGACAGTGGATTCTCCAGTGATCTTGAATTCATTTCCGGAAATTACTGAGCCACATAACCCTGAGCAAGCGGAGCAAAGCGGGGATGTCGTTGTGCTTCTCCAAGGCATGCGGAACAAGGATAAGTGGAAAACATTTGTGAAGAATGTGAAGAACAAGCAGCAGGATCAGGTTCGTGTGACGACGTATACCATTGAAGGTGGGGCCATTATCCATGAATTGATTTACGATGGCTCAGCGATTCAAGCGACTTATGATAACTCTAGGGATGCCTATGGCTCCAAACAGGGGATTACGACCAACACCTGCAAAGGGATCGGTACAATGAAGAGTGAGCAAGGACGTGTTTTTTACGTGTTAACTGAGTGCGAGAAGGAAGGGAGTATCTTTTCTATTCCCAAGTTGTAAATAAACGATCAGGACATGTGATGCATCGAATCATGGTCGTAAATAATAGAAAATCCTGCGAAGCTGAAGAGGCTTTGCAGGAATATTTTGCTTCCTTATGAGAGGTATAGCCAAACGTCGGAGTCCCGCACCATGTATCACGTTACTGTTGGTCTGACGCAGCCCAAAAGGAAGAAGGACTGACCGCAGAGGTGTCGGTGTCCATCCATTCGAGGGGCTGCGTTCCGTATTGCTTCTGAAGTCGTCTGACTTCATCGAGCAGCTTGCTTCCAATGGAGGTTTTGTACTGATCATACAAAGGCTCCCAAGCGGTTCGCCATTCCTGCAGCGTGGAGTCATCCAGCTGGATAATCTGCATGGCAGAGGACGTTTGGATACGGCTCCACTGCTTCCGATTCAGTTCGACGGCATTGCGATTGGCCCATTCGGTCGTTTCCTGCATAGCACTTTCAATCTGTTGCTGAAGCGGGTCAGGAAGCCCTTCCCAGAAATCCCGGTTCATCAATACGCCGTAACCCAGATAGCTGTGGTTCGTAATCGTCAGATGATGCTGTACCTCATAGAGGCGCTTGGAGTAGATATTCGAGATTGAATTTTCCTCGCTATCTACGGTCCCTTTCTCCAGATTTTTATAGATCTGATTGAAGGGGAAGGTGTACGTTGCAGCTCCGAGCATGCGATACTGTTCCTCAATGACACGACTGGGCTGAATGCGCATCTTGAGATTGCGCACGTCTGCCGGATGCACGATGGCCGAATTACTGGAGGTGAACTGGCGAAATCCGTTTCCCCAGAAGGCCATAGCGATCATGCCGTTATCCCCGGCTGATTTCCGAAGCTCTTCTCCAATCTTCCCCTGGAAGGCAGCCATGACGGCCTGTTCGTTTGGAAAAGCAAAGGGCAGGTCCATCACCATCCATTGCGGAATAATCTCGGAGATATTGGAGAAGCTTGGGGCAATCATCTGCACGTTGCCGTCCTGCAGCGCCTCCATCTCGTTGCTTTCGTTATATAACATGCCGTTGGGAAAAAGCTCCACGTGAACGCGTTTGCCTGTTTTTTGCTCAACCAGTTGCTTGAATTTCTCCGCAGCCTGTCCCTTGGGTGTATTTTCCGCTACCACATAACTGAATTTAATGACAATATCCTCATGCAACCCCGTTTGTTCATAGTCGTAGACGACGGGCTCGGCGGTTAAGTGGGAATAGAAGCCGATCACCGTCGCTGTAAGCAGCCCGAACATGACAAACAGGCCGATCCCCCAAAATGATTTCATAGTATGCATCCCTCCGGTTGCTCAGCAGGCTGTTTATAGTTTATCATACGCTAAAGGATTTGTTGCAAGCGGTATCAATTCTTATTCTGTTAATCAGGTACTGGAGGTACATCGTGCGCAAAGGACTCCGGATTAAAGGAAAGATTACGATTCTGTCGTTTGGCATTGTGCTGTTTGCCCTCTGCATCGGAGGCATTATTTTGACCGGACATATTGCTGCGTTAAAGGAGGATGAGCTGGGACAGCGTTTGCTGATTACGGCTCGCACCGTTGCGGAGCTTCCAGCTGTGGCGGAAGGTCTGGAAAAGACGGACAAGCGCCCGACGCTTCAGGATCTGGCTGAACGTATTCGAATTGTGAATCATATGGACTACATCGTCATTATGGATATGAATGGAACTCGCTGGACACATCCGGCAGACCGGATGATCGGAACCTCTTCTGGCGGAATGGATGAAAGGGCCGCCTTTGCCGAGCATACGTACCTGTCGAAGGCTCAGGGGGAGGAAGGTATTGCCTTGCGGGCATTTGCGCCAGTCATGAACGCAGAGCGAGAGCAGGTGGGTGTTGTGCTTGCCGGCAATCTGTTGCCGACACTGAGTGCCGTTATTCACGGAATGCGGAGTGAAATTTATGTCATTTCGCTTCTTACACTGCTGTTCGGTATTTGGGGCTCCTGGCTGCTTGCAATCCATATCAAACGGCGAATGTTCGAACTGGAGCCCGAGGAGATTGCGAGGCTGCTTGTTGAACGGACGGCCACCTTTCAGGCGATGCATGAGGGTATTGTGGCGATTGACAGCCAGGAAAAGATTACGATTTTTAACGACAAGGCCAAGGAAATGCTGCGTGTTGCCGGAGATGTCATCGGGCGTCCCGTTCAGGAGGTGCTGCCGGATTCAAGACTGCCAGCCACACTTCGGAGCAACCGTCCGCTTTATAACCATACGGATTTTGTCGGCCCTGCCCATATTGTAAGCACGCGGGTTCCGATCACGGTGAAGGGAAAAGTGGTGGGTGCGGTCTCGATCTTTCAGGACCGGACGGAGGTCACACGCATGGCCGAGGAGCTGACCGGGGTAAAAGAATTTGTGGAGGCGCTGAGGGTGCAGAGCCATGAATATATGAACAAGCTGCACACGGTTGGCGGACTGCTTCAGCTGGGGGATGAGCAGCGAGCTCTAGCTTATCTGTATGAGGTGGTCGAGCAGCAGGAGGGCTTGCTGCGTCTGGTGAATCAGCGCATCCGGGTGGACAGTATCGCTGGCTTGCTGCTCGGCAAGATCAGCCGTGGAAGGGAGCTGGGCATCGAGGTCCGTTTGGACAACCATAGCTGGCTGGAAGAATTGCCGTCTGCGTTGGATCATCATGACATGGTGGTCGTTCTGGGTAATCTGCTGGAAAACGCATTTGATGCGCTGCAATCTAATACAGATGGACATAGAGAAGTTTTTATTAGTATTGAACAAAATGAAGATGTTTGCTCCGTGCTGATTGAGGATAACGGCCTTGGCATGAGCAAGGAGACCCTGACGCACTTGTTCGAGCTGGGCTATACGACAAAGCAGGGCAATCATCGGGGCATCGGCATGCATCTGGTGCACAGTATTGTGGATGAGGCTGGCGGCAAGGTTGATATTGACTCCGCAGAAGGCGAAGGCACGAGTATTATGATTACGTTGCCCATGTGGCGAGATTGGGAGAAGGGGTATGATGAAGAAAAACAATCCAACAACCGTCGTGCTGATTGAAGACGATTCGATGGTGCTTGAAATTCATAGGCAATTTGTGGAGCGGGCAGGGCCATTTCAGGTCATCGGAACAGCCTCCAACGGACGGGAAGGCATGGAATTGATGCGCAGGCTGAAGCCAGACTTAGCGATTCTCGATATGTACATGCCTGTGCAGGACGGCTTGACCACGCTTAGTCAGCTGCGCAGCGAGGAACTGAATATCGACGTGATTGCGATTACGGCCGCTAATGATCTGGAGACGATTCGCAGGGTGCTGCAATTGGGGGCTGTGGATTATATTATGAAGCCTTTTCAATTTGAGCGAGTCAAGCAGGCATTGGAGCAATATGCGGCCAAGAGGGGCAGTCTCACAGGCGAGATCTCCCTATCACAGACCGAGCTGGACCGTTTGCTGTATGGACAGGAGGCAGTGGAATCCGTAGTGAAGTCGGAGGAGCAGGATCTGCCTAAAGGTCTTCAGGCCATGACGCTGCGTCAGATTGTTCTATATATGGAGGAGCAGACGGGTTCCCGCTCGGCGGAGGAGGTTGCAGAAGGCACAGGTCTTGCCAGAGTAACGGCACGCCGATATTTGGAGTATCTTCAGAAGCAAGGCCTGCTCTTGCTGGATGTGCAGTATGGCGGTGTAGGCAGGCCAATCAATCGTTATCAGTTCAAGGGCAATCCCCGGTAGGTGGGAAAGGCAACGCTCAACGAAGCATGAGGAAGGGGAAAGGTTAGGAGCAACAAGACACACAATATAATATATAGCGGAAATTACCTTCTCGGATATCAAGAATCGCCATGTGTGGCGGTTCTTTTTTTTTGTGATGCGAGCGAGACCAAAATAAACAAAAAGAACAAAAAGGTCAAATTATTCCCAACTCTTTATGTAAGCGATATCATTTTGTCAATGATATAGATCACAAAAGGAGATGGGCATGAGATGAGTATTCCGGCAGGTACCAACACAAGCATTATTCTACGCCTGGAGCTGGATCGGGGTATGGCCTCCTTCGGGGGAATTGCTACCGCAATCAGCGAAGCAGGCGGAGATATTATAGCTATTGATGTCGTTCGGAACGACAAGCTGACCACAACGCGTGATCTGACGGTAAATGTGACGGATAGCAAGCATAGAGAGCTGATCGTGGAATTGCTCGGCAAGCAGGAGGGGGTCAGGGTCGTTCATGTCTCGGATCAGACGATGCTGATGCATCTAGGCGGCAAAATTGAGATGAATCCGAAATATCCGATCAAAAACCGGAACGATCTGTCCCGTGTCTATACGCCTGGCGTTGCCCAGGTATGTACGGCGATTGCAGAGAAACCATCGCTGGCTCACCAGCTTACCATTAAGCGCAATACTGTAGCTGTTGTATCTGACGGTTCAGCTGTGCTGGGGCTAGGCAATATTGGGCCTGAGGCAGCTATGCCCGTGATGGAAGGCAAAGCGATGCTGTTCAAACAAATGGCGAATGTGGACGCGTTCCCGATCTGCCTGGATACGCAGGATACCGAGGATATTATCAAAATTGTCAAAGCGCTCGCCCCAACGTTCGGCGGGATTAATCTGGAGGATATTTCGGCTCCTCGCTGCTTCGAGATTGAAGAGCGGCTGATCGAGGAGCTTGATATTCCTGTCTTTCATGACGATCAGCATGGAACCGCGGTCGTACTGCTGGCGGGCCTTCTGAACGCATTGAAGCTGACGGGCAAGCAACTGGAAGCCTGCAAAATTGTTGTCTGTGGTCTGGGCGCTGCCGGAACCGCCTGCGCCAAAATGCTCGCCGCAGCCGGGGCCACGAACATCATTGGTGTCGACCGCGAGGGCGCGATCCAGCGCGGGGCACGTTATGAGAATCGGGGCTGGCAATGGTTTGCCGAGCACACCAATCCGTTCGGAGAAGCTGGAAGGCTGGCTGACGTAATTGTCGGGGCAGATGTATTCATCGGTGTCTCCGGGCCGGGCGTACTAAAGGTGAATGACCTGAAACGCATGGCCCCGGACCCGATTGTGTTTGCCATGGCGAACCCCACACCGGAGATTTCACCTGAGGAAGCCGAGCCTTATGTGCGGGTTATGGCAACGGGTCGATCGGATTATCCGAACCAGATTAATAACGTACTGTGCTTTCCAGGCATGTTCCGGGGATTGCTCGATTGCCGGGCTGCCCGTGTTACCGATGAGATGAAAGTAGCGGCAGCCAAAGCGATTGCTTCGGTTGTGAAGGACGAAGAGCTGAACGAAACCTATATTATCCCGAGTGTGTTCAATCAGGCGGTTGCTGAGCGGGTGAGCGAAGCAGTCATTGCCGCGGCACATGAATCGGGCGTAGCTCGCAGAAAGCATGACAAGGCCGTACCTGTGCTGAACTGACAGCGTGAACAAGGAGGTTGTAACGATGAAAAAGAAGAAGCTGTGGAAAAATCTGTCCATTCAGGTGCTGACGGCGATTGTGCTGGGGATTATATTCGGCATCGTGCTCCCGCAATATGCCAGCCAGATGAAGATCATCAGTGATATTTTTATCAAAATGATCAAAATGGTCATTGCTCCAATCGTATTCATGACCATTGTTATTGGCTTTGCCAATATGGGCGATATGAAAAAAATCGGGCGGATTGGCGGCAAAGCGCTGCTGTATTTTGAAATTGTCACCACACTGGCCATGGCCATCGGTGTCACGGTTATGTATTTGGTTCGTCCCGGCGAGGGCATGAGCACACAGGGAGTGAAGTCGGATGCAGTGGCCAAGTTTCAGGAGCAGGCCGCGGAATCCAGTCACGGCTTCCTCGATTTCCTCGTCGGCATCGTGCCGGACAATGCCATTGGTGCTTTTACCGGGGGGGATATGCTGCCTGTCCTGTTCTTCTCCGTACTGTTCGGTCTTGCTATGGCGGGAATCGGAGAGAAAGCGAAGCCGGTGACCCATTTTCTTGAAAGCGCTAACGAAATCTTCTTCCGCATTGTTGCGATGATTATGAAGGTGTCTCCGTTCGCTGCGTTTGGGGCGATGGCTTACACGATTGGCAATTTCGGTGTAGGCTCCCTGTTCTCCATCGGTAAAATGATGGGCTCGGTCTACTTGACCATGTTCCTGTTCATCGTTATTGTTCTTGGCCTCATTGCGCGAATGAGCGGATTCAGCCTGTTCAAGCTGCTGCGCTTTATCCGGGAAGAACTGCTGCTCGTGCTGGGGACTTCATCTTCCGAGTCGGCCTTGCCGCGTGTTATGAACAAACTGGAGAAGTTCGGGTGCTCCAAGCCGGTCGTCGGTCTGGTCGTACCCACCGGGTATTCCTTCAACCTCGATGGCACATCGATCTACTTGTCCATGGCGGCTATGTTCATTGCCCAGGCGTATGGGGTTGAGCTGACGATCACTCAGGTGCTGGTGCTGCTCGGTGTGCTGATGCTGACCTCCAAAGGCGCTGCAGGTGTTACCGGTTCCGGGTTCGTCACGCTGGCTGCAACGCTCGCGGCCATTCCGAACAACGTCATTCCGGTTGAAGGCATGGCTCTGCTGCTCGGCGTAGACCGCTTTATGTCCGAGGCCCGCGCCATTACCAATATCGTCGGCAACAGCGTAGCTACAGTCGTCATCGCGAAAAGCGAGAATGAATTCACCTCGCTGGAGGAGCAGGAACTGAAGCCGCGATCAGTGCCCTCGCTTAAAGGGGAAAGTAATACGGATGTGGCAATCTGATGAAGAAGTAGAGTTTACAATTAGGTATAGCAATGACAAAGCAGGACGTCGTATTTATTACGAGGTCCTGTTTTTTGGGGTTAGATGAGGTTGAGACGGTCGGAAGTAATGGAAAAAAATGATTTTTGCTATATTTGTTTTTTATGCTATTTACATAGAATTAAATAGTAGGTGGTGTGTGAAGCTGAGAAATGAAATGATTAAAGGTTACATTGATGGCATTGTACTGTCTGTTCTTAGCAAGCAGGACGCATACGGCTATGAAATTTCCAAAACGGTGCATGACGAGACCAGCGGACAGTTTGATTTGAAAGAGGGCAAGTTATGCCCTTTTTTATCGTGACACTTGTGGGTGACTAATAGCGAATCAATACGGCGTACATAACCGATATATCGAGCTTATGCTTATTGTTTTAATTACCGTGAGTGCATTTAAGCGCCTGTATTGTGTTTACACGCAAACATGTGGATCGCCTCTGCTTGTTATTTGTGCCGCTGTTATTCACTTTAGGATATCTGCAAGCTTACTTTCATGTGATGTATCATTATTGGGGTGAGGATTTACGTTCACTCTGTTTGAGAAGTTATTTTTTAGTGGCGTGCATCATTCGTCTGACGGGGTTGAGTTCACGTTATTCAGCGCTTTGTTCATGGTTGCGCAGGCGCTCGTCATTTTCGTTATAAGTAAAAATCGTTATATCTCCCTACTTCCGTTTGTCTTTTCCGCTTTGTATGCATTGGTTCATATGCCGATGTTCAGTCTTTATTATGCATTTTTTACGTCTGACCGGTTCAGTTCCTCGGTAACTCAGGGATACGGTGTATTCATGGAAGGCAATGTGCAGCGTTTGATGGAGATAGGGATGATTTGCTTATAGGTGCATTAATGTATGTGTTATTCAAGGTGTGGGGGAAGTTGATGGCAAAAAGGAAGTTAATTTCCACTTCATAGACGAGTATGCGGGGAATTGAACATGCACTGATGCACAAATCAGGTATCTAAAAGGATGTTGCACATCTATCAGATTACCTATGATCAAATGAATCCTCCGGTTGATTCCAATCACTCTGCTAACTTATTTCAACATAGGGATATATCCTCCGTTCAGGTTGATGGTAAAGATGGGATGCAGCGAATTGAGGTATGGACTATGGCAGAGGCTCTTGCCTCATTTTTATTGGGCTTCCATCATAGTCATTAGCACACTCTCCGAATGTGCTAATGACATATATATAGGGCATACACACTGTGTGCATCGGCCTAAGGGAGTGACTATTTTGAAGTATCTGAAAAAGAGGATAGCTACGCCTAAACGATTAAGATCCAGACGTTCAATATCGAAATGCAGAAACAAGTCCCCGGGAAAACGCAGGAAGTGCCATATTATCCGTAAACCCTGTCGGAGAAAGCGTCGCTCCCTCCGACCGAAGCGTCCAATTAGACAACTGAAAGTAGTCTGTGGCAAAAAAATCATTGCTTTGCCGAGGGGGATTGGCGTCAACCCGGTATTTCCGGAGCCTGGGTCCCGGCTCGCTCCGATGAGACAACATGAACCGGAGACGGTCGGACCGCCCGGAATGCAAGGTCTAGTGGGGGAGCAAGGTGCCCAAGGCCTCGTCGGTCCGCGCGGCGAACCAGGCCAGCCCGGTCTACCTGGAGCGCAAGGCCCCGCTGGCTCTCACGGCGAGCAAGGCGGACCCGGTGTGTCCGGAGCGCAGGGCCCCATCGGCCCTCAGGGAGAGCGAGGCGACCCGGGCGTGCCCGGAGCGCAAGGTCCTGCTGGCCCTCAGGGCGAGCAAGGTGAACCGGGTGTGCCCGGAGCGCAAGGCCCCGCTGGTCCTCAGGGCGAGCAAGGTCCGCCGGGCAGCATACCCGGAATTGAGATCATTCCTACGGTAAACCGTTACTTCTATTTTCCAGACACCGATCTTAATTTATCGGACTCGGTTACGATCCCCGTGGGGGAATTCGTGAATGACGATGGTCGGAGTGTATCCGAATTTGCAGGAATAGGACTTACCAGTATTTACAATCTTTATATCAACGGGATCGTACAGCCAGGTAACTCATATGACGTAAGTAAGGTTATGCTGTTTTTCCCTTCACAAGGTGGTGTGCTCTTTGCAGAAACGCCGATCATTCTGGAGATCATTCAACTAACGGCGCATGTAATAAATGGTTAAAATTGGTCAAACCTCCTCATGACTATGCCTTCACTACTTATGAATCTACCACATATACTATGTCAGGTAGGAGGTGAGAAACATGCCACTTGTGACACCATTTCAGAACAGTTTAAGATTTGCTGCAACCATTGGCGATGGAACGGGTACTGGAGCAACGTTTGCGATTGCTGCGACTGCTTTTACAAGCGACGCGGGTACAGCTGCAACGGCATTTCCAGGCACGTTCAATTATTACAATCTTTATATTAACGGCATTATGCAGACAGCAGATACTTCCACCGTTACAACCACTACAATTACGATTCCCGGTGGAGACGCACTGAATGCTGGAATTCCAGTTGTCGTACAATTCGTCGTGTCTTAATGCTTGCCTGAATCATGCTGCATCATTACCTTGTTCGACTTCTATCGCAGATAGAAGTCGTTCTTTTTTTGTACAAGGCAAAAGTCGACTCTAAGGGAAGTATGCACTAATGCGCAAAATAGCTGCCTAAGGGATGTTGCCTAATTACCGGATAACCTTTGAGAAAATGAATCCTCTGTTTGATTCCAATCCCCGTTCTGACTTGTTAAAATTTAGGTACATATACTACGGTCAGGTTGGCGGTGAAGACGGAATGCAGCGAATCGAGGTACATCCCGATGTATTAGAGGAAAAAGCTCGGTTGGTTCAGCAAAAGAAGCTGGAACTGGAGCGAATGGTCCGAGAGCTTGAAAAAGCAATCTACCTGTTGCAATCGGAGTGGTCTGGTGTGACAGGGGAACGTTTCTTTTGGGATTTTATGCAGGTAAAAGAAGTCTTCCCTGCTACACTGGGTCTATTAGATAAAATCCAGAATGAGTTTACCTTTATTGCAAGAAATTTCAGGACAGCGGATGGTTCGGGTGAGGTTGCTATATATATACCTGAAGAATTGAAACGAAATTTCGGTGTTGGACTGCTCGACAAGTCGGTTGGAGAGACCGTAACTGGAATTGGACAGACAGCAGAGGCGCTCTTCTATGATCCATTCGGCACGGTCGCCAGTGTGGCCTATGCTATGACCTTGGGCAGAGTGGTCGATGTTGGGCGAGGTATTAAGTTTGCTTGGGATGCAGCCTGGGGAAACGGAACAGCCAGGTCTGATGTAGGTCAATTTGTGGATGAGCAGAAGAAACAGGTGGATGAGAGTGGGGCCGGGTACTATAGTGGTTCTGTAATGGGGCAGGTATTGGCCTATGCCTTTGTTGGCAAGGCGCTTCGTTCGGTGGAGAATAAACATAGCGATCTGGGAGGATCGGGTAGAGGCAAGTCGAAGTCAGGTGGGATTTTTAAGTATAACGAAAATTTAAAACTTACTGAGATCCAACAAAAAAAGATATCTGAGTACATTGGAGTGAATTCCGATGAGCTTATAAGTTCAGGACTTGCCAGTGAGGACACATTAAAAAAGATTCTGAAAAATTTAAAAGAAGGATCAAAATCCGGTAGGGAAGGTTTTAGACTGGAAGCAAATACTGCTAAGTTATTACTTGATAATAAAATAAAAATAACAGAGGCTGGTACAACTTATAATGCTAAGGAATTAGGTGGTAGGATAGGGGAAATTGATCTGGGGACATCGAATTATATTATTGAATGTTTCAATGCTACTGGGGGTAAATCAAAATCAATAAGTGATTTTTATAAATACTTTGAAGGCGATGTTAAGCAGCCACATATAAATCCTGAACATAAAGGAGTTATTCTATATGCCCCAAATGGTATTGATACTGTGAAAGCAAAAAATATAAGTTCAATTGGTGTTCAAATTGTAACATCTCCAGAGGAATTAATTAATACCCTAAAAGGAGACAAAAGATAATGTCACAATCCAATATAGTAATGTACATGGAAGAAGAACTTAGTATTGAGAAATTAAACAGTGTGCTGTCTGAGTTTGGTGCCAAAGATCAAATATCCTCTTGGGGAATAGAAAGATCCAACAGTTGGATATGGGTTAACTATTATATTCTTAAAGATAATGATGAGATAAGGAATATGTGGTTTGATATTTCTAAGGATAAGGTTAAAAATACTAATCTGAAAACTGCATTATTTATTCAACCTAGCAAGGATCGGAATGCTGCCTTTTTAGCGTTATCTTTTTGTAAAGAGATTTACTCAATCCTTGATAAAAGCAAAGATGTGTTTATATATCATGGTGATAGTGGATTATTTGTTAATGATGAGATAGAGAATCTGAAATTTAAAAACACTCAACAATTTTATGACTCTAGACTAATTAATGATGAAATAATCGAAGGTATTATCCAATGTTTAAACGAAGAGTTTGTCGGTGGAATAGAGTGTATTGAAGAAGACGGTGGATGGGATGGAGAGGAGTTGCAATACTTAGATTTATTTAGGAACCTTTTTGAGATGAGAGACGATCTAAAAGTTCAATCTTTAAATAAGTCTCTTAAAGAAAAGATAAATCATGTAGATGAGTTGATTTTGAGATTATTGGTTATAGATGATGAAAAATTATTGATAACTGCTGGGGATGAGAATAGAGATTTACCTATTAACAGTTGGTGGTGGCATCTTGATAAAGTGGATTCAAGAATACTCAAAGTACATATAAAGGAGGGATTTGTTAGTTACCAAGGCCAAAATAATGATAATGATCGATAAGTATGTTCTAAAATCATTTAAATAGAAAAAAATGAAATACTTGAACCACAAAATGATTTTGAAAAGAGTTTTTTTGTTCCAGTTGCAACAGAATCTTTTTTTAAGGATTGCTGGAAACCCGCTGTTGAAGTATTAAATTTAAAATGGATAGATCCCTTTTCAACTGGTGTTTATGTAGAAGAGGAAGATGTTTGTTTATATAGGTTAGAGGATCTATATTTTATGAGTGTAGTGACTAAATAAACTAAGAAAATATATTTCAGGTATTTCATTAAATATCTAATCAAGAAGAATTGCAAGAGGGCTGTTTGAGATGAGTTCTGTCATTTTCCTAAAAAAGTTAGAAAAGTATTCACCTGAAAAAGCCATTGAGGATTTTAAGAAAGCAGCGCAAAAAGCGAATATGTTTTGCATCTTGATAAAAGATAAATACCGTGATGATCTCTTTATATCTGTTGAAGGGACTCTATCAGAAGTTGATGGATCTACTTTTAAAAGCATAGATAATAAAGACAACTTAAAGTATTTCACATTTAATGTTAATCAAGTAGAAGAAGACTCAATTGATAGTTTCACTTGGCTTACTCAAGACGAAAATTACTTCTGGGCTTTAGATATTGAAAATATAAATCATGAGTACAAGTTTATCTTTAGATTCGTTGTAGAGTATTTTAAAGATAACGGCGAGGATTATTTATGGTTTGATGATGCCGAATGGTACTACACGGCTGAGGATATTCTAAAATTAAGTCAGATGCCGTATGACTCTAAGTGGTGCAGTGAAAAGATTGTCTAGTTTTATACATTTAAAAACAACGGGGTATTAATAGGGATTAAACATCGGCAAGGAGTATTAAAATAGTGGGAACTTCCGCGTTTATATTAATGGATCGAAAAAAATATACAACTGAAAAGTTATTGTCAGATTCTATAGTTGCAGCTTTTAATGCAGATGCTATGCTCAACTTTCACAATAGTAAAAATTATTCAACAGATGGTCATTTTCTCTCAACTACCATGAACATAAGCCATAAATTAGTGAAAGAAAATAACTATTCGTTTATCTTCTACGTGGATGCAACCGATAATCCGGGATTGGAATTTTACTATAATGACGACGTTGGACTAGAAGCAGACAGAGATCTTTTTCAGGTGGGTTGCATAGAAGAAATATATGGTGTTCAGGAACTTGTTTTTGAGTTTATATACCACTACCTTAAGTTAAATCCTGATGATTATTTTTGGGTAGCAGACTATGACTGGGTTTACAGTTGGGAGGATATGAAAAAATTAAAGGTTCTACCGTACGACCCGGATTGGTGTTATAAGAATCCGCCATCTTAAAGAATATTAACAGGTAACACGTAGAGAAATATTAAACAGCCTATTCCAACTTAGTTACTAAGTTGGAACGGGCTTATTTACATAGTCTGATTCAAGGTTAGTTGCGTTTAATATGATTCCCTTGGTGATGGCGTTTACTCATAACCATCCAACTAACGGGCCTTTCAGTCTTGAAGATATAGCCACTGCAGTAGATTTTAATATGGCTGAAATAAGAGCTGTTTCACCGAATGGTACTAATTTGAGTATGAGGCGAGGGGCAGAATGATGGAAAGAAAATGCTGATGACATAGGGAATATATTCGCTAATGTTCAAAAAGAGTTAAGAAGTGATCCAAGAGCACAAGAATATTTCAAAACCGGTAATAAAGACGCAGTGTGGGATATGCTATTTAACAGAGTTGCCGAAAAAATAGGTGGGGAATACACAAAACATTAAAAGGTAGGTTAAAAAATGAATAAGGATTTTCTTTACACTAAGCCATATGTTCCAGGAATGATAGACGACACACCAGTGGACCTGGAATCGTGGTTTATAGATGATTCAAGAGAGAGGATGGAAGAGAGATTAAGAAGCATATCTCTGAATGATCTAATCATTGAGTTAATTAATATATTTAAAGATGGCGAGCCGAATTATCAAGTTCTCTTAGGTTTATTAGGTGAAAAAGTTGTTAAGGAAACTCGAGGAGAAAGTACAGTCTATTGCCTAGGTGATATTTTGCGTTCTAAGGACGATATAAAGAGAATTGAGATTGAAATTAGTGATGAGGGTCTGAATATAAAGAAAATGAATATGTTTGTTAATCCAGCCGTGCTTTTGATACTTCAAAAGGAGATAACTAACCTGCGTGTTGATATTCACACTCAAAAAACAAGCGATTACTTATCAATTTCTATTAAAGATAAGATGATCACCTTATTTTCGATTTAAGACAGAAGACCTTCATACTACCGTATAACCCTAAATGGTGCAGTGAAAAGATGGTATGAGTTGTACACATCTATGCATGATTTAAAGTCACATCATTGAGCACTTCTACAAGAACTATAAGTGGAAGTGTTTTTTCTGTGGACGGGAACATAACACATGTGTTTGGGGAGGAGAAATAAATGGACTACGAATTGTTTTTACAATCTAATTTGGATAAAAAATCAGTAGGAGAAATGCTAGAAAGATTTACTACTGATATCAATAGCAAATCCAACGTATGCGAACGATTTTTTTGTTATAGTTGGAAGGGAAAAGCTCTACTCGTCCAGTATTAAATAAGATATAGGCTAAGATGTTGAAAAGAGTTAACTCATGACAATCATGAATTAACTCTTTTTAGTTACCAGTTCAAATGAATCGAAATAGTTTGGAATGCTTTATAAATAACAAAAGGCGCTTCTTACTATTAACAAAACTAGGAGGAATGTATAACCATGAGACTAAAAAACGATTTATAATCGTTGGATGCTTAGCTTTTGCAGTTTTACTAGTTCTAACCTATAGCTTTTATAAAGAAAAAAGAATGTATGAAGAGTATTTAACGATGAATGTACGACAAGATATGGTTGATATGAAGAGTGCGATTTTAAACAATGAATCCTATTTTAAACGCATACTGGAGAAAGAGAAAATAACGAACGAGATGATAGAAGATGGAGAACAAGCGAGGCAGCTAACTTATAACTTGATGAATATGATGCAGAGTATTAATAAGAATAATTTGATGAATCAAAGCTTTAGTGAAGAGATGACTATGCTAACCAGACCTGCCAAATCATTAACAGGCGAAATAGATCGAAGTGACACGTTACCCCTAACGCTTCAACGTATGCTAATGACTTTCGACCGTTTGGATGCCACAAGTTACCCTTTAACACCGGAACTTAAAGCACGAATTGTGGAGTATCGACAGTTAAACAATCGATGGTTGAAAGTAGTTGGGGAACCTGAATCAACGGAGATTAATGAAAAAGATTGGCCACAATTTATGAGTGATCTTGAGAAGGAGAATAGAGTTTATTTTCAAGAACAAAGTGTGAATCACGTTGATGATATATGGAGAGACTCACTAAATCCGAGATATGAATGGTAATTAAGAATGAAACTTGAAACTAGATATCAGATGCAGATTCAAAGTGGAATACTCCTGCCGTTCAGAGGCAATAGGAAGAACTCCACTTTTTTAATATCAAATCAACTAATGAAATTTCTCCCATACTGGACGATAATATAGTAGAAGTAGTACTTACCTATACCGATTATATAGCTCACCATATACATAGAGAACTATCCACAACCATCCTACACCCACACGAGGTACATTCATGAAACAAGGCATATATGAACAGCTTATCAACACCATCACCAGGCAGGAGATTTCTGCGCTGGACCCGGATGTGTATAACATTGGGACTGAGAAGCTGGATGCAGAGGAAGCACGCAAGCTGCTGTCCACGTATTTGGCGGCGGTAACGCTGCGAGCGCTTAAGATTGTACGGGAAAAGACGGAAGATAAGACGGTAGTGTTGGCGCAGATCCGAACGTGTAATGAGATTATTGCTACCCTGAAAGGCACGCTGGGGGAAGAAGAGTACAACGAATTGCAATTGGATGAGCAGGGGGAAGTGTTGACCCATGTGTATTCCAAGCTGAACAGCATTCGTGCGGTCCGGGATACCAAGATCGTTCGTCCAGATACGCCCATCTCCCAAAGCTCTTTATTCACAGGTGCAAAGTCCGAGCCGAGTATGTTATTGGAGCTGCAAAAGGAGATCGTGACCGCCGACCGGATCGATTGGCTGGTGTCATTTATCAAATTCAGCGGGCTTCGCCTGCTTCTGGAACAGCTTCAACAATTTACCGCGGGCGGTGGGAAGCTGCGGATCATCACAACTACATACATGGAAGCAACTGACCTTAAGGCCATTACTGAACTTAGCAAACTACCTAACACCGAAATCCAGATTTCCTATGATACCAAAGTGACTCGGCTGCACGCCAAAACGTACATTTTTCACCGTGATACTGGATTCACTACAGCCTATGTCGGCTCTTCCAACTTGTCCAACCCGGCGCTGACCAGTGGGATGGAGTGGAACCTCAAGGTGACGGAGAAGGATTCACTCGACGTGCTGCGCAAGATTGAAGCGACCTTCGAGAGTTATTGGAATGACCGCGAATTTACGCGGTATGTAGCTGAAGATGAGGGACATGAGGCACAGTTGAAGGCGGCTCTGAATCGTAAAAAAGATCAGTCCAACCACTTTCACCTCGACATCCAGCCTTACGATTATCAAAAAGAAGTGCTGGAACAGCTGCACGCCGAGCGTACACTGTATGGACGAACCCGCAACCTCATCGTCGCCGCCACTGGCGTTGGTAAAACGGTCATCTCAGCCTTCGATTACAAGCGGTTCCGCGCAAGCCATGCGGGAGCCAAGCTGCTTTTTGTTGCCCATCGGGAAGAAATCTTGAAGCAAAGCCGGGACACATTCCGGTATATTCTGAAGGATATGAACTTTGGCGAGCTGCATGTCGGGAATCACCGAGCGGAGGCGCTGGATCACTTGTTTGTTAGTATTCAGAGTCTTAACTCCATGAAGCTGACGGAGATCACCAGCCAAGACTATTACGATTACATCATTGTGGATGAATTCCACCATGCCGCAGCGCCTTCTTACCAGAAGCTGTTGTCTCACTATGAACCTAAGATTTTGCTAGGACTCACTGCCACGCCTGAACGGATGGATGGCAAAGACATTACCGCTTACTTCGATCATACGATTGCCGCCGAGATCCGTCTAACCGATGCCATTGACCGCAAGCTACTGAGTCCTTTTCAATATTTTGGCGTCACCGATACTGTCGATCTATCTCAGGTAAAGTGGTCGCGTAAAGGCTACGATATGAACGAATTGGAGAAGCTCTATACCCATAACAAAATCCGTGCCAACCAAATCATCCAAAGTCTGAACAAATACGTAACCGATCTGGACGATGTGAAGGGGCTTGGTTTCTGCGTAGGGGTGGATCATGCAATGTATATGGCAAAAATATTTAACGAAGCCGGCATTCCATCCATGGCCCTGCATGGTGGGTCGAGCGAACAGGAACGTCATGCTGCAAAAGGACAGCTGGTTAACGGGGAACTGCGCATGATCTTTGTCGTGGATCTGTACAATGAGGGCGTGGATATCCCTGAGGTCAACACCATTTTGTTCCTGCGTCCTACCGAGAGTTTGACCGTATTCCTGCAACAGTTGGGACGTGGACTACGGATGGCGGATGGCAAAGAGTGCCTGACCGTGCTCGACTTCATTGGGCAAGCGCATCAGGAGTACAGGTTCCAAGATAAATTCAACGCCCTGATCGGCGCCACCAAACATTCCATCTCGTACTACGTCGAGAATGGATTTTCGAACCTACCACGCGGCACGTTCATTCAATTGGAAAAACAAGCGAAGGAATACATCATGCGCAACCTCAAGCAAATGAGTCGTAATCGCAGAGCGTTGATCCAGAAGCTGCAAACGTTCCAACAAGACACCGGACTGCCGCTGACCTTGGCTCATTTTGTAGAGCATCACGGGATGACACTCTATGAATTGTATGGTGGACGTACAGGGAAAAGATATTTCCGGGGCATGTTGGCCGAAGCCGGACTGACAGAGCCAATCGAGATTGAGCAGGAGGAGTATATCCGCAGACTGCCGTCTGTACTGACGATCAACTCTCGAAGCTGGCTGACGTTCCTAATTGACTTTATTGAAAAAGGCAAAGAATTTATTACAGCCGATGAACAGCGCATGCTCACCATGTTCTATTACACCTTCCATCGGGCTGCGCCCGAGAAGCTAGGACTGTGTAGCATCGAAGAGGGTGTGCGACGTGTGCTGTCTTGTGAGTCATTCCGAGCAGAGCTTGTGGATATTTTTAAATATAATTTGGCTCATCTGCGATTTGTGGATAAAAGTAATTCGTTCCAGTACACTTGTCCACTGGATATCCACTGTATGTACTCCATCGACCAAGTGCTCGCCGCCTTCGGCTACTGGAACGGTCAGCAATCACCCGCCTTCCGTGAAGGCGTGAAGTATTTTGCAGACGAACAGACCGATATCTTCTTCATTACACTGAACAAATCGGACAAAGATTTCTCTCCATCTACGCTGTATGAGGATTATGCGATCAACGAGCGTTTATTCCACTGGCAGACACAGAGCCGGGTGTCGGAGCATACAGCTACCGCGCAGCGATATATTAACCACCGCGAGACGGGCAACCGAATAGCCCTGTTCGTGCGGGAGTATAAGGAGGAGCATGGCTATACGTCTCCATTTGTCTTCTTGGGCGAAGCGGATTATGTGAGTCATGAGGGGAATAAACCGATGAGCTTTGTATGGCGGTTAAGGGAAGAGATGCCTTCGAAGATGGTGGCGGTGGCGAATAAGTGTATTGTTTGAGTGTGAAATGAATGGACCTGCTATATAAAACAGTTTTTTGATTGATATTTATAAGGGAGTTGAGTCCATCAAGTGGACCATATTGAGTATTTAATTTGATCTATAAAACAGACCTAAAGTCATAAATTTAGACTTTAGGTCTGTTGCGATAGGTGGTATTTATTTACGTTCCTTTTTAGTTTGTTCATCTCTTCGAAGTGCTTCTTCAACGTAGTTTCGTGGTGGAAGTTTTTCATAGATGACAAATAAAAAGATAATAATTACGATTAGAAGAACAATAATAATGATCTGCAATTAAATCTCACCTCATTAATATTTAAATGAAACGCCTGTTTGAATCGCAGCATCTTGTTTAACCGTTGGAGTTATTGAAAATGAGCCAGTACCTTTAGCATCAACACCTAAGGAACCAGAGATTCCAGACTCTGTATGAATATAGTGTCCTGAAAGATCGCCATGAGTAAATGAACTATTGTTTCTTATGGCACGATAGAGGACAGTCCCTCTGTGATTTTCATATTTATATTGTTTACCATTAGTCAGACTAGCAGAATCGTTTCGTAAAGGAAATTCAAATCCAATACCACCAGTCTTATCATTAGCCGAACCATAATTAATGTTTTTAATTCCTTCAGAAGTCCAAGGTCCAGCTCCAATAATAATATTCTTAGAATAATACGAGTCCATTGAATAGGTCAAGTATTCGCTATTTTGAATTGGTGTTAGACTAGTATGATGAGCTACACCGACTGCATCCTTATATTTGTAGAAGGGTTTTTTTAACCATTTAAAATCATGTTTAATTAAGTATTCTTGAGGACTGGTATTATTGATTTTTGAAATAGTTGTCGTTAACTGCATCCAATTGCTTGTAATTTCAGTATCAGGACAACCTGATGGAGAAATAGTACATATGCTATTGGCTGAAAAATAGCTCTCTACCTCTTGTTGTAAATTAATTTCGGCTTCATGTTGCTCATATTCTTGCTCTGTGATTTCTGAAACATCTCCACTAGGTTTAAATTCCATATACTTTCGATCTGCCCCAATTAGTTCTCCTTCTATATTATGCAGATAAGCGACCGTTTCGTTTGTGAGATCATTTACTTCTTCTGAAGAGTATCCTAACTGAGCATACTTTAAGGTATCAGAAGTACTTCGAATTGATAGACCTTCGTTTGAATACCCAATTATTCTCAGTAGTTCTTCATTTGAGTTCGTTTCTACTTCTTCTCCATAAACTTTTGTAATTGATACAGACGACAGGCAGAGTAAAAAAGTTAAAATAATTATCGAAGCTTTTTTCATTGTAAAATCCTCCTTTTATTGTTTGTACACTACTAAAACAACCTTAAAATGGGGTTGGTTGGACCGATTATGCAGGTAAATGTTACGGATTTGTGAATTTATTACAATTAAGGATTCCGAATTGTATCATCAAGAGTCAATTTCTAGTACATTTTAGGTAACTTGATTGGGATAACGAAACATTCTATCTCGCATTATGTCGAGAACGGCTTCTCGAACCTGCCTCGTGGCACGTTCATTCAGTTGGAGAAACAGGCGAAGGACTACATTATGCGCAACCTGAAGCAGATGAGTCGCAATCGAAGAGCGTTGATCCAGAAGCTGCAAACGTTCCAGCAAGACACCGGACTGCCGCTGACCTTGGCTCATTTTGTAGAGCATCACGGGATGACACTAGTTGAATTGTATGGTGGACGCACGGGGAAAAGGTATTTCCGCGGCATGTTGGCCGAAGCCGGATTAACAGCACCCATCCAGGATGAACACGAGGAGTACATCCGCAGACTACCGTCTGTGCTGACGATTAATTCTCGAAGCTGGCTGACGTTCCTGATCGATCATATTGAAAAAGGCCAAGAACCGACTACCGCCGATGAACAGCGTATGCTGATTATGTTCTATTACACCTTCCATCGGGCCGCGCCTGAGAAACTAGGACTGAGCAGCATTGAAGAGGGTGTGCAGCGTGTGCTGTCTTGTGGGGTATTCCGAGCAGAGCTTGTGGATATTTTTAAATATAATCTGGCTCATCTGCGATTTGTGGATAAAAGTAATTCGTTCCCGTACACTTGTCCACTGGATATCCACTGTATGTACTCGATCGACCAAGTGCTTGCCGCCTTCGGTTACTGGAATGCCCAGCAATCACCCGCCTACCGTGAAGGAGTGAAGTATTTTGCCGATGAGCAGACGGATATTTTCTTCATTACATTGAACAAATCGGATAAAGATTTCTCACCCTCCACACTGTACGAGGACTATGCGATTAACGAGCGCTTATTCCACTGGCAGACTCAGAGCCGGGTGTCAGAGCATACGGCTACCGCGCAGCGGTATATTCATCATCGAGAGACGGGCAACCGGATCGCGCTGTTCGTGCGGGAGTATAAGGAGGAGCATGGCAATACATCTCCATTTGTCTTCTTAGGCGAAGCTGATTATGTGAGTCATGAGGGGAACAAACCGATGAGCTTTGTATGGCGGTTACGGGAAGAGATGCCTGCGAAGATGGTGGCAGTGGCGAATAAGTGTATTGTTTAACGGATATTAGATTCGAAGTTAAATGTTAGAATGGAGTTGTTAGAAAGTGTGGAGTCAAATCGCTGAATGGTCTTTACTTTCAAGGTTAAGTGGTCTAAGTAGTATAATTATTTTTATCGGTGCTTTATATACATTTTTACGAAAAAATCAATTCATAACGACACTAACATCTACCAAGATAGAACAGTTATTTTTTTCGAAAGAAAAGAAAATGATTCTCAAGACTATATACTTTTTGTCCCAGTTAATCCTAGGCTTTGTTTTCAGTGTAATCTTAACAACTGTATATTATTTTATTGAAGTAGGTGAATATTTCATCCAATATGTTTCTATTATAGGTGCTTTCTCTTATCTACTAATCTTGTATATCTCTCTTAGGAAAAACAGCTATTTCGATAAAAATCTTTCTAGAGTACAGAATATTATATTGTGGAAATTCATGTTGTTAGTTCAAACTCTATGTATGTTTTCACTATTTCCAATTTCAGTTGCTCAATCAATATTATCAGGAAAGGTAAGCTTTTCACCTACTCCAAGCGATCAATTCATATTAACGATAGTTGCTGCTACCATAGTTTTAGGTCTATCTACTTTAGTATTTATGATTATTATAAAATTCAGTAACAAGAAAATTAATGAAAAATTTAGTGAATATGATTATGACTGTTTTTATATCACAGATAAGCATGATACAAGCTTAAAGTGGTTTGTTTATCACCTTATTGATAAAGAAAACTTTCTGTTAGGTAATTCAAAGATTAAAGAAGAAGCAGCTATTTATAGAGTTGAAGAGCGAAAAAATGTTTTAACAGAGAAAATTCATATATTGAGATTAAAGAAAAATTCTAATGAATAACGTATAGGCGGTGCATCATGATTATCTACAGCAGTAACGCATTAGCTTTCCGGGAATCTGTTGATAACAATCAAATTACAGTTCAGATTGAAGAAGCATTTATTAAAGGGATGGGGAAGAGACCTAATCAAGGGGAAGTGCGAGCCTGGAACAACTCTATGCAATTTATGGAGAAAATTATTCGTAATTCGAAGGTAGCAGATGACTGCGGCATATTAATTGAGTACAACATTCCTTCTACAAGTAAACGAATAGATTTTATCATTGCAGGTCAGGATGAACAGAGGAATGATAACTTTGTGATCGTTGAGTTAAAACAATGGGATTCAGTAGAAGCTATGGATCGCGAGGATGTTGTAAGGGCCTTTATTGGAGGTAGAACAAGAGAGACACCGCATCCTTCATATCAAGCATGGTCATACAAACAGTATTTGAGTGATATGAATGAGGCCGTATATTCCAAAGATATTAACGGATACTCATGTGCATATCTACATAACTACAGGACAGTACACCCGGACCCCCTTCAATATAATCAATATCAGGATATCATCCGTGAAGCTCCTTTGTTTCTAGCCGATGATGCTTCTAAACTTCAAAATTTTCTAAAAAGGCATGTAGGTGAAGGGAATGGAGTTAATTTACTTTATTTAATTGAGAATGGTAAGATTCGTCCTTCTAAGAAACTAATTGATCATATTGATGGATTATTTCAAGGGAACTCTGATTTTGTTTTACTTGATGAGCAGAAGGTCGCGTATGAGGCCATTATGAGCCTTGCCAAACAAACAGATGTAAAACGAACCATCATTGTGCAAGGTGGGCCTGGAACTGGTAAATCAGTGATATCTATGAATGCACTTGGTGGGTTACTTAAAAACAAGTTAAATGTTAAATTCATTGCCCCGAATGCTTCATTTCGGACGGTTATGGTAGAGACCTTGACTCAGCGACAAGCTAGAAACAAGACTAGGACAAAGATGTTATTTACGGGATCAAGTCAGTTTTACAAAGAGCCAGCTGATATGTATGACGTACTAGTTGTGGATGAGGCGCATCGATTAAAAGGCAAAGGAGCATATCAATATCTTGGAGAGAATCAGATCGAAGATATCATAAAGGCATCTAAAGTGAATGTGTTTTTCATAGATGATTTTCAACGTATTCGTCCTGAAGATATAGGTTCTATTGACGAGATTAGACGTTTAGCTGCCCTGTATGATTCGGAAGTGCATGAATACTCACTAGCAGCACAGTTCCGTTGTTCTGGAGCAGAAGGATTTTTGAATTGGGTTGATGATGCTTTACAGATTCGTCCCACCGCTAATTTCGATGGTTGGGATCAAGATTCTTTTGAATTTAAATTAGTAGACACGCCTAACGAAGTATACGATCTAATCAAAAGTAAAAACGATCAGGGGTATAAGGCGAGGATGTTGGCAGGTTTTGCTTGGAATTGGACAGCTGATAAAGAAGGTAATCGCAATGGGGAAATTCCGGATGTAACTATTGAAGAACATCGTTTTGCTATGCCTTGGAATGCTCGTTCAATATCAAGTACTTGGGCTATCCATGAGAGTGGTATAGACCAGATTGGATGTGTTCATACATCTCAAGGTCTTGAGTTTGATTATGTAGGCGTAATTATAGGGAATGATCTAAAATATGATTCGGATAAAATGGAACTTTATTCGGATTATGATGAGTACAAAGATAGAATGGGAAAACGAGGGCTTAAATTTAAGAATGAGGAACTAACAAAACTTATCAAAAATATTTATAAAATCTTGATGTCTCGGGGGATGAAAGGTTGTTATGTTTACTGTCGAGATCAAGATTTGATGAATTATTTATGTAGCAGAGCAAATTCAAAATAATGAGCTGTGCTATGCAAAGTATAGAGAAACCCTATCAATCCATAAATGGACGGATAGGGTTTGCTGTTTCACATCAATATCCCTTTAATAACATTTTTGGATACACGAATATTATCAGGAGAAGCATCTCTTAGCAGTTGTACAATTTCTTTGATTTGTTTCTCATCTTCAGTTACCTCAAACTCTTCTTCTATATAAGCAAATAATTGAACCAAATTAACATCCAGTGACTCAGCGATCTTTGCCAAGTTCACCAAAGAAACATTCTTTTCTCCACGTTCAATCTGTCCTATGTATGAAAAATGAAATCCACCTTTTTCTCCGAGGGACTCCTGTGAATACCCTCTTTCTTTGCGTAGTGCGCGAATTCTGGCTCCGACCAGCTTCAAAACTTCTCTGTCCTCGTTCATGGTATTCACCTCTCTATGTTCAAAAGTGTAGACAAGTTTCCTCAAGGTAAACACCAAACGAAGAATACAAATAATTTAATTGATTACTATAGGTATCATTTTGTTGTATAATACTGGTATTAACTCTTTGGAGGGATGGCAATGGCAAGAAATTGGTCCATAACCGAAGCACATTGTAATCACCAAGTAGATTTTACCCCACGTTCGCAAGACCATGATATCTCCATACAACCTAGGTTCAAACATGCTCCTGCCTACCACATGCTACATACGACAATAATGGACTATCACCAACATGCTCAATATCACATCAAACTTGCAGCCATCATGTGTAATCACAATCAGTTCAAAGCCTGCCTGATTCTCTGCGATTGGGCTCTATCCTCTATGATTAAGGCGCTTTATATCCATAAGTATCATTTAGTTAATCCACCCAAGGAGCTCACCATGAATGAAATCTTACCTTTAGTGCATACGGACATTGAACCCGGATTGGATATCGCTTTGTTCATCGGCACGATACAACATATGTCTTCCCTAGCAGATTACCCGTATGACCAACCCATACAACTAAACAACGTCGAAAAGCTTCTTCAACGAACAGAAGAGATATTGGACGAGTTAACCACTCGATTGAAGGATGATTCATCAGGGTAAGATGTTTTTTTAATTGATCATTTGGGTTAAATGTTTGATTTATCTGTGTTACGCTTACAAGATGACATCATCCAAATAAAGGATATATGATGCAGAGACTACAAAGGATTTTCTTTGCTTTGCATCTGGAAAGTAGGTGTACATTTTGAAAAGAGTAATTGCTATCGCGTTTTTCATATTATCTATAATGGAATTGGTTACATTAATCCTAATCGGTAAAAGCATGATGAATGGGTATATGGAACCGAGTACATTTAGCGGGATAATTTCATTCCCACTATGCGCTACGTATCTTTCGATATGGATGTTCTTTTCACGGCAAGAGTTTACCGGAGGACGAGTCACGGCACAGATCAGTTTTACAGCGACATTGTTGACGGCGTGCCCGTTGGTGTGTTTGTTAATTATTTTCTATTAAATCAAGAGATTAAGAAGATTTCCTTTAAATTAGGACCTATGAAGTACGTTGTTGGAAATATTATTATGGTGAGAAAGGAAAAATCAGGATGTTAGAAGGATGTATATACATCAAACTTCTGCTAACATGGTAAAATCCTAATTCTAACGGCGGAGAATGATATGAGTACAATTAAAGTAACACCGGAGGAGCTGCTGCATGTATCTAAACAGATCGAGCAGGGCAGGCAGCAGTTGGAAGGTATACGTAATGACCTGACCGCACGGATTGGATTTATCCAGTCTCAGTGGGCGGGAGCAACGCAGGAACGATTTTTCTACGATTTTCAGCAATCACGTCCTGTACTGGATCGAGCACTGGAAAGTATGGTGAAGTCATCCCAAGATCTGTCCGCGATTGCCGAGAGATTCGAACAAGCAGATCAGGAACAGGTGAGCCTGGGAGCCATTGCTGGACAAGTTGCTGCCCATGCAATGATGAACCATAATACAGGTAACACAGAAGACCAAAGACGAATGGTATATAATCCTTTGTTTGGAGTTGACATGCCTGCCAGTGAAGCGGAGGATGGGATGCCAGGGCAAAAAGAGTTTGTTCAGTATTGGGAAAATGGTGGCTCCTATGAAGAAATGAGAGCTGGACCGAAGCAACCGGAGTCTAGTGGCGGGGATATATATGATGAACAGATCAGCGCATTTAAGGAAGGTCTTCATCCCGTAACTGGAGAATCCATACCTGCATGGCAAGCAGCAGTTACTATAGGAGGTTTACAGACTGCTAAGCTCGTATTGGCTTTTACTGGAACGTATAATAAGGGTTATAAGGTTCCGAAAGAAGGATTAGGATTCCCAAAAGGTATGATTGGTGGAAGAATTACAGTAAGTAATGAAAGAATTCACCATGCTTCCCTTGGAGATTTTAATTCTAAAAATAGATTGATCAATGGTGGTCACGGTCAAGATAATATTAATTACTTACTTAAAAATAAGATCGCCTTTAACATTACTAAAGAATATCAAAACGGTGTACGGGTTGGTAATATACCTAATCACAAAAATAAAGCAAAGCGAAGTGGAGAGGGCCAAGCATGGTTCCCTAAGGAGTGGACATCGGAAGATATAAAAAAGTCCGGTGAGCATGTAGCAAATCTGCCTGAGAATAGAGTTAAGGGTGACGGTGAATGGATGTTTGGAAATTATAATAACGTTAGAGTAGGCGTAATCAAGAACGATGGACAGATCGGAACGATTACTCCAGATAACTCAAGACAACCGTGAGGAGAGTAAAACTTGGTAGACTACAGTGAAAAAGTTATCTCATTAGTAAAGAAGAGAAAAGATTTACACCCCGACGATCCAGCTATTCAAACGATATGGAATGAGATGGTAGATATTCTAAAAAAGAATGAGCAGAGTGCCATATCATTTCTAAATCAATGCGGAGAAGAAGATTTATATTGGCTCAGTGAGATATTTGAAGATTTATCTTCTGAATTCCAAAGTCGAGCATTTATAGATTGTCTTCTTCAATTGCAAACGAAGTATCCTGATCTGGATATGGAGCAAGACATAGAATATGCGATCCAATCAATGGAGGATTAATAATAAGATCATTGAAAGTAATCAGGAAAACATAGTTTTCAACAAATGAATAAACGGATTCTAAAGTGGGTGGCATGGTGTCAAAAAGTATTTATATGAAGAAAAAAGAAGAGGTGCTTGCACCGGAACTTATGGCGTATACCTTGGCCAAATTAGGTTCGTATAAATGGAATAGAACAGAGATGTATAATCCGAATCGGATATATGAGAAACCTGCGGGTTTTTGTTTTAGATTCCATAACGCTGATCAGCTTTACGAGGAATTAAAGCATTGTATTCAGCACTTTAAGGGTAACCTTGAGTGGACGATCTATGTAAGTCCTTTAACCAAAAATAAAAATTATGTCATTGAGCCTGCTGATGTATACCATGCGAAACAAACTGAGGCATATCAGGTGAATTTGGAACTTGAAGAAGTGCTTCAAGATTCATATAAAGAAATCTGTGAGCAAGCGCTTCAAGACATCCCATTGTTATGTAACCATATTGAGCAATGGTTTGAGTTGGAACATAAGCAACTACATCCGCCTACAATACCGAATTGAAAACATTGGGAAAATGAAAGAATTATATGATGTAAGAAGGTTTGGATATGGAAAGTTTAGAAATTATTTTGATTGATTTTAACAAAAATAATCTAGATCGATTCATTAAGAATGATTTGAACATTCAGTTGGATCATATCAAAAGTTCTCACTTTTATGATAACCGTAGTGAAAACGATATTGAATTTCAGCAAATAGAGAGCCTTGAAGAGATTCTTTCTCCTAAGGGAACGGGGAAATATTATTGTCTCAGCTTAACCTGGGTCATACCTTTAACGACGTGATGATTGTATTTTCATTCGATGAGGAATCTGGAGATATCGTTATGAATTTTCCTGAAGAGGAGTTGTTCAGCGGAGAAAATTCAGAGACAACGTTAAATGCTCAGAAGTTAATAGAGTATATTCTTGATATTATGAAGAAGTATGCAATTGAAAAAGTTAGAATCGGTTATGAACCAGCTATGGATGATGACACTTGTTTGGTCGAGATTGATAAAGAAACAACGAATATGAATGCTATTGTCTCAAAACTGTTGGCTTAGAATCCTTCTGAACCAGAGTTTGATGCAAAATAATTAGACATTAATAATGGCAGAAAGCCCATTTCAACTCGAATACGAGTAGTCATGGGTTATTTTTATTTCCTCATTCCATCCCAACCACTTTACAAAATCAACCCATCCCTCCCCATAGCAAATGGTATAATGGCAAAAAGGGAGATTCTGGCGCGAGGCTTGAAGGCTCTCATAGCAGAAAGGATGTTATACCACATGCCTACATACAACAAATTGGTGCGGGACAAGATTCCGCATATTATCACATCCAGCGGTAAGGAATGCCGTACACGCATTCTGGACCTGGAGGAGTATAAGCAAGAACTAAGAACGAAGCTGCAAGAAGAATCGGATGAGTACGTAAATGCAGCGAGTGATCAGGAAGCCCTAGAAGAACTGGCTGACATGCTGGAGGTGATCCGGGCGCTGGCGGAGGTGCATGGAGCGAATGCAGCACAGTTGGATAAGCTGCGGGCGGACAAGGCCGAGGAGCGCGGTGGATTCCAGGAACGGGTGTATCTGATCGATGTCGACGAAGCTTAACGTTAAACTCATTACAGATAACTTGGCAGACGAACTCATTTCCCGGATGCAGCATGCGTCCGGGATTTATATTATGACTTCCTTTATTATGCAGTCCGGGGTGAGACTGCTGGCCCCGCACTTAAAACGGGCGGCAGAACGTGGGGCAGAAGTACGGATGCTCGCAGGAGATTATCTGTATATCACACAGCCGGAAGGTTTGCGTGCGCTCTGTGAGGTTGATCCACGAATTGAGACACGTTTGTGGCGAAGTATGGGCACTTCTTTTCACCCGAAAGCGTATCTGTTCGATCATGACAATGGGGAAGGGCTGCTGATCGTTGGCTCGTCCAACTTTTCGTTCACGGCCCTGAAGACAGGGTATGAATGGAATCTGGCGATGAATGCGGAGGCGGAGCCGTATACGTTCCAGTCAGCTTTGGACAAGTTCATGCAGAGCTTCTACCACGAGACAACCTTGCCGGTGAACCTGGATTCGATTGCGCTGTATGAGGAAGAGTACCTCAAATATCACCAGAAGAACCCGGAGATGATCCAGCGGATCATGGAGATGGAAGAAGCGGAGTTCGGTACGGGGCTACCGGAGGAAAATGATGAAGAAACCTCCGCCGAGCTCTCGCTTGCGCCGATCCAGCCGCGTTTGGCTCAGTTGGATGCCCTCGAAGCACTCCATGGCACGATGGAGGAGCAGTACGACAAAGCGATGGTCGTCATGGCGACCGGGCTTGGCAAAACGTATCTGGCGGGTTTCTTCGCCCAACGGTTCCAGCGGGTGTTGTTTGTGGCGCATCGGGAAGAGATTCTGTTCCAGGCGAAGAAGTCTTTTCAACGGATTATGCCAGAGCGCAGTCATGGGATATATAACGGACAGTATAAGGATGGGGCGGCAGATTGTGTGTATGCTTCGATCTTTACGCTGAGTATGCAGAAGCACCGGGATGGATTTGCGGTGGATGCCTTTGATCTGATCGTGGTGGATGAGTTCCATCATGCGGCAGCGAAGACGTATATGTCGGTGATTGAGCATTTCCAGCCTAAGTTCCTTCTGGGCATCACGGCTACCCCGGATCGGCTGGATGGCAAGGATGTGTATGCGCTCTGTGATGGGAATGTGGCTTACCAGATGCATTTTATTGAAGCGATCCGGCGAGGTTGGCTGGCGCCATTTCAATATTACGGAGTATTCGACGATACGGACTATTCGCAGATCCGCTGGATCGGTACGAAGTATGATGAAGAACAGCTCATGGCTGTTCAGTTGCAAGAGGAGCATGTGGAGACCATTTATGAAGCTTGGCGGCGGCACAAGCAGACGAGAACGATTGGCTTTTGCTCGTCGATCCGGCAGGCGGACTATTTGGCTGCGTATTTTCGCAGTCAGGGCGTGAAGGTGCTCAGTCTGCATTCGCGCACATCGGAGATGTCGCGGGAGGAAGCCATTCGCCAGCTTGATGCGGGTGAGCTGGAGGTTGTGTTGACGGTGGATCTATTCAATGAAGGAACGGATATACCGCGTGTGGACACGCTTCTCTTTGTGCGTCCAACGGAGTCACTCACCGTGTTTACCCAGCAGGTAGGGCGCGGTCTGCGGCTGGCAGAGGGGAAATCGCATTGTGTGATCATCGATCTGATCGGGAATTACCGCAATGCGGATGTGAAGCTGAGTTTGCTGGATGTGCGCTGGGAGCTGGGGGAAACCGGGAAAGACCGAGATTCGGTTGTGCCGGAAGTTCCGGCTAACTGTGGGATTCATCTGGAGACCCGAGTGGTGAATCTGCTTCAGGAGCTAAGCCGCAAACGGCTGCCGCGCCGTGAGAAGCTGCATCAGGATTTTCTGAATGTGAAGCGAGAGCTGGGGCGTATTCCGACGTATCTGGAGCTGCATTTGATGGGACGTTCGAAGAGTATCGGGTACCGGAACGAATTTGGCTCCTATGTTGGATTTCTCTATTGGGCGGAGCTGCTGTCCCCGACTGAGGGAGAGGTGTACGTCCGGCATGAGGCGTGGCTGCGTGATGTGGAGAAGACACTCATGAACAAAAGCTACAAGATGATCGTGCTGCTGTACATGCTGGAGCGAGGCGAAGTGCACTGGATGGACCCAGTGACACCGGGGGAGATGGCGAAAATTTTCCATACGTATCTGACAGAGAAGGAATACCGGAAACGGAAGGACTTTTCAGACAAGGACAAGCTTGCGCTCTGGGAGTGGAATGAGAGGACAGCATCTGAAATAGAGAAGCTGATTGTTGATATGCCGATGTCCAAGTGGAGCGGGGCGAAGGGCAGTATGACTCGTTTCGAGGCTGGGGTGTTTTCGCTGGATGTGCAGGTGAAAGATTCGGAGGAACAGGCGCTGCTATATCGCTGGACGAAGGAGATTTGTCTGTATCGGTTGCATGCGTATTTTGAGCGGGGTAATCACTTACTATAAAGAATAGGATATGTTTTTAAATATAAGGTGCACCGAAGCTGATAAGACTCTGCTTTGTTGCACCTTTAACTGTTTTTGATCGATTCATAACGATTCATTTGCTTATCAATCTAGTTTTTAAATTCATAAATAGCCAGAATTATAATGGCAATAAGAGCTATGAGGAAAAAAATGGCCAGTGCAATTAAAAGACCGTAACCTAGTACAGAGGCTAACTTAGTGATTAATTTTTTCATAAATAGACAACCTTTCTGGCTCTCGGTAAAGTAATTGTTAGTTGGGTAGCTGAAAAAGTAAGCAGAAGTTGGAATTGGTACTTATTAGTATATAACAACTGGAAATGAGTTTAGTTTCCCATATTTAACAAAAGAGTGGCTCTGAACTTCGGAGTCTCTCTTTTTTGCTTTAGCGCCAGATAGATTCGTTTGCACCGAATACTGTTTCGAGAAAAGATCCATATATAAAATCATTGTGGAAAATTGTGGTTTTTTAGTGGATAATGTCTATAGAGTAATTATAGATATAACTAGAACTAGGAGCGGTTTGTATGGCAAATACAGTACCAGAAGTTATTCCAAAGAAAGCGACTGCAGGAGAAAGATTATTGTTTGAGACTTTAAAGAAACATCTCCCTGAAGACTACATCGTGTACTATGAACCTGATATTCGCGGAAGGCGACCGGATTTCGTTATTATCGGGCCAGATCTGGGCTTGCTTGTCCTTGAAGTGAAGGATTATACCAAAGGAACATTGCATCAGGTGAACCGGGATGAATGGATTTTACACAGTACGACAGGTGAGACGATTACTGAACCGAGTCCACTGAAGCAAGCAAGAGGTTATGCATTCCTCATAGCGGATCAATTGAAGAAGGATAAGAATCTGATCAAAGAGGGAACGCCAGGATATTTAAAATTCAATTATGGGTATGGTGTTGTTTTTGCCCGGTTGAAGCAAAAGGACTTTCTACATATGGATTTATACAGTGTTATTGATCCGGTGTTTGTGCTGACCAGAGAAGAGGTCAATCCGGAGGATGAAGATTTCTCGGAAGAAATCCTGATTGAGAAGCTTCTGCACATGTTTACGGTGCCTACCCGGAACCGATATAGCTTGACCCATGACGATATACAAGCAATTCGTTACCATCTGTTCCCCGAAGTGCGGATTAGTGCGGAGCGCAAAGAAATCGTACCTCATCAGGACCAGTTACTGTTATCCTTGCACAATATCAAGACGATGGATCTGCATCAGGAAAAGATGGCGAAGCAGGTTGGAGACAAGCACCGCTTAATCCGCGGCGTTGCGGGGAGTGGTAAAACGCTGGTGCTTGTCAGTCGGGCGCGGATGCTGGCGAAGGCCAATCCAGACTGGAACATTCTTGTACTATGCTATGGCTCAACTTTGTCCCAATATTTGAGGCAGGCCATTGTGCAGAAGATGGAAGAGCCTGAGGATTTACTTGATATTGTAGATAATGATGGGGTTTCTACGCTTGGATCCAATATTCAGGTGAGTACGTTCCATTCGTGGCTCGGAAAGCAGTTTCGGATTATGGACAAGAAGTTGCCAGCCTTGCTGGAGAAGATGGAGCAGGGCATACAAGAGTTACCGAAATATGATGCAATATTGATTGACGAGGGTCAGGATTTCGAACCGGATTGGTTGAAGTTGGTGAGTGCTTGTCTCAATGAGGAGACGCAGTCCCTCTTGCTTGTGGAGGATCGGGCGCAAACGATTTTCAAACGAAAAAAAAGTTTGGCCCAAGATACGGGACTGGACTTCCGTGGCCGCTCCAAAATTCTGACGATCAATTATAGGAACACGGCACAGATCGTGCAATTTGCGTGGGATTTTTACAAGGAACACTCCAGGTTACAGCACAAAGTCATTAGCACTGCGGCAGACGGAATCGAGATTATACCGCCTCAGTTCACAAAACGCAAAGGACCAGAGCCTCTTATCTATCGAAGCCAAAGCACGCAGGAGGAGATGGCGTTTGTAGCCAAGTCGATTGACTATCTGCGCCGGGAAAAATCGTTTGCCCTGAAAGATATTGCAATCTTGTATAGGGTACAGGAACATCAAGGAATTAACATTATTGGTGAGATTCAGCAAGCTCTAAACGATAACAGTCTTCCGTATAATTGGGTGACCAAAGATGAACAGAGCAAGAAGAGTTTTGATCGCGAAGAGGAAAGCATTCAAATGTTAACCATCGATAGCGCTAAAGGGCTTGATTTCAGGGCTGTGTTTATCATTGCCATTGAAACGATGCCACGTAAGGTGGGAAAAACAGATGGAATGGATGAACGGGAGGTGTCCCGTTTCTACATCGGTATGACACGAGCCTTGGAATGGCTGTTCCTGAGCTACTCTGGTGAATCCCGATTCACGCAATATCTGGATGAGGTTCAGCAGCAACGAATGGTGAAACAGAAGGATAAGGTTATAAGGTAATTTTAAATGCTCGTAAGTTAAAAAGAAGAAATAATTAATTAATTCATTCAGGTGAACGTGTGAACAACCGAAAAAAGCGTACCTACACCACATAACGTTGGGTGATGGAGGTACGTTTTTTTGTTTTGTGTTCTTTGCGTAATTTCCCACCCACACAACGCTAGTTCTATACTTCCTCACTCTCCACAAAAACCACAATCGCCCGATACAAAAATTCCAAGAATTCCGCATCGCCAAACTGATCGAAATAACCAGCATAGCGACGATCCGTCGTATAGGCTTCCGCGATACATCTCAAAATCTCAGCATCACAGACCATGAACTGTTCCAGACAACTCATCCATTCACGCACTAACGATTGCACCTCACCAGAAGCAGGGGACAGATCCTGATGCTTCGCCAGCTCACGAAATACCTGCTCCATGTTGACCGAGAACTGCTGGTAGGCTTGTTGTTGTTCTTCCGCGAGTTGGTTCACATTGGCTTCAAATTCATGATATTTCTCGGTATCTCCGTAGATGAACTTCGCCTCGGATTCATATTGCTCTTGAATGGACGGAATGGGAGAATCGCCAAACAGATTAAGATGAGAGATATCAGTTCCATCTACATACTCGTCCAACTGATCGATGATGGTTTCGAGCTTTTGTTTTTGTTGAACGAGTGTGCTGCGGTGCTCTCTTAGGATATCTTTTTGTTCATTTTTGGAGATTTGCATCATGGCTGCAATGTCTTTCAATGAGAAATTCATTTCTTTGAACAAGAGAATCACTTGCAGATTCCTCAGTGCCTCTTGATTGTAATACCGATAGCCATTGTCCTCGACTTTGCTCGGTTTCAATAGATCCGTTTTATCGTAATAATGTAATGCGCGTTTGGTTACGCCAGTAATCTGCATGATATCTTTAACGGTGAAATAGGGTGTCTTCATTCCAAAAGTCCTTTGTTTCAGCAAGGATGATACTTGCCGGAGTGATGGTTGCTTCGGTAATCGGTGTACCTGTTTTGTTCAGATAATATTGGATTAAATGATAACCGCAGGCATAGCCAGCCGCGTAGGGCATACCTACGGGAGTGAAACTTTGCATTCTCGCAAGTTCATCGCCGTATAAATACGGATTAATCTGGTCAAAACCTGTGACATGCAGCTGGTCTTTCATCTTCGGTTTGATTAGGGTATTCAATGTTTCCATATCCGTTTTAGCTACCCAAGGGCCTAGCAAATCTTCTCCATATAGGGACGTCGCAAAGCTCTCGGCCAACCCCTCGCCTATAATCATTTCTCCAAGCGTAACATGTGGATCCCACTGAATATGCTGGTACCTTACATTATGATTGCATTCATGAGCTAACACGGATTGGATACGAGGTAGAGTATACCTATTGGGGATCAGGTTAGCAATAATATAACCGGGAATACCGCCATCTCCACATATGCCTTCATTCATCTGTAACGTCGGGCTGTTCTTATCCCCTAACAAAATGGTGTACAGATATTCGGAAACGGATATTCAATCCCATCCTCCGTAAAGGTGGATAGACTCGTACGAACAGCTTCATGACACTGTTGCCAAAATGCTTCAGACGAAATCGCTGCTAACGATTCGTTAATCTCAGGTGTGATATCTGCTGGAGCGATATTCATAAAGTTATTCATCATGATCACGTCGAAGCCGTGAGGCTCATAAGATCGAAACGGAATCTGTTGAATGTTCCATTTGTTCATGAATGGACTCATCATGTACTTGCGGTATAACTCCAATTTTTCATCAGGTGCAGCCTGAATGATCTCTTCATAAATTTTATCTGAGCGTAACGCGGTAATCTTCACCATTAATCTCTCCTTCAGGTAAGCTTGAGTTTATTATCAAGTATGACCTGACGTAACAGTCAAGGAGGAATTTGCGATACGTTTAAGTGTGCATTAATCGATCCGATTCTAAGATAAGATGTAAAAAAACTTTGGCTGCACTCCAGATATCTATGGAGAAAACAACCAAAGTTTTTGAGCGTTTATAATCGCCTCACACACATTATCCAAGTTTTCTTAATCCCCAAACCACATATATGAACAACGCAGCCAATAGAAAAGCGGGTACGATGATTGGTTGCACCAGGTTGCCAACGGACATTGACGTCATTTGTGAACCAACCAAACTGAACGCCCCTACCCCAACAAACAAAGCGACATTCCATAAGGCAAAAGGGATCAATTTTCTTACATTTCTTCTATACCGCGTAATCATGATGATCATTACCAGTACGAACAGAACGAGAAACAGTGATTCAGTGATTGACGTCCATCTTCCCATTTGACTCAATACCTTGTTCGCTTATGAAACCACCAGAAGTCCACTGCTGTGATTGAACTATTCGATCCGATTCCAAGGAAATATAAATGCCATAAAATAAAATCATTAGTATGAGATACATAAGCATGGCTACGTTCATACGACGTTTATCTGGTTCTTTGTTTAGAATAACGTTCATAGATTCACCTCTTAACCTCAAAAATGGGTTTTCACATGAAACAACATTGAAACCGCTCCGACACCAAAAATGGATATCTTTGTAGTATAATCCATTTGATTCTGGATCGAAACCATGCGCGAAAGAGGAGTGCTATGAAAAAGAAAAGGTTCTTTTTGCTACTGTTTGTAATACTCGTTACTTCAGCGGTAATTACAATATGGTTTGATAGGTTAGAATCTTCCGCATATCAGACGAAAATGGGAAACGACGTCAACTCCCCAGGCTTGCCTAACCAAGCTTCATCATTACCCAATATCATTGATATCATGAATGAAGAAGCAACCCTACAATTATCTCTTAACGACGTCCCAGAGTATAAGCGCTACCTTATGAACGAACGGGACTTCCAAACTGAAATAGATCGTACACATGTGGAGGTATTGAAGGTGCCTTCTTCGGAAACATATTCGATGCTAAAGTATGGCTGTGGAACCAAAGCATGCTCTACCCTTTTGGTGAAAATTGATGCTAGAGGGACACATAGCTTGCCGATGCCTGAGGGCATTTTACAAGATTATAAACTTTCTTCTGATTATCAGCAGGTATTGATTCGGTATGCTTATGATGAAGGTGGTCTGGTCAAGAGACATATCCTTGTTTCCGTGGATCTCAAAAAATTAGAAATCATCCCATATGCATCAACTGATTTTGAAGAAACATTCATGTTGAAACCGACCTGGCCTATCATCTCTTATGATTGGATAGACAATATCCATTTCACGATTGAAATAGCAGCATTAGAAACAAGCGAATATAACGTACTTAAAGACTGGTTTGATGCCAATGATCGAGAAACGAGGAAGGTAACAATTCAGTTGAATTCATTGGATTAATTTTAGCTAATTAGATGAAAGGGGGACATGAATTTGATAAAAGAAATAGCTTCATTTATGTTGTTAAGTGCAGTTCTTCTTGCAGGATGCCAAACTGAATCGTTAGGTACTGTCCATCAGGAACGGGGCGAGTCTCCGACTAAACAGGTATCAACGAAGCCAGAACAAGAGACAAACTCAAAATTGAAATTAATCGGATCTTCTGAGGATGAACAAGTAAAACTTTATGCAGTTAAGGAAACGCAAGATGCAATTGAAAGAGTAACTCTAGATATAAATGGGCGCGCAAAAGATTTTGATTGGAGCATTTCTCATCATTCGGGAACGGAGCCGCAGTTATTTTATACCGATCTTACCGGTGATGGTAAGGAAGAGGCTATAATAATCATTCAGGTTGGACGAGGGACAGGCTTGGATATCTATGAAATTCATGTCGTTAACTCCGATAGCTTATCGGAAATTAAAGTACAGCGTTATGAGGATATTGTTGCTGAGCATATTGAATCGCGTGTTTCTAAAAATGATGATGGTACACTAGCGATTACAGTGAATTCACAAGGGCAAGTAGATAACTTCAATTATGATTTTGATCCAGCACCAGACTACCATCAAGATGAGCTTGTTTTCGGCGGTGTTGTTATTTATACATTGGAGAATCACAAAATAAAATTAAGTCTTCCCGGCTCTATTGGTATATCTCCTACATATGTGTGTGACTTCAATATCACGTATACCTTTGATAAAGCCGACAATGAATTTATTGTTGATCAGATTGAAGTTAAACCTGTTGAATAAAAAAATAAGAATGTCTTCAAAAAACGCTTACAAACTTTCAATTCTGCCCTACCTTTTCCGAAACGAAGCTGAGATAATGGGAGATAAACGGGCATGAACCGTTCCCCGAGTCGATCATCATACACAATAGAAAAATAAATGCTTTATTTCCATAGGAGGATTATTAATGACTACACAACCACTGGAACTGATTCAATCCACTCCAGGCCAAACGTTGCTTGTACAAATGTATGGTCAGCAGCAACTGGAAGAGCACACGGCACGTTACACGAAGCTCAATGAATCATTCGAACAGTATTTTGGCGTACAAGAGGGCAGCAAGTTATTCAGTGCGGCTGGACGCAGCGAAATTGGGGGCAACCACACAGACCATAACCATGGCAAGGTGTTGGCGGGCAGTATTACACTGGATACGATTGCAGTGGCTGCGCCAACGACGGATTCGGTAATTACCTTTTATTCAGAAGGCTATGACCAGAAATATTTAATCGATCTCACAGATCTGGCACCGAAGACAGAAGACGATGGCACAACGGCGCTGATTCGTGGTATGGCTGCTGGATTTGGAGAGTTTGGATACAAAGTAGGCGGATTCCAGGCGTACATCTCCAGTAACGTGTTCTCGGCGTCCGGGCTGAGCTCGTCGGCATCGTTCGAGATGCTGATCTGTACGATTCTGAATCATTTCTACAATGAGGGCAGATTAGATGTGGTGGTCATGTCCAAGATTGGTCAGTATGCGGAAAACAACTATTGGAATAAACCGTCCGGTCTGCTGGATCAGATGGCTTGTGCCTATGGTGGGCTGATTGCGATTGATTTTGAAAATCCAGCGGAGCCTGTCATCGAACCTGTACAATGGGATTTCCAACAAAACGGGTACTCACTGGTTATTGTAAACACAGGTGGGAACCATGCGGATCTGACAGAAGACTACGCTGCTGTTCCTTATGAGATGAGAGCGGTTGCTAAAGCGCTGGGCAGCGAATATGTCCGGGAAATTACAGCCGAGGCGATTTACGCTAATCTCAAGCAGGTTCGTGAATCGGCTGGGGATCGCGCCGTGCTGCGTGCATTGCATTTCCTGGAGGAAAACAATCGGGTGGATGGTCAGGTGCAGGCGCTGCGCGAGGGGCGTTTTGCTGATTTCCTGAAACTGATTACGGCGTCGGGCAACTCTTCCTGGAAGTGGCTCCAGAATGTATATCAGAACGGTTCGGTGAAGGAACAGGAGATTGGCATCGCGCTGGCATTAACTGAAAATTATCTGCAAAAGCTGGGTGATGGCGCTTGTCGTATACACGGCGGTGGATTCGCAGGCGTCATTCTGACGATTCTTCCCAACGACAAGGTTGAGGAGTATATGTCCTGGATGCACGGCATGCTGGATACGCCAATTATTGTGGTTAACGTGCGTGCACAGGGTGCGGTGTGCTTGAATGCGTTGATCGAAAACATGGGCTAATGTAGTCGTTGTAACACAATGCGATGTTTAATTCGTCCGAAAAGGATCAAACGGTACATTATAGCGGTTCTCCGACCTGACGCTGGTCATGCAAGAGGACCGCTTTTTGTTATCCTCTTGTGGCTTGATCCGGACTTCGGAGGGGAGCCCCGTTCTCAGAAATAACTTTAGATCAGGGATTGGCGAAGATGATTGTGGAACGTGAGTAGTCTTATGTTCATTTCCCTATAAAATTTCAAACTCTGGAGTCGTTACCGTGTTAATTAAGTAAGGGAGGGAATGCAAAATGACGACAAGCACAGTGGCCGAGCAGGAAGAGGCCCGTTTGTATGACGAGTTGCGACGTGCGCTGGAAGAAGTGGAGGAAGGAAAGCAGCGTCATAAAATGTTAAAACATATGATTAGGCAACTCAAGTTTGCCAAATGGCGGAAAGAACGATTTCACTGGTTTGATCAATACTTCCAGAATGTAAAGCCAGCAACACTTTGGATCATGTTAGCCACTGGGGCACTTATGCCAGTTGTGTTATTCAGCATATTTATATGGGTCTCCTTGTGGGTGGAATGAACGATGGAAGATGAGGGGAAATACCCTTGGAGGATTAGCATTTAAAAGCGAGGTCAGCGGGTGGGGAATAATCATATACACGCAAAAGTGTGAGGTTATTTCTGGTAACAACTGCCTAGGTACTTGAATGAGTCTCGCTTCCACTGCCTATGGGGGATAAAGACTTTTTGCTCATTTTTCAGTTGTTATATACAAGTTACACCGAAGATACACTATAATGATTCTACTTCTTTTGGAATAAGTTCACATATCTAGGGGGTGAAGAAGATTTATAAAAGGCTTAAATGTATGTCTATGATATCTATACTTCTATTACTTATCCTTGGAGGATGCAATTCTATGCCCAATCAAGACAAAATCATCGAACAGGCCACAGAAATTGGTCAACAGTATTTTATAGATCAATACAATACGGAAGTGGAGTTTACAGATCATAAATTCATGCCAAAAGACCTTAGTCACAATGTTAGTCTAAGCGGGCATGTCCAAGACGACAAAGACACGGAAATCTCTATTCTTATTGATTATGATACGTTTGAAGTCCAAACAGCAATTGTCCCCAAAGCACTGCTTAAACAAAAGAAAAATTAAGTTCCAAACGGACACTATATACTGGTTTTAACTCAACTCTTTAGAACAGTAAAACAAAGGAGAGCTATGGACACTTATATCACTGATAAAACGTATAAAGATATTTCGGAACTGGCTTATCTTGATTTAAAGGAAGGTGACTATCCCGATACACTGGATTCAGCAAAATGGCAAGTCATTGAGCCTGAAGGTGCCGAATTACATAGAAGGTCCGGTTTCGATGCTGTTGTATTAAAGAATGATTTAACGGATCAGATTGTCATTGGTTATCGCGGAACCGAACCACAGGGTAACTTTTTGGATAAACTTGCGGATTGGGAGACAGATGCCTTCGATGTGGTAGGTGGCAGAACCAGAAGGCTTGAGGATGCAATCACGGATCCAGAACGCCATAATATATTTAAAAATAGTCCCTTCAAGCTGATGAAGGATAATATGGATTGGGAAAATAATCAGTTTCACCAAGCTGAGGAATTGTATGAAGCAGTGAAGGTGGCGTATCCTGATTCAGACATTTCATTGACGGGTCATTCCCTGGGTGGCGGTTTGGCTCAATATGTAGCTGCTCGTCAGGATGTGTCTGGCATGACATATAGTGCTCCAAGCGTAACGAATCTTCTGGATGATGTAAGCTTAGCCAAAGTGAATGAGGGTCATTTTGATAACAAAATGGTTAACGTGGTTCATCCGAATGATTCTGTAGGGGCTGGCGGAATAAGTGAATATGACAGGCACGTAGGAAGTACCGTGTATAAAGGTCAGGACTTTGACACCGCTAATGCGATGTATCAGAATTGGAAATTTCAGTTTCAGTTAAAGGTTCCTTTTCAACCCCTGGGCGTAGGCTCACCCATGTTAGTTCATGATGTAAGAATAGGTGTGGATCTGGACAAGCTTCATGTAGGTGATATTATGAGATTTTTTGATTCATTCTCGAAGGACGAAGGCAAGGGATATCATTCCATGGATCAATATGAGTTTGATGAGAATGGAAATCTGAAAGGCCCGCTAATTGACCGGAGCACAGGGGAAACCATTGATATTTCTCCAAGATGGACGGCCCATCAGGAAGCATTAGCCACGTTCTCCAATTTGATGTCAGGCATTGTTCCTCCGTTGATCGCAGCGGCTACAGGAAATGTCAGTGGAATGGGCGGCAAGATTCAATTAACACCGGAAGAGTTAGCACAGGCTGCTCGGGAGATGAGGTTAAGTTTAAGTGGCTTCTCCAGTGATGCTCAGGCTTCAATTCAGATGTTTCAGACACATATATCCACGAGCGAAAGTCAGTCTTTTACGCCCATTGCGTACAACGCAACAGCAACACTGCAAGCAATTAATCGTTGGTATCAGGAATCCATCAGCGAAATTGCGGAGTATATCGAACGTAAAAGAGAGGATTTTGTACTCGCGGACCAACATTAATTCAACTTTACATAGAAGGAATAACAGGAGGAAATGGACAATGGGCAGAATATCCGTATCCTTGTCGGATTTAAGAAGGGCTGTTCAGCAATGTGAGCAGTTGCAGCAACGGCTTATGCAGCAGGAAAAGAAAATGCGCTCCATTCATGACCGTTTGCAGCAAGACTGGATTGGTACATCCGCAACAGAACTGACACATAAGATGCAGTCTTTTATGGAGGGGGCTTCTGCTAAGATGACAGAACTTGAAGCTCATAAAGAAGAACTGAAGCAATATATTCGTAAAATGGAGGAAGCCGACAGAGAAGATCGCCTGGATCGCAGCCGGATACAATAATACCTCTTCACAAGAAAATAGTTAGATAGGAATTAAACTTTCCCATCTAACTATGGTTGTTTTGTTTAGGCATTGGTATGAGCAACGTCAGATTAATGTGTGGCTGACTTCGCTTTGTTCAAAGTCTGGATTTTCTCTTGCATGTACTGGTGGTAATCGCGAAAACTGGCGATGTGGTGTAAGGAATCAGAGTTTTCGGATTGGATCTTAATTTTACCGTCCTGAGGCAGTTTTTTCATCTCAGCAACCACTTGTTTCGAGTTTTGGATATCTCCTGCCATCTCCTGAATCCGCTGTAGTAGCGTTGGATGCCCTTCGTGTTGAAGCATTTCAGCGAGCGGTCTCATTTCCTCCAGCTTTTGGGTCGACCGTTCCAGTGTGGTCATGACTTTATCTCCATCCAAGCTCGCATTCATTGAAACCATGCGGTGGATGTGATCCTTTTCCATCCGTTCCAGTGCCTCTAGGTGGGAAGCCTCCAGTCGTTTGGGATCCCTCCAGCTTTCGGATTGTACAGTATCCTGCTGCTCGGAAGCATGGTTCATATTGGCATTGCCACAGCCCCACAACAGTGTGGAGCAAGTTAACACCGTTCCAAAGGCAATAATGCTTTTTAATCTCATGTTGTCACTCCTTCAATCATTTCCTTACGGTAGTATGAGCCGTAAATTGGTAATTATGCATGCAAACCGAGTGATTGGAAGATCCAACATTTTAGTCGGGGTGTCGTTTATGTAGTAAAAGGGACGCTTGATACAAAGGGGGAAGCTTATGAAACTGTACACCAGCAACATCTGGCGATGGAGTACGACACTGTTGTATCCTCTGCTTATATTTTTAGATAGGAGCTGGACGGGCCAGCCCCATTCGTGGTTCATTTTAACCATTGTCATTATGTTCTGCTTTCTGTGGAGCGGGGTGAAGGAGTTGTTCATCTCTACCGGACTGACCTGGCTGGTTGCCATTCCGTGCTGGTGGTACTTCATTGAGCTTCCCAAACCATCGTTTGGCGCAGAAAATTTTGCCGCTCACCTGGTGCTGATCGTGCCACTTTTTATATTTGTAGTGCTGCTGCCACAGACCCTGATTCTGACCACACGCATGCGAGTAATGGAGTATTATAGGCAGAATGCTTCGAAATAGGAAAACCCTTCTCACCCCCTAAGCAAAATAATCGCATCATCAACCAAACAATCCCCTTGTCCGTTCAATACGGCAGGGGATTTGTTTTGTTGCGAGGGTTACACCTTCCTACGGAATTTACCCGTATATGGAATCGTAATATGAATGTTCAGCTTCTGAATGGAATCTTCCGTAAGGATCATCTTGGAGCCATCATGGGATAACTTACGCCACAGGCTCGGATTTTTGCGATAAAGCTTCTCCTGAAGTCCATAGATATCGACCCCTTTTTGCAGACCTGCGCGATATGTTTGCAAGATTTGATCCCGTAACGTTTTCTCGCTAATTTGAACCATATCATCATAGGAAATAGGGGTGAGATATTCATACAGGGCGGTCAGGTACTTGGCATCGATGTTGAAGCGAACCTCATTTCCACGAATGACAGGAACAATCTTGATGTTGGGCAAGCCGACACTGAGCACACCGTAAATGGTTCCTTCATTTTCAATAATCAATGGCGCACGCCGCATATCTTTAAGCAGCCAGTGGTAACCAGAGAGCTTGTTTTGGGGCAAATATTCAAAGTCATCCCCGGTTTTCTCAAAAAAAGCGCCGTCAATGATAAACAGTTCATGATTTTTTTTGTTCTGCGACCAATGCTCCTTGTTCATGGCGATGCAAGGCAGATAGGTTGTCGTGGATGCATCGTTATGTGTAGCAATGAGTTTGAAACTGAGCACCGGAGGAAACAGAGATTCTTCCAGAAATGAGGGAAGAGGGTTATGCAGAATGCTGTCCAGCGGCGACATATTGAAGATCGACGTGGCACTCAGAATATCCTCCAACGGATCGCGAGTGCCGTACACCCAGGTTGTGTAACGTGATTCCGGAAAACGTCCAAGCATGTCGAACACTTCCTTGATATGCTTGCTTGTCAGGATACTTTCGGCCATAACAATGGCGGTCACATGCCCCCAAGCAATATGAAGCTGGGAACTTCGGAACAGCTCGTTGACAGCCAGATTCAATGTTTTTCCCGATGCATGTCCAACCCATACCGGCGGGGATTCCGCCGTTTTGGCTGAACTTTCGCTTTTGGCTACACTGGCAAAGTCCATGCTCTGAACATACATATGGTACATTCCGTCCTTATAATCGATCCCAATCGCTTTGGCATAGTCCACCTGTTGAATCTCGTATGCACTCCAACATCCGCTGGTCACGAAACAAAGAGAGAAACTTAGCAGCCCTAGCAACCATCGTTGTATAGGCCGCTTCATTGATCATTCCCTTCTTTGCGCGGATTCTGCGTTTCCAGGTAGACAGGTCTGCGTTTCAGCCATCCCTTCGGCAGCTTGAATAAGGAGGCCACAGCCTGTTTGAAATGAAGCGGACTTAGCGGCGTCAGATAAGGAATGCCGAACGATTTCAGATCGGTCAGGTAGATCAGGAACAGGATGATGGACAGAATGAACCCGTATATGCCGAGGGATGCCCCCAGTACAAAACAGAAAAAGCGCAGAATCAGAACAGAACTGGTCAAGACCTGATTCACAATAGTAGCCCCGGCCACCACGGTTACGGCAATGACGACAATCATGAGCGGGGAAACCATCCCTGCACGGATGGCTGAATCCCCGATAATCAATCCGCCAACAACGGTCAGCGTTTGACCGATGGCGCTCGGTAGCCTTACCCCTGCTTCCCGGAACAGCTCCATGAGAAGCATAATGAGAAACATCTCAACCCCGGACTCCATGGGCAGCCCCATTCGTCCAACCGAGATCGTGGCCACCAACGGAAAAGGCAGCTGATCCATATGAAATGAAGTCAGCGCAATATAGAAGCCGGGCAGGAATATGGTCACCAATAGCCCGATAAAGCGCAGCATGCGGCCCACATTCACCGGAAGGAACGGAAAACTGGCATCCTCAGGGGATTTGAGAAGGAGAAACAGATTCACCGGGCCGATGATGGCGCTGGGATTGCCATCCACGATGAGGATGAAGCGGCCGTTCAGAAGACATTCCGCTGCAAAATCGGGTCTGCCTGTGTAATGGGTGACCGGAAACAACGTGATTTTGGAAGGAGACAATAATTCCTCCAGTTCATTCGCGGTCATGACTCGTTCCGTGTCGATTTTGCGCAGCCGATCCTTGACATCATCGATCAGCTCGGGATTGGCAATATTTTTGATATACATCAGGGCTACCTTGGTCACGGAACGCGAACCCATCAATTCGATGTTACAGGCCAGTTCGGCTGTGCGCAGCCGTGTACGAATTAAAGCGATATTAACGGACAGGCGTTCGATAAAGCCATCCCGGGCTCCGCGGATGGATACCTCCGTAGTCGATTCATCCGGCGAACGGGTAGGAATGTTGGATATATCCATGCTCCACATCGATTGAAGCGAAGGGATGCAAATGAGCAGATGACCTTCAAATACCCGCAGGGACATGAGGTCCGTTCCCAATGCGGGGTCCTGTAAATCCATCCGGGACCATTGAAGGGAGATGGACTTCTCGATATCCGATGTACGAACGAACTGAGTAATCTCGTAGGTACGGGCCAATTCGGGAAGAATAATATCGTAGATGGATTTGCTGTCCACCATACCACTGCAATACACAATGATAATCTGTGTGGGAGACTCCCCCATCATGTGCCTGCTAATAATGACGTCATCCGATCCGGCAAAAAAGGTCGTTAGATTATGCTGATTGATCCGGAATGGTTCAGTCCGATGAGGGCTCTTTGGTGTGGTTGTGAGCGGCATGAGCAGGAGCCTCCTTGTCTTTTTTGTGAATAAGTGCGGCCAGGGTCAACAGGATGGTGACGACAGATACATAAGCCAGCATGACGGGAAATTGGATATGGTTTACATAATAGTCGACGTAATCAATTCTCCACCACTGGACCGCTATGGAGCACATGATGAAAGTGACGATGAGAACAGCAATGTATCGTTTCTTCGGTCTGCGAAAATTGAGCAGATCCACAATAAGATAAATAGAGATGGCCACTCTGGCAAAAGAACCGCTCAGCCATTGGTATATGGATAGGAAATCCACGTGCTGAAGCAATTTCCCGATATTCACCAGCTTCCATTGCTCATAAGGGGTATTTCGTTGTTTCGCGGCTTCCTCCGGACCAAACTCAACGATGGCTCCCAACGTTGGGCCAATGGCCATAGTGAGCATGAATAGCCCGAGCAGCAGAAGATGCCACCAGCGAATTTTGCTTTTGATATCATGTTGAAACAGCATCAAAATCCAGATTTCCATCAGTCCGGCAAGCGAATAGACCATGCCTCTCAGGACAGGACCGGTACCATATTCCATAATCGGGAACAGCTGTCCATAGTCTTTATATTTCATGTTGGCTGACATCACGAAGTATCCAAGCAGGATCACGAAGGGAAGCAGAAGGCTGGAGGTCATGGCAATGGAACGTATGCCTTTGGCAGCCGCCCAAGCAGCAACCAGTGCACCGCCGCCTGCGAGCACGTAAGGTGGGGTGAATTGCAGGTAGGTGGATACCGTCCAGTTCGTTGTTTCATATAGGGTATGTGAGCCAAGTGAAAGCAGCAAAATTGAAGCAGTAATGCGGAAAATCCATGAAGGAATTGCACCAAATTCCCGCGTAATCCAGTCCGTCAAACGCTGTCCGCGTACCCGTCGGATGATCACAAACATCATACATAGAAACAACATGAAGAAAGGGGCAGCAGCCACGACCGATAGCCATCCATCTCTGCCTGCATAATCCAGAATCGCCGGAATGGATAGAACATGGCATACAAGTCCTGCACTTAACAAAATAATGGAAAAGGACAGCCATATCGTGATTTCTCCCTTTTCACGGCTCATGGGAATCCTCCTTTCCGTTCAAGGAAGTTTCCGTTAGGTTGTACAACATATGGGATTTCGATTCCTGTTTCATTGTTTTTGGACAGAAATGCGGAAACAGATAGACGGCCGCGCGCGAAAGCATTAACATACAGATATAGCAAGTTTAGAAGACAAGTTCCAACTGGAGCAGAGAGAAATAAGGAGGAGACCTACGATGACCAATACGACAAAGGCACCTGCAGAGACGAAAGTTGGCTTTATCGGTACAGGCGTGATGGGCAAAAGCATGGCAGGTCACATCCAGCAGGCAGGTTACCCGCTTCATGTCTATACGCGCACAGCAGCCAAAGCGGAAGCGCTCGTGAAGGAAGGTGCTGTATGGCATGACACCCCAGGCAAACTCGCAGCAGAGTGTGATGTCATCATCACAATGGTGGGGTATCCGAAGGATGTCGAGGAGATTTATCTCGGTGAGAATGGTCTCGTGGCGAACGCCAAACCAGGCTCGTACCTGATTGATATGACTACATCCAGTCCGCTGCTGGCTGCACGGATCTATGAAGCCGCTGAAGCCAAAGGACTGCATGCATTGGATGCACCAGTTTCCGGTGGAGATATTGGAGCACGGGATGGCAAGCTGTCCATCATGGTGGGTGGTAGTTCGGAGGCTTTCGAAGCAGTTCGTCCGTTGTTCGAGCAGATGGGGACCAATATTGTGCTGCAAGGCAAGGCGGGAGCGGGGCAGCATACCAAAATGTGCAACCAGATCGCCATTGCTTCAGGCATGATGGGTGTATGCGAGGCGCTTGCCTATGCCAAGACATCAGGTCTGGACGCGGAGAGTGTGCTGAAGAGCATCGCTACCGGTGCAGCCGGAAGCTGGTCGCTTAGCAATCTCGGTCCGCGCATGATCGCAGGCGATTATGAGCCTGGATTCTATGTGAAACATTTTATCAAAGATATGGGTATCGCTCTTGAATCCGCCAAAGCGATGGGCATGAAGACGCCAGGACTGGCACTGGCCGAATCTTTGTATCAGGAAATCTCAAGGAACGGTCTAGATGAGAAGGGTACACAGGTGCTTTACACATACTATTTACAGGCTTAATCGCCACAACCAGAACACAGCGCGTTCTTTTTCTTCCATAGAAAGGAATGCGCTGTTTTTTTAAAATCTCCCCTTCTATGCGTCTAAAGTCACAGGATTGGTTAATAAACTGTATATACTTTAGGTTAAGCCGTGTATTTTTGGTCCTCTTCCCTTTATTTTTGCCCCTCTTTATCCGACATAAGTAATAGAAGTATACATAATGGATGTGCGAAACCCACACTACATAGAACGGAGCTTGCCCATGTTCAAAAAAATCCTGTCTCTGTTCAAGTCACAGCCAGAGCTCGCGAACCAGATCACAGCTTCCGCTTCATCTTTGCCCTCAACGGCGCCTATTCCTACACGTATGGTCCGCAGTCGACGCAAAGCAAAATCCGATGGGGATTGGACCCGTCAGCCAGAGGAACCTACCACTGCCCAGCAGCTGCATGGACTTCCGGGTGAATACAAAGTTCTCAATGACTTGCTCGTTGCCAATACCAAGTCCCGATCGGGTTATTCATCCATTGATCATGTCGTCATTGGTCCCCGGGGGATCTTTGTAATTGAGACACGAAACCTGACAACGGGTGAGATCCGCGGCGGCCGAAGAGAGGCCAACTGGACCGTCAGCAGCAGCCGAATCAAGATGTATAACCCACTGATGCAGCACCGTGGGCATGTAGAGGCCATTCAGGCACACCTCGGTGATTATAAACGAGTTCGTCTCGTCTCGATGGTGACTTTCACCAATCGCTGTCGGATCAGCGTTGATCCTGCAGTGCGTTATGTCAATTCGGATGAACTGATTATCTATGATCATGAACTGGTGGAGACGATTCTGCGTAAAACGGAAAGGCTTGAGACAGAGGTCCCCGAAACGTTATATAAAGAGCAGGATATTCAGGCGATCTACAACTTGTTGTCCGCAGTTAATTCCACGGATCCCCAGATCCGGGCTGATCATATGGAGAAGGCCAAAGGTATCAAATAAGAGGTACCTGAACCTGCTGCATCAATCAAGCGCGACAAAATGGGAATGCATGGGTTTTGGTTTGTACTCTTCGTTTCGGTCCATCACTTGATATAAAGGGTGGATGTAATGAAGTACACAGGATACACATAAACACGGTTGTCCTTTCAGGGGTGACCGTTTTTTTTTGTGATTTGTCTGTGAAATTAGGAAATAGGTGAGGTTACATAAGGATGCAGGCATATTGTCGTATACACCCAGTATTTAACTTATGATAAAATAAAGACCAGATTATATGCTGAATAATCCATGTTATCGGAAAGGGTCTTTATGAACCAGGTTGTTCATGCAGTAAAGTAGAGGTTAACGTAGTCGGATACATACATAAGACAAGGGGAAGATTACATGATGAGATGGAACCATAGAATCAAGATGTTTACAGCCATTTTCAGCTTGGCAGCTGTTCTGACCGCCTGTGGTGGTGGGGCGAAGGAAGCAGCAACGAAGGATTCTGCCCAGGATGCTGGTGCCTTAGCCACAGCGAACCATAGCACCGACACTTCAACGACTGAAACGTCGTCAGCAGATACGAATGAAGCTGACGATGCGGACACATCCTCGAATTCGGCTGCAACAGGGTCTTCATCGGATGAAGGCAAGATTGGCTTGGACTCGACACTCCAAGAGTTACAGCAGAAGTACGCCGACAAGCTTGGCTATATTCGGATTCCGATTAAGGATCATCCGGTGCGCCGGGTCAGTGAGGAAGGCTCCAAAAATATTAATATTGCCAACTACAGTGATGCAGTAGTGAACATGAACACAGGTATTCCGATCCATTCCGATTCACAACGTCTGATCGATGATGCCTTTCCTTTTTTCACAACCGTTCAGGCACCAGAAGTGTCCTATGTATCATGGGAAGAAGCAACCAACCTGGAGCGTGCCATGGTCAAGACGTTGTTTATCTCCCGTCAGGCGCTGCTGCTCACGGAGGACGCCATGAAGAACAAGGATTACACAAGTCAGACTTTTACGGACTCAATGGATTTTTTCAAGACGGCCGCGGAGTTCGACTCGATGGCACCTGTCGCGCAGCATACGTATGACATTACCTTAACGAAACTCTACGATAAAGCCCGCGACGTGTGGGGCAAGCTGGCTGCCATCGATCCGGTCCAGGACGAGGCGGCATTTGCCGAGATGTATAAGTCAGCCAGAACGGAAGCGAATAACACGATGGGGCTGCTGAACATTTTGCTGTCCACCAATGAAGAAGAACGACTGGAACAGACCTACGGCAAATAAATGTGATGCTGATGCTATCGTATGAAAAATCAACAAGCCTGAGCAATCTGTTCAGGTTTTTTTGTACCCGATGATTGTTCCCTCACCGTCCATTTCAGGTTAATAAAGAAAAGGAATGAAGATATTAGCGATTTGAAGGTTCAAAATGCGATATAATAAGCGTATTGGATACGTGAAATTTTACATAGAGTTATTGAAAGAAGAGACTAACGGAGCTGGCTGCGTGAACATACCCAATCGTCACGAACATATAGCGCTCCGGGCCGGAGGAATGATTATGATCAAGCTGTTGTACTACTTGAAGAAGTACCGAGTCGCCGCCATCGCAGCACTGGTCATGATGCTGATTGAATTGACGGTCGAATTGGCACAACCCTATTTGATCTCGAAAATCATTGATAACGGTATCCAGCAGGGCGACCTGTCAGTGGTTTGGCTATGGGGCGGGGTGCTTGTGGGCAGTGCCGTTGTGGCGTTTGCCGCGGGTATTGCGAGTTCGTTTTTTGCGTCACATGCGAGTCTCGGCTTCGGTTACGATCTGCGGGAGAAGTTGTATGATAAAGTGCAAGCGTTCTCTTATGCGGTGTTTAACCGTTTTACAACATCATCCCTTATTACCCGATTGACCGGGGACGTCACACAGGTGCAGGACACGGTGTTTATGAGCCTGCGTTTCATGACGCGTGTGCCGCTGGTCGTGATTGGCAGCATGATCATGGCGGTGGTGGTGAATCCGAAGCTGGGTCTGCTGCTCGTTGTCATGGTGCCTGTGCTGCTCGTGTTTGTGATCTGGATGATCAAAAAGGCAGCGCTGCTGTTCCGCAATGTGCAGCGCAGACTGGATGCCGTCAACGGAGTCATCCAGGAAAATCTGACAGGCATTCGGCTGATCCGTGTCTTCGTCCGGATGGGCCACGAGATTGAACGCTTTGCCGGATATAGCGGCAAGCTGATGAAAGGCACGATCTCCGCGCTGCGCCTGACGGAGACAACAATGCCATTCATGCTGCTCATGATGAATGGCTGTATCATCGCCGTTCTGTGGTTCGGACGGCGTGATATCGTCACCGGAAGTGCAACCGTGGGTGAAGTGGTCGCTGTCATTAACTATTTGCTTCGCACCATCGGTGCCATGTCTGCGCTGTCCTGGATTCTGGTGACCTTCTCCAGAGCAAGCGCTTCGGCGCAGCGGCTTAATGAAGTTTTTGATACAGAGGATGTATCAGAATCAGCACATGATCAAGGATCAAGAAAAGCTGAACAAGTAGGACCGCAATCAGGACAACCAGAACAACCAGGACAATCAGGGAAATCCTTGAGTGCAGGTCATTTGGCGCAAGCTGGAAAAGGGAGTCCTGTTATCCAGGGTGCAGTTGATTTTCAAGGTGTAGGGTTCAGCTATCCGGGCAGTGAAATTACCGTGCTGGAGGATATTACGTTCTCAGCCAAACGAGGCGAGCGTATTGCCATCATGGGGGCTACAGGTTCAGGTAAATCCTCCCTGGTACAGCTCATTCCAAGGCTCTATACCGAAGATCAAGGCGAAGTGCGTATCGATGGCAATGATGCAGAACGGTTGGATATTTCCACATTGCGCGGAGCTATCGGTTATGTGCCACAGGAGGTCGTTCTTTTTACCGGATCGGTAAGGGATAACATTGCTTGGGGCCGGGAGGACGCCACGCTGGAAGAGATTAAGGAAGCAGCAAGGCGTGCCCAGATTCACGAGACTATTGAGAAATTACCGAATGGCTACGATACACAGCTGGGTCAGCGGGGAGTCAATCTGTCGGGTGGGCAGAAACAACGGCTTTCGATTGCCCGTGCATTGATTCGTCGTCCAAGCATTTTGATTCTGGATGATAGTACAAGTGCTCTCGATGTAGCTACAGAAGCAAGGCTGCTGGATGCACTGGAAGAGCTGTCATGTACAACGTTTATTATTACGCAGAAGATTAGTTCAACCACCTCTGCTGATTTGATTCTGCTGCTGGACGATGGGCATCTGATTGGACAGGGGAAACACGAGGATCTGATGGATTCTTCCCAACTGTATCGCCGAATTTATGAATCACAATACGGGGAGGGTACACCACATGTTCAAAGCATTCATTGAACCTTTCCGTCAGCCTCCACCGCCGTTAGATCCCGAGACGCTGAAGGCAGGTGGAGGTCGCAAGCCGAAGGCACGGGCGAAGAACTGGTCCGGTACGTTAGGTCGGATCTGGACGTATCTGGCTCGCCGCAAGGTCAAGCTGACGATGGTGCTGCTGATGGTATTTTCCAGTTCCGCACTTGCTTTGCTGGGGCCTTATATGGTCGGTGTAGCGGTGGATAAATTCATCGATGGGGAAGCGACGAGTTCCAGCTGGACGACATTTTTATTCGGTCTGGTGGCAGTCTATATTTTCTTTTCCCTGACATCATGGCTGCAAAATATATGGATGATTGAAATTGCCCAGGAGACGGTATTCCGTATGCGGTATGATCTGTTCTCCCATCTGCACAAGCTGCCAATTCCTTTCTTCGGCAAGCGACAACAGGGTGAGATTATGAGCCGGGTTACCAACGACATCGAGAATGTCAGCGGTACATTGAACAGCTCGGCCATCCAGATATTCTCCAGTGTGTTAACACTGATCGGAACGTTTGGCGTGATGCTCTGGTTAAGTCCGCTGCTGACCTTGCTTACATTTATCGTTGTACCGCTGATGGCGATTGGCATGCGTTGGATTACACGCAGAACCGGGCCGTTGTTCAAGCAACGTCAGCGTAATCTCGGCGAACTCAATGGGTACATTGAGGAGACGTTGTCCGGACAGAAGATTATCAAGGCTTTCTCCCAGGAGGAGCGGGTCATTCGCGGGTTTGAGGAACGAAATACGAAAATCCGGTTGTCCGGTTTCTGGGCGCAGACGATCTCTGGTTTTATTCCCAAGCTGATGAATGGTCTAAATAACCTTAGTTTTGCAATTGTTGCAGGCATCGGCGGGATCCTGGCGATTCAAGGTTCCATTACAGTCGGGGTAATTATCATCTTCGTGGAATATGCCCGTCAGTTTACCCGTCCACTTAATGATCTTGCGAACCAGTGGAATACGTTGCTGTCTGCAATTGCGGGGGCAGAGCGAGTGTTCGAAGTGCTGGATGAGGATGAGGAAGCGAAGGATGAAGGCGCAGCAGTATCTCTCGAAAAGGTGGAGGGAGCCGTTCGCTTCGACAAGGTATCCTTTGGATACGATGAAGGACGCAATATTTTGCATGAGATTAACTTTGAAGCGAAGCCGGGTGAGATGATCGCTTTGGTAGGGCCGACGGGGGCCGGGAAAACAACGCTGATTCAGCTGTTATCCCGCTTCTACGATCCTACAGCCGGTACGCTGACAGTGGATGGACGTGACATTACGACTATTCGGCGTGAGAATTTGCGCTCACATATGGCATTTGTACTCCAGGATTCATTCCTGTTCCAGGGCACGATTCGGGAAAATATTCGTTTCGGGCGTCTGGATGCGACCGATGAAGAGGTGGAGGCTGCTTCAAGGCTGGCGAATGCACACTCCTTTATCATGCGGATGAAGGACGGGTACGACAAAGTGCTTCAGGCCGACGGAAGCGGCATCAGCCAAGGGCAGAAGCAGCTGCTTGCCATTGCCCGGGCAATTCTGGCCGACCCGTCCATTCTTGTACTGGACGAGGCGACGAGCAGTATTGATACCGTCACGGAGATCAAAATCCAGGAAGGGCTGCAGCGCCTGATGCAAGGCCGCACCAGCTTTGTCATCGCCCACAGGCTGAACACGATCCGCCAAGCCGATCGCATTCTTGTACTGAAGGATGGTCAGCTGCTGGAGCAAGGCTCGCATGACGCATTGCTCGAACAGGGCGGCTTCTACAGCGAGCTGTATTACAGTCAGCTGCGAAACAAGGCGCAATAGTATAAAAAAGAGCAAGTAACGGAACCTTGAAAGTGTTCAGTACTTGCTCTTTTTGCTGCTGCAAGTGGGACATCCCAGTTTCTTGAGCAACAATAGAGAGGTAGATTATCTATTAATAACATCCCTCTGAATAACTATTTTGCCTCTCTTATTCCGTGTGTCGTAATATTTATGAGCTTCGGCTACACCTTGGCGGGTAAAGGGGAATACGTTGTCTACATGTATATCGAGCTTATTCGTCTGAATCCATTGGATAAACGCTTCCCAATCGTTAGCATTGGGGCTGATCAAGGCAAACTGGGCATCAATTCCACGGATGAGAGGTCGCGTCGCAATCACCGGATTTACAAGGGAAATGAACGTCCCATTATTCTTTAATATGCTGTAATTTTTCAGTTCTGTTGCTCCGATTCCCGTGACTTTATCGACAACCGGGTCACGAACCATATCCAGCACGACATCAACAGGACTCAAAGTCTCAGCAAAATCGGTTGTTGTATAATCAATCACTTCGTCGGCACCGAGCTGAAGAACAAATGAATGATTATGGGCTCGAGCCGTGGTGATCACATAAGCGCCGTGTTGTTTGGCTAATTGTATGGCGATGTGTCCTACGCCACCTGCACCGGCGTGGATCAGAATACGCTGTCCCGCCTGCAGTTTCCCATAGTGAAATAAGGCTTGCCAGGCCGTCACGCCGGACGCAGAGACCGAAGCAGCTTCTGCATCGGAAAGGGACTGTGTTATCACAGCAAGATCGCATTCTTCCACAGCGACATGTTCGGCGTAACCACCGCCTGTACGAGACACCGCAATAACGCGATCCCCGATTTGTGCACGCGTAACCTTACTCCCTGTGGCCACGACGATTCCGGTTATATCGACTCCAAGAACATGAGGGAATTGCACGGGCATGAAATGCCGGAATGCTCCGGTTCTGATCAGTTGATCCGCTGAGGATACGGTGGTTGCCCTCATCTCCACGAGCACCTGTGTATCACTAATATGTGGTATATCGCGCTCCTGCTCCGCAAAAACTTCTGAGCCTCCATAATTCTCTATCACTACTGTTTTCATCATAGGCCTCCATTCGGTATTGCTGGCTGTCAGTTGATTTGTTCCCAGCCGTTCAATATAATGATCGTACTTATAATGGGATTGGACGACAATTGTTAAAACAGTGGAATGTGTATAATAATGAACACAATTCACTGTTTTGTTTAGCTCAGATCCGATAATAAAAGGAGTAGGTATGGACAGAAGAATACAAAAATCACGTGAATCGATTATAGAGGCTTTTATTCAACTGCTGTCCGAAAGAAAATTCGAGCAAATCACGATTAATCAAATTGCAGAGCGAGCCAATGTAAGTCGCGGAACGGTTTATTTGCATTTCATGGACAAGTTTGATTTGTTGGATCAGTGTATAAAATCCCATTTGGTGGAAATGATCGAGAGCAGTCTCTTCTGCGGAGTCACTGGCATATTTCCTTCCAAAGAAGCTCTGCTGCACAGTTTTCGGTATCTGAAGGAACATGCTCTATTCTATGGTGCAGTGCTGGATGATCAAAGTGTCCCGGAATTTCGAACTCGCTTGCAGGCTGCTCTGTTGAGAGGACTGGATAAACAAATCGACATGACTGGCATCAATCAGGGAAGGAACAAGGAGATTATGCTTCAATTCCTTGCTTCCGCGCTGGCTGGCATGATTGAATGGTGGATTACCTCAGCCGAACCGTACTCCGCAGAAGAATTGGTTGATGAATTATGGATTCTGATGGAACGCAATCAAATGACACCTGTGCCTCACGTATAGGGGAGAGTTGCTGGGGCTTACTGATTGTTGTGTTCGGTTGATAGATAGTTATTATCCAAAAAAGAAAGAGCAGGAACGAAGGGCGCTGTGGCCCTTATTCCTGCTCTTTTCATGTCATGCCGTTTACTTCGTTACACTGCTCAGCTTGAACGAACCGTCGGTGAGCTTGTTCGTATTGGCAAAGTCCACGCCAGGTTTATTCGTTTCCGGATCAATGATCGCAATCGCAATATCATAGGTTCCGGCAGCAAGACCAGAGACCGGAATGGAGTCGGTCAGGGTGTAGGTACCCGTTTTCCACGTGGTCAGATTAACGGTTGTTGTTTTCTTGGCGACCACGGTATTGCCGCTGCGCAGTTGAATTTCAACCGGCCAGGCAAATGGGAAGTGCTGTACACCTTTGTTTTCTACTTTGATCGTCGTCGTAAACGTGCTTCCGCTAATGGTGGACGGATGCGAGATTTCCTTCACGACAAAGTGGTAACCCATTCTTTTCTTGAGTGCATCGATGTTGGCCTGCAACGCATGATTCAGAGGAAGCGAGGCAGGGGAATTCGGTCCCAGCCAGCTTGGTTTGCTTAGCTCCGTTTGACGCAACGTTTCCGTAAATCCGCTACCCGTGGTTAATGCCGCAAGCATGCCGGAAGCGCCCCCGTAAAATTCGCCGCCGGAGATGCGTGTCTCCCAGAAGTTCGCATGTGCTGGCTGCTGCTGGCCGATATCATCCCAATAGCCATTCTGGGTGCCTGTGTACCAGCCCCAATCGGCATCGAAGCTGTCTTTATGTCCAAACACATCGTTGAACATGCCCATGACCATGCCTTTGTTATTGGTTTTGGCAAGGGCAATACTGCGCCGGATCAGAACCTGCATTTTGTCCTCTTTGCCGGCAAAGGCATCGATATAATGCTGAACAAACTTGTTCGAAATATCATTGGTAGGGAAAGCACCTGTGTAATTGGTCTCGCCATTCGGTCCGACATACGGCCAAGTGTGGAACTCGCCCCAGTGTCCGAGAGAACCGATCTGGATAAAAGCAACGGGGCGATCATTCGTGTTGTACCTTGTCGCAATGGCCTCGATGGCTAATTTGTGCCGATCTTGCAGATAGGTGGAATTGTAGTTGGGAGAGAAGCCCATGTTGTTGCCTGTACCCATGCCTCCGGTTGTATCGTTATAAGCTGTTCCGGGTGATTCTCCGCGGGCAATCATGTCATTGTAGAGCCAGTCTGGAATATCCCGATGAGCCTGTCCTGTTGGGCTGTCCAGAATGAAGCGAAACACCACTTTGACGCCTTTACTTTTCCAGTAGGCGAGATTGTTGGCAGCTTCAATCGCGCTAAAATCATACGACCCTTTGGTAGACTCAAGTTCCTTCCAAGTTACTCCGGCATACACGAGCCTGTGCGGTTGTGCATATGTCGTGCTCTTGGCCGAAGGCGCCCAGCCTTTGAACGGATTGTTAAGTGGGCTGTCAAGCTCAACGGGATTCACGACGGTGTTCCCTGTCCCGCCGCCCGATCCAGCCGAAGTCAGAAGGTAAGCAGGCAGCGTTTGTCCCGCCGCAGGCAGTCTCGACGTATCCGAGCTATTGTCGATATACCCGACCCGTACCGTGCTGCCTGCACTGATTTGCAATGTAGCGAGAGGAATTGCCACCTCAATGACGGAAGCGCTGCGATAGAATTGGGAAGTAGTCAATGTGCTGTTAGAACTCCAGCTCCAGTCTGTACCGCTGCCACCATAGCGATATAATCCTGTATTTTCAAGCAGCCATTCCACACCTGTAGTTCCCCAGCCCGCTGCCTGGTAGCCGGTTGACGTATTGTTATCGGTATTGATCCAGAAGTTGCCCATCGTCGTACTCAGACCTGAACCTTGAACGAGCAGGTAGAGATTGGTTCCATCATTGGTCACTTTGAGCGTCTGGGCAGTGCCACTATTGGTCGTGAGAGCACTAACCCCGCTCCAGTCGCTGACATTGCCATCAATGGTGATGGTGGCAGCTGAGGCTTTTGGTAAGGCTCCCGCAGGCAATAGCAGGGTAATCGTAAGGACAAAAGCCATAAACAGTCCAAGGGTCAGCTTGCTTCGATCGAATAATCTTGTCACGGTATACCTCCTGAATAATGAAATTTTGGATGTTGACTTCATCTGCTCCTCCTCATGTGTCTTCATGAGAGGAGATAGGGAACCTCAGCTCCTTTCCAATCCACATTATCGCAGATCTATGACGTTTTATGTAAGAGTCATGGGAGTAAGTGAGAAATAAACAACTTAAAGGTTCATATTTTGGTTTGCGGCAAATATAAAAGTTGTTTTTATATTTGGAATCCCGCGTCTAAATTGCATTATAGGTGATGAATAAAGGAGATTCAACAGGTTTTTTCTCCAGGATTTATTGACTTTTTGATTGAAAATAAGAGTGTTTCATTAGATTTTGAACATGAATAATTTTAATTTCGTCATTATATTTGCCGCAAATAAAAATGAATACAAACTAAAGTATATGATAATAGAACAAAATTGTAAACGCTTAATTTATGATAAATAAAGAGTTATACTGTTTAGTAGTATGTAAAATAAATCACGAATATGTTGCCGCAAAATAATTTAAAATTTAGCCAAAATCAATTGACAAGCAACTAAAACTATTTTACTATCGTTACATAGTCACTATCCTGTTAGATTACTTAACATCGAATTGGCTTCATGGCATTTGCCGCAAATTTACGAGCAACGGAGAGTGTAAGCATGGGGAAGATAAAAATGGCTTTTATCGGTGTAGGAGACATGGGGTCACATCATTGCATTGGTTTTGATTTGCTCGAAGATAGTGAAGTTCGTTACATCTGTGATATGAATGAGGCGAATGTGGCACGTACGGTGGCTGAACTCAAGAACAGTAACCCCACCATCGTAAGCGATTATCGTGAACTGCTCACCAAGGAAGACTTGGATGCGGTGGTCATCAGTGTACCGAACTATTTGCACCGTGAAGTGGCGGTAGCTTTTCTGGAAGCTGGCAAGCATGTATTTCTGGAGAAGCCGGTTGCCCATACCATTGAGGATTGCGATGCCATTATAGAAGCTGCTGAAGCGTCGGGGCGAATATTGCAGATTGGGCTGGTCTATCGGTATTCGAATTTGTATCGCCGGATGGAGAAGGAATTGGAGAACGGACGTCTCGGCGATGTGAAATTAATGTGGTGCAAGGAATTCCGTGACCCGTTCCCACCTGCGGATTGGTTCTATGACAAGACCAAGTCTGGGGGAGCGATTGTAGAAAAGGATTGTCATCACTTCGATATTTTCAACTGGATGATTCAGGCGAAGCCAGTCCGTGTGTTTGCCTCTGGAGGGCAGCATGTCATGAAGCAAGGGGAGCCTAATCAGATTCAAAATTCATACAGTCACTATCCGACGAAAGAAATTTCGGACACCTCCATCGTCGATCACGCCTTTATCACCATTGATTATGATAACGGCAGCAAAGCCAATCTGGGTCTGTGCATGTATTTGAAGCCGCGCAATCTGATGGGAGAAGGGCTTGAGATCGGCCTGATCGGAGAGAATGGCGGTCAGATGGTGGCGCGGAATGACAAGACGATTGATATCGTTGGCGGGCAGGACTGGACGAAGGACCACCTGGAAATTGATGTGTCGTCGGATTCCATCATGGGTGGACATACCGGAGGACAGACCCAGCGCATTGATTTTCTAAAATGTGTACAGGAAGGCAGACAGCCTTTTGCGAGTGCACAGGTTGGTCGTAATGCGCTGCTTATTGCCCTGGCGGCAGAGAAATCCATTTTGGAAGAACGGTACGTTTATTTAGAAGAAATTTCAGGCTGAGGGGTGTCATCATGAACAGGTTGAGAAAATATGACACACTGCTGTTTTTTCTCTTCATTTTGCCTTGGATCATCGGATTTATTACCTTTTTCCTGTTTCCTTTCGGAACCTCGGTTTTCTACGCCTTTACCGATGCAAGGCTTCCGGGAGCAACCAATTTCAACTTTGTCGGCGTTGATAATTTTACACACATGATGGACGATCCTATCTTTTTGAAAAGCTTGATGAACACGATGTTTTTCGTTGTATTCGGTGTTCCGATCGTTACGGCGGGTATGCTCGGTCTGGCGATGCTGCTTAATTTTAATGTCAAAGGTATTGCCTTATTCCGCACCTTCTTCTATTTACCGACCCTGGTGCCCATCGTGGCAACGGTTATTATCTGGCGGCTGGTATTCAATTCCGAATTTGGCATCCTGAATGCCGGACTTGGTGCGCTCGGTATAGGCAAAGTGGACTGGATTGGCGGCGAACATACGATCAAGCCGGTCATCATCATGCTTCAGGTCTGGATCTCCGGCAGTGGGGTACTCATCTTCCTGGCTGCACTGAAAAATGTACCCAGACATTTGTACGAAGCTGCTGCAATTGACGGGGCAAGCGGGATTCGCCGATTTTTCCAAATTACGCTGCCGATGATCAGTCCTTCTATCCTGTTTGTCATCATTATTCAGACGATGTATAACTTTCAGATGTTTACGGAAGCACTGCTGCTATCCAAGGGTGGTCCGAACTACTCCGCCTATACGTTTGTCTACAACATTTATAAATCGGCCTTTACCGATCTGAAATTCAGCATGGCGATGACGCAATCGATTTTCTTGTTCGCTGTGATCTCGCTAGTCACCCTGATCCTGATGAAAGTATCGAACCGCTTAGTGTATTACGAGGGAGAACGATAGGAGGAGAGTTACATGAACAGCCGAAAAATAGCGGTAAAAGCGTCCCAATATACCATGCTGATCGCAGCATTAATGCTGTTCGCAGGGCCTCTGGTATGGATGCTCTCGACCATGCTGAAAACCAAAGCGGAAACCTACAAGGTCCCTCCAACCATTTTGCCGGATACATTCAGTCTGGAAGCCTTTGAACGGTTATTTGCTGTACAGCCGATGATGTGGCAGTGGATTCAGAACTCATTTATCATTTCCTTTTTTGTGGCGGCAGGCGCGGTAGTTTCGAGCTCACTTGTCGCTTACGGTTTTTCCCGCTTTGCAACCAAGTATCGGAATATTCTGTTCCCAGTGGTGCTGGTTACTTTGATGATTCCTCCATCCATTATGATGATTCCCTCATATGTCCTTTTTTCCAAGCTGAACTGGATCGACACCTGGTTGCCGCTCATTGTGCCAGCCTGGCTCGGAGGCGCCTATTATATCTTCCTGTTCCGTCAGTTTTTCATGACCATTCCCCAGGAGCTGGACGAGGCTACCTATCTCGACGGCGGCAATCGCTGGACGGTATATGCACGCGTCATTATGCCGCTGTCCAAACCGATTATTATGACGACTATTATTTTTGCCTTTGTGAATTCCTGGCTCGATTTTCTGGGGCCGTTCCTGTATATCAAAAACCCAGAGATGTTCACGCTGAGTGTGGGCTTGCAGCTGCTGATTGGTCAGACGAGTCAGGATCTGCCGGCACTTGCTGCCGGGGCATTCATCAGTATTGTGCCTATTGGTCTGCTGTATCTGTTTGCACAACGTTATATCGTCGAGGGGGTGGTGCTTACGGGCACCAAAGGGTAAAATGGCTGCCTGCTTTCCGGTTTTCAGGTGAACAGGACTTATTGATATGACTTAAAGGGGAGCTGTGTATATGAGAGCGAAGAGTAAACGGCTATTCAATGTATGGGCACTTGTGCTTGCAACGATGGTGGTGATCAGTGGATGTGGAAACGGGGGATCTTCCGAAAACGCCGACTCCACGGATTCTGGCAGCAGCCAGAACGAGCCTGTAACGATTACGTACTCCCAATGGGGAACTGCTGAAGAGCTTCATCGTACACAGGAACTGCTGGATCAGTTCATGAAGGCGAATACCGATATTAAGGTCAAGTTAGAAGGCAAGGATTGGGGCAGTTACTGGGATGGACTGACAGCCAATGCAGCTGGGGGCACTCTTCCGGACGTTTTCAAAACGAGTTATGCATACGTAGAGAAATACGCCGAGCTAGGCATTTTTAAGGAATTGGACGGCTTACTGGCGGAAAATCAGTTTGATCTGAACAATGTGGACAAAAGTCTGCTGGGACTTCACCAATATCAGGGCAAACAAGTATCCTTGCCGATCGATGCCAACGTTATCGTATGGTATTACAACAAAGCGATCTTTGAGAACGAAGCAACCAATCCTCATAAGGCCCCGGTTCCATCGCTTGAACCAACATGGGATGAAATTACCGATATTGCAACCAAGCTGACGCTGGATAAGAACGGGAAAAGCGCAGACGAAGCGGGTTTTGATGCCGGTAACATTGTGCAGTGGGGCTTGTCCATTTCACCAGGATCAACGATGGATTGGTTCCTGGAGCCAGAGCTGTGGTCCAACGGAGCGAAGCTGGTGAATGACGATGGTTCCCTTGCGCTTGAGACACCTGATGCGATGGAAGTGCTGAACTATTTTATCGATATGACCAAAAACAAAAAGATTAACACCACACCTGCACAGATTGAAGGTTTAGGTGGACAGGTGAATCTTGCGATCACTACATCCAAAGTAGCGATGAATCCGGGTGGCAGCTGGAATACAACCAACTACCAAGAGGCTGGCGTGGATTACGGTATCTCCTATCTGCCAAAATTCAAAACCAACCAGACCGTTGTTCAGCCAGCAGGTCTTGCAATCAGCTCTAACACCAAGCATGAAGAGGCGGCCTACAAGCTGCTCGCTTGGCTTGCGGGTCCGGAAGGACAGACTGAACTGGCGAAGCAGGGATACTCCATTCCGGCTAACAAGGCCGCAGCGGATGCCTATATTGCTACTGTAGGCGAAGATAATAAAATCTTCCTGGATGCACAGCAGTATGGTATTGTATCTCCCTTTACAACCAAGAAAACCGATCTGGTCTGGACGTATGGTGAGCAATCACTCAAACTTCCACTTGCCGGGGATGGTGACCTGAACGCAGCGCTGAAGGATTTGGCCTCCAAGATGCAATAAGCAGATAAAGAGGCGGAAGAGTTCCATACGTTCATGCGTTTTCTTAAAAGGATTAGAATTGCGGCAGTTATGGGGGATAGTAAGCTCCCTGACTGTCGCTTATTTTTATAAAAGGCTGCGTCTGTGCACCATTTCATTGACTTCTGCCCAGTAGAAATATAGAATTATATTTGCCGCAAATTTGTGTTAGCTGAGATAAAATTGCCCCAATATGAATGGGGTTAAAATACATAGGTAAAGGAAAGGTGGGGACTTCACATGGCAAAATTGAAGGATATTGCAGACCGCGTTGGTGTATCGATCTCTACCGTTTCACGTGTGATGAAGAACGATGTCAATCGATCGGTCAGCGATGAAACCCGCAAAAAGATCTGGGATACGGCCGAGGAGTTGGGTTATCGCTCACAGCGTCCCGCCAAGAAAAAGAAGATTGAACCTAAAACGGCTTATGCCATTGGTTGTGTGGTCGCCATTCCGCAGAACAAATACAACAGTCCTTATTTTTCAGTCATTATGGAAGGCATTGAGAAGCAGCTTGCCGAAGCGGGCATGCGGCTGGAATTTGTATATAGCATTGAGAATGACGGGGATATCGTGCAGCTGCAGTCTCTGGTGAAGGAACACCGGATTGACGGTATGATTGTCGTAGAACGAATTGATCCGGAAGCTTATCGCTGGCTCAAGGCCAATGTGCGGACTGTTGTGGGTGTAGATATCACGGACCCGAACATTCCGGTTGTCGGTTATGATCGGGAAGAGGCGGCCAGAGAGGCGACGAATCATCTGATTGCCCAAGGCCATCGGATCATTGCCTATATTGGCGGGGCAGAATTCAAGAATGATTTTTTGGAGGAAAAACGTTTTCTTGGTTATCGGCGTGCAATGACTGACGCAGGGTTGACTATTGATAATGACTGGGTAATTGATGTGAAATGGGATGTTTCGCTAAGCTACGAATTCACCAAGCAGGCATTTACCAACAATGCGAACAGACCTACAGCCATATTTGCAGCCAGTGACATGATGGCGATTGCGGCCATGCGGGCTGCAACCGAACAGGGACTCCGCATCCCGGAGGACATCGCCTTTTTTGGTGTGGATAACATTGAAATATCCGAATTCACCTCTCCGCCGTTATCCACAATCCATGTGCCTAAGCTGGAGATGGGCATGTTCGCGGTTAAACTGCTGCTCGATTATTTGGATCATCCATATGAAGTGGCTGTCAAAATGATCGTTCCGTACCGCTGCATATTCCGCCAGTCTTCCAATGGCAAAATAGAATAGAATAGCTTTTGGCAATTCGATTGATGCTGAAATCAGTAGAATTTTTTATGTTGCATTTGCTAGGTTTAAGTATAAATCAATTCGTGCAATAAAAACCCCCTCTGCTGTTTGTTCAGCGGAAGGGGCTGTGTACTAAGTTATTGTGCTACTGCCTTGCTCACAGGCACTTGGAATTCATAAATATCATCGATCCCTGCCAGTTTAACCTGGAGAGTTAATTCAAATTGATCCGGGAGCGGCAGCGCGTCGTTATCGGTTGATAGTTCCAGCAACGCTGCATTCTTTTGTACAGTATGATCGGATTTGATCAATGGCATTATGCTACTTGGTAGGACTTGTTCGCCGTTAACCAGGACAATAAGCTCTTCTGTCACGAGCAGGCCTTTTTCCCTATTTTCCGAGGGGCCAATTAACCGATCCTCTGTCGTGGTTACTCCTTCGCGTTCAAGGGCAATCGACAGGCTGCTTCCATCGTGGTAAACCTCTGAAACTCTCAACGTTACGCCTTCATGGACGTCGCTTATGTCAAGCTTGGTAATAAGGCCATTCTCTGCAGCAGACTTCAGTCCGTTATCCACGTTATTATGGAATAGACTACCGATCATAGGGATTTGGCCCAGCGCATCTGCCATTACCGGTGAGATAAAGCCAGTACTGATGATCCCTAGTCCAAGTGCTGCTGCAGTAGTGCCGGCGATCAATGTTTTCTTAAGCATATTTCCTCGTTTGGTAGTCTTATTCATGGAATTCTCTCCTATTCGATTCATAATTTGTGTACTAAGACTAAACTGTGGCGTCTCGGTTTCTCGGATTATGCCTTCAATATGCTCCATTTGCTTGTCATTCGTTTGATTGCGCAAATAATCCACCTACCCTTCGTTGTTTGGTGGCTTGTTCCATGAGCTTCTGGCGCAAGCGTTGATATTTTTTTCGCACGGTTGCTGGTTTACCGTCCATGATTTGGGCAATCTCTTCAAAATTGTATTGCTCCACTGCTTTCAGCAGAAGAATGTGTCTTTCCTCCGGAGTGAGATAGGTCAGCAGCTCAGTTATAGCCGATTTCTGCTCTGGAATGTGCTCCTGGGTTTCCTCCTGTTGCTTGAAGTGTGCCATAATTCTTAACCTTCGATGCTGTTTCTTTAGTAGGTTGAGGCTGTGATGATAGGCAAGCTTGTACAACCATGCTGAGAAGGAAACAGTAGGCTGGTACCGGTGAATATCCTGATAAGCCTTGATAAAAATCTCTTGAACGGCATCTTGAGCTTCTTCCCTATTTTTGAGCAAATGATAGCAATAGATGTACATGGGCTTTTCAAATCTGTGAATGATAGAGGTATAAGCTTCATGATTTCCTGCCTTCACCAATGCAACAGCAATCTCTATTTCCTCTGTAGCTGCGGTACTAGGTCTCGCTTCTTCCAAGCGATCACCTCCTTTGCTTTTCGTCTATATAACAATCTCAAGTAGTCGTTTTGTGACATTTTTTTTGGTGTAGTCCAAAACCCATATAGTCTTGAGTTCATTCGGCTCCCTCTCGGTAGAGAGGTCGATAGTGATTCATTGTTTAACCTCGTCAAGCAGTAGTTCTGGTATGATTGCCAGCAATAGTGCAAGCCCATTAAACACATGGGAATTACGCTAATGATTGCTTACGAGGACTGGATATGGTTTTTGATTATTGCATCATTTAACTAATGGGAAACATTAGTTCAAAAAGCATGAGCAGCCTGCCGGTTGGCAGGCTGCTCTTTTTTATAGCATTCTGGACAATTTCCGGTATTCCCGTGGTGAAATGCCCTCATATTTGCGGAACATGCGGCTGAAATAGTGAATGTCCGGGTAACCGCTTTGTACACCCACAGCCTCAATGGAATGATCCGTTTCCCGCAATAGTTTGCGTGCCTCGCTCAGGCGGATGGATTGAATATATTCGTTGGGCGGTATGCCCGCCATCTGTTTGAACAATTTGGCCATGTGATCCACACTCAGATTTAATTGTTTGGCGATGCTCGAATTGGTCCACGGGTCGGATGGGGCGCCCTCTATGCGTTTCATGAGTTCCAGAAGCTTATCTCCGTGCACCGAATCATGGCGTGGCGAACTTCGCCAGGATGAACGTAGCAGGTGGGTCAATAGTTGTAGCATCAAGGCTTTACATACCAGTTCATATCCCGGTTGGCGCATCGTAAATTCATGAACCAATTGCTCCATAAGCTGTACGGCAGCTGGAGAAGGGGTATACACCGGGTTGTTAGATAGCGGCGTCATGCCTTCTGCGCAAGCTTCCACTCCGAATTTATGATGCTGAACCGTCTCCTCGTTCACAACCATGTCTGCCTCGGTCTGAATGGTCAATTCGTTGAAAAAATCAAAATGAATGCCAATAAAACGTGCTTCCGGGCTGGAGACCACTTCATTCTGGTGATAGACCCCGGCAGGTAGCATGATGAGCTGACCTGCCTTCAAAATATGATGTTTATCGTTCATATAAGTTGCGGCTTCACCTTGAGAGACGTACAGAAGTTCAAAATCATATAGACGCCGCTTGGCCAGCTTGCCGGGAGGAAGGCTCTGAAACTGAGCGTAATGCACGTTGGGAGACCATTCCTTGTAATGGGCGGTTCGTTGCAGAGGATATATCACTTGTTGGAGAGACATGAAATCCCATCCCTTTCTCTATGAGATTGGACAAAAATATATCTAGTTAAAACTGAACGGAATTGTGCAAATAATCTCTTTATCTCCTAAATAAATGATCACGTAAGTTATTTATAATATGTGTATTATCACATGTTCTTACGAGAGAGACAACATCACGGATTAAGCTAAAAAGGAGAGGATAACGATGCGCTCTCTCCCTATGGAACGGAGCACGAGTTATTGCTGCGAACCACTCAGGTACGTTGCACAGAGTGGATTCCCCTCGGCTGAGGATTGGGAGCGATGTGTTCCATTGAAACTGGTCGACACCGTAACAGGCAGACCACCGCATCAATCCACGGAAGTCCGTTTTGGATGGAGCCCGGAATATTTGCATATTCGCTTTGTATGCCAGGATGATCACGTCGTATCTGATTTCACGGAAAGGGATCAGCCGCTGTACGAACAGGATGTAGTTGAACTGTTCATTGATGAACAAGGGGATGGCAGGAACTATATCGAACTGGAGGTCAGTCCGCACAACGTGGTGTTTGATGCACTCATCCACAATAACGGCGCCGGTTCCGAATTGAAAGCCGATGTAACCTGGCAGCTGGAAGGTTTGCAAACGGCTGTAGAAGTGGACCGCCAGGGCAATCGGGTGTATTTGATTCATATTCCCGCCAGTAACTTCAAGTCCCCCCTAACCAAAGGGGTATGCTGGAGGGTCAACGTTTACCGAATTGACGAGAATGTGCAAGGAGAACGGGAGTATCAGGCATGGCAGCCTACGGGCGCTGTAAACTTTCATTTACCTGCCCGATTTGGATATTTTCGATTGGGATAGTTATGCATTGCTGAAGAACAGGTTTTTAAATTTTGAAGGAGGGTATTCGGATGAAAAAAGGGATTAATATATGGTCGTTTCCAGGAGATGCCTCTATTGCGGATTGTATTCAGACGGCGAAGCAAGCTGGCTTTGAGGGAATTGAACTTTCGCTTAATGGAGAAGGAGAGTTGAGTCTGTCTGCCACGGATCAGGAGGTTCGTGATATTCAGGGGCGCCTCGAAGAAGCCGGACTTGAGATTGCGGGACTTGCAACCGGATTGTACTGGGATTACCCGATGACGAGTGCCCGTCCGGAGATTCGCACGAAAGCATTGGATGTATGTAAAAAACAGCTGGAGCTTGCCTCCGCCTTTGGTGTGGATACCATTCTGGTCATTCCGGGTGCTGTAGGTGTGGATTTTATTCCAGACAGCGAAGTAACAGATTATGAAGTAGCCTACGAACGGGCCCAAGAAGCTATAGCGCATTTGCTGCCATATGCGGAACGTGCCGGCGTATCGATTGGCATTGAGAACGTATGGAACAAATTTCTGGTGTCGCCGTTAGAGCTGCGTACCTTTATTGATTCTTTTAACTCCAATTATATAGGTTCGTATTTTGATGTGGGCAATGTGGTACAGAACGGTTACCCGGAGCAGTGGGTTCGCATTCTCGGTCATCGGATCAAGAAGGTGCACTTCAAGGATTATCGTCGTCAAGCGGGTGGACTTCACGGATTTGTGGACCTGCTGGCTGGAGATGTGAATTATCCGGCGGTGATGGAGGCATTGCAGGCTATTGGTTACGACAACTATGTGACGGCCGAGATGATTCCGCCATACACTCATCATTCGAAGCAGATCATATTCAACACATCCAAAGCAATGGATGCCATTCTTGGACGTTCTCAGGAATAGAAGATACAGCTAACACTGTTTATGCAAATACAACTTTTATTTGGGAGGTAGAAACATGTTAAAAGTGGGATTGATCGGTTTTGGATTTATGGGACGTATGCATTTTGATAACTATGTGCGCCTTGCTTCCGAAGGGGAGCCCGTGGAATTGGTAGCCATCTGTGATCTGAGAATTGAGGAACTGAAGAACGGTAAAGCAGCCGGCAATATGGCGACAGAGCAAGAGGTATATGATCTCACACCTTATCGTTTGTACGACAACATCGACGCAATGCTGGAGCAAGAGGAGCTGGATATCATTGATATTACACTGCCTACGCCATTACATGCTGAACTAACGTGTTCCTTGTTGGAGAAAGGCATGCATGTCCTGTGCGAGAAGCCGGTTGCACGTCATTCGGCGGAAGGCTGGAAGATGGCAGAGACCGCTAAAGCGACCGGAAAAACACTGATGATTGGTCAATGTTTACGCTTCTGGCCAGCCTATAGCTACCTGAAATCTGTTGTAGAAGATGGTCGTTACGGATCGGTAAACGCAGGTTATTTCTTCCGGGGTTCAGGTTTGCCTCAGGAGTGGTTCCTGGATGGGGAGAAAAGCGGTGGCTGCATATTAGATATGCACATCCATGATGCGGATATTATTCACTGGCTGTTTGGTAAACCGGATCACGTATCTACGCTGGCTCGCAACGTCATTCCGGGAAGTGGTTATGATACGGTGTCCACCAACTATGTATACCCTGACGGAAAAGTGCTGAATGCCCAAGCCGACTGGACACTGGGGGGAGACTATGGCTTCTCGATGACGTATCGCGTTAATTTGGAGCAGGGGAATCTGGTCTTTGAGAATGGTGAACTGAAAGTAAATCCGAATAATGCTCCCGGCTTCGTTGCCGAGCTGTCACCCGACTCGGGATACTATCACCAGCTCAAATATTTTATCCAGTCTGTTCAAGCAGGTGCACCTGTATCTGTATGTACACCGGAGAGCGCAACGGGCACGCTTGAGTTAATTGAAGCTGAGATGCGTTCGGCGGATGAGCGCGGGGCATTGGTTTCATTGTAGTAGAAAGAGCAGAACCTGTGATACGGGTTCTGCTCTTTTCATTTCTATAGATTAACTATAATCATACATAATTTAGGAGGGGAATGATGAAGAAAATTAATTTTACTATTCTAAGGAAATCATATTTACCCTTTTCAATGAGAGAAATTACTAAGCACTATTCAACAACCCGCCAGTTATTCGCCTGCTCCACGGTCAGTGGTTGATGCCTGCGAATATAATCCTCCACCAGTGCCGCCATATCCGTGGCGCCTTCGTGAAGTACCTTTTTGCCAGGATACATTGCATAATCACCGCCACCTGCTGCGCGATAACTGTTCATCACTACAGAATACGTCGCGTCCATTGCTACAGGTATGCCCTCACGTTCCAGCTTCACCACACGACTTCCCGCAGGTTTGGAGATATCCAGCTCATATTCAATGCCTGCCCACATGTCGTAATTATAATGCTGTGGTTTCGGCTGCATGTAAGCGGGATTGACGATAACTTCGCCCGAAGCCTCCACTTCAAAGTAACGCGCCGTTTGCTCCAACGCATCCCGAATGTCCTGACCACGAAGCTCCAGCACCGTCAGTGTGTTGGGATAGATAAAATTGGACAACACATCCCGAACGGTAATGAGGGAGCCGAAACCACGGGCTTCTTCGCTGAGTAATGCGGTATTGGAGATTTGAGCCCCCGTCGCTTCCATCTGCACCTGATGTACAAAAGCAATGAAGGGATGTGCCGCGAGCCGCAGTGCGGCAGGATCTGCGATGGACAAGTCTCCCGCTACCTCGCCAATCGGCTGGTCCAGCCATGCCTGTGCTTTTGCTTCAAGCTCGTCTGTCAGTTTCATAACAGCCGCATCAGGCTGAACGTCACTATTTTCATCCAAAAGCAACAAGCGAGCCTGTTTGCCTGCAATCCACCACTTACCATTCGCTAATTGCTCCAACTGGACGGATACATGACCCACACCGTTCCCACTAAATCCAGGCTGGATTACAGTCACTCCATGAATGTCTGCGGTAAGCTGACGGTGTTGATGCCCGGTGAGCAGAACGTCAATTCCATCAATATCACGGCAGATGGCGTACGCTTGATTTTCCCCGGTTAACCGCTCGGCAGGTTCGCCTGTCTCCAGATCACTCTCAAAACCACCATGATAACTGACAACAAGCACATCCGGTTGTTCATGTTCACGAATATAGCCAACCCATGCGCGAATGGTCTCCAAAGCGTCAAGGAAATGTAATCCTTCTATATTCTTCGGATGCTCCCAGTTCGGGATATAGTGGGTCGTTGCACCCAGCAAAGCGATTTTGACGCCTGAAGCCAAGGTTTTGATCAGATAAGGAGGACCGAAGGCGGGTATGCCTGTACCTGAGGGTGAAACGGGCCGTATTTCTTCGTCATGCTTCCCTTCATTTAAATGGTTCATGATGGTGTCGTCCTGATGTTCCACTACAATATTGGCGGACAGCCAAGAGAAGTGGGAGTCTTCAACTGCTTTACGCAGCAAATGCTGACCGTAATTGAATTCATGGTTGCCCATCACGGCAGCATCATAGCCCAGTTCATTCAGAACATTAATGAAGGGATGCACTTCATGATCTGAAATGAAGGACGCAGCATAGGAGGCCAAAGGAGAACCCTGCAACAGATCGCCGTTATCCACGAGCAGCAGTTCGGGTGAACGCTCCCGTTCACGCCGGATCAGCGAAGCGAGCAAAGCAAGTCCGGCTGGACGATAGGCATTGGTATTGTAATGTATGGGTCGAATGGCCCCATGCAGGTCACTTGTTACCATGATGTCGAAGCTTGACGTAGTTGTTATGGATGTCATTTTACAATCTCCTCTAAATATATAAGTTTAAACATATCAAATCACAGCCGGAGTACAAAGGAATTCACTGATTCTACTAGTATCATCAACTGTAATGAGGCTATTCTAACAGATCAAAGCCGCTCTGACAGCCTGACAGGAAACTTTACAAAACTCCAAATTTCGTTTCACATCGCGCAAATATTCGAAGACTATAGTAGACAAGTAATGAAAAATAGAAATCCTTTGGAGGGTGTTCGCTTGAAGAAGTCTGCTTTATTTTTACCATTGTTGATTTTGGTTCTGTTTCTAAGTGCATGTGGGTCTAACAGTAGTACAACAGGTTCGGCTAACGGGGCTGATACGAGCTCTAGTTCATCCAGTACCGACACGGCAGAGACAGATAAAGCCGCTGAAGGTTACGTGCCGACTGAGCTGACTGTACAATTCGTTCCATCACAAAATGCAGATACACTCGAAGCCAAAGCAAAACCGCTCGAGAAACTGCTGGGTGACAAATTGGGTATCCCGGTGAAGGTCAGCGTATCCACAGACTACAACACAATTATTGAAGCAATGGCTTCCAATAAAGTGGACGTAGGTTTCCTGCCTCCGACGGCTTATGTACTTGCCAAAGAAAAAGGCGCAGCTGAAGTTATCCTTCAGGCACAACGTTTTGGTGTAAATGATGAGACTGGCGCTCCTACTGAGCAACTGGCAGATTCGTATAAATCCATGATTATTGTGAAGAAAGATTCACCGATCCAATCCGTTGAAGACCTGAAAGGCAAAAAAATCGCCTACCAAAACGTAACTTCTTCCGCTGGTTATGTATGGCCGGCAGCATTGTTGCTCGACAGAGGTCTTGATCCTTTGAAAGATGTACAGCCAATCACGGTTAAAGGTCATGACCAAGGCGTATTGGCAGTACTGAACGGTGACGTTGATGCCGCAGCGATTTTCCAAGATGCTCGTAACACTGTAGCAAAAGACTACCCGACTGTATTTGAAGATACTCGTGTACTCGCGTTCACTGAACCGATTCCTAACGATACAATCGCAGTACGTACAGACATGAATGCAGATTGGACAGCAAAAATTAAACAAGCATTTATCGACATCGGTAAAGATCCACAAGGTCACGAAATCATCAAAGAAATCTACACACACGAAGGTTATGTAGAATCAGATGACAGCAAGTTTGATATCGTTCGTCAATACAACGAGAAAGTAAAAACCGAGTAGTTTTCTGTTAAAAGAAAGATAGTTAATGATTGCATTGCTTATCTTTTCATTGGATAACTTCATCGTATTAGCGGACAGGCCAGTTCAGCGTGACATACGCTGCGCTGGCTTGTCCCATTACAGCGTGAACCTGCGAAATACCATATTAATGAAAGAAGGACTACTGCCATGATTGAGCTTCACAATGTAACGAAAACATACGCTAACGGCACTAAGGGCCTGAATAATATTAACCTGAAATTTAAACAGGGAGAGTTTATTGCCGTAGTAGGTTTGTCTGGTGCGGGGAAATCGACGCTTCTGCGTTCCATTAACCGACTTCATGATATCAGTGAAGGGGAGATATTGATTAATGGCAAGTCGATCACGAAAGCCCATGGCAAGTCACTTCGCATGATTCGCCGGGATATCGGCATGATCTTCCAGAGCTTCAATCTCGTGAAGCGTTCCAGTGTGCTTCGCAACGTGCTTGCTGGACGTGTGGGATATCATTCCACCATGCGTACTATTTTGGGCCGTTTTCCAAAAGAGGATACGGAACTTGCATTTGGAGCACTGGAGCGGGTGAACATTGCCGAGAAAGCCTATTCCCGCGCGGATCAATTGTCCGGTGGTCAACAGCAACGGGTAGCGATAGCTCGCGTACTTGCACAGGAAGCAAAAATCATTCTGGCAGACGAACCTGTCGCTTCACTCGATCCGCTGACAACGAAACAGGTTATGGATGATCTGAAACGCATCAACCAGGATCTTGGCATTACAACCATCGTTAACCTTCACTTTATTGATCTGGCCAGAGAGTATGCTACCCGTATTGTGGGATTGCGTGCAGGCGAAGTGGTGTTTGATGGTCCGGTATCCGAGGCAACGGATGAGCGTTTTGCCGAAATTTATGGCAGACCTATTCTGGCAGATGAGCTGCTGGATAAACAGGCTGTACAGCAACAGCGGGGAGAAGTTCTGGTATGAAGCAACCCGTAAACGTATCGATAGATGGATCATTACAGAACGAATCAGGGAAGGGCAAGCGTCCTGGCACAGGCTCAGGTTCGACTATCCACCGTCCCAAACCACCAGGGCGCACCAAACATTTGCTCACCTTGGTCATCATCTTGTTGTTGCTGTGGGCAAGTGCCAAACAGACCGATGCCAGCTTCAGCGAACTGATTGAAGGTTTCCCGAACATGCTGGACCTGCTGAAGGAGATGTTTCCTCCGCGGTGGACATACTTTGATAATATCGTTCAGGGCATGCTGGAGACCATTCGAATGGCACTGATCGGAACAACGATCGGTGCGATCATCGCGATTCCGGTATCCATCATCTGTGCAGGTAATTTGATGCCCAGCCGCTGGATCTACTATCCGGCCCGCTTTGTACTGAACTTGATTCGTACTGTGCCTGACCTGTTGCTGGCGGCGCTGTTCGTTGCTGTATTTGGACTGGGACCGATTCCTGGTATCTTGGCACTTGCTGTCTTCTCGGTGGGACTGATTGCCAAGCTGACTTACGAAACGCTGGAAACGATTGATCAGGGACCGCTTGAAGCGATGACCGCTGTGGGCATGAACCGGATTCAACTGATTATTTATGGTGTAGTGCCACAACTGGCTGCCCAGTTTACTTCTTATGTGCTGTATGCCTTTGAGATTAATGTGCGCGCTGCTGCGATTCTTGGATTGGTCGGTGCAGGGGGTATCGGACTGTACTATGAAGCAACCCTTGGATTCCTGGAATATGACAAAACGAGTGTAATCATTCTGTTTACCCTTGTTATTGTTCTGATCATTGATTATGTAAGTACTAAGCTGCGGGAGAAATTGTTATGATGAAAAATGAAACGAGCGTAATCCGGCGCAAACCACGGAAGAACCCGCTTCGCTGGGTCATTGTAATCTTACTTATACTTGTGTACGCTTGGGCACTTGCTGGTATACCGTTTACCGGTTTCAAGGAAACAGCAGGTCAGATCATGAAGGCGATTGTCGCCGGGATTTTCTCCCCGGATTGGGACTTTGTCTATCTGCCTGAGGGAGAGGATTTACTGCGAGGATTGCTGGATACGCTGGCGATCTCGGTGCTGGGTACCGTCATTTCCGCTGTACTGTGTATTCCTTTTGCTTTCTGGTCTGCCCGGAATATGAGCAGTTACCGTCCTGTATCGGGTACGGGCAAAATGGTGCTCAGCTTTATCCGTACGTTCCCGGAGATCATCATGGCTTTGCTGTTCATCAAAGCGGTAGGACCAGGTTCTTTTGCGGGTGTACTTGCACTTGGACTGCATTCCATCGGGATGCTTGGTAAGCTATTCGCTGACGAAGTGGAAAATATTGATTATGGTCCTTCTGAAGCGTTACTCGCTTCCGGTGCGAATCGTATGCAGCAGCTGTGGTTTGCTGTACTGCCACAGGTTTTGCCTGGATTCCTTAACTACACATTGTATCGGTTCGAGATTAATGTACGCTCTGCAACCATTCTGGGGGTAATTGGGGCAGGGGGGATCGGTACACCACTGATCTTCGCACTCAGCACACGGAACTGGCCGCGAGTAGGGATTATCCTGCTGGGTATTATCGTGATGATTACGATCATTGATCTGATCTCGGGATATATTCGCAAGAAGCTGGTATAAAGAAGAAAAGAGTAAAGTTTGCTTGCTAATAAAAACGAATATTATAAAAGACTTGATGGAAAAGTTTCAATCCATTGTTGATCTATCGGAAGAGCAGCCCATGCAATAGCAGGTGCTGCTTTTTGTATTTATTTCATAATCTTATATGTAAATATATGATCGTAAATGAAATTACTGTTTAGAAGTAGGTTCATATTATGATACTGTATAGTTATAAATGTAGTAATGGAGGGAGATTATGAGAAAAAATAATAATGTGTTATGGGTGTCGATACTTATTTTAATAGTCTTTTTTACCATATCCCTTACTGGTTGTTCAAAATTGCAGACAAGAATTAATCTCATGGGAGAGAGTGAAAATTGGAGTGCCGAATTAGATACTACAGTAACAAATGAAAGAGCAGAAAATGGAGCATATACTGTATTTTATAAAAAAGATAATTTAGAAGATATTAAAGGATATAAAATCAATATAAATGAAGGAAGCATAATTAGACAGGATAGTGATTTAACTTCGAAATCTATAAGTTTTCCTATAATGCGAACACAAGGTTCAAGTGTTAGTAGAAATGAAGAGCAAGCAGTTGTCATTGAGTGGACAGATATTAACGGTAACAACTTTGAAGAGAAACTGATCTTAAGAGAAAAGTAACAGAAAAAAACCGAAGCAAGCTTGCCTGGAATCCGGCGATCTCGCTTCGGTTTTTTCTATGCTTGGTTAAACGTTAGGCATTCCTTACTAAGACTTAGCTTGCTGCTGGAAGAGATACCGATTTGGTAACCTTAACCGTAATGGTTTCAGTGCTTGTCACACCTGCTGCATTGATCAGCTCGGCGCGATACGTGTACGTTCCATTCGCGTGACCGGATACATCTGTCACGGCGCTTTGTGCATTAGGTGTTACTGCGTTCAGCGCTTTGGTATCAATCAGTTGATCATTCTCATAGAGACGGTATTCTGTTGCATTCGTTCCCCACCACAGATTCATCGTCACTTTGTAGTTACCGTCCCCATCCCAGTTGTCTTGGGAGAGAACAGCTTTGCCAGGGGCAGCATTTGCAATTTTTACTGTGAGTACTTCACTGCTAGTTGTACCCTTGGAGTTCGTCAGCTCGGCTACATAGGTATAGGTACCATTAGCTTTGCCAGAAATCGTTGTTTTGGCTGATTGTGCCATCGGGGAAGCATCTGTCAGTTTTTGTGTGTCAATCAGCACGCCATTTTCATACAGCTTATAGCTTGTGCCATTGTTACCCCACCAGAGATTCATGCTGATAGTATACGATCCTTCAGACAGACCGTTGCTATAACCATTGTTGGAGGTAAGCGCAGGTTTACCCGGTGCGCCAACAGCTGGCGTAGATGGTTCTTCTCCGCCGCCTTCCTCAACTTTTACAAAATCGTTCAAGCTTCTAGGTTTTAGTTGGAATACGTCTTTGAAAATAGCGGCAACACCGGTCACGCTGATTTTATCGCCTGCCGCATAAGGGAAGGACGTTTGCGTTACACCTGTGCGTGTATCCACACGGACATGCGTGCTAGTTCCGTCCGCTGCAACCGCGTCAAATTCAAAGGAACCTACAGGTGTTGCACTAATGATATTTTGAACAGTTACTTCTTTCAATTGAACGAGTTGACCCTGGTTTGCAGCCGTTACTGCTGGAACCTCAACGGCAGCAGGGATGGATGCTGTACCTGTTTTCTCAATTGCTACGATATCTGTAAGCTCGAATTCACTGTTGTACAGCGCCGTTGCTGCGGTTACTTTAACCACATCTCCGGCATGGAAGCCGCCAGTACTTTGGAAAACATAAAGGCCGCCAGTTGTGTCTTGAAGATAGAAGGATTGTCCACCAAATGCACCGGGCTCTGTTGTAACTACACCCTCAACCGTAACGGTTGAACCAGCTGCTTTGGTACGTGCATCAGCGATGCTGATCGTTGCCGGGATTGGACCTTCCTCTTCCGGAAGCTGCTCAGCCGGAACATTGCCGACTGTAACTGCATTGGTAATCAGGTTGCTGCCGTTCAGACGCAGACGCAGGCTGGCAGCGCCCGTAGTACCTGATTTAATGCGGACATTCAGGTCCTTGGTGGCGCGACCTTTGCTGTCGGAAGTAACGCTAAAGTTGGAGCTATAGCCGTACGAAGTCGGCCATGTGCCACTTTCGTTCTGAATCATGGCTACTTGTGTTCCGCCTGTCAGATAGATCCCTGCACTGTAACCGGAAACCGTTGTGTTGGCAGGCATGTTCTCTACAACTACGCGGATTTGGAAATCCTCCGCATTAGGCAGGGTTTCTTGCTTCACGAAGCTGTAGGAAGCGTTCGCGCTTGAAGCTGGTCCACCATAAGAACCTGCTTTGAACGTGGAACGATCATACCATTTGTAGCCTGCAGCTGGTGCAGCCCAAGGTTCAGCCTGTGGTTCTGTAGTAGCAGCAGGTTGTTCAATTGGAAGCAATGCTGTTGCATTATCCAGTTGAAGTCCGTTCACTTGGGTCAGGCTAGTGTAACTTTCCTGATTAGCAAGCCAGTTGACTGTATTCACCAGCAATTTGCCGTCATCAACTTCTTTGAAGCCGTCATACGTTGTTTTGCGAGCGCCAGTCTCTTCGCGCAAATACTTCGGTGAAGCATCTTCAACAGGAGAGGAGTCCCCGATAAATGCTGCTTTACCAGCACCGAGCTTGGATACGGCTACGTAAGGACCTTCCTCAACGCCGCCACCGTTGTACACGCCTTGGTCAACTGCATTGGGCCAAGCCGCATTTGTTTTCGGCAGGTATACAATACCTTTAGCCTTTGTTGGATCAGTGATCGCAAGTGTGGACCCTGCATGCATCGCTACAGCAGATACACCTTCCGTGATGCCAAATGCTTGTCCAGCAGGCACAATGTTAGTGGCGTTAATATCGCCTAATGCGTTGTACCGGAAGCGTACACCGAAATTATCGGACAACCAGTCTGTGCTGCTTACATTTTGCATAGCCTCAGAGTTACGCTCCTCTGTGCTCATGCCTTTGGCTGGATCTTCGAATGCGCCACGACGATAGCCGTTAAACGCTTCGGAACCGTCCCAGCGGTTTTTGTTACGGTCAGCATTGTAGTGATCTCCAATGAAGAAGATGCTGCCGCCTTTTTCTACATACTCTTTCATGGCTGCCTGTTCTGTCGTTTTGAAGGGAACATTGGGTTCAGCGATGACAAACACGTTATATTCTTTCAGATCGTCATAGGTAAATGGAGTCGTCTTGCGCAGTTCCTTAACATAATATCCATCATTCGCGAGTGCATTACCGAAGTCAGAGAAACCTCCGTCAATGACCCAGTCAGCCGCTCCGGCTGTCTGTGCATGAGTATTGTCGAACAGTACTTTCTTGCCTGCATTTCCGTTAACAACCTTCGCCTGTATGAACGGCGCAGGGTCGGTTGCCCATTCTGCCTGAACCGATGCATCTCCGTTCCATAATCCGATCTGAAGCGGCAATGCCATGGACAATGCCAGGAGTGATTTTACCCATACTCCTCGCATACGTGTCAATTTACCCAACCAAATCCCTCCCAAATAATAGTTACTACATGAGTTCGTCCATATCTTATCACACCAAAATCTCACCTAGTCATAACAATTTGTAAAAACGAACTCGACTTTTGTAAAAATGAGTCCTTTGTCATGCTCGATACAAGAAATTTTGATACTTTCTAACATCATATGTTGATTTTATGGCCCTTCTGCTGATGAAAAAAGCCATCTCTTAGGAGATGACTTTGGCCCGAATGCGATTAACAGCATGGAATACCGAGGATTTGATCATGCCTTCACTGCGGTTGACGAGCTGTGCGGTTTCCTTGATGCTGTAACCGTGAATCACGCGTAATTCAAGAATTTTGCGATGCTCTGTATTGTTGATGATCGACACAAGGTCGTTAACACCTTCGGAGATTTCCAACTCGGATGCATCACAGTGATAGGTTTGCATCTCCAACTTACTGTCTCGCTTCAGTGTACGGGTTCGCTTTCGGAATGTATCCATAGCGAGGTTGCGGGCAATTCTTTTGAGATAATAGAGAAGGCGTTCTTCCGGAATGTCTGCCGTTACATTCATCATTCGAATGAAGCACTCCTGCGTGAGATCCTCTGCATCCTGTTGATTTTTGACGATCTGAGATAGATACCGTGTCACTTCTGATTTATAGTTTACATAGGCATTATGAATGGCTGTTTTGTTCACGTGATGTTTTCCCCTTTGGATACCGATCTGGCCTTTTCCGGTCTGGTTTGTTCTCAATGATCCAAGTATATCGGGATGATGTTTCCAAAGACGCCAGACTTGTATCCGAGTTGTAACATTTCCCGTGAACCTCTGTTCAATCCTGGAGCAGAGATACAAAATATAAGGCAGATGAAATTCATAGAGCAGGGAGATTAAGATTCATCATGAGACCGAAACAGATTTTGATTATTGAGGACGAAGAGTCCATTCGCGACATCCTATCCTATTCTTTGCGCAAGGAAGGATTTGAGATGACAGAAGCGGCAACAGGCAGAGAGGGACTGGATTTGCTCAGGGAGTCCAGACCAGATTTGATCCTGCTCGACCTGATGCTGCCGGACATGAGCGGGTTCGATGTATGCAGACAACTTTCCGTGAATTCAAAGATTCCCGTGATTATGATTACGGCGAAGTCCGATATGCTGGACAAGGTGCTGGGCATGGAGCTGGGGGCGGACGATTATATTACCAAGCCATTCGACATTCGTGAGGTCGTTGTACGCATTCGGGCCATTTTCCGCCGGATTGATCTGATCAGCGAGACGCTGGAGAACCAGTCCTATGAAGTGGTACGGCTTGGCAGACACATTGAAATTCGCAAGGATGAGCGTGAAGTCTGGAAGGATGGGGAACGCGCCGGACTGACCAATAAGGAATATGATTTATTGCTGTATCTGGTCAACCATCACCGGAAGGTACATACGAGGTCTGAATTGTTGGATAAAGTGTGGGGATTTGATTTTCCCGGAGATACCCGGACGGTAGACATTCATATTCAGCGCATCCGCAAGAAGCTGGATAGCGGGGAGCAGGGGATTTCACTTATTGAGACGGTCTTCGGCGTGGGGTACAAACTGAATATTCAGGTGCATACATGAAGTGGACGATTCAGTTCAAAATGGTCGTTCTTTTCTCGGTCATCGTATTTATCGGTTTTTCGGCCTTGCTCATTATTTCGAATAAAGTGGGTGAGGAGAACATGTACAGGGAAGTACAGGAGGACATGGTACAATCCAAAAAAAATCTGGATATCGCGCTCAATCAATACTTCCTGATTCATAACAAACGGATTAGTGAGGACTCCCTGGGAACAGGGAATCGAGATCTCGCAGAACAGATCGGTTCCGCTGTAGGTGGCAAGGTCATAGTCTATCGATCTGATGCTACACCGTTTAGTACCGTGGGTGCGGAGGCGAAGCCGGGTGCTGCCAAAACCTCTGACCTACAGGCTGCCATGAAGTCAAAGATTGCTTATACAACAGTGGTGGATCAGGGCAGAGTAACAGGGAATCTGTCTTTCCCTGTGCTGTCGGAGGGGAGCATTCTTGGCATTATCCAGCTGGAAAGGGATTATACGGACCTGTTCAAACGGCATCTGCGTTTTCAGAACACTATCAAGGGCTTTGCAGCCGTCATTTTTGTGTTTGTTTTCATTGGCTCTGTCTTTATATCACGCCAGATTACGAAGCCCATTCGTGTTCTGACGAAACGTTCAGCCGAAGTTGCACAAGGCAGCCTGAATGCAGACATCCACATCTCAACGAAGGATGAGATTGGAGAGCTGGCTTCCAGCTTTACGGTCATGATCGATCGGGTAAGGGAGCAGATTGATGTGATTGAGAGAGAACGGGATGAGGTCAAGCATTTGCAGGCACGCAACAAGGTTTTTTTTGACAATGTGACCCATGAATTAAAGACACCGCTGACTACGATACTCGGGTATGCCCAGATTTTGCGGGATAATGGCTTTACGGATCAGGCATTCTTCGAGAAAGGGTTAAAATATATTATCAATGAGAGCCAGCGCCTCAACGTCATGGTTGCCGATATCCTGGAAGTGACCGTATCGTCCACACCGATTCAGACCTATCGCTTTGAGCGGGTGAATGTATCGAATATTATTCGGGAAGCTTGCGAAGATATGTCCATTAAGGCGGGTAAGTACAATATCGGTATTCGTTATGAGCTGGAAGAAACGCTGTATGTTCAGGGGGATTGGAACAAGCTCAAAGAAGTCTTCCTGAATGTACTGGATAACTCCGTCAAATACGGAAATGTGAATTCCATCATTCAAGTCCAATCGTTTCGACTGGGGGATTCGGTAGCCATACTGATTCGCGATGAAGGAGAAGGCATCCCGGAGGAAGCTTTGAAGCATGTATTTGAACCCTTTTACCGGGATAACGGGATGAACAGGACAGAGAAGGGAAGCGCAGGACTGGGCTTGTCCATTGTGAAAAACACGGTAGAGCAGCATGGGGGAACAGTTGAAATGAAGAGTATATTGAACAAGGGAACACAGGTGAATATCAGTCTGCCTGGGGAATGGAACGTATGAAGAAACGAGGATTTTGGAGCAGACATCGCGATATGCTCATGTTATCCGGTTTGCTAATTGTATTTGTCGGAGGCATCTTTGGAATTGGCAGTCTCTTCAGCATTGGACATGCGAAGCCCAGAACCGTCATTCTGCCGGATAAACAGTTCAACAGTCGCTTGACCCCACCGCCGAGCAGCACGATTCAGATTGAGTCGGCTACCAAGCTGCCCAATGACTTTGCCATCTATGATTTTGAGGTAGCTGATCCCAACACGGTGATATTGAATCGGCCGGATCGTTCCTATACCGGGATTAAGCTGTCACAGCTGCATATGGATGATAATCGGTTGAAAGACATCGCTACGAATACAGAGTATGGCATTACTCTGAGTCCGGATCAGAACAAGCTGATCTATTCCCAGTATCGATCGACTCAGGCGCAGAAGACAACCTATAAATATGATTTGAAAACTGGAGAACATCACAAGTTGAAGAATGACAACTCCTATTCACGCATCTTTGTAGGCGATGAATCCTACATCGGATATGATGACCTGGTATTCAACATGGTGGATCTGAATACAGGAAAGAAACGCGAATTGTACAGTTATGATGAGTTAGTTGCCATGGTTGCACAGAAAAGCAACATTTCAAGTCAGGATGATACCCTAATCATGCTGGATTCGTATGAGATCAGTCGGGATCTGACCAAGGTGTATGTGCTGGTCAAACTGAAAGAAAATTACGCAGTGTATAGCTTCTCTCTTAACGACAAAAATGATATTACCGCATACCCCCCTGCCCAGGATATACAGCAGTTCAAAGTATTGAAGAATGGGGATATGCTGATTCAAGGTATGATGAACAACGAACAGGGATTGTACAGGTACCGAGCGGATACCAAGAAGTTTGAACTACTGGTCAAAGGGCCCATCTGGAGCTTCGATCTGGATGAAGAGGAGTCCCGCATTGCTTATTTTCTGACACTTGAAGGACAGAAGAATGAGGTGCACATTGCCTATCTGAATGATAGCAAGCTGGGGTCCGATACGGTTATCTACCGGAATATCGATTACTTTATCAAGTTGAAATGGAATGACAGCAATCTCTTTGTTGTTGGGAGCTCCATGGAAAAAAGCGAGTTATACCGATTTAGCTTCCGGGCGTGGTAAAGATGTGAATATGGAACGCTCAGACATGAGGGTCTTATGGAATGAAGTCGCTGCGCAAGGACTCAACCCATAGGGCCTTTTTGTGATTCGAGTATTTTGCATAAATCCAAAGAGGGCATTTCAATCGCATCTCGATCCAATGATGTAAAAAGGATGATTTTACAAATTGGATACAAGTCCAGATTGGACCGATACATCTGATGGCTATAATTACCTCTATTACATCGATGAGAGGAAGCCGGATTCATGCTGCGAGTAGAACAGGTGTCACACACGTTCCGCAATGCACAAGGGATCGTTCCCGTATTGCAGGACATTAACATATCCGTGGGCAAGGGCGAGATGGTTGCACTGCTGGGAAGCTCCGGTTCAGGCAAATCGACGTTACTGCACTTAATGGCAGGTCTGATGAAGCCGGACACCGGCAAGATCCTCATTGCGGATCAGGATATTGTGCGTATGAGTGAGAACCGGTTGGCTGAATTCCGCCGGACACATATTGGCTTTATTTTTCAGGCGTATGAGCTGCTGGCGAACCTGACGATTCGGGAAAATGTGGAGCTGCCGCTCGTATTTCAGGGCATTCGCCCATCACGGCGTAAGCAAAAGGCGATGCACCTACTGGAACAGGTAGGCCTTGTCGGCAAGTCCGAGTTATTCCCTTCCCAGCTATCGGGAGGACAGCAGCAGCGCGTCAGCATTGCACGTTCACTTATTACGGAGCCGTCTGTCATATTTGCAGACGAGCCTACCGGGAATTTGGATACGCGCACGGAGGAAGAGATCATTTCCATTTTGCAACAGCTGAATCGGGAGATGGATACGACATTTGTCATTGTTACGCATGAGGCGGAAGTGGCGGAGCAAATGCAGGTTGTCATTACATTGCAGGACGGATGCTTGGTGAAGGGTGGCCAGTCCAAGGCAGTAGAGCAAGGAGAGCGGTTGTGAGAATTCTGGATGTGTTGCGAATGTCATGGGGACAGATTGTACGCTGGAAGGTGGTTACCTTACTGTGCATGATTGGTCTGTCCATCGGATGTGCCGCCATGATTATTGCATTAAGCGTGGGGCAGTCGGTACAGGTCTATGGTGAGAAAACGTTAAACGAGAATTACAAAATGGATGAGATTACAGTATCTCCGAATGAAGGCATCAACTCGGGGGGGAGCGGGAGCAGTGGGCAAACGTCTACCTTTGAACGCGGAGCGCTAACGGCTCGGAAAATCGATATTATTGCCAGCCTTCCGCATGTCGTCGCCGTTGCTCCGATGCTGAAGCTGGATATGTTGGAGATGGCAACGCTGGATGGCAAGAGCTCCAATGTGGAAGTCATTGGTACAGAGCTTGGGTCATTAAGCCGTTTTGGCTACCGTTTTGACAAAGGGGGTGCATCGGGAATTAGCGGAGCCGCTATTGCAAATTACGGTGCAACCTTCGGACTTGTGGACGCCGAGGTCATACGTGAACTGAATGCCAAGCTCATGGAGGATTCGTTTAATGACGAGTTTCTACAGCAATACATGGCGTTGATGTCTACTCAAACGGAGCTGTTTCAGGCACAGTTTAATCTTAAATATCAGGACATGAATGATGCGTCCAAAGTCAAAACAAGCTCACCTTTGCGAGTGACAGGGGTGCTGAAAGTTCCTGGCGGCATGAGTGAGAATAATGCCATGTATGACAAAAAGGTCTATGTTTCCCTCGAAACCGCCCGGATGCTCGCCGAACAGTTCCAGAGCAGTCAGGCACAGGCCGCGGCGGCAGGACGACTGAACTCGGCGCTCGTAAAGGTGGAGGACAAGAAATATGTAGCACAGGTGCAGGAGCAGATTCAGAAGCTGACGCTGATGACAGACAGTAATCTGTATCAGGAGCAGGCAATGAAGGGACAGCTCGGTATGTACCAGAAGGCCGCTATGGGCATTGGAATATTCGTCATGCTGCTGGCTTCGCTGTCCATTATTGTTGCGATGATCATGTCCACGCATCAACGACGCAAACAGATCGGTGTCATGAAGGTGCTGGGAGCCAATCTGTGGCAGATCCGGCAGATGTTCATTACAGAGGCCGCTGTACTTGGCGTATTGGGCGGAATTGTCGGTGTCTTCATCGCTTATGGAGCCATCCAGGGGGTAAACGGACTGCTCCAAGGGCAAGTCTCGATGGAGGCAAGCACACCTCTCCAAGTGGTCATTCAGACGTCAGCTCTGCCTGCTGGAATAGCGTTTGCGGTATTAACCGGAGTGCTCTCGGGAATCTATCCGGCGATTAGTGCCTCGCGTACGAATGCGTTACAGGTGATTAAATCGGCATAAATGAAGCAGAGAGATACAGAGAATGCAAAGTTTAAAGATTGAACAGACAGATTCAACGAGGGGACATACGGCAATGAAGAATTCGGCAATAAGCAAATGGATAAAGAGAATCATCATGATCGGACTGCTCGCGGGTGTTGGATATTTCCTATACCAACAATATAAACCGGTACCCGAAGCGCCCATTGAGGCACCGCAGCCCATCACATTTGAAGTCACTCAGGAGACGGTCACGCAGGAAATTCAGGTCAAAGGCAAATCGGTTTATGCCAAGCAGACAGATGTTTATGCTCCTTTTGCCTCGAAAATAAAGCAGTGGAATGTGGAGAATGGGGAGCCCATTCGTAAGGGAGCCGTTATGTTCTCGCTTGATTCGAAAGCATTACAGACAGAAGTGCAGCAGTTGGAGACCGATATTGAGAAATCGAGGCTGGAAGCTCAATTGAATGAGATTGGTCTTAATCAGGGAAACGGTTCCGAGCCATTAGGGGTCACCGAAGAAGAGCGGAAGAAAGCCTTCGCCGAGCGGGAGACCAAACGACTGACCAACGAAATGAACAAGGAATCCATCGCTGTGAAGGAGCAGGAGGTTCAGGCAAAGAAGGCGGTTATCGGTTTATCCACCGTGTATGCGCCGGTATCCGGCGTGTTTCTGATGAATGATACGGAGACCAAGACACGTATGATGAGCGAAGGTCAGTATGTGGGTACTATTGTAGATACGGGCAAATTGCAATTTGTGGCGACCATTAGTGAGCAGGACATTTTCAAAATTCAAACTGGTATGCCTGTAAGCGTACATATGACGGGCAATAAGGAGGTTGCGTTAACCGGAAAGGTCAGCAAAATCTCCAAGTTTGCCAAAAAGGGAACGGAAACAGATCTCAAGCAGCCTTCCCAATTCGATATTGTCATTGATCTGAAGCCAAACGCCAAGTTGATCGGTGGATTAAGTCTGGAGGGCAAGATTGAAACGCTGCGCAAGGAGAAAGCGACGGTGGTTCCCACGCTGGCGGTCATGCGTGATCAGGATATGGCATATGTAATGCTGGATCAAGGCAACGGGCAATATGCTCAGCAGACGATTCAAACAGGAATCGAGACAGATGACAAGACGGAAGTACTGAACGGTTTGAAACCGGGGGATATTGTAGTGCTTCCATAGAAAGAGAGCATGAAAATATACGATGTGAATTAGCTCATTACGGGGGATAAGTCCGTGATGAGCCTTTCTTATGGCTTGGGCAGGCACATCTCAAAATCCCTGCCTGATTTATGGAATTAATTATAATATAATTTAATAAATTCAATTTACAGTAATATTTACATAGAGTATAATCAGATTCATAAGGAGGTGGACACGCGATGTGAGGTTTGTATCGAGGGTAGCCTTTTTTTAAAACCTCTAAAAGTAAGCGCTTACTAAATTGAAGTCTGAGTAAAGCTTTGAAAGCCGTTCACCGAAGATCACCCGCACACACCTACAGATGTTATCCCCCTTGATTTGTCACTTAACCTCAGTGTAAGACACAATCTCTGTTTCTTGTTACAGTTCAGGCTCTATTGTTGTTGACCTACGCTTGTCCCAATTTGACTGCATTCATGGAGGTGAAGTTCCAACAGCTCATCATTATGTTCTCTACCGTGCATAGCATCTTGCCGACACAGAGGATCAGACATGAGTATATACCCAATCCAACCACAGGAAAGGTGGAACCCTAATGACAAAATCGAAAACCTTATCGAGAGGCGGAAAAGTCCTTCGCAGAAGTGTGAAACAAATGCTGGCAGCAACGCTGCTCGTAGCGGGCATTTTCCCGGGCATGGCTCCAGGAGTGAGTCAGGCGGCTGAAGCACATGTGGATAATCCGTTTGTCGGAGCTACGGCGTATTTAAACCAGGATTATTCCGCTCTCGTGGATACGTCCATTGCTCTCACCAGTGATGCGTCGTTAAAAGCCAAGATGGAAACGGTCAAATCCTATCCAACGGCAGTCTGGATCGACCGTATTGCCGCCATTCATGGTGGAACAGACAATGCTGGACGCAAAAGTGTGGAGCAGCATCTGGATGCCGCTTTGGCACAAAAGAAAGCAGGCACTCCGATTACCGCTTCATTCGTTATCTACAACTTGCCTGGGCGGGATTGCCATGCGCTTGCGTCCAATGGTGAACTTCCACTAACACAGGCGGCGCTGCAGACGTATAAAAATGATTATATCAATGTAATCGCCGATATTTTTGCAGAACCTAAGTATCAGGACATTCGCATCATCGCCATCATTGAGCCGGACAGTCTGCCCAATCTGGTAACCAACCTCAGTACACCAGCCTGTGCCCAGGCGAGTTCAACAGGCATCTACGAAGCTGGCGTGAAATATGCCTTGGAAAAGCTGCATGCCGTTCCGAATGTGTACAACTACCTGGATATTGGTCACTCCGGCTGGCTTGGTTGGGATAACAACCGTACAGGTGCAATTTCGCTCTATACTAACGTTGTCGAAGGAACAACGGCAGGTCTGAGCAGCGCAGACGGATTCATCACGAACACAGCGAATAGCACACCGCTGAGCGAACCGAATTTGACCAACCCGGATCTGAACATCGGCGGACAACCGATCAAGTCCTCCAAGTTTTATGAGTGGAATCCGTACTTTGACGAAACCGATTTCACTGCGGCACTGTATAGCGGATTTGTACAAGCAGGTTGGCCGGCCAGCACGGGCTTCCTTATTGATACCAGCCGCAATGGATGGGGCGGGGTTAACCGTCCAACGTCTGCCACAGGCAGTGATATTAACACGTACGTGAACTCCGGGCGTGTGGATAAGCGGGATCACCGGGGGAACTGGTGTAACAACAGCGGAGCAGGCATAGGTGAAGCGCCAAAAGCAGCACCAGGACCAGCCCATCTGGATGCCTATGTATGGGTCAAACCTCCAGGGGAATCTGATGGATCCAGCTCGGAAATTCCGAATAACGAAGGAAAAGGCTTCGACCGGATGTGTGATCCAACATTCACGACTCGTGATGGTGTATTGACCGGTGCACTGCCTAACGCACCGGTGTCGGGTCACTGGTTCCATGATCAATTCGTCATGCTGGTGCAAAACTCATTCCCTGTTCTTCCTGCCAGCAATGGTGGAGGGGGTGCAACGACAGCTCCAGCAGCTCCGGCAACACTGTCTGCGACAGCGGGCAACGCACAGGTTTCCCTGAGCTGGACCGCCTCCACAGGTGCGACCAGTTATAACGTGAAGCGGGCGTTGAGTGCATCGGGTCCATTCACGACGGTTGCTGCGGGCGTGACCGGAACATCGTATGCCAACACAGGTCTGATCAATGGTACAACCTACTATTATGTGGTTAGTGCCGTAAATGCTGCAGGTGAGAGTGCCAATTCGGCTGTAAAAAGTGCTGTACCCATTGCAGGTGTGAATGCTCCTGCTGCACCAACAGCACTGACAGCTACGGCTGGCAATGCGCAAATTAGCTTGTCCTGGGCGGCTTCTGCAGGTGCGACAAGTTATAACGTGAAGCGGGCGTTGAGTGCATCGGGCCCATTCACGACGGTTGCTGCCAACGTGAGCGGCACCTTCTACACGAATACGGGTCTAACCAATGGAACGACCTATCATTATGTGGTTAGTGCCGTGAACGCTGCCGGGGAAAGTGCCAATTCTGCCGCAGCTTCCGCAACACCACAAAGTGTGGTTGTCCCGACCAGTGATCTGGTTCTGCAATATCGTGCGGGAGACACGAACGCAGCAGATAATCAGATCAAGCCGTTCTTTAACATCAAAAACGTAGGCAACACAGCTGTAAACCTGAGTGATCTGAAAATCCGTTATTACTTCTCCAAAGAAGGCACCGCAGCAATGGACTCTGCGATCGACTGGGCACAGGTGGGCGGTGCTAACATCCAGCGCACGTTCACCGATTCCTATGTGGAGCTCAGCTTCACTGCTGGAGCAGGTTCGATTCAGGCAGGTGCACAATCCGGGGATATCCAGCTTCGTATGTACAAAACGGACTGGAGCAATTTTGATGAATCCAATGATTACTCCTACGATCCAACCAAAACATCCTATCAGGACTGGAACAAGGTAACTCTCTATAAAGGCGGCACTCTGGTCTGGGGCATTGAGCCTTAATAGGAATGTTATGCAGTTGGTTCGGTTGTGAAAAATGAAGTTCGCTGATGGAAGCATGTAAGAGCCGCTTGAAGATCCGAAATTAGGGATGTGTAAGCGGACGAATGAAGCAGGGCTGTCCTCTGATCATGGAAATGATCTGGCGACAGCCTTCTTTCTTTTCTAACGAACAGAGTAGACGCTATATAGGTGATTTGGTGTAGTTGGAAATTCTAACGAATCCTAGACACGCTAATCAGTAAATTGGGGTGGATTTAGCCCCGCTTAGACCCGTTTTGGTCCGAATAAGGTTACTGAGGTTCGTTAGGATTCGTTGTTTGAGTTTTACGCCCTAATAGGGTGTGTGAGATTCGTTAGATAAGAATTGGCGGTAAGCCTGAGTCTTCCTTCGGACAGATTCGTTCGTCGGTTTGATTCCCTAAATGTCTTCTGAACAACACTGAATATTGATCGTTTTGGACGGATATTTGCCTTTGTCGCGGCAGGTAGGATGTCTATAATAATACCCGATGGGCAGGGCGGAGCTGCTCTGATGGAGAGGCAATGGAAGGGGGACGGAATCGAAGAAGTCTGAGAAGTCTGTTCAAGCAGATTATTCTCTCTTATTTTTGTAAGCGCATTCAGTTAAATTTGAAGGATATGAATGTCTGTAGGATTGAAGGATGCCGCAACGATCCAAACACAACCACAAGCATCACCCATTCTATCTCAAGGAGAGTGAAGGTCGATGAAATCCAAAACAACAGCGCCGATACATAAAGGATCGGTTTCAGGTATGCACTCCAATCGTAAAAAGGTACGTTTGCCACTTGCAGCCAAAATGCTGTCTTCGGCACTAAGCGTTGCTTTGCTGGTTGCGGGAACAGCGGGTGCGAGCGGAGCAGCAGCTTCCAATGAGAACAGAGCGGCTGAAGCCAGCCTGCAGTCACATAAGGGAGGTGGTTCTTTGAAAGACATTCAGCTTGAATATTTGGATCGCGGTCTGGTCGCGGCGTCTTCTTCGGAGGGTGTTTTTCTCAGTTGGAGATTGCTTGGTGATGAGGCCACAGGGTATAGCGATAAAGGTCTGACAGGTACAGACTTTAACGTATATCGTGATGGCAAAAAGATTGCTACGGTAACCGACAGCACCAACTATGTTGATGCCGCAGGCAAATCGTCGTCCCGTTATGAAGTGGCAGCAGTAAGCCAGAAGGGCAAGGAGAGCAAACGCAGTGCATCCGTCAAACCTTGGGCGAACGGCTACGTCGATATTCCTTTGCAAAAACCGGCCGATGGTGTGACGCCAGTGGGAGAAGCTTACTCGTATTCTGCGAATGACATGAGTGTGGGCGATGTGGACGGGGACGGACAGTATGAGTTTTTTGTAAAATGGGACCCTTCTAACGCCAAGGATGTCTCGCAAAAAGGCTACACCGGTAAAACGTACGTGGATTGTTACACGCTGGACGGACAATTGTTGTACCGAATCGATCTCGGGGTCAACATCCGTTCGGGTGCTCATTATACACAGATGCTCGTTTATGATTTTGACGGGGATGGCAAGGCTGAGATGATGTTCAAGACCGCTCCGGGCACCAAGATAATCCAATATAACAAAAAAGGAAAAGTGACGTCCGAGAAATACATCACCCTTCCGAAGCAGGATCGCAAGGCTGGTTACTCTAATGAAGATGATTTCCGTTTAAGTGCAGATGGCTACTATGATCATGTCGTGGATATGTTCAAGAATTGGCATAAGCATGAAGAGGTCGTGAAGGGCAACTGGCCTGCTACGCTGGAGGAAGCTTTTGGGATGGAGAAAAAGTATAGTTATCCTTTGTCTCAGAAGGATGCTGAGAGCTTGGCCGATTACTTCATCGATGTGTATGCACCAAGCCGCAGTGCCAAGAATGAGCTGCGCAAGTTCGAAGGCTTCATCGTAGATGGGCCTGAGTATGTAACGGTGTTCGAAGGAGGGTCAGGCAAAGAGCTGGAGACCATTCCTTATGAGCCGGGACGACAGGATGATGGATTGATGTGGGGCGATTACGCGATGGCGCGTATTGAACCGGCGAACCGGGTAGATCGTTTTCTGGCAGGCGTGGCATATTTGGATGGGAAGAAACCATCAGCAATCTTTGCACGCGGGTACTACACACGTTCCACACTGGTCGCCTACAACTGGGATGGCAAAAAGCTCAAACGTGAATGGAAGGTAGACAGTGGTTGGACACCGATGAAGAACCCGTTCAATGACGGTCCGCATGGGGTGGACGGTACAGATCCGGTGTATGGCTCAATTACAACGCAAGGCGCGCACTATTTCAGTGTGGCTGATGTGGATGGAGACGGCAAACAGGAGATTGTGTACGGCTCGGCCACGATTGATCATGATGGCAGTGTGCTGTACAGCTCCAAGGACCTGATGCCTGCGGAGAGCGCCGCTCCGGGAACGATTGCGCGTCTGGGCCACGGGGATGCGCTTCATGTAGCGGATATTGATCCGGATCGTCCGGGACTTGAGATCTTTATGGTGCATGAGGGTGGTCCTTGGGCGCCATACGGATATTCCCTGCGGGATGCGAAGACTGGGGAAGTGATTTATGGTGGATACACGGGCAAAGATACCGGACGCGGTATGATTGGTGATGTGGATCCGACCCGCCGTGGGCTGGAGACTTGGGCCGTGGGATTATGGACAGCCAGCGGTGAGAAAATAAGTGATAAAGCCCCTGGCACCAATATGAACATTCGCTGGGCAGGAGATATGACAACTCAGATCGTGGACGGTGCCATCGATGTCACACCTACGATCAAGGATTGGAATCGGGGCACGCTGCTGACCGCAACCGGAACATTGACCAACAATTATACCAAGGGTACGCCATCTCTCGTAGCGGATATCTTTGGGGATTGGCGGGAAGAGATGCTGGTCAGAACCGAAGACAGCTCGGCGATCCGCATCTATCTGAGCACCGAGAAGACAGATCGCAAACTGTACACGCTGATGCATGACGCGATGTATCGTGTCGGCATTGCCGGACAGAACAGTGGGTACAATCAACCGTCTTACCCATCCTTCTACATGGCATCGGATATCGACTGGTCTAAGGTTACACTGCCCAAGTTCCACACGCCCAAGTCGGGTAAGGGTGGAAAGTGAGAAGTAAGAGATGATAGATGATAGATGATAGATGATAAGTGATAAGTGATAAGTGATAAGTGATAAGTGGCCCAAAACGTAGATGATATGATCCTCTGAAGGTTGGGCTTGAAGAACGCAATACCTGTATGGTGATATAGCGGAACTCTGGAGTAACCTCGGTGCGTTTAGGCGTACGGGAGGTTACCCGGAGTTTTTTTGAAATGGCTAAACCGACGCGACTGACGGCATCATCATTCCAAATGTTTTACGGATGCAAAATCTTGAATGGTGTATTTCCCGTTCTCATGGATCAATGTGGTGATGGAGCATTCGGGAATCAGTTGACTTTGCATGGCTATAAAGTCAGGATGCCAGACATTAAGTTCCTGCTCTGAAAATGTGTTTACGAGAAAATCCGTAATTAACCCGCCGTGAGTAACGATAACGATATAGCTTTCTGGTGAATCTACATTCACCAATTCCGTTAGGGAAGAGGCCAAACGTTCGCCTGCCTGCTTAGATGAGTCGCCTACGGGTGGCAGGAAGTCTGGATCGGATGTGCATCTGTCCCACATCGCAATGAATTCTTCGAAGGTTTGTTCAGGCAGGTCACCCCAGTTGGCGCGTTCCCGCAGACGCTGGTCCTCAGTCACTGTCACGTTTGTTTGGAGAGCAATATGCGCCGCTGTGTCGATTGCTCTTCGAAGTGGGCTTGCGATGATCTTGGTGACAGGTACATTAGACAAATAAAGTGCTGTTGACTTAGCTTGTACTACTCCTTCGGATGTGAGGGGTACATCTCCAATTTGCTTTTCTTTGACCCCATGTCTCACCAGAAAAAATGTAGTTTTCATCCCTCAAGACCTCCTGCTTATAGATTGGATAAAAAAATGATTAGATTTATAGCTAATTATATAATTATCTAATTTATAATCGCAATGTTTTTCATTTACATGATGCTATACATCGCCAGGACTTGCTACAATGGAGAAAAGTGAGGATCGTTGAAGCAACGGAGGTGCAAGGCATTGGAAGCAAAACAGTGGACAGGCAGTCTGTTTCAGGAGAAACTGCGCATGGAGGACTATGGACCGCGTTTCTATGCGTACTATTACAAGCAATGGGACAACTACCAGATGTCCTATCACGATCATGATTCCACGGAGATCATGTACATCATTTCGGGAATGTGCCGGGTCGATGTACAGATGCCGAATGGGAGTTCGGAACAGGCTGTATTGAAAAAAGGGCAATTCATTCTGCTGGACGCGGGGGTTCCGCACCGTCTGCTGGTGAAAGATGGCGTCCCGTGCCGCATGCTGAATGTGGAATTTGGAGTTGCCAGATCGGAGCCAGGACAGCCTTCCATTCGCCAGATCGCGCTGGAAGAGGATGAAGTCCATGCTTTTCTAACACAAGACTCGCCTTATCTGGTCCTGCCTGACCCGGAAGAGGTGTATCACATTATGAAAAGCCTGGTGCTGGAGCTGGATCAGCGCGGTCTGATGGAGCAGGGACGACCTTCTGCACCCATGCGGATTATTCCGCCGGAGGAACGCTCACATCATCGCGAAGCCCGGGATCTGAAATCCCCTGAGCAGGGGACGCTGGTACGTACACTTTTTATCCAACTGCTGGTTAGGGTCGCACGACTTCGAGGGGAGATCAATCGAAGTGCGCTGGATCAGACGGAGCTGTACGTGAAACGTACGATTGAATTCATGCATCACAATATGGATCGCAATATTCAAATGAAGGATATCGCGGCAGCGGTGAATCTGCATCCGGGGTATTTGCATCGTATTTTTCGCCAGCACACGAAGCGCACACCTACGGATTATCTCACAATGCTTCGAATGGAAAAGGCGAAGATGCTGCTGCAACAGACAGATATTCCAATCTCCGAAATTTCCGATTACGTGGGGGTGGGGAGCAGACAATATTTTCATATGTTATTCAAGAAATATACGGGCCGAACTCCGGTTGAATTCCGTTCCTTGATGGAGCGACATGTCAGTCATTATCCCGCTGAAGAATAAATCGTGCAGTTTATCTGGATAGTAAGGCGCGGCGGATACAAAAGTGAGGATTTTTGACAACCTCGTGGTGAAGAGGTCATGATTTTGATAACGCTTCCTTATAGCCCGTTGCTACAATGATTTCATGAAGTGAGATCATTAACCGGAACGAATATACTCGGATTACGGGAGGAATTGTGCATGTCGTTTAAAGTGGCATTTATCGGGGCAGGCAGTATCGGCTTTACACGGGGGTTGCTGCGGGATTTACTAGCGGTACCGGAGTTTAACAATATTGAGGTTGCTTTCTGCGATATCAATCAGCACAATCTGGACATGGTTACCGAGCTGTGTCAGCGCGATATCCGCGAGAATGGACTGAATATTCAGATTCAGCCAACAACGGACCGGAGAGAAGCGCTCAAGGACGCGAAGTATGTACTGTGTACAATCCGTGTGGGTGGGTTGGAGGCTTTTGCAACCGATGTGGATATTCCGCTCAAATATGGGGTGGATCAATGTGTAGGGGATACATTGTGTGCAGGTGGAATTATGTATGGACAGCGCGGAATTGCCGAAATGCTCGACATCTGCAAAGATATTCGCAAGCAAAGCGCACCGGATGTGCTGCTCCTCAATTATTCCAATCCGATGGCCATGCTGACATGGGCCTGCAACAAGTACGGCGGTGTGCGTACGATCGGACTATGTCACGGCGTACAGCATGGGCATCACCAGATTGCGGATGCGTTTGGACTCAAAATGAATGAAGTGGATATTGTGTGTGCCGGAATTAATCATCAGACCTGGTACATCAAGGCGTCCCATGAAGGCAAAGACCTTACAGGCGATTTGCTTGAAGCCTTCGAGAAACATCCAGAGTACAGCCGCACCGAGAAAGTGCGGATCGATATGCTGCGCCGATTTGGTTATTACAGTACGGAATCGAATGGTCATCTTAGTGAATATGTGCCTTGGTACCGCAAACGTCCGGAAGAGATCATGGACTGGATCGACCTGGGCAACTGGATTAATGGCGAGACAGGCGGGTATTTACGCGTATGTACAGAGGGCAGAAATTGGTTTGAGACCGACTTCCCGAACTGGATGAAGGATGAGCCGATGCAATTTGTTGCAGAAAAACGCGGCGGAGAACATGGTTCCTACATTATAGAAGGGTTGGAGACGGGGCGCGTATACCGCGGACATTTCAATACCGTTAATAATGGTGTGATTTCCAACCTGCCGGATGATGCCATCATCGAAGCACCGGGGTATGTGGACCGCAACGGCATTTCGATGCCACATGTAGGTGATCTGCCGCTCGGTCCGGCTGCCGTGTGTAACGTAAGCATTTCCGTACAACGGCTTGCGGTTGAGGCTGCTGTACATGGTGACGACAAACTATTGCGTCAGGCGTTCATGATGGACCCACTCGTGGGTGCAGTATGTAATCCAAAAGAAATCTGGCAAATGGTCGACGAAATGCTGGTCGCTCAAGCCGAGTGGTTACCGCAATATGGTGATGCCATTGCCGCGGCAGAAGCAAGACTCGCTGCGGGCAACCTGATTCCAACGAAGGAATATGAAGGTGCTGCACGTCTCAAAGTGAAAACCGTTGAAGAAATGCAGCAGGATCGCGATGCTGCTAACAAAAATGCGGGTGAATCAGATAAAGGGAAAGATCGCGAGAAAGTGCAGCAATAGATAAAGGCAGGATGTACAACAACGGAATATAAATGGGAATATGATCGAAAGAAATAATAAATAAGAAATAACGAATCAGAAATATAAACAGTAAACAGGGCCCTCTCCGGTAGTGGAGGGGCCCTGTTTGGTTTTATTTTTTCTCCACAACACGAACTACAAACGCAAAAGAAGTATCTCCCAGGCTGATCTGCGAATCTTGAGGGGAAGACCAGCGGACAAATGCTCCGTAATAATATGTCCCTGGTTCCTTGGGAAGTTGGAAGGTCCCACCCGTTGAAGTAATGGGTTGGCTGCGGTTGTCCACATATTCAGAAATACTTATCTCATCCGGGGGGATATCTATGCCCATATCTATGGATACTTCCTCACCGGCAAGAACTGAGATCGGACTTTTGTCTTCAAAATTTAGGCTAGCGTAATCAACGCACGTTCCACTCCAACAATAACTGCCCTGTACAGAAGGAATGGAGATGCCGCTTTTGCTCTTAATAATTGGCGTAGGCAGTTTCTGAGGTAAGTTGGGCTCCGGTTCCTGAACCTGTTTTGATCCTATCTTGCCTTCCTTTGGATTAGTTGTTGGGGGCGAGGCAGTTCCGTTTGTACCGTTAATTGAAGTAGGATTACAGCCAGATAATATCAGCAAAATTGTAAGGAACAACAGTGAGAACAACGTTCCCATAGTATTGAAGATTTTTATTGTATCCACCTCCCTAATATCTTCCAGACGAGAAGTAAGAGAAAAATGTTGCTTATATAAATGAGTATTTACTACACGATACATATTACATTTACAGACATAGTAATATGTATTATAGTATACCCAGGATTGAAGAAAGTCGGTGAATCTGGCAGATGGATGAGCAAGCTATTAACAGTGATCTAATTCGAGGCAACATTGACCCCATTATTCTGAGTGTACTTATACTGAAGGATAACTACGGCTATAGCATTATTAAGGAAATTTATCGCAAGAGTGGAGAACGGTTTGAATTAAAGGAACCGACGCTATATTCCAGTCTGAAAAGGCTGGAGAAGAGTGGATATGTGGAATCCTACTGGGGGGAAGAGACCCAGGGAGGACGACGCAAATATTACCGGATTACAACGCAGGGCCAGGAAGCTTATACACAGCAAGTTCAAGCTTGGCACGCAGCCAAAACATTGATTGACTGCATGATTATTTCCGGGGAAAAGGGAGATGAAGGGATATGACATTAGAAGCTCGCATTACCCGCCATGTGAATCGTCTTTTCGATCGCGCGCAGGATACGTTAGCCAATCGGGAGTTAAAAGAAGAGATTCACAGCAATCTTGCTGCACGAATCGAAGATTATTTGGAGCAGGGAATGGACGAAGAGCAGGCTTTTCAGACCGCTATTCTGCATGCAGCTGGTATAGATCAGATCATGAGTGACCATCGCAGGGTACAGCGTGTTCCTTATTGGACTGCGGTGTTGCAGTCTGCCTTGATCTATTGTCTTATCGCCTGGATCATTACGATTCCAATGAGAGTCATGATCCAAGGTGCAACCATTAACAACTTGCTCATGCTTATGAGTGTGATTGTGGGTGGAATGTATGTATTTTATATGTTGAAAAATAAAAATACATCGGCTGATCCAGAGGACATCACCGTAATTCGAACACCTGTGTTATGGCAATGGACGCGCAGAGTGTGGTGGTTATGGGCAGGGCTCATCGTTGTGCTGTGGGGAACACAGGCTGCGCTGCGATTTGGAAGCAACATCTGGTATAGTCGTCCGATTCAGATAGAAGGACCCTATCAATTTACGGTAATCGCGATTGCTTTTGCCATACCTTTGCTAAGTATTATTATTCCTTTAATCGTGCAGAGGGCGTATCGGATTGTGGGCAAGTATGAGGTCGGTGATGTCATATGAGTGGAAAGAACAAATGGATTATTGCACTGGTCATTCTCGGTATTTGTGGTGTAATTGTAGTTGAGGGTGTCGTTAATCCGAGAATAGAGGCCAAGCAGACACAGTATGAGGCGGAGCAGCAAGATCCGTTAACCCATGATTTTGCGGCATTAGCGAAATATCGCAGTGCTTATATGGGAGACTTCTCCAATCTCAGCCATTTAAATCAGGCCTTGCCTCTAAGCGACCAGTTGAATGGGTATCAGTTGTATCCAGAGACATTTACGGCTCAGATTAAATACAGGATGAACGCCAGTGATATGAAGCCCGAAGAGTTGGAACAAATCCTTGTATATAATGCTGCTGCCAATTTTGTATGGATTGATAATTTGGAGCATGTGCTTTATTCATTTGAGGATGTTCAATATACTTTGAGCCGTGAAGCCGCCCGGCAATGGGCTGGAACGGAACTGAAGACTCTCCAGGAACCGGATAAGTGGGATGCATCGGTGCGTAAGAAGCTGGTGGAACCGGCGCAAGTGAAAGAAGCTTTTTCACAAATTGTTGACAATTGACCGGAATAGATATGAATGAACTTGGCAACATGCTCGACTCTTCTCCCATGCTATGTTATTATAAGACTCTGATAACGTGGTAACGAACTAAAGCGTTTGGGGTTTGGTTATAGACATGGAGGGGTTAGAGAGATGAGAAAACAAGCGATATTTCTATTATTGATCAGCATATGCATGATTGTTGTGGCGGGCTGTTCCAGCTCGGGAAGCAAGGATGATAATGCCATTATCGTGGGGATAGATGATAAATTTGCTCCAATGGGCTTCCGGGATGACAAGAATGAAATTGTAGGTTTCGATATTGATTACGCAAGAGCAGCAGCAGAGAAAATGGGGAAAGAAATTACGTTCCAGCCGATTGACTGGTCTTCCAAAGAATCGGAGCTGAACAGCGGCCGCATCGACCTGATCTGGAACGGGTACACGATTACGGATGAGCGGAAAGATAAAGTGCTGTTCACGAAGCCGTATCTGGAGAACAGTCAGGTTGCAGTTACACTGGCGGACTCACCGATTACGAAGCTGGATGAACTGGATGGCAAAAATGTAGGATTGCAGGCGCTGTCCTCGGCGGCAGATGCACTGGCGGCAAGTCCGCTGAAGGATAAAGTGAATGCGTCCGAGTTCCCGGACAATGTACTTGCGCTGACCGATCTCAAAACCAAACGTCTGGATGCAGTCATCATTGACGAAGTGGTCGCGAGATATTACATGTCCAAGGAAGAGGGCACATTCAAACTGTTAGATGAATCCCTTGCTCCGGAACAATACGGCATTGGTGTGAAAAAAGGCAATGAAGAACTGCTGAACCAGCTGCAAAAGGCATTGGATGAGCTGAATGCCGATGGAACAGCAGCCGAGATTTCCACCAAATGGTTTGGTGAAGATGAAGTTTTGAAATAGGATCAGGCCATTTGCCTGACATATGTAGTAAACAACATGACCCCGGATTCCAAAAAGGAGCAAGTCTCCTGCGGAATTCGGGGTTAACAGATTAGAGGAGCCGATTGCGATGAGCTGGGAGTATTTACTGGGCGTTATGAAGCCCATGCTTGAAGGGGCACAGACCACAATCTTTTTATTTTTGCTGGCAATTATAGTGTCTGTACCACTTGGATTTGGAGTAACCTTATTGATGAAAAGCCGGTTCAAGCCACTGGCGTGGATCGCTCATACGTACGTCTATGTGATGCGGGGAACGCCGCTGATGCTTCAGCTGTTGTTCTTCTGCTTCGGTCTGCCGCTGCTTCCAGGCGTAGGGGAGTATCTTGTATTTGACCGCTTCACGGCGGCAGCACTGGCCTTTATTTTGAATTATGGTGCGTACTTTGCCGAGATTTTCAGAGGTGGATTGCTTTCCATTGATAAAGGACAACATGAAGCTGCACAGGTACTGGGCTTAAGCAAATGGCAGACGATGACGAAAGTCATCATCCCACAGATGATCCGGGTTGTGCTACCTGCGACGGCGAATGAATCGATTACGTTAATCAAAGATACGGCGTTGCTGTATGCTGTGGCTGTACCTGAGCTGCTGCATTACGCACAGGCCGCGGTAAACCGTGATTTCCGTCTGACACCGTTCCTGATTGCCGGTATTATTTATTTGTTGCTGACCATGGTACTCACTTTGTTCTTCAAGGCACTGGAGAAACGTTATACATTTGAGTAAACGCGCACGGAACAGAAGTTTACGAAGTTATCTAATCTCATCAATTAAAGGACTGTCTGCATATGACACATATTATAGAAGTGAATCAATTAAGAAAATCATTCGGTACACTTGATGTGCTGAAGCAGGTATCATTCAACGTGGAGCCGGGTGAAGTGATCGCCGTGATCGGACCTTCGGGTTCGGGTAAAAGTACGATGCTACGCAGCCTGATTCATCTCGAGGATATTTCGGGTGGCACCATTCGCATTCAAGGCCAGACGCTGGCTGAGAACGGAACATATGCGGGCGGCGCGGATATACGGAAGATTACGGATCGCATGGGCATGGTCTTTCAGCATTTCAACCTGTTTCCACATCTGACGGTACAGGCGAATTTGGAACTGGCACCGAAGACGTTGAAAAAAGAAAGCTCGGCAATCATCCGGCAGCGCAGTCTGGAATTGCTCGGTAAAGTAGGGCTGTCCGACAAGGCGGATGCCTATCCTGCCAACCTGTCCGGCGGACAGAAACAGCGCGTAGCCATTGCTCGCGCACTGATGATGCAGCCGGATATTCTGCTGTTCGACGAGCCGACATCTGCACTTGATCCCGAACTGACGGGGGAAGTGCTGCGTGTCATCAAGCAGCTGGCGCAGGAGAATATGACGATGATGATCGTCACCCATGAGATGAGCTTCGCCCGCGATGTCGCGGATCGCGTCTTCTTCATGGATAACGGCGAAATTGCCGAGGCGGGACCTCCGGAGCAGATCTTTGGCAATGCCAAGCTGGAACGTACTCGCACGTTTTTGCAGCGGGTGGAAGTGGAAGGGTAGAGGATTGAACAGGAGTATGGGCAGGTGCGAATGCCAAGCTCCCATGAAACCCCCGGGAGATTCGCACCTCGGAATTTGTCGGAAATGTCATTTTGTGACCTTTTGGCAACAGATTACTTGAATATAATGGGTTTCGTATATTAAACTAAATATAGTAAATGACAATATGACCGAAAACACGTAATTAGTATATATACATATGCTGTTGTTACGTGTTTTTTTCGCTGTCGCACTCCGTATGGAATGCGTGGATTGAAATTACTTCAGAGCAGTAGTCGATGATATTTCTGAAGATACAAGCAGACGTTGCATGTCCCCTCTGTCTACACAAATATGCCCGTTCAGGTCTTTGTTATTATAAACACAATAATAAATATATAAAATTTATTACATATGGATATATTTGACATTATTTATAAGTATGTGTATGATTATTTCATACCAAATAAAGGAGTTGTTTGAATTATGAGGATGTTGAAAAACAAATTTTCTATCATTATGTTGGTGTCAGCAATGTTTTTTAGTTTAGTTGGTAGTACCTACGCTCAAGCTCAAAACTCTGTAGATGCGAATGGTATGACAAAAGAAGAAGTATTAGTTGCTAATCTGCTTATTGAGCATTTAAAAGTCGATGAAAAAACAGGGTTATTTTATTTCGTTGATGAAGCTCAGTTAAAGGAAACTATACTCAATCAAGCGCCTAATACCAGTTATGAACAGATAAGAAAAGATATTGACCAGGTTAACGGCCTCATTGAAGAAAACCAAAAAGACGGTCCAATTATTCAACCCTATGGCGCCTGTTCAACTGCATTGAGTCTAATCGGATTATTTCACGGCGTTCAAATGAATGCAGCAATGCTGATTTTGGGTGTTGCAACCACGCCAGCACTGTTCGCAATTACGGCGATAACAGGGGCTATATGGGTTGGAGGCTCCTTATTATGCCCATAGGGGGATAATTGATGAAAACATTCTTGGATCGTTATATAATTTCAACTAATTTCTTGTTATTACTAATAATACTTTCGCTGGCATACACACAATTTTACAGTAGTAATGTTTTACTGTATTTTTTCCTTGCAACTGTAACCAGTGCATCTACTTTTTTTGTTGAATTTCTATTTAACAAAGCAAATTATGAAAGAAAAATAAAAGCCAAAAGAATGGCCGTTTACATCATGCCCTTTAATATTATTATTTTTGCTGTAGCAACTTATTTTTTACAAGTTTGAAATCAGAGTTCGCTCGTTTCAATAACACTGCACTCCTTTATAAGAAATAGCTATACTTTTATGGCTTCAGGTTGTGGAGAAACCCCCTGTTTTTTTGAGGGGGTTTAAAATTTCCTTTTATTTCCTGAAAATAGGTAGATCGTTTAAAAACGTTGATTTGGTTCAAGATCATCTAGGTGCAGGAGACGAAGACAGCGATATTGATTTCTATTATTGGAGAGTTTAATGAAGGCCGAGTCAGTGAATTTATGAAAACTACAGCTATGGCTATCTCAAGATCAATTAAGAGACGTATCCGTCAAACAGCCAAACGCCTTCGGGCGAACGGACGAAAGAGAACTCATATGCGATATTTCCTTCCGAACCTTTTGTCGTGATGTATTTGGCTATGAACAGCATGAAGTGGTCCGAATCCTTCAGCTTAAACGTCATGTTTAGAGTTTCTCTTAAATTGTTTCTGAGCTCCTCGCTATGTACGTTCTCTTGAATTTGAGCGATCTGTTCCTGAAGGCGAGCGTTATCTTCACGTAATTCCTTGATGGTATGCATATTTTCCTGATTAAGTTCCATCGACTTCAAAGCTTCGACAGACTTATCCGATCCACTGCAGCCTGTCATCAAAAAAGTAACCGACAATAGTAAAGGTGCAAACTTATACATAATAAACCTCCTTATCCTTAAATTAGAATATCATAATTTTTGTGTTCATAGGTGCTCCGTGTTTCCGGTCAAATAAGTAAATATATTTAATAAAACCGGAATATTTACAAATAATGGCGCATATTTTCCCAGCTAATCAAGTATAATGAGACTACTTAATAAACAGGGAGGATTTACCTTTGGACCAACGTCAGCATGATGCAGATCGTTATTATAGCGATCCGCTTCCGCCACCACCTTATGTAGTACCCAAAACCAATGGCAAGTCTATCGCAGCGCTTGTCATGGGAATTTTGTCAATCATGATTCCATACTTGGGGTTTCTGATTGGAATTGTTGCTATCATATTTGCATCTATTTCTCTTAAAGAAATCAAGCTTCGCATGGAACAAGGAAGAGGACTCGCCATTGCCGGTCTTGTCTGTGGCATCATTGGCACGGCGATTTATGCAATTATCATTTTGCTCCTACTGGTTGCATTTGTCGCATTTTCTAGTGGCGAGATTTCTTCTACATATTAGGATCGAGGAATGAGGAAGGGCGATCTACATTTTTGTCTCTTCATAAAAAAGCAAGGCCGTGTATAAGCAAACACCCGCTGTTATTGAGGCGAGGGCGTTGCTTACAACAGGCCTTGCTTTTTATGTTTCCATCCTACACGTGAAGCACTGCTTCACTATTTAATTCCTCGCCTTCATTCGTACGATGCACCATGAAATACGTAAAGGTAGCCGCCAGACCAATCACGGCAAAGAGGCACAAAATTCCGATCTGATCCCAAGCCACACCGAACTGTCCACTCGAAATAACAGCTTTATACCCGGTTACCGAATAGGTCATCGGCAGCCATGGGTTGAAACCTTTCAGCCAGTTCGGAATGAGCTCCAACGGGAACGTACCTGCACTGGTGGTCAGTTGGAAGATTAACATGAGGATTGCCAGGAAGCGGCCGGGATTCTCCAACCAAGTAACCAGAGCCTGAATGATGTACATGAAGGTGAGGCTTGTAACGAAGCTGAATAAAAGGAACAAAGGCACGCTTTGAACTTCAAGGCCCAAGCCGGACAATACAAGCCAGGAGGCGAGCAGGGACTGCACGGCACTCATGATCGTGAACGTGAGTGTTCTGCTCACAAAACGATTCCAGCCAGTCGCATCGGTAACCGAGCTGCCGCGTGTGGGCACAACTAACGTTGCAATCAATGCCCCGACAAACAGCCCTAATGACAGGAAGTATGGCGAGAACCCTGTTCCATAGTTGGGCACTTCGTTATGTTTATGTTCATCCACCTGAACGGGCTCTGCGTACATCGTTACCAGTTCATCCGTCTTTTTCACACTGCCTGTTTGATCGGCGGCATCATTCAGTTTGGTGGCAAGCTCACCAGAGCCGTCGGTCAACTTGGCGATACCTTCTTTTAAATCTCCTGCGCCATTATCCAGCTTGCGGGAACCATCGGCAATGGTGGTGATTCCAGCTGAAAGTTGGTTCAACCCGTCAACCAGTTTCCCTGCACCTACGTTTAATTGACGGGAACCCTCTGAAAGTTTGGCTCCGCCAGCGGCAGCCTCAGACAATTTGGCGTTGAACTGCTGGAGGCCAGTCGCAAGCTGACCCTGTCCAGCGGACAACTGCGTTGCTCCTTCTAAAAGCTGCTGCTCACCCTGCACTAACTGGCTGCTGCCTTGATGCAGCTGCTGTTGTGCTGCTTGCAGGCTTTGGCTGCCTTCGAGCAATTGCTGTCCGCCTTGATATACTTGTTCGCTACCAGCGGCAACGGCCTTGCTTGCTGCCAGCAACTGCTGTACAGCCGGGTTAGCAGCTAACTCTGGACTGGCTTCAGCTAATTGGGCAAGACCTTGCGCAACGGCCTTGGCACCTTCACTTACTTTTCCACTGCCTCCGACTGTATTCTGCAATCCAACGGTCAGCTTGGCACTGCCTTCCTCGGCTGCTGCCAGTCCAGCGTCCAATTTTGCGGCTCCTTCCTGAGCGGATTGAATCCCAGCCTGCAATTGTTTGCCGCCAGCTTCAGCCTGTGCTGCTCCGTCACCGAGCTTCGTACCGGCTGCCGCCAATTGGGACAAACCATTGGAAAGGGAGCTGGCTCCCGTATGAAGCTCATCAATTCCCTGAGCCAAGGTGCTAGTGCCTTCTTTTAACGGGGCAATGCCTGTTTCGAGTTTGTCGGTTCCATCGGCCAGTTTGAATAGGTTCTCTTTCAACTTGGAGGCACCTTCATCCAGCTTGACCGCACCCTCGTTGATCTGACCTGCGCCATCTCCGGCATCTGCCAGACCGCTAGAGATTTTCTCCACCTGATCCAGCAACGTTTCGGTATAGGATTCCGTCACTTTGGCAGAGACTTTGGATTTGATCTGTTTGACCGCCGTCCCGCCAATCTGACCCGCGAGAAAGTTGTATCCTTCATTGGGTTCATAGATCAGCTCTGCCGGTTGGGGATGGTCATCCATTAGCGTGGTTGCTTTTGCAGAAAAGTCCTCTGGAATAACAATCGTCATATAATACGTGTTGTCTTCCATGCCTTGTTCGGCTTCTTCACGGGTCACAAATTGCCAGTTGAAGTCGTCACTTTTTTTCAATTCATCGACCAGATTCTGTCCGACTTCCAGCGATTTGTCATTGTAGGTTGCCCCCTGATCCGTGTTGACTACGGCGACAGGCAGTTCATTCATTTTGCCGTAAGGGTCCCAGAATGCATTGAGGAACAGGCCGCTATATAGCACCGGAATGAACAGCACCACGAGAATCGGAATAAATACTTTTGGTTTCTTGAAGGCGGACTTTAAGTCCTGCCCAAATACAGTAAATGATTTCATTATGTTCTCTCCCCATCATTACGCTACTATGTTGCTATATCTATCTCTTTCTCTAATTTATAAAAGGATTCAGCCTCACATCTTTCTTTATGTAGGGGATAATCCACTTTTGAGAAAGAGGCCCACGAAATCCTTGATCTGATCCTTGTGCAGTGAATGATGCGCTTTGTTCCAATCGGATGTTAAGGTGACATACAGCTTCAGCAGGACAAAAGACACCAGTCTGGGGTCGTCCTCGCGAATCTGCTGTAGTTCCATGGCACGTCTTACTTGGCGCTCTAAATATTCAAGAATTGCAGTCTCTACTTTTTGCAGGCCTTCTTTCGCCTGTGGCGTGCCGAACTCGTTCACCTCCTGAAACAGCTTGATCAATAGCTCATGTTCCTCCCTATACTCCAGCAAAGAGTCCATGCTTAGGTGCACGTTTTCCAGAAATGGTTTGTCGTCTTGAACAGTTTGTTCCGTAATCCGCTTCATATCAGCAATGATGGAGTGGAGGATCTCTCCGAACAGTTCTTCTTTGTTCTCGAAAAAAGTATAGATCGTACCTTTACCTACATTTGCAAGTCTGGCAACCTGCTCCATGGTCGTAGCCTTGTAACCAAATAACGCGAACGATTTCTCTGCTGAGTCCATCACCTGTTGCCTTCGATCGATTGTTTTCATAGCATATCCACCTCCTAGTCGTATGGAAAGATAAAAGATAACTGAGAATTGACTAAATTACTTATTTGGTCAATTGGTCGTTTATAACTGTAGCACTCGAACAGGCAGAGTGGATGTGATCTTTGTCATAATGTACATGGGGAGAGTGAGAAGGTTATTCAGGGGTAGCTGAATTAGCTCTTGCATTAAGTTGTAATTAAAGATATATTATTAATTAACTGATCAGTTAATTAACTAAATTTAAAGAGAGGGGAATTACATTTGGCAAGACCCATCAATGAAGAAAAAAGGCTGGAGCGTCGTAAAGAGATTCTAAAAGAAGCGGTTGTCCTGTTCGCAGAAAGTGGATATTCCAATACCACAACGGCTATCATTGCGAAAAGTGCGGGAGTGACTTCTGGAACCATTTTTCAATATTTCCCTAGCAAAGAAGCTTTATTCTATGCCGCTGTTCTTGAGCCGCTTGCTGATATTCAGAGGAAATCAATTGCTTGTCTACAACAAGAGGGAACGCCGGGCGCATTGATAAAGAACATGGTGAAAGAACAATTCAACCATATCTACTTCTATACCAATGAATTGCGGCTTGCCCAATCTGTCTTAGGACAACGAGAAAGATTCCCTGAACTTACACAGGAGGTCCTTGAGAGTATTAAGGTAATGACAGATGAAATCGAAGGTGTCTATGCCAAGGGACAATTAATGGGAGAGTTCAACAAAAGCTTTTCTCCAGCAATGATTTCTCGTGCCTATATCTCTTTCTTAAATGGAGTTGCCTTAACTCTTGGAGAAAGTATTGTTCATCATCCCGAGTGGGAAAATCTGAAGGCGCATGCCTTTTATTTGTTCGGACCCATATCACCTATAGAAAAACTGGAGGAGTCTGAATGAGTCAAACATCATTAGAGCCCAATCAGAACGTTCGTGTGAAAAAACGGAACAAAATTTTATGGAGCCTGGGAATCGTGTTTTTGCTTGTGGTGGCTCTTGTGTTTTTTATATCGTTTAAAGTAGTAGACACCTTGTTGCACCATCCTAGAGACACGAATGTTAGCTACGAACTGAATATCGATAAAACTCCCTACGAAGAGGTCGAGTTCAAGAGTTTAAAAAATGATAATACGATTAGAGGTACCTTCTTTCCTGCACATACTGGTGTTAAATCAAGCGATAAGACGATTATTATCGTCCATGGATATACGAGCAATCGTTTAGTCAAAGGACGGACACCGAAGTTAGTAGAGCATTTTGTTCCAAAAGGCTACAATATATTAGCATTTGATCTCAGCTCGCAAGGTAAATCCGATGGTGATTTGATTACACTGGGCCTCAATGAAAAATACGATTTGCTGGGAGCCGTAGACTATTTAAAATCCAAGGATCATGCGGGTGATAACATTGGAGTGATCGGCTTTTCAATGGGCGCTGCTACTTCATTGCTGGCCGCGAGTGAAAGTGATGACATCCAAGCTGTAATCGCGGATAGTCCGTTTCGCAATGCCGGTCTATTTCTGAGAGAGGGTCTGCCTTTCTTTTCAGGTTTACCTGCGTTCCCATTCAGTTATACATCGACCTGGATGGCCAATTGGGTCTATAAGGTTGATCTTGATTCCGTATCTCCTATGGATGCGGTAAAAAAGATGCAAGACAAGCCAGTTATGCTCATCCATGGTACTGGAGATCAGCAAATTAGTTATAAAAATACAGAAGTGATTTATGAGTCCTTAAAAGATAATCCAAGCGCAGAAGTATGGTATCCGGAAAATACGGAGCACATCGATGCGATCAACCACTACCCCACTGAATATTTCCAAAGAGTAGATCGTTTTTTGGATGAGTATGTAGGAAAATAAATATAGTCCTAGAGAGCTGACTAGTAGAAGGGCTCTCTAACGAGGTGAAAAAACCATAATCTCAAGCATGTTCAGCCTATAGTGGGAAAAACCGCTATAGGCTGAATTTACATAAACTACATTTTTTTAGCCCGGAAGCGTTGAACACCAGGGCTGCTCTCACCTAAAGAAAACACAAGTGAACGAAAAGACAGTCCATTGTTGCTCTCTCACAGGAACGCTAAGATGAAGTTGTTAAAGCGTTTACATTACGTGGTGAAAGGGAGCTGAACTCGGATGCCAGAAATTTCAATCAGGCTGTATGAAGGCAGGACGGATGAGCAAAAGCAGGAGATCGTGGAGGTGTTCACTCGTGAGCTTTCACGTATTATCGATCGTGAGCCGGAGTACATTTCCGTTGAATTCAATGAAATCCCATGGGACGAGAATGTTCCTGATAATTTGAGAAGCATGCAATCACAGAAGCAGGGAGGGGAGAAAACGTGAAGCCGGCGGATATCGCGCCGCCAAGCCGGGGAACAGCCAGACTTAATTCGTCTGGTATGGGCACTCGGCTCGGAGATGCGGGACGTTATCTGTGGCGATACCGGATACTATATCTGCTCTCGGTACCGGGCATCCTGTATTTTTTCCTCTTCAAATATGTACCTCTGTTCGGCTCGGTCATTGCTTTTCAGAACTACAACATTTTCAAAGGCATCACCGGAAGTGATTGGGTAGGTCTGGAGCATTTTCAGAAGATGTTCAGCCATTATGACTTTTTGCGGATTCTCAATAACACACTTCTGCTCGGACTATATGATCTGGTGATTGCATTCCCGGTTCCGATCTTACTGGCCATTCTGCTAAATGAAGTACGGATGATTGTGTTTAAGCGTTTGCTGCAAACGATTGTATACATGCCTCACTTTCTGTCCTGGGTCGTCATAAGTGGTATTTTCATGGGGATTTTCTCGATGGATGCCGGGGTGGTGAACAAGGCACTTGGATTTCTGGGGATGCAGCCAATCTACTTTCTTGGGGAAGACTCATACATTCGTTCCATTCTAATCGGTTCCGGAATCTGGCGCGACTCCGGGTACGGCACCATTATTTTCCTGGCTGCCATTGCGGGCATCAATCCCGATCTGTATGAGGCGGCAGAGGTGGATGGAGCCGGACGTTTGAAGCAAATATGGTCGATTACCCTGCCATCCTTGCTACCGACGATTATGATTCTGCTGCTGCTGCACATCGGGAAGTTCCTCGATCTGGGCTTTGAGCGGGTGTTCGTATTCCTGAATCCGCTCAATCTGGAATCCGGTGAAATTCTCGATACGTACATCTACAAAGCCGGGCTTCTCTCACAGCAATACAGCTATACAACGGCCATCGGGTTGTTCAAGTCCGTTGTTGGCCTGATGCTTATTCTACTGGGTAATTTTTTCAGCAAAAAAACAACCGGCGAAAGCCTGTATTAGGAGGCGAGATAGATGCGTACCCCCAGTGTCCGTTACCGTATATTCCGCATTGGAAATCTCGTTTTTCTTACGCTGCTCTCGTTGACGATGATTCTGCCTTTCATTAATGTGCTGGCCCAATCACTCAGCAGCTCGGAAGCGATCATGGGCGGAAAGGTCAGCTTCTGGCCTGTTGCTTTTACCTGGATCAATTATGAATATGTATTCGGCGATGCTTCGTTCTGGCGGGCATTTGCGGTATCGGTTGGGGTGACACTGTTCGGGACGCTGATCAATCTCGCCGCAACGGCATCGCTGGCCTATCCCGTTTCCCGTCCAGAGTACAAAGGGCGCTCGCTGGTTGTCATGTTTGTTCTAGTGACCGTTGTATTCTCGGCGCCGCTCATTCCGAACTTTATCCTGATGAAGGAACTGCATCTGGTCAACAATCCGCTGGTACTGATTGTGCCAGGAGCGATTAATGCCTTTAACTTTTTCGTCATGCGCTCGTTCTTCGCACAGCTGCCGGGTGAACTGATCGACGCTGCCCGCATCGATGGCTGTGGGGAATTCGGTATCATCTGGCGTATCGTCATTCCATTGTCCAAACCGGCCATGGCATCACTCGGCATCTTCTATGCGGTTGGCCACTGGAATGCCTACTCCACCGCGCTATATTATCTGAATGATCCGGCCTGGTGGCCGATCCAGGTAACACTTAAGAAACTGTTTGAAAGTGACGATATTTCCGTCGATCCGGGCTCTGCCGTCTATAGCACTCTTGCACATACATCGCCGGAAGGCATCAAAATGGCAACGATCATCATCGCCACCTTACCGATTATTATCATTTACCCTTTTCTGCAAAAGCATTTTGTAAAAGGAATCATGGTCGGCTCCGTCAAATCTTAAGTACAAGAAGCATACAGATCTGACGGAAACGGGGGAATGGCGATGTTCAGAATCTTGATTACGGACGATGAGCCGATGATTCGGATGGGTCTGGCGAAGATGATCAAGCAAGCGGGGCTGTTCGACTGTGAGATTCGGCAGGCAGCACATGGGGAAGAGGCACTGCAGGTGGTTGAAGCCTTTCGGCCACACATCCTGTTTACGGATATCCGCATGCCAACGATGGATGGTATCGAGCTGTGTCGACGTTTATCCGAGCAAGGAAGTACGATACGCATTATTGTGGTCTCCGGTTATTCGGACTTTGAATATGCAAGAGCCTGTATGGATTATGGGGTAAAGCGATATCTGCTGAAGCCTGTGGGACGACAGGAGCTTCATGAGCTGTTACTCAAATTGCTTGCGTCTGAAGAGGATAAACCTACAGTTTCCCTTGTACCCGTGAGGGAGCTGAATGATTGGGCGATGCGCCTGGAAGAGGCCATATGGGAGTTACGGCAGTCCGATGTGACAGAGCTGCTCGCAGCATGGTCTGGTCGTTATCCGGCATATTCCTTGATGCCTGAACAGACAGCGGAGCTTTTTCAGGAATTGCTCGAATTGATTGTGGCCCGAATGAATGCACGTGGCAACGGAACGATGAGTACGTCCTGCGAGATAAATGTAAGCGCTTCCTCTAAAGAATGCTTTGAGACTCTGGGCAACGAGATTCACAGATTAATGAAGACGATCAAGGAAAAGCGTAGCGGCAAGCGCAAGCATCCGGTAGAAGAAGCAAAAGCCTATCTGGAGAAGCATTTGCGCCGTGAAGTATCGCTGGATGAGATTGCAGCCAAGCTGGGGCTTAACCCATCCTACTTCAGCCAGCTGTTCAAACAGACGACAGGTCAGACCTTTATCCAATACCGGATACGCAGCAAAATGGAACTGGCCAAGCGCATGCTGGAACAGCCGGGTAACCGGATTACGGATATTTCCTACGAAGTGGGGTATGCGGATCATCCCCATTTTACGAAGACGTTCAAGAAGATTACCGGACTGACACCGTCCGAGTATCGCAGCAAGTTGGGCATTGAGTGATGAAGCGCAGCCTGTCGATCCGCCTGTTCTTTCATTTTGCGATCGTGATTACACTTTCTCTGTCCGCCATCGGCTTGTTTACCTATACCTATGCCTCAACCGAAATGAACGACCAGCTTGCGGACAACATCGCCCAGACGATGCGCAATACGGCGTACCAGACCGACCTGTATTTGCAAAATTATGATCGGGCCACGTACTCCATTCTGGCGAGTGGAAGTGTTAAGCAATTTCTGGACATGAATCCGGAGGATAGTTATGCCTATTACGAATACAGCCGTCAGATCAAAACGAACGTGTTCCCGCCTGTTTTTATGTTATATCCGCAGATCAAGTTTCTGTATGTTATCGGGGAAAACGGGCGTGTTGTCATTGATGACAACCAGAATTCAGCCGGTATACCGGATATGGACGCGGCTCTTCAATATAAGGAGCTACTGGCCGCAACGCCTGCAAACGGCGAATCTACATTGCTTACACGCAGTATTCGCAGCGAGCAGAGTGCCAATGTCATTACGATTGCGCGGCGGATCAGAGGAGTGTCCTCCTATACCCCAAACGGTGTACTGGCGATGGAAGTGAATGTGCTGGAGCTTGACAAAATATGGGGAGAACTCGATCTCGGCCAGGGCGGATATCAGTATGTGATAGATCAGAACGGAACGGTTATCTATACTCCCGGTGAGGCAGAGGCGCAGACAGCGATGCCATCCAGCAGCGTAAACAGACTTATGCAAATGGAGGCGGGCTCGCTTGAACTGAACACGGATGGCACCAAACGGCTGTCCATTTCGGAGCTTTCCAATTATTCTGGCTGGCGTTTTGTTGCTTCCGTGCCTCTGGAGGAGCTTCAACGACCGATTGCAACGATTCGCTCGACCACATTGTGGGTTGGTGCAGGAACCCTGCTGGCTGCACTGGTCGTGGCCTATCGAATCGGCGCTTCTCAGGTGGAACCGATTCGTGTGCTGATGAACGGAATGAGACAGACCGAGAAGGGAATCTGGAACAAGGTGGAGATGAAGGAAAGGCGCGATGAAATCGGCGTGTTGATTCGAAGTTATAATCTGATGGTCAGCCGCTTGTCGGACATGATTGAGCGTGTGTATGAATCGGAACTGCGCCGTCAGAAATCGGAGATCGAGCTTCAGCAGGAGGCGCTGGAACGGCACCGTGCGGAATTTCAGGCACTTCAGTTGCAGATCAATCCGCATTTCCTCTACAACACCCTGGAGACGATCAAATGTTATGCCGTTGTACAGGATTCAGAAGAAATTACGCAAATGGTGGAATCAATGGCCCATATGCTCCGTTATTCCATTCAGACGAACTTGGAGGAAATCACGGTTGCGAATGAACTGAAACATGTGCTGGCCTACCTTTCCATCATGAAGCATCGCATGGATCGGGAACTCGAAGTGGAGGTCATCATTAGACCGGATCTGTTGTTGGAGAAAATGGTTCGACTCACCCTCCAGCCACTGGTGGAAAATGTGTTACAACACGCTTTTCCGCGAGGCATGGAGCCCGGTCACTTTATCCGAATCGACGCTCGGCGTCTTGAAGATCGCTTTCTTGTCATCGTTCAGGATAACGGCATGGGCATGAGTGAGGAACGCTTGGAGAAGCTGCGTCGACGTCTGGAATTGAACCGCCTGGCAGGCGAAGATTCCGATGATGTGTACCATCGCGGGGGCATCGGGCTCATGAATGTCCATCGCCGAATTCAGCTGGTATTTGGAGAAACGTATGGCTTGATGATTGAGAGTGAGCAAGGATTGGGAACGACCATTACGATGGCGCTTCCGGCGGATCAGCATAGTAAGCGGATTTAATTGAACCTATAACAGGGAGGACGATAGAAAATGAATATTAACTTGCAGAACAAAATTGCGCTGGTCACAGGCTCTAGCGGAGGGATTGGGGCTGCCATTGCTGGGGCATTGGCTCGTTGCGGGGCAAAGGTGGCTGTGAATGGCCTGCATAATATGGATCGGGCTGAGGAGGTTGTGGCTGCAATTCGGGATGCTGGCGGTGAAGCAGCAGCATTTCAGGCAGATGTGACGAATACGGATGCGATTGAATCGATGGTTGGGGATATTACGCTCCGCTTTGGTGGTCCGATTGACCTGTTGATCAATAATGCGGGACATCTGGTGGAGCGGAGCCCCATTGAAACGATGAGCGAGGAGCTTTACAGCCGAATTATGGATGTGAATCTGAAAAGTGCCGTATTTGTCTCCAAAGCGGTCATTCCAGGCATGAAGGCAGCTGGAGGTGGTCGAATAATCAATTTGACTTCGGTAGCGGCTCATAATGGTGGCGGTCCGGGTGCAGCTATTTACGCAGCCTCCAAGGCAGCAGTCATCGCGTTAACTAAAGGGCTTGCCAAGGAGCTGGCTCCTGGCGGGATTACGGTTAATGCCCTCTCACCGGGCTTCATCGGGCAAACGGCGTTCCATGCAACGTTCACCTCGGAGGAAGGCCGATCTTCTGCGGTAAGCAGCATTCCCCTTGGACGGGAAGGCAGTCCCGAGGATGTTGCAGGTGCGGCGCTGTACCTGTGTTCGGAGTTGGGTTCTTTTATAACGGGAGAAACGCTTGAAATCAATGGCGGAATGTATATGCGTTGATGCTACACCATTGCGATAAGGAGGGGACGATACGATGGAAGTGAAGCGGAAACTTGCAGAAAGACCGTTATACCAACCAATCAGCGGGCCGTTCCATGTGGACTATGAGCCTGATGAACATACCGTTCTGGCAGAGAATCCACCGAGGTTTACCTGGATGGCGGCACAGCAGGAGGATGAGAATGCCTATATTCTACAGGTGTCAGTGGGGCCATCTTTTCAGGAAAAAGAGACGAGGACCTTTGCACCGCTTCCATATAATTTTTTTACGCCGGACCGGGTGTTTGAACCGGGGAATTATTATTGGCGATATGCGCTGCTTGTAGATCATCAAGTTCAGCAAGGAAGCGAAGCCGAAGTGGACGCCGTTCTGGGGAAGCAGCAGGAAATGTCGGCATGGAGTGAGGTGCGGCGGTTTACGGTACCAGCGGGATTACCCGAGACACCGATACCTTCTCGGGCACAGCGGTATGTTTCCACGGACACGGCTCATCCCCGGTTATGGCTCGGAGTAAGTGGGCTGCAGGCACTTGCAGATGACATTGCGTCCGATCCCTCATATTGCGGCTGGGATGTATTTATGGCAAATTCCGTTGAGCCGTGGGCAAACCGCGAGCCGATTAGTGAACCGCTGCCTTACCCGGATAACAAACGCGTCGCTCCGTTATGGCGTCAAATGTATATTGACTGTCAGGAAGTGTTATATGCCATTCGTCATCTGAGCATCGCTGGCCGGGTGCTTCGTGACGAACGGTTGCTTGAAGCGGCGAAAACATGGCTGCTGCATGTGGCAGCCTGGGATACGGAGGGAACGACATCCCGCGATTATAATGACGAGGCAGCCTTTCGGGTTGCCGCCGCGCTGGCTTGGGGTTATGACTGGCTGCATGATGAGCTGAACAGCGAAGAGCAAGATGTGGTAAGGCGCAGTTTGCTGCGGCGGACAGAGCAGGTGGCCCAGCATGTGATGGTTCGCTCGAAGATCCATCATGTGCCTTACGACAGCCATGCGGTGCGTTCATTGTCCTCCGTGCTTGTACCTTGCTGTATGGCCTTGCTGCATGAGGAACCAAAGGCCGCAGCGTGGCTGGATTATGCGATCGATTATTATGCCTGTCTGTACTCCCCTTGGGGAGGAAGTGATGGAGGTTGGGCCGAGGGTCCGATGTACTGGACAACAGGCATGGCCTATGTGACCGAAGCAATGAATTTGTTGCGAAACTACGCGGGCATCGACTTCTTCCGTCGGCCGTTCTTCCAGCGTACCGGGGATTTTCCACTCTACGTATACCCTCCTGATGCTCGGCGCGCCAGCTTCGGAGATCAGTCTACGCTGGGTGACCCGGTAAACTTGAAAACAGGCTATCTTGTCCGCCAACTGGCGGGTGTTACAGGCAATCGTTGGTATCAGTGGTACTTTGAACGTGTACGCCAATCCGATCCGGGGACAGAGGGAGCTTTTTATAATTACGGTTGGTGGGACTTTAACTTTGACGACTTGGTATACCGCCACGATTACTCCCAGGTGGAGGAAGAGTCTCCTGTAGACATCGAACCGCTCAAGTGGTTCCGGGATGTGGGGTGGGTAGCCATGCATCACCGGATGGATAATCCGGATGAGCATATGATGCTGCTGCTCAAGTCGAGCCGGTATGGCTCCATCAGCCACAGTCATGCGGACCAGAACAGCTTCACTCTGCATGCATTCGGTGAGCCGCTCGCCGCGGATACTGGCTACTATATCGCGCACGGCAGCTCCTTTCACCGGGAATGGCGCAGGCAGACGCGCTCCAAAAACAACCTGCTGATTGGTGGAGCAGGACAGTACGCCGAGAACAACAAGGTGCTGAATATGGCCGCAACGGGACAGATTGAAGAAGCCTATTGGCGAGACGGTGATGGTTATGTACGCGCGGTAGCGACCGATGCCTACGCCAGCACCGTACCACATGTGAAGCGTGTTGTACGTGAAATCCATTTTCTGCAATCATCCTACTTCGTTATTGTGGACCACATTGATCTGGAGAAGCCGGACAGCGTTCAATGGCTGTTCCATGCACTGCACCCGCTACAGCTGAAAGGGCAGAGCTTCCGTCTAAACGGAAATAAGGCAGGGTTAGAAGGGACTTTTGTCTATGCTTCCTCCGGTGAGCTGGCGCTCAGCCAGACGGATCAATTCGCAGAGGTGGACCCGGCAGAGTACGAAGGGCTGGAAAAGCATTATCATCTAAGCGCGGAAACGCGGCCTGCCTCAAGCCATAGAATTGTAACACTGCTTGTACCGTATAAGGTCGAGGAGCCGAAGTATGTCCCCTATTTCATCGATGACCAGGATCACGGCATCCATCTCTACTTCACCGACAACGGTGTAACGAAGAAGATTGAGGTATCCAAGACGTACTAGAGGTGCTGACCTAAAGAAAACGCAATCTCATCTAAAACATCCCCATTGTTGCAGCGGTGGGGATGTTTTAACATCTAATTTGAAAGCGCTTCACCAAAGAGTGGTACCTAAATCTAAATCAGGATGAAAAGAGGGGTAGCATGAAAAAGTGGATGGTCTCAGGCATGGCGCTATTGCTGGTGGCAGCTGTCATGACAGGGTGCAACAAGGGGAGCGGCGCGGCATCCGGTGAGAGCGGGGGGGACGGCAAAACGAAGTTCTCCATGTCGTTGCGTACGTTGGCGTATACGTATGTGGAGAAGTCACCGGACATTAACAAGGATAAATGGGTCAAGAAGCTGGAGGATCTGACCCATACCGATCTGAAAATCGTCCTGGTGCCTCATAAGGAATATGAGCAGAAAATGGTCCAGATGTTTGCCACCAACGATATTCCTGATGTGGTGCAGGGTGACGGCGGGGTCAACGGTAAAGAGATGGCCGGATCGGTCGAGGCCGGGGTATTTCAGCCGCTGGATGAACTGCTGCAGCAGTACGGGCAAGATTTGCTCAAAGCCGTGCCGAAAGAAGCCTGGGACCAGGTAACCCATGACGGCCATATTTACGCCATCCCCGAATATTTATCCAATCCATCTCGTCGGGCAACCTGGATTCGCAAGGATTTGCTGGATCAAACGGGGCTACCGGTGCCCACTACGGTCGAGGAGACTATGGACGTTTTACGTGCCTTTAAGAAGCTTGGTGTGGAGAATCCATATATGGGGCGTGAAGATTTCAAGTATGCAGATACCTTTTTCGGTGCCTATGACGTACAGCAATTCCTGTCCATGATGGAGCAGCAGGGCGACCAGGTTGTACCGAAGTTTATGGATAATGAGAATATGCAGCAAGCCCTTACCGTCTACAAGACCATGTACGAGGAAGGGCTCATTAACAAAGAGTTCGCGACCATTAATTCAACGGTTTTCAAAAATACGATTCTCTCTGGCAAAGCGGGCATGTGGTCCATGAACGCCAACGAACTGATCCAGTGGGAGAAGCAGATTAAAGCGTCAGTTCCCGATGCCAAAATCGAGATTATCCCTTCACCTGTCGGCCCGGACGGAAAAGGTGGTTATTATTTGTACGGTCCGGTGACACGGGCTTACTTTATTAACAAAGATGCGGCTGATCCGGCGTCCATTATCCGTTTCTTTAACTGGATGGTGTCAGATGAAGCGGAGAAATTTTTCACGTACGGCACGGAAGGAGAGACCTACACAGAGGATAATGGCGTGATTTCATATACAGCTCCGACAGACTCTGCTGGCGTGGATGAGGAGCGTTACCGTCAGTCGTTCTTATGGTTCGTACAGGATACGACGTACAACAAAGGCTCGTTATCGCTGACAGAAGAAGGCAGAAAGCTGATGAATATTTACGATACTGTTTTAGCAAAAGAAGGCCGGGATGGCATCAACTTTGATCCGCGGTTGGAAGCCTTTGTACAGAATCCCGATATTGCTCCCAATTCGGATACACCTCCTCAAGTATTGCTCACACACATGATCAAGATGGTATACGGGAAGGAGCCGATCTCCGATTGGCCGAAAGTGGTTGAGGAATGGAAATCTAAAGGCGGGGATCGTGCGATTGAGGAAGCCACGCAGAAATTCAAGGACGGTGAAGGCGTATCTTTGCCGCGTCGCTAGAATTGGGCGGGATAAGCAACGACTTCAATTAGCAATAGGATGTCCTGCTCACCGTGCAGATGAAACATGTCAACGAGAAGCAGCAGCTCCGGAGAACGGGCAGATCGCAAGGGCATAATGTCAGGAGATTTGACTACCGTGCGGAGGGGATACAAGTGAATGACTTGTTCAAAACGTGGAAAAAGCGCGTTGTACTTGTTGCCATGTCTGTGATTCTCATTAGCGGCACCATCGTTCCAGTACACGAAGTCCGGGCAATGGATGACGCTGCTCCTCATTCTATTTTAAATGCGAAGCAGGAGGAGAATATCCCAGATCCGGAGGGCCCGGAGCTGGAAATTTACGCGGAAAATTTTGATGACCCCGACAATTTTGGCTCTACGGGTGGAATTGCACTGAGAGCTCCCTGGTTGCAGGAAGGTGCAGGCGGAAGCAAGGCCAAAACGTCATCTTCCACAACCGCACCGTCGCTGCCCAACATGATCAAGATGGACGGAACCGATGCTCTCGCACTGCCGCTAAATCTGACCGGATACGGAAACATCCGGTTCAGCTACTACACGCGTGCTTCTTCCTATATAAGTGGGAGCGTCATTATCGAATGGTCCAAGGACGGTGGAACATCCTGGACGACGCTGGAGACGTTCGAACTTCCACCGGGCACCCCGGACCTGAAGAACAAGGAAGGCAATACACTTAAAAGCTGGTCGCTGGGTGCGGAAGCGAACAATAACAGCACGGTGAAAATTCGTTTTCGGACAGGAGATGCCATGCAGGCCAACATGTATATCGATAATGTTGCCATTTACGGTCAGGCCATTCCTGGTATAACACCTGCTCCTTCTCCAGTGCCGCCTGGAGAAGAGGATACTGAATTCACACCACCACAAGGAGTGACTTTATACGAGGATGTGGAGATTGGCACAGCTGGCGGGCGAGCAATCTATTCATCCATTGCTGTTCCCGAGACAGCGACAGCTGAACCGATGCCGGTCATGGTCTATATCCATGGAGGTGGATGGAACCATGGGGATAGAAAGCAAGCACTCGGATCTATATGTAATTATGTACTTAAACGCGGTTACATTGGTGTATCTCTGGACTACCGGCTGACACCTGAGGCACCTTTCCCAGCACAGATTCAGGATGTGAAGCTTGCTATTCGATATTTGCGGGCCCATGCAGCTCAGTACAATCTGGACCCGAGTCGTATTGGTGTCTGGGGATCATCTGCGGGCGGCCATCTGGCAGCATTGCTCGGCACAACAGGGGATATGGTCGCTGGTGACACCGTAGTGCTCGATACAGGAGTGACGGTAGATGTACCGGATCTGGAAGGTTCCGGCGGATGGCCTGAGTATTCCGACAAAGTGCAGGCGGTCGCCGACTGGTATGGACCCGCTGATTTTACGACGACATTTGCCAATAATTATAGCTCGGTCACGGCTCTGCTTGGCGGGCATCGTGCATTCGATGTACCGGAACAGGCCAGACTTGCCATGCCGGGCACATATGCTTCATCGGATGACCCACCGTTTTGGATTCGGCACGGCGATGCTGACGCCACCATTCCCTATACCGACAGCGTTACTTTTGCCGGACAGCTTCAATCCGCGGGTGTCCCAATTGTGGATCTGAAGGTCGTACCCGGCCAGGGCCATGGGTTTACGGGAACGGCATCCGAGACTGCCAATGCAGAGGCGTGGGCCTTCCTGGATGAACATGTGAAGAACCGGGTAGTTACGGAGCCAATAATTTTCAAAAGCAATCCTGAAGACACTTCGCCTGGAGGTGAAGAAGTGGATGAAGAAAAACCGTTGATAGAGAAGGTCATCGCCAGCAAGCTGCCAAGCGACGATGCGGCGATTGACAGCGGCAAGCCTGACCTGAATTTTAATCAGGCTACGGGTTCCAGCACCGGATTGCTCAGCATTTCCTCGACTTCGTCCACCAAGAAATATGTGTATTTCAAGTTTAATTTGACCGGAAATGAGCCCGAGGGAGATCGGTATCGATTGCGGATTGCCGCAAAGAAAGGCACGTCGAATACGGATACGGAATTATCTGTGTACGGTTTGGATGCAACAGACTGGAGCGAATCATCGTTAACTTGGTCGAATGCGCCAGTCAAAAGTCTCAGCGAAAGTTCGCTACTTGGTACATTCCAGGTCACGGCAGATCGTAATGGAAGCCCGGCAGTTTACGAAGTCGATGTAACCGATTATGTGAAGAGTATTTCAGAGGCGGGACAGGTGGCATTTCTGCTGGGGGACGCCGGGTCAACAGGCTTTTCCGTGAACGTGTATACCAAGGAAGCCAACGGAACGAGCAATCCACGTCCGCAGTTATCCGTCATCGCTTTAATTGAAGATGGAACTGACACACAACCCCCGGAGTGGGAGCCGAACGCCTCCCTGGTAGTTCGCAACTGGGGAACGGAGTTTGCCGAACTGAGATGGCCCGCTGCCAACGATGATATAGCTGTATCTGCCTACCGGATTTATCGGGATGGAGGTTTGTTGGCTGAACAAGGTAAGCAGTCATTTCGTGACAGTGGACTTGCAGCCGGAACATCATACACATTTCAAGTGAGGGCCATTGACGAGGTGGGCAACGTCAGCAGTGCTTTGTCAACCAATATGACCACCCTTGCGGTTCCCGTATCGACCCTGCCGGTTGCTTCCGTCTCGGCAAGCGGAAGCGACGGCAACCTGGCGACCAATACCATCGACAATAACAGCTATACACGCTGGTCTGTTGCCGGAGAGGGGCAGTGGATCACGTATGATCTGGGTCAGGCGCAGCAAGTTGGCTATGTTGGTGTTGGTTTTTACAAAGGGGATGTAAGGAAGACCTTTTTTGAAATCGAAACGTCTGTTGACGGTGAACTGTGGACGCAGGTGTTCAGCGGAGAAAGCAGCGGGGATACGACAGAGATGCAAGCATTTGTTATCCCGGACACTTCTGCACGTTATGTACGGATTACCGGGCTTGGGAATTCAGATTCAAGTATTTATACGAGCCTGACCGATGTGCATCTGTATGCCCCTTTTGCTGGGGGAGGGACGCCTGTTGCACTGATTCCATACCTTGAGCCACAACCTCCTGAGGGGACGGTGCCCTTTATCGCTCCAGGTCTGACGGAGACAGATGGAACACCACATGCTGTCCATTCTCCACATGTCGTAACCGGACGAACGATTGATGTAAGGGATTACGGTGCAGATCTGGCTGACAATACAAGCGATGACCGACTTGCTATACAGGCTGCTATTGATGAGGCGAACGTTGGCGATGAAGTGTTTTTACCTAATGGAGTGTACAATTTGTTATCCGGACCAGATGGGACCACTAATCTGATGCTCAAATCCGGGGTGAACCTGAGAGGAGAGAGCAGTGAAGGAACCGTGCTCAAGACATCGCTGGATCAGGTGACGGGCAGCGCCGTCCTGAAAGCATCGGCTCAGCATAGCATTCTCATATCCAATATGACCCTAACTTCTTCCTGGTCCGGTAGCTACACGACCGACCACAAATCCAATAATCCCTCCGCAGGGGGGCCAGATAGCATGATTCACATCGCCAACTATGGCGAGGCTCCGTCGTATAACATTACGATCGATGGCGTGATTGTGGAGAAATTCAAACGAATGGCTATCCGCATCGAGCACAGCCGCGATGTTGTTGTGAAGCATGCAATATTCCGCAATGCAACAGATTTGGGCCCAGGAGGTTCAGGCTATGGAATTTCCATTCAGGGGACGGCCAAGACCGATCGGCTCGGCTTTGCCAATGATACGTTATGGAATGTGGTAGAGGATAGCACGTTTGAAGGTCCTTATCTCAGGCATGGAGCACTGATTCAGTTTGTGGCCCACAACAACGTGCTGCGGGGCAATACGTTTAACGGAACAAAGCTGGATGCCATCGATCTTCACGGCGAACTGGAGTATTTCAATGAAATCTCAGGTAACATTATTACAGATGTTCTTACTGGTGCAGGTATCGGACTCGGCAATACAGGGGGTTCAGCACCCAGCAACCACAGTAAGTCAGGCAAAGGAAACTACATTCATGACAACACGATCACGAACAGCCAAATCGGCATTTCGGTAACCATGGGCACACCCGATACATTAATCGAGGATAATCTCATCGAGAATACAACCACGATTGCAGATGCGGCAGGAATCAAAGTGTTGAACGGACCGGGTACGGTGATTCGAGGCAATGTAATCCGTAACAATACCGCCAGTGGATACTGGGGTGTGCGGCTTGAGCGTGACAAAGGAGATGCTGGAGCGGGCAACATCGGCGAAGGGAACCCCGAGAATGTGTTGATTGAAAATAACCGAATTGAAGGTAACACGAACGGAATCGGACTTTTTGCCGGAGTCGGCATTCTGCTGAAGGTCAACATTCTAAACAATGTAAATGAGAACTACTACAAAGCAGCAGGTGTGACAGTTACCGAGCTATAAATGATCAGAACAAGTAGCCTGGCAGGCGTCTATATAAGTTGAAGCTCAATGTTACACCTAAACGGAGAGTGCAGAACCAATTTGAAGAAGCGAAGCGTTCGCCTTTATCACCGGATTTTTTCCCTTGGACAAAGGGAATGATGAAAATCTGGGGATAAGAGCGATCGGAAAATGGTACTGCAATCGGAGTGATAAGGTGTAACATTAATAGTTCAACTTATGTAGCCTGATGGGCTACTTTTGTTGTGAATCATTGATTTAAGATTCATTAAAGGTTTGTCCCCTACCATGGTTTCATAAGCCTCAGTTGCTTAACAGAAACCAAGAAGGAGGATTCAATCATTGAATAGTTTACTACGTAAAGTTGCAGTAACGGCCTTGTCCGTGACGATGGTAACATCATCTTTTGCCGTGGTAGGAAGCCCGAACGCTGCATTTGCCGCAGAAGATACGAGCACCAGCACAGGTGTCACGCAAGCCTATGAATCGTTGTTCCAGACGGACAACGTTATTGATGTGAATGTTACGATTGATGATGCAGACTGGAAGAGCATGCTCGAAAGCCCGCTGGATAAGGAATATAAGAAGGTCAGTGTGGAAGTGGACGGCAACAAGCTGGATAACGTTGGTTTCTCCACCAAGGGCAATCTGACTTTGAAAGCCGTAGCTTCAATGGAAGATTCGGACCGCTACAGCTTTAGACTGAAATTCGATAAATACGACAAAACACAAACCCTGCTCGGTCTGGACAAAATGGTCCTGAACAACAACTACGCCGATCCATCGTACATGCGTGAAGTTCTTCATTATGAAGCTCTACGCAGCATTGGTATGGATATACCGATGACGAACTACGTTAACTTGTATGTAAACGGCGAACTGGTTGGTTTCTATACCGGGGTTGAAGCGGTAGATGACAGCTATCTGGAACGCAACTACGGTGAAGATTATGAGGACGGAGTCCTCTACGATACAGATGAGAAGAGTTACCTGCAATATTCAGAAGGCAGCGACTACAGCACCATCACGGAAGATTTGGGTACAGACGAGAACAAAACCAAGCTCAAAAACTTTATCAAAACGCTGAATGACATGCCTGAAGGTGAAAAAGGCAATATTGAGAGCGTATTGGATGTCGATTCGGCGCTGAAATATATCGCGGGCAACATGGTTTTTGGCAACTATGACAGCTATAACGGTGACAAAGGCCACAACTACATGCTATATGGAGATGCGGATGGCAAATTTACCGTTGTGCCTTGGGACTTTAACATGTCCTTTAATGGATACTCCGGTGGAGGCGGACGTGGAACAACAGGATCATCCACGACCAACACCAATGCAACGAACGTATCTGTGGACGAGCCAGTGCTTGGCATTAGCATGGAAAACGTACCGATGATCAACAACTTGCTTGAAGTGCCAGAGTATAAGGAAAAATACTTGAGCTACGTCAACGAATTGACGGATTATCTGGAAGGCATCCAGGACCGCATCACAGATCTGGCTGACATCATTCGTCCTTATGTAGAAGCAGATCCTACGAAGTTCTACACAACAGAACAGTTTGAATCGAACATTGCATACTCTGCCAACGCTGATGCAACGGGCGGCACGGGCGGTATGGGTGGTACACCACCAGAAGGATTTGAAGGTATGACACCGCCAGAGGGCATGGAAGGCATGACGCCTCCGGAAGGGTTTGAAGGTATGACACGACCGGATGGAACAACACCACCAACACAGCCAGATGGTACGGCGGGAACAGGGACAACAGACAACGCAGGCAATACCCAGACACGTCCTGGCGGCAACTTTGGCGGAGGTGGGGGTATGGGCTCCATGGCAGCAGGATCGCTGACCACGTTTGCCCTGAACCGACTTGCCAACCTGCAAGAGCAGCTTGGACGTGAAGTAACGCCTTTGCCTGAGACTTCGGAAGATACAGGTACGGATAACGGAACAGGAACAACAGACAAAGCGATCACTGTAACCCTGGATGGCAAATCAGTTACGTTCCCTGATCAAGACCCATTGCAACAAAGCGGACGAGTGACGGTTCCTGTGAACGCTATTCTTGAAGCTTTTGGGTGCAGAAGTAACGTGGGACAAAACAGCGAAAACCGTAACCGCCGTTCTGAATGACCAGACGCTTGTGCTCCAGATCGGAAGCAGCACGGCAACGGTGAATGGTGAAACGCTCGAAATTGATGCACCAGCCATAATCAAAAACAGTCGTACGCTGGTGCCGGTACGCTTCATCTCTGAAGGACTGGGACTGACTGTGGATTGGGATCAAACGGCAGCACAAGTCACACTTACATCCAAATATGAAATCTCTCCGGTAGAGTAATGTTGTTCTACGGAGAACGAGGAAAGGGATTCGATGCTCAGATCGAATCCATTTTTGCTCTGCTTTTTCTACAGAAGGAATAATAAATTTTACATGTTGTACTTACTTTGCCGAGAAAAGCTTACGTAGGATAACAGAATAGATAATACTAAGACAGCAATTAAAATACTAAAAGAGGTCATTTCAGAAACAGGGGTTGGTTTGAATAATTGGAATCTCCCTTTAAATTCGAAAATATCGTGAGCTACTACAGAAATAATGTTGCGTATATCATATTTTCCAAGCACGGGAACTATAAAATCGTATACAAAAAATATAATGACAGGTAAAAGTGCTGATTTAAATAAAATCCCCAGTAGAAAACCGATTGATGCAAAGACAAGACTTATCATTAAACTGAATAAAAGTTGAACAATTAGGTTGTTATGATCCAGGCTAGTATTAAATCTTGCTGAAATGTCATTTGGAATTCCATTGATGATTTGTTGGTGAAACAAATATCCTGTTATGAATGAAACAAGTATTGTCGTAATAAAAATAATTAAAACTCCTAAATATAAGGAGAGAAATTTTGATGTGATTAATTGCGATGAAGCCATTTGAGTTGCTTTTATTCTAATAGTTTTATATTTATAGTCATAAGAGGCTAGATATATAGAATAGATTACAAAAATAATTGGAAAAAAAACAAATGTCATCCATTCCAATGTATTTGTGATAATTGACCTATTATTGAGTAATCCTATAGCATCACCTGCTTCAGCTAAACGAAAACGTACAGGATTATCCACAATTTGTTCGGAACCAGTTCCTGTGATATTTATTGGCATGTCCAGCATTTTATCAACATCCATACCTTCTTCTTTATACAAATTATAAGTTTTAACATATAGGTCATAGGAACTCGTAGCCTTTGATTTTAAGCCATATATGTTGAGGAAAGAAATGAAGACAGAAATAATTACAGTGATCCATATTATGTGAGAATACCACTGATATTTCAGTTCTTTTTTTGTACTATTTAATGTAACGTTCGTAGATTTCATTCAATCCTTCCCCCTCATGAAGTTTGAAATCTTTGATTTGGATCGCAGATTGATCATGGATTAAAATTAGATCATCAATGATGGATGTGTAATATTCAAAATGATGCCCTATTGCTACAATCGTGGTATCCATTGACAACTTTTCTAATATAATTTTGAGATCCATCAGAGTATCGTGATCTAATCCATTGGAAGCTTCATCAAGAAATAAGTATTTGGGCTTAGTTACCAAAGCTATCATAAGGCTTAATTTTTTTCTTTGTCCCAAAGAATAAGATTTAACTTTATTTTTGAGAATTTCTGGTTTAAGAAAATGTGGCATTAATATATTATGATTTTTTTCATTTAAACTAGATGTTTGATTAGATAACAACTCTAAATTTTGAAGTCCCGTTAAATTGTGATAAAGGGGACTGTTATCATAAACAACCAATACCTTTTCTCTAACTTCTTCTAAAGGTTGATCATTATATTTGATTTCCCCATGGTAATTTTCGAGATTTAAAAGACATTTTAGTAAAGTGCTTTTTCCAGAACCATTTGGCCCCGAAATAAATGTAATTTTATTTTCAGGAATTTGTAATTCGATATTATTGAAAATAACTTGTTTTTTATATTCTTTTGATAGTTTTGATATAGTTATCATAGTTGTCACCTCTCATAACTGAAAACAACGACCATTGTAAATGGTCGTTGTTTTCAGTTGTTATAAGTATTTTAGTAGTTAGTAGCTGTCCCATCTTTGAAAACTTTAATGTAATCGGAAAAGTCAGACTCGTAGACGTTTACATCTCCCCAAGGAGTGACTACTCCGGCTCCGATGGTAGTTTTAGAAAGATAGATATGGTAAGAAGCAGCAGAAGAACTTTGCTTAGTGATACCACCTTTTCTCACAGTATTCGGAAATACAAATCCTGAATCTTGGCTACCACTACTCGTTGTGATTTGAGTTGCATTTGCAGTCCAATCTACTACCGCATCGGACCAAGCTAGAAAACTGCCTCTTGATAATTTTACTGAATAAGAGGAAGTAGCTGCCGCTAATGAGCTTACATTGTCTTCACTAATATTCTCCTTGTTCACCTGACTAAGTGTAGCATTGTTTGCTGCTTTAATTACTTCAAGTTGATCAGGAGTGAGGTCCTGAACACCCGAAGCGAAAATTGGAGAAACAGAGAATAGTAAACTTAAAGCTAAAGCACCTGACGCAACTTTCGGTAAAATACGCGATAATTTCATTCGAAAACCTCCCATATAATTAGAATACTTTTAAATATTACCAAAAAAAATTACAAAAGTATACATTTATTTGTAAAAAATATATTTGTTTTTACATATTTTGTTTTTTTGTTGTGGTGTCTTACCTATTATATAGGGAGATAATATTTAAATGTCTTTGCTAGCTCATATACAAGGTTATATTTCTGATACAATGAGGGAAAAGGAGGGAACACATATGGCTCCCGATAAAACAAAACTTTTTCCTAATGATAATATTCGTACCGTTTGTTACATTCAAAATTTGCCGCCGCGCTCTAATGTGCTGATCGGTGATTATACGTATTATAGTGACAATAGTCGTCCACCCGAGCAATTTTATGACCGCATTCAGCATCATTATGATTTCCTGGGTGATCGTCTGGTGATCGGCAAATTTTGTGCAATTGCCGAAGGCGTGACATTCATTATGAATGGTGCCAATCATCGAATGGAGGGCATGACGACTTATCCCTTCAATATTTTCGGTGCTGGTTGGGAGAGAGTAACCCCTACGCTGGATCAGCTTCCTTTTAAGGGAGACACTGTATTGGGAAACGACGTCTGGATTGGGCAAAATGTAACCATTATGCCGGGTGTCACTATTGGAGACGGTGCCATCGTCGCTTCCAATGCTACGGTCACCAAAGACATCGAGCCTTACACCATTGTGGGTGGAAATCCTTCCAAGCCAATTAAAAAGCGCTTCGACGATGAAATCATTGCTTTACTGATGGAGCTGAAATGGTGGGATCAGGATGAGGCGTGGTTGGACACACATTTGGATCGACTGGTCTCTACATATGATTCGCATGATTCGCAGACTTTGCGTGAGCTTTTGAAGAGCAAGTAGGTTATGTGCGTGAATTCATTTGCAAAAATGCGAGGCTATCGCTGGTTCCTTATGGAGCCGGCTTTTTTTATTTCGGCCTCCAAATGCTCCATTATCATCGCACTTCATGCAACCTTGCATATCCACATTAAGCCCCTGGATGGAAGCGCCTAAGAGAGCCAATCCATCTATAGGTGGACTTAACTGCCGCGGAATTCGGCTACACTGAATGTAGATCGAAGAACATGTGGAGAAGGTGAGGAAAGAAACATGATGAATATTGTGATTGTAGCCGTCATTGTTCTATTGTTATCTTTAAGGGAGAAAGAAGTGAAGACCTCACGTTTATGGTTGTTACCAGCTATTCTTGCGTTTTGGGTGCTTTCGAGCATAGCACAGACGCCACTAACGGTGGGCAACATCCTGTTATATATTGTTTTTCTCATTATAGGTTGCGGGCTTGGCGCGTGGCGTGTACATCTGGAACAGCTTCGAATCCATCCGACCACAGGCAAAATGATGTCCAAGGGATCTCTGGCCAGCAGCTTGCTCCTGATCGTAGTTATGATGCTGAGACAGCTCGCCAGCCAATGGGATGTGCATCATGCTTTGGTCTCCCTGAGCAGTGCTCTGTTGTTTCTGCCTTTGGGAAGCATCGCTGCCCGACGTTATTTTCTGTATGCCAAAGTCCAGCGTTTTCAAGGCAGAGGTGTATAATCGTTTCACATTTTAGGATTGGAAAGGATAGCTATGCAGAACGATTCGAAATGGATGCAGATTCGAACGGTGGTACTGGATCATACAGCAGATATTATTTTAACGTTGTTACTGCTCTACAGTCTGATTGAGCCCCTCAAAGAATTGTCGTGGGTCGAGTTGGGTGCAGGACTGATCGTTAGGCTGCCGTACCTGATGTTGGTTTGGGTTCCACAGTCACTTCGAAATGAGCGAATACGGACGTTAGCGGTATTGGTGATTTGGGTCGTGACGCTGCTCTATGCCCAATTCTTCCAAGCCGAGAGTCGCATATTTGAATTAACCTTTTATCTCATCGGATATACTGCGCTGAAGCTGCCCATCCATCGTTCTTCGTTGCTTGGTATCATTATTCTCATCGGGAATGCGGCGCTACTTTATGTGGATGAATACGAAGGTGATCAGATTCTGGTGTATTCGATGGCTCACGCTGTAACCTATATTCTGTGCTGGGCTGCAAGAATTAGACGGGAAAGCAGACAGGACAGCAAACGCCATTATGAGGAATTGCAGAATGTACATGCTGAACTGACACATGCCCATCAGGAGCTTCAGGATACACATCAGGAGCTGGAGCAGGCTACCGTGCGATTGATGCAGTATGCCGTGCTTGAAGAGCGAAGCCGGATCTCTATGGATTTGCATGACAGTGTTGGCAACCGATTGACCTCCATTATTGTTCAGCTTCAGGCATTACCTTATATGATGAAGATGGACGCAGCGGAAGCGGACAAAGCGATGGGAACAGTACTTGAAGTGGTCAGACAATGTCTCCAGGAGGTTCGGACCGTTGCTCATCAGATGGGCAGCAATGAAGCAGGCCTCGGGCTGGTCGCCTTGACGAGTCTGGTGAATGAGATACGAGAGATGGCAGGCTTCACGATCAAACTCACTCCCCAGGAGCAGACGAGTCATTGGACGCCAGAAACGTCCGAGCTACTGTACCGTGTACTTCAGGAAGCGTTAACGAATATCATTCGTCATGCCCAGGCTTCCCAAGTGAAGGTGGACATATTGGAGAAGGAGAATCAGCTTTATATGATTGTGGAGGATAACGGAATGTATCGAAAAGAAAATCCGATCTCCCCCGGTTTTGGACTGTCGAGTATGAGAGCAAGGTGTGAAAGGGCAGGCGGCTCCTTGTCCATTGATGCGGTCGACCCACATGGAATGAGGCTAACCCTTACGATTCCTCAAGATGCGAAGGAGATGATGGGAGGTGATGAACAATAATGGAGCAGAACATACATGTACTACTCGTGGACGACCAGCATCTGGTCCGGCATGGGCTCCGTTTTATTATTAGTGCACAGCAGGATATGGAAGTGGTAGGCGAAGCGGGCGGGGGACATGAAGCAGTCCGGCTGGCAGCTGAGGTTCGTCCACATGTGGTGTTAATGGATGTGCAGATGGAAGCAGGAGACGGACTGGAAGCGACAGCGGAGTTGCTGAAGGTGCTGCCTGACTGCAAAGTAGTCATCCTGACCACCTTCGATCATGAGGATTATGTGTACAAAGGAATACGTGCTGGAGCCGTCGGATATTTGCTCAAGGATGCGGCACCGGATGAACTTGTAGATGCGGTACGAGCTGCGTACCGGGGGGAGGCTATTTATCGCACTGCGGTGGCATCGAAGGTGATCGGCCTCGCCATTCGTTCAACCCCGAGTCATCCGGATTCGGTGAAGGAAACGGTAGCAAACGAACAACTGCCAGAACCCTTTACCGGACGGGAATTGGAGGTTTTGCAACAGATGGCATACGGATTACGGAATGAGGAGATTGCCCGTAAGCTTTTTATTGGAGAGAGCACAGTCAAGACTCATGTACATCGTATTCTGCAAAAGATTCAGGTGGAAGACCGCACACAGGCGGTCGTCTTTGCGATTCGTAATGGATTCGTCAAGTAAACGGTGCTTCATCCTTAGTGGAGTAATAATACAAATCAATAAATAACCAGCTGCCCCATGCGGAGCTGGTTATTTCGTGTGACCGCAAAACAATGTCTCAACATTGAGAAAAGAGATGGAATGTTTGGTGTGAGATAAGTCATAGAATAACTTTAAGTAAGCGCTTCCAATAATGTCAAAATGAATTCACGGAGGGGTTCAGGATGCGATTCAAGAGTGCTGCAAAACCGCTCGTTGCTCTGTTCATGTCTGTCACGCTGTTAGCCGCATGCCAAAGTGTTCAGCCGCCATCAGTAAGTGAACCACAAGGGACGGTGGATACACCGACCACGACAACCCAGAACGAACCTGCACCACAAACCAACAAGGAAACCCCGCGTAACGAGACCTTGTATATCAACGGGCTGCAATGGGGGCCACCTACCAACTTTAATCTGCTGAGCGGAAATCCCGCATTTCCTGTGAATTACGGCAACTCCAGGGAACTGGTGTACGAGACGCTGTTCATGGTGAATCAGCTGGACGGTGGGCTTGAACCTCTCCTGGGCAAGTCGTATGAATGGACGGATGAAACCACACTGCGTATTGAATTGAATGCGGATGCGAAGTGGAGCGACGGGACGGATTTTACGGCAGATGATGTTGTATATACCTATGAGCTGGGCAAAAAATACGATATCAACTGGAGCAGCTTCTGGACTTACATCAGTGAGGTGACAGCAGATGGAGCACAGGCCGTGGAAATCAAGCTGAACCCCGATAACCCGAACAAACTGACCGTACTAGACAGCATTGAACTGATTCCGATGCTGCCGAAGCACATCTGGGCAGAGATCGAGAAGAAGAACAATAATGATCTGACCGCGATTCGCAAAGAGATCAATGACAATCCGGTGGGAACCGGAGCATATAAGCTTCATTTTTATAACGACCAGAAAATTACGATTGTCCGTGACGACAACTACTGGGGCCAGAAATTGTTTGGCAAGCTGCCTGCACCGAAGTACATCACCCATGTGATCTACAAGGACAATGCCGCAGGAGATCTGGCGTTCAAGAGTGGGCAAGTGGACGTCTCGCAGCAGTTTATCCCTCAGGTGTGGAAGATGTGGGAAGGCGGGGCTGCCGTCAAAACATATCTGAAGGATGCGCCGTATTATCTGCCCGGTTCCATGCCAAGCATTTTCTTCAATCTGTCCAAAGCTGGACTCGATAATGCTGACGTTCGCCGCGCGATAGCCATGAGCATCAACTATGACAAAATCTCGGAGCTCGCCATGAGCGGATATTCTGCACCGATGCAGCCTTCCCTGACCTTGAACTCGGACGCCGAGTCCAAATACATTGACCAGGATGCCATCAAATCGTTGCAATGGACGATGGATATTGAAGGTGCCAATGCCCTGCTCGACAAGATTGGAGCGAAGAAAGGCAAGGATGGCATCCGCGTCCTTAACGGCACACGCCTTGGACCTTTCGAAGTTGAATGCCCATACGGTTGGTCTGACTGGAATGCTGCCCTGGAGATCGTAGCACAGAGCGCCAAGGCTATCGGTATCGAGATTCGCACCAAATTCCCAGAATCCCCGGTGTGGACGAATGATCTGCAAACCGGCAAATTCGATATCATCATGAACACACCGGCGGGCGGGGTCAGCCCAAGCCAGCCTTGGAACCGTGCGATGACGATCATGTACTCCAAAGGGGTTGCCCCAATGGGCGAGATGGCGTTCTGGAACTGGGGACGTTACCAGAATGACCGCGCAGACGCCATTATTGAAGAGATTCCATCCGTGTCTGACGAGGCGAAGCTGAAGTCATTGTACACCGAACTGAATACGATCTGGCTGAAAGACATTCCTTCCATTCCGTTGATGTACAGACCATGGGTGTTCGACACCGTGAATGAATCGGTCTGGAAAGGTTTCCCGACCGAAGGAGACGGCACCAACATTCCACCGCAAATCTCGATGGATGGAGCCGGCATCAAGGCGTTATATCAGATTCACAATTAAGGAACTCATATTGAATCAGGACACGATGAAGTAACACGTCACTTCAGACATAAGGCCCTTATCCGCTAAACTCGGGGGTGCTAAATTCTATGAATGCCTATTCCAGATATGTCGCCAAAAAAGTATTCTGGTACGGCCTGACCCTGGTCATTGCCATCGGACTGAATTTTATTTTGCCAAGACTGATTGAGGGCAATCCGGTGAGCATGATCGCTTCCAAAATGACGTCAGGGATGACCGACTCGGATTCCATCAAGCGGGTGTATGAGACGTTTACGGTTGAATTCGGCATTGATCAGCCGCTATGGACACAATTCGGCATCTATTTGAAAAATCTGTTTACAGGCAACCTCGGTACGTCCTTTGGACTGTATCCGAAGCCTGTGACGGACATTCTGGCCTCCGCCGTCCCTTGGACGGTGGGGCTTCAGCTTCCGGCCATTCTGGTCGGCTGGCTGATTGGCAATTTGCTCGGGGCTATTGCGGCGTACCGGAAGGGTGTTTTTGATAAAGTGCTGTTTCCGGTAGCGTTGTTTATCAACTCCATTCCCTTTTTTACTCTGGCTATTATTATGCTGTATGTCTTTGCGTTATCACTGAAATGGTTCCCGCTGTCGGGGGGATATGACTTCCAGATGGTACCACAGCTGAGCTTCGACTTCATCATGTCCGTGGTTCGACACCATACCTTGCCGTTTCTCTCCATTGTTCTCGTGACCATTGGTGGTCAGGCTATTGGCATGCGAGAGATGTCCATCTATGAGCTGAATTCCGACTATGTGCTGTACAGTAAATTGCTGGGCATACGCGACGGCCGAATTGCGCGTTATGTATTCCGCAACGCCATGCTGCCGCAAATTACGGGACTTGCGCTCTCCATCGGCACGATGGTTGGCGGATCACTCATCTGTGAGATTGTATTCAGTTATCCGGGCATCGGCACATGGCTGTTCACGGCCATAAGGCAGCTGGATTACCCACTAATCTCGGGGTGCACGCTGCTGATTGCCATTGCTGTATTGCTTGCGAATTTTACCATTGATGTCATCTACGGCTTCATTGACCCGCGCATCAAGGCCGCTCAAATGGAGGAACAGTGATATGAAGCATTCGATCTCGATTTTGCTGAAGTCACCCAAATTCATGATCGGTGCGGTGACTTTTGTCGGCATGCTGCTCTTGGTTACGATCTATCCGCTCATCAATCGCAGTGATCCCCTGGAGATGATTGCGATGGCGTTCCAGCCGCCGGGTGATGGCCTGCTGCTTGGCTCGGACAATTTTGGACGGGATATTTTCCTTGAATTGATGTATGGCATCCAGACGTCTATACGCGTGGGACTGATTGCAGGTATTTTTGCGACCGTTATCGGTCTGGTCATGGGCCTGGTGTCGGGATATATCGGAGGAATGCTGGATAACTTTCTGACGGCAATTACCAACATATTCATCGTTATACCTTCGTTCATCATCCTGATCTTGATCTCGGTCAGTATTGATTCACGCAGTTCTCTAGTGACGGCCATTATTATCGGGATAACCAGCTGGCCCTGGACAGCCCGGGCTGTGCGAGCCCAGACGACATCTCTTCGCAGCCGGGATCATGTGCATATTGCGAAAATTTCGGGACACAGTACGCCACGGATCATTATTCATGAGATTTTGCCGTATATCGCGTCTTATGTAGTGATGGCTTTTGTACTCCAGACGGCCTCGGGCATCCTGTCCGAAGCTTCCATCTCCATGCTGGGGCTGGGACCGTATAATACGATCTCACTCGGCATTTTGATGAACTGGGCATTGGTGTTCGAAGCACCAGTAGCAGGGGCATGGTGGGCATTCATTCCTGCGGCGCTGGCGATTGCCGTCATTACCTTCTCGCTTTATCTGATGAATACGGGCATGGACGAAATTTTCAATCCGAAAATAAGGAGCTAAGACCATGAACCAACCTATACTTCAGGTCAGCGGTCTCAAAACCTACTACCGTACCCGGCTCAAGGAAAATGTCTTTGCCGTTGACGGGGTGGAATTTGGACTGGAAGAGGGGCAGACTCTTGGTATTGCAGGTGAATCGGGCTGTGGCAAATCAACGCTGGCACTTAGCCTGATGGGCTTTTATTTCCCGCCCCTGCATTATGGCAGTGGTTCGATCCGGATCAATGGTACCGATATTATGCAGTTGAACAAAGAGCAGCTTCGTGCTCGTATTCTGGGCAAGGAAATTGCCTATATTCCCCAGGCTGCCATGAATGCACTGAATCCAACGCTGCGGATTATCAGGTTTATTGAAGACATCATGAAGGAACATCGTCCGGAGATGAAACGTCCGGATGTGCGGAAGATGGCTACGGAGCGCTTCCAATCATTGAATCTGTCGCCGGATGTGCTGGATATGTATCCAAATGAATTGTCCGGCGGTATGAAGCAGCGTACGGTCATCGCGATCTCCACGATTCTGAATCCGAATGTGCTGATTGCGGATGAACCTACTTCGGCACTGGACGTCACTTCTCAGAAGGCGGTCATCCGTTTGTTGAAGGATTTGCTGAACCGCAAGGTCATCAAGTCACTGGTATTCATCACACATGAGTTGCCATTGCTGTACCATGTGACGGATGAAATTATGGTGATGTATGCCGGGGAGATCGTGGAGCGAGGAACGGCAGAGCAAATGATTTTCAATCCACTGCATCCTTATACCCGCAAGCTGATGGGCTCCATCATTGTTCCGGAAGAGGGCATGAAGGAGCATAAGCTGGCTGCCATTCCCGGTGCACCACCGAATCTGAAAAATGTGCCGGAAGGCTGTCGCTTCGCAGAGCGCTGTACACTGGTGACCGACGAGTGCCGCCAAGGGAAAATTGAGAACATTCATGTTGATGGGCGCTTATATCGCTGTCTCCTGACACCGGAGATGCTGGAGCAGATCAGGGTGAAGGAGCAGGAAGGGCACTTCGAGCAGGAGCGGAATGATGAGTTCCAGGAGCGGGAACAGAACCAAGAGGAGAACGCTTCTAACGGAGAAGAAGTCGAGGATGTTCAAGTTGACACAGACGATAGTGCAGACCAATGAAATGATTCCTTCTGGGCGTAATCGGCTCGGATCAAGGCTCCCTGAAAGGAGTGAGGTAGTATGACGATGGGCAAGGTGCTGATCAGCGGCCGCCATCTGTCCAAGGTGTACGGTACAGGCAATCGCAAAAAGGCAGCGGTGGACGATGTGAGCTTTGATTTTCATGAAGGGGAGATTATCTCCATTGTGGGAGAGAGCGGCAGTGGTAAGACCACGCTTGCGAAAATGATTATGGGATTGCTCAAGGAATCGGATGGAGCGATCGAATACGATGGCAAGCCAAGACAGCTGAAGCGGTACCGTGAGCGTAAAGCCTATTGGAAGGATATTCAGGCCATTTTCCAGGACCCGTTCTCCTCGTTCAACGTATTTCACCGGGTGGAAAAGCTGCTGGTGGACTGTATCAAACTTCAGGGACTGAAACTGAACAAGGACGAGGAATATGCCAAAATGAAGGAAGCCTGTTCCTTCGTTAACCTGAAGTTCGAGGAATTATACAACAAATATCCGTTTGAACTGTCCGGTGGACAGATGCAACGGCTTATGATTGCCCGCATTTTCATGCTGCATCCCAAGGTGCTGATTGCGGATGAACCGACTTCCATGGTGGATGCCTGCTCGCGTTCAACCATTCTGGATATGCTGCTCAAGCTGCGTGACGAGAACCGCATGACTATTGTATTTATTACGCACGACGTGGGGCTGGCTTATTATGTGAGCGACACGATCTGCATTATGGAGCAAGGACGAATGGTGGAGGCAGGGAGAGCAGAGGAGGTCATTCACCATGCAGAGCATCCCTATACCAAGCAATTAATCAATGACGTACCCAAAATTCATTCTCCCTGGGTGCTCGATTGACACAAATCAAGCCCTGGACCGTGTTGAGCGGAACAGGGCTTCTTATTGTCCAAGATGAAAGGTTCGTTTTAGCGAGTGGGTGGTTGTGGCGTCTGTGCAGACTCTTCTAATGGGGGTGTTGAATGGGTGTGATCTTCCGCGTTATTCTGGTCTGTCTGCTTGCCGGAATAAAAGTTAATGATATCATCAACCGTAGAAAACACGACATTTACATCAAAATGTTCATTGTGTGTTTGAATAAAAACCTCTTTTCCAATCCTGTTGTTGCTGTTTAGTTTAAAGCTTCTTTCATCGTTAATCCGGCTGTAAATACAGGAACCTTACCTGCTGGAAGTTGAATTTCCTTGCCTGTTCTGCGGCTCTTGCCCGTACGTGCTTCACGATTACGTACTTCGAATTTGCCGAATCCAACCAGTTGAACCTCTTTGCCTTCTTTCAATGCTTCCAAAATCGAATCCAGTACAACCGTTACGGCCTTTTCAGCGTTCTTTTTGGAGAATCCGCCGTTCTTGGCTACTTCTGTGATCAATTGTTCTTTGTCCATTTGTCATACCTCACTTTTCGTATTTGGTTGAAATAAAACAAAAAGCTGCCTTGTACAGGCAGCCTTAATATAATTAAACTTTAGTAACGTTCTCAGCTTGTGGTCCACGGTTACCTTGAGTTACTTCAAATTGGACGCGTTGTCCTTCATCCAAAGATTTGTAGCCGTCGCCTTGAATTGCACTGAAATGAACGAATACGTCTGTTCCTTCTTCAGTTTCGATAAAGCCAAATCCTTTATCCGCGTTAAACCATTTCACTGTACCTGTTTGCATGTGATTCCTCCAAAAAAATAAGTTTTTAAACGACCATTTTGAAAAGGCTAATTTAGAAAATCAACGCTAATCAGGTATATTCAAACCCACAGACTTGATGTCCGCTAATGTATCGATTAATATGATAATACCATGTCCGCTAATATAAGTCAAGATTTGGAGGTTTTTTCTATTGGATAAGGGATCTGGTACTTCGGTACAAGGAGAAATGGTTGTTCAGGAATTCATACATATACTTACGATTAAGGGAGAATTGACTCCCAAAACCTTGAAGGAATATGCGAGTGATTTGAAGCATTTTACCGAATGGTATAAAGGAAATAATTCTCGGGGGGAAGGGATCTCATTCCAAATCGAGGACGTGCAGACATCGACTTTAGTCCGTTACCGGGAAGATTCACAAAAGGTAATGCAATTGAAACCATCTACCATTAATCGCAGATTGATTACATTGAAGCGTTTTTTCAAGTGGGCCGCCTCGGAATCCAGGATCATCAGTGATCCTGCCAAACCACTGAAATTCATTCCGGAAGACAAGGTTAGCCCGCGCCGAATGACTACCGAGGAAGAACAATCGTTCATATCTGCGGTTGAGAACGGCAACTCGCTTCGGGATCAGACCATCCTTACTCTCATGTTTCATACGGGTTTGCGAACGATGGAGGTATGTAATCTTGCTCCCATAGATATTGAATTGGGAAAACGAAGCGGGCAACTCACCGTGAGGGCCGATAAACGAAACGGTCAACGGAAAATTCCGCTGAACATGACGTGTATTGCGATGTTGAAGGCGTATATGGCTGGACTTGATCTGGATAGTCCTTACCTGTTTCCTTCCGAGAAAACCAGTGATCGCTTAACGGAGAGGGCGCTGCGCCATTTGATCAAAAAGGTGATGACCACAGCCGGACTGGAAGGGCTAAGTTCCCATGATCTTCGTCATCGGTTCGGATACGCTATGGCCGAGCATACACCACTGCATCGCTTGGCCGAAATGATGGGGCATACCAATCCCGATACCACCATGATTTACGTGAAGGGGTTAAATGCCAATCTATCTTCGTCAGTAGAAGAGGATGGAGAAACGGAATCGTATTAAAGCACATGCAGCAATTGAGCATGAGTGTACACAGCAGTGGATAGAACTGGACCTGAGCAGTTCCCTCTTGAAGAAGATTAACGCCCTAGCCCGCTGAAGTGGGTTAGGGCTTATTTATTTCCTGCGAACGACTTACATACCACTCGTCTTTGCCATTTTCATTGATTCGGGTATCCATCATTATCATGGCATAGGTTCCATTATGCTTTTCCCAAAACTGTATCGCCTTTGTATGATCTGGATGTAAAAGCAAGGCTGGCATGATGTCCCCTTTTTCCAACATAGTTCTTCGTTCGTTACTATAATAGGCAGCGATGAAGGAAGATTGTTCTTTATGGGGAAGTGTGTTTAACGAATCCTCCAAGCTGTTGAACAGTTTCCATTCGGTGATATTCTCTTTCTCATCATGTTCATCCAGCGTGTCACGAATCGCTTCTTATCACCTTAAAAGTAAGCGGTTACACAATCGAATTTATATTGTATATTATGATGGCAACCTTGGATCATATCGACATATACGTTATTGCTTGGGCTTAAGGCCCCTTAAATAAAGGAGGAATCCGAACGTGTACCGGGTATTGCTGGTGGATGATGAAGAGGATGTACGCGAAGGGTTGGTCGTAGAGGTAGATTGGGAAGCGCTCGATTTGCGAATTGTTGGTCTGGCGGAGAATGGCCGGGAAGCCCTGGAGATGGCAGAGCGGGTGGACCCGGATATTGTGGTCACAGACATCAGCATGCCTTTTATGGATGGACTTGAACTTGCCAAAAGATTACGGGAGCGTAATCCGCTTGTGAAAGTGGTGATTTTGACCGGATATGATGAATTTGACTACGCCCGGCAAGCGGTCTCGCTGAGTGTGGATGAATATTTACTGAAGCCTTTCTCGGCGGGACATCTGACAGAACTGCTTACCAGATTGCGTGCGCAGATGGAGTCAGAAGTGGCTGAACGGGAAAATGTACAACAGCTGCGCGATCACTATTATACAAGCTTACCCTTGCTGCAGGCCGATCTGATGGCAACTTTGCTGCATCGGCAGAAATCGCCGGAATATATTCATGACAAAGCGAAGCAATGCGGACTGGATCTGCGCGGTGAACGGTATGGTGTCTCTGTATTGACCCTCCATATGGATGGAGAAGGGAAGAAAACGCCGCGGCGTGGGCAAGCGGAAACTTCACAGGCACGGAATGCTGAGATAGTGCAGCAAGGAGTGGATCGCGAGCCGTCTGATGCTGAACGTCAGAATACAATTGAACATAGACAAGGTACAGGACAGTCCTTGCTTCAATCGGAGGATGCGGAGTTGAAGCAATTCGCTGCGCTGAACATTGCAGCAGAAGTGTGGATGGAACACGAAGCCGGACATGCTTTTATGCATCAGGAGACGATTGTACTGCTTTACGTGGATCGCTGGGGTAGAGCAGAGGGGGAGAAACGCCAGCAGCAGGCACTCGAAAATGTCATGCGCAGCATTAACCACTATTTACGTATTCCCGCTACCGTAGGATCAGGACAGATTGTCAATACACTGGCGGGTGTAAAGCATGCTTATGAGGATGCACTGTTGGCGCTGGATTACCGACTTGTGCCGGGGACCGATCCGCTTATCTATATTGCCGATGTCGAGCGGCAGACGGCGGGCAAGCTTCGTTTTGACGAGCTGAAGCAGCAGGCGCTGACACGCTGTCTGAAGGCGGGAACGCAGACGGAACTGGAAGAAGCGCTGGAGATCATTTTCCGGGAAATTACGGTAGAGCATGGGCGAAGTGACATTCAGCTCTATTTAATTGAAGTTCTAACGACCGTCTGGAAGGCAGCTCAGGCATCAGGTGAGGCGATGGAGGACATCTTTGGGGCGGGGTTCCAGTTGTACGCCGATTTGTTCCGTTTACCAGGGTTGTCCGAGGCACAGAACAAAGTGCGGGAGGTTTGTCTGCTTGTACAACATCGCATCGCCAGCGGACGGCAGCATGTATACAAGGATATTGTGGAGCAGGCGTTATCATTTACCAAAGAACACTATGCCGATCCGGATCTGTCCATTCAGAAAGTATGCGGACATCTGCATATTAGCTCGGGTTATTTTTGTGGCATTTTCAAAAAAGAAGTGCAGCTCACCTTTCTGCAATATCTGATGCAGATCCGTATGGAAGCGGCCAAGGAACTGCTTCGCTCCACGGAGCTGAAGTCGTTTGAGATTGCAGGTCAGGTAGGCTTCGCCGAACCGAATTATTTCAGTTTTTGTTTTAAAAAGCATATCGGCATCTCGCCTAAAGAATATCGCAAGCAGGCAGCACTAACAGCTAATGAAGGCTCAATCCGATGAGTCCGTTTGCCGGATGGATGAGATCCCTTTGGCTTAGGCTGCGGTCCAGGTTGAGGTCATCGAGAGTCAGCAGTATCCGCTTTATTATTACGTGGTCCTTCTCCGTCTTCATCGTATTGGTGCTCACCATCATGGCGCTGCTGCTGCATGACAAATTCACACAGGCTGCGGAGCGAAGTGCGGAGCTGACGACGAGACAGATCGTGGACCAGGTCAGTTACAATCTGGAGGATTATGTTCGTAGCATGTCGCATCTGTATCGAGCTATCGAAGAGCATATGCTGCGGGATGGAACGTGGGAAGGGGATCAGGTAGACAAACAGCTCGACACGCTGCTTAGCAGCCGCGAAGATATCATCTCCATTACTTTGCTGGATTCGACAGGGCATTTGCTCAAGAACAGACCTTCAGCCGAATTAAAACCGAGTGCCCATGTGACACAGCAAGGGTGGTTTCAATCTGCGCTTAGAGTGCCGGATCACCTTAGTTTCTCGCTGCCTCATATCCAGAACATGTACACAGGCCCATACAAATGGGTCGTTTCCATGAGCAAAGGTATTACGATACGGCAAAATGGTCAGGATCAGCAGGTCATTTTGCTGGTGGATATCAACTTCAAACAGATGGATGAACTGAGCCGCCGGGTCAGTCTGGGGCAACGGGGATACGTCTATATCATCGACGAGAGTGCAGGTAATATCGTATACCACCCACAGCAGCAATTGATGTACATGGGGCTCAAAAGTGAAAATATTGAACAGGCTTTGGTTGCAACAGGTAGTTATGAAGATGAGGCGGACGGGCAGAAAAGGTTGAATTCCGTCAAGTCTGTCGCCAATATTGGGTGGAAGATCGTTGGTGTGGCCTATCTGGATGAGATCATGACGACCCGCCAGGAGGTTAATGGATATCTGATTCGGGTGCTGCTCGTTGTGTTGGTCTTGGTCATCCTGGTTTCGCTGTTCCTCTCTTCCAGTCTGACACGTCCAATTCGGCGCATGGAACGAAAGATGAAGGCTGTGGAACGGGGGGATTTCAACGTGGAGCTACCTATTGAAGGGCCGCTGGAAGTGGAACGTTTATCCCGTCGCTTTAACTTGATGGTTAATAAAATCCGTACCTTGATGAGTGAAATTATCCATGAACAGGAACAGAAACGGCGTCTTGAACTGGAAGCTTTACAGGCTCAGATTAATCCGCATTTCCTGTACAACACGTTGAATTCGGTCGTGCGTATGGTGGGCATGAGCCGGAATGAGGAAGTTATTACGATGATCACTTCGTTGTCCCGATTGTTTCGCATCAGTCTCAGTCAAGGCAAAACGATTATTACGGTCAGGGAAGAACTGGAGCATGCCCATCATTACCTGACGATTCAGCAAATGCGATTCAAGCGCAAATTCAATTTCAGCATGGATGCGGATGAGGACACACTGGACTGCCTGACACTTAAGCTGGTGCTTCAACCACTCATTGAAAATGCGATCGTGCATGGCATTGAATATCATATGGACGAGGGATGCATTGAGATTCGTGTATACCGGGAAGGAGACAAGCTGGTGTTCCGCATTACGGATAATGGGGTTGGCATGACGGAAGAACAGATGTCAAAACTCCTGGTAGGCAGTCCTATCGTGAAAAGTGGTGCAGGATCAGGTGTAGCTGTACGCAATGTACATGATCGAATTCAGCTCTATTATGGCGAGGCTTATGGTCTTGAATTCGATAGTGAGCTGGAAGAAGGTACAACGGTCTGGATTCGGATTCCGCTCCAATGGGAACGGGAGGAGGACGATGCTCATGATGAACAATAAAGGGAACAGCACGTGTGCCAAGCGAACCAACAAGGCGAATAAGATCAATAGAACGGACTGGATCGGGCATTTAGTTATGAAAATGAAACTCTGCGTCCGCGTGGAAATTATTCGCGTGAGAGTCCCTATACTTCGTTATATGTCCATTGCAGCAGCTATCTGCTGCCTGTTGTTATGTATGGCGTGTGGGTTGTCGAACGCTGATCCGACGGGGTCGCCGCCGCGTATTGCACTAATTACGCCAGCGGGAACAGGGGAACTTGCAGAAGCGATTCGTCTTGGGGCTGAAGCGGCTGCCAAAGAAGCGGGGGCGGAGCTGATTACGGTGGAGGCTTTTCCCTCAGAGGGGTTAACTTACGCGCCCTCTAACCCTGACTTCGCAGCAGGACAGGGAAAGGTCAAGCAAGAGCATTTGCAAAATGGAACTTATCCACTGAGCGAGCGTGAACAAGCTCAGGTCGATGCAGTCATGCTGGCACTGGAACAGGGAGCATCCGCCCTGTTGATCGATCCCTTGAGTGAGAAGGCACTAAGCGGCATCATCCAGAAGGCACAGACAAAGGATGTCAACGGAGTGGCCCTCCCCGTAATTTTGCTGAATGACGAGTTTCCTGTAAAAGGCATAACAAGTGTCATCTCGATGGATAACGTTGAGGCTGGACGGCAGGCGGGCGAGGCGATGGCTGTACTGCTGGGAGGACGAGGGCGCGTTGCCTTGCTCGGTCCTGATCCTGTAAATCCGGGTCTGATTAACCGAGAGCAAGGGGTAGAGGAATCACTAGCCCGGTATCCGGACATTCATGTGGAGACACAATCCGTGTGCAGCACCCGGGATGGTTGCTGGCAGGCGACGAAGCAACTGCTTGATCAGCGGCAGGTGGACGGAATAATTGCCCTTCAGGAACCTGCTTCTCTGGGTGCAGCGGATGAATTGAACCGGCGAATTTCCGAGAAAAATGGGAACAAGGTGAAGATTGTGGGATTTGGCAGTGAACAGCAGCAGTTAGAACAGTTACAGGAAGGCAGAATTCAACACTTGATTGTACAAAATGGATTCAGTGCAGGATATCTTGGCGTGAATCAGGCCGTTGCACGGCTGAACAATCAACAAGTACAAGCCAGAGTAACGCTGGAAACGAAGCTGGTCAGTACGGACAATATGTTCTGGATGGATAACCAGAAGCTGCTGTTTCCTTTTGTACAATGAAGACAGGAAGATAATTGAGGAAGATTTCGATAAAACAGAGGAAGATATTGTATTCGAATTTATTGTAAACCCTTTCATAATAAAGACATCGGTAAAGCCGAATGAACTTGGGGGAGGTCATTAGGATATGAAGAAAACGTGGATGACATTGTTGCTTACAGCATGTATGGTTGCGGCGGCGGGGTGCAGCAGTGGTGGAGACAGCGCAGGCGGAAGTACGGGAACAGACGCAGGAGGTCAGGCAGCAGGAGGAACAGAAACGCCGAAGATCGGTGTGGCGATCTATAAGTTCGATGATACGTTCATGACGGGGGTAAGGAATGCGATGACCGCAGCAGCGGAAGGCAAAGCCACACTCGATATCGTGGATAGCCAGAACGCACAGCCAACCCAGAATGAAAAAGTCGATCTGTTTGTATCCAAGAAGTACAATGCAATGGCCGTGAATCCGGTGGACCGGACCGCAGCAGGAGTCATTATTGACAAAGCCAAAGCGGCAAGCATTCCGGTGGTCTTCCTGAACCGTGAGCCGGTTGCCGAAGACATGAACAAGTGGGATAAAGTGTATTACGTTGGAGCCAAGGCGGAAGAGTCCGGCACGATCTCGGGTCAGCTCATTGTGGATTACTGGAAGGCTCACCCTGAGGCAGATAAAAACGGGGACGGCAAGCTGCAATACGTCATGCTGAAAGGCGAACCGGGCCACCAGGATGCTGAGCTGCGGACCAAATATTCCGTTCAGGCCATTCAGGATGCAGGTATCGAGGTAGAGGCGCTGGCGGAAGATACGGCGATGTGGGATCGGGTCAAAGGCCAGGAAAAAATGCAGGCGTTCCTCGCCTCCCATGGAGACAAGATCGAAGCGGTACTGGCTAACAACGATGACATGGCACTTGGCGCCATTGAGGCGTTGAAAGCAGCCGGATACTTCAAGGACGGCAAAACGATGCCGGTTGTCGGTGTAGATGCGACCGCTCCAGCCATTCAGGCTCTTCAGGACGGAACGATGCTGGGTACGGTGTTGAATGATGCCAAGAACCAGGGCGCAGCAACGGTTGCACTCGCTTCCGTACTCGCGAAGGGTGAGACGCCAACGAAGGAAAATACGGGTTATGACATTACGGATGGCAAATACGTCTGGATTGCATACAAAAAAATTACGAAAGACAACATTGCCGACGCCCAATAACAGCAGCAAACAGGGACGTCCGTCATGAGATGGCGTCCTTTTTTGCCGGGTTTACGGAAGGAGAGGATGAAAGATGGAATCACCTTACCTGCTGGAGATGGACGGAATATCCAAAGCATTTCCGGGTGTGCAGGCACTGAGTCAGGTCACATTGAAGGTAAAGCCGGGCACGGTACATGCGCTGATGGGAGAGAACGGAGCGGGCAAATCCACGCTAATGAAATGTCTGTTCGGTATGTATCGCCCGGATGAAGGAACGATTCGGATGGACGGCAATGAGGTGGAGATTCCGAGTTCGAAAGCGGCGCTTCAGCATGGCATATCGATGATTCATCAGGAGCTGAATCCGGTACCTCATCGACCGGTAATGGAGAACATTTGGCTCGGACGGTTTCCCAAGTGGGGACTGCTGGTGGATGAGAAACAAATGTATGCTGATACATTGGCCCTGTTCCAGGATCTCAATCTGGACATTGATCCCAAGGCTCTGGCCGGAACTCTATCCGTTTCCAAAATACAATCGATGGAAATCGCCAAAGCGGTCTCTTTTCAATCCAAAGTCATTGTGATGGATGAGCCAACGTCCTCGCTCACGGGCAAGGAAGTGGACCAGCTCTTCGCCATTATTAATCAGCTGCGCAGTCGCGGCGTGTCCATTATCTACATTTCGCACAAGATGGAGGAAATTCTGACGATCTCGGATGAGGTCACGATTATGCGGGATGGCTTTGTGGTGGGTACTTGGGATGCTGTCGATTTAACGACCGATCTGATCATTACGCGCATGGTTGGACGTGATCTGGATGAACGGTTCCCGGAACGGACGAATGTACCTGGAGAAGTGATTTTGAAGGCAGAAGGCTTAACCTCCAGTCAGCCGAATTCATTCCGGGACGTGACGTTTGAACTGAGGAAAGGCGAAGTGCTTGGAATCGGCGGCCTTGTTGGCGCACAGCGAACGGAATTGATTGAGTCGCTGTTTGGCTTACGCGGACTTGCTTCAGGTACGATATCAATTCATGGACGCAAGGTGAAGATCAAGTCGCCCGCCGCAGCGAAGCGCCATAACATAGCGCTGCTGACCGAGGAGCGAAGAGTCACGGGGATTTTTCCAGTGTTGTCTGTATATGAAAATACCATTATTGCGAGTCTCGGACGTTACCGGAATCGGATTGGTCTGTTAGATGAGAAGAAAGGCCGAGATGAGGCACATGAGCAGACTCAGAAGTTCAGAACCAAAACGCCTTCGGTTAACACGCTAATTCGCAACCTTTCTGGCGGTAATCAGCAGAAGGTGCTTCTGGCTAGATGGTTGTTGACTGACCCGGAAATTCTACTGCTCGATGAACCGACACGCGGGATTGATGTGGGCGCGAAATTTGAAATCTACACCATTATTACGGAACTGGCCCGCCAGGGCAAAAGCATTGTTATGATCAGTTCGGAGATGCCCGAACTGCTAGGCATGTCCGATCGAATTATGGTCATGAGCGAAGGACGGCTCACCGGAATCGTGGATGGAGCCGAGGCAACAGAGCAGGATATCATGAGGCTGGCCGCACAGCAGCGGATGGCTTAGTCAGGAGGGAATATATGAACACACAGGTTATCAATCAGGTGAAGCAGTATGTGGCGCAGCGCGCAATTTTTATTGTGCTGATCTTACTCGTCATTGGTATTGCCATTGCCGATCCACACTTTCTCGCTTTCTCTACACTTCGGGATATATTACAACAGTCCTCCACACGGGCCATCATTGCGCTGGGTGCTGCGTTTATCCTGGTAACAGGTGGGGTTGATTTGTCGGCAGGACGCGTCGTAGGTCTAACCGCTGTTGTATCGGCATCCATGCTGCAAATCGACGAATATGCCAATCGGTTCTTTCCCGATCTGCCACACTTATGGGTGGGATTTCCGATCATCATCGGGATCATCGCTGGTCTGGCGGTCGGACTCGTTAACGGCATCATTGTAGCCAAACTACATGTTCCACCTTTTATTGCCACACTGGGGACGATGGTTGCGGTCTATGGTCTGAACTCGATTTATTTTGATACGGAGCCCAACCAGTCACAACCAATTGGTGGACTGAGACCTGATTTTACCGTTATCGGATCTGGTTACATTGATCTTGGTGGTGGTTATTCCATTCCGTATATCGTATTGATTGCCATAGCAGTTGCGCTGATCTGCTGGGTGGTCTTCAACAAGACTCGCCTCGGGAAGAACATGTATGCCATTGGTGGCAACATTCAGGCTGCACATGTATCCGGCATTCATGTGGCACGCAACCTGATTGCGTTGTATGCCATTGCAGGTGCATTGTATGGACTGGGCGGTGTGCTGGAAGCCGCGCGTACGGGCGGGGCAACGAACAATTACGGTAATATGTATGAGCTGGATGCCATTGCCGCTTGCGTTGTGGGGGGCGTCTCCACTGCAGGTGGTATTGGAACGGTGCCTGGTGTTATGGCAGGGGTGCTGATCTTTGGGGTTATCAACTATGGTCTGACCTTTATTGGCGTAAGTCCTTACTGGCAGCTCATTATTAAAGGGTTGATTATTGTGGCCGCGGTGGCATTTGATATCCGTAAGTATATGGCAAAAAAATAGAAGTGTAGTAATAAAGCATAAGGCCAGCTTCCTGGAATGACAGGGGCTGGCTTTATGCTTATTTTTCTCTTTTAATGAAATACAGCCCATATTATTCCGTAAAGTGGAAAGATCATGACGCTAAAGATCAGCATGAAACCACCGACCTTGTAGGCCAACTTTGTACCATAGTGAGAATGATATTTGCGTGCGATCAAAACGGAAGATAACCAAAAGATTATAGCTACTATAAATGGAATGTGAAATCCTTGATGACCATTACTATAGATAGGCAAGTTCAATAGATTAAATAAATAGTGGCTGAGCTGTAGCTTTTCTGTGCCCCAGGGAAAATTAAAGGCCACCCCCATTGCGAGCACAAGCAAAGAAAGTGTCCCGATGCCTATCGGTTTTCTTTGTTGTATCATTCAATCCCTCCATATCTGGTGTGATATCCTAAATAAACCCATTAATGTATTGTAACATAGTGTTGGGCAATGTGATGTAAAATAGTTTCGCATTCTCCGTTTTCCTATAAACCGTTTGTCCTAATTTAATTATAAATTTATACATTCATGTGAATTTGACGAGCCTCCAAATATCGACAACATCAGCTAATCATAATCGATATAATACATGTAAATAGAATCCGGATGCGAGAATTATGTCAAAGGGGGCGTGGCTGTTTGCTGAGTTACACGATGAAAATGGTTATTTTCCCGCTAGGATGTCTGCTTGTAATGCTGTCCTCTTATTTTCTAGGGCTTACTTCCCATCTCGCGTTAATGATATGTGCTGGTGTGTTATTTGTAGCAAGTATATATGGGGAGAAACGTTATCCTGCACTGCGTAACGTCCACTGGGTCTTTCTTGGGATATTCCACTATTTCAGTGCATTGAACTGGTGCAATATGCTGTACTATCTGCTGATCATGTCGATGATTCAGGATAAACAACGCGTTGCCCAGACTTTGCCCATTTCGATGCTGCTTGTGCTCGAATATACAGTGATTCGGCTCACCTATGTACCGATAGATACATATAATTTGCTGGTATCCCTGTTTGACATGTTAACTGCGATAGTCATTATATTTTTGTATCATACCTTAATTAACAGCGAGGCAGAGAAGCGCAGACTTCGAGAGAAAAATGATTTTCTTACCCTCCATGACCCACTCACCGGGCTGCTGAATTACGAAGGATACATGGATGCCCTTAATAAAACGGTGGAGGAGCACCGCTCCTTTTTGCTGATAATTCTGAATATTCAGAATCTCAATGGGTTTGACAAAGAGGTCGAAGACAACTGGTGCAGCGTTATCAGAAATACGGGCGAGAGCATTACAAAACAATTTTCGGATTCGTACGGTATATCCCGTTATGCAGGAGATCGCTATGCAGTCATTTTGCCTGAGACACAGGACATTGAAGAACGCGTGACGTCACTCCTGTCAGGGGATTTGCGGGGGCTGCAGGTAAACTACAGTATTTCCCTCTATCCGGGAATGTCCGAGACGCTGCAGCACTTTATTACGGTGGCGGAGGACAGTTTATTCCAGCATCAGCGCAATAAATGGTTGAAAAACGAAGAGGAGGTCTTCCGTTCCGAAAGACTCCGGGCTGTTGGTGAACTGGCCGCTGGCATGGCTCACGAAATTCGCAACCCGCTGACGGCCATTCGCGGATTCCTGCAGCTGTCACGGGGGCAGGCCTTCAATATCGCTCCTTGGTATGAAGTCATTATGGGGGAGATCACACGGGTTACGGAACTGACGGCTGAGTTTTTGCAGTTTTCCAAACCACATACCAATCACATGAAACCTGAACGAGTGGGGCATTGTCTCGAACGAGTCATGTCGTTAACTGAGTCGGATGCAGCATCACGGGGCCATCGAATCACACTTGAAATGACCGGTGAGCCAGTCGTGGTCAACATGGATCGGGACAAGATCGTACAGGTCCTGATCAACCTGATCCGTAATGCTTTTGAAGCGATGACAGACCCGGGTGAGGTGCATATTGATCTGCTGCATGATGGAGATAAGGCGCTTATCTCGATTAGCGATACGGGCAGCGGCATTCCGGAGAACTCTCTGGCCACGATCTTTAATCCATTCTATACAACCAAGGAAGAAGGTACAGGACTTGGACTGGCACTCTGTCAGAAAATCGCTCTGGACCATCATGGCAAAATCACCGTTCATAGTGAAATGGGGATTGGCTCTACATTCACCCTTCATTTACCTATTGGGGCATAATTCCAACTGAACTGCTCCCCGTCAAGTAGACAGTTAAAAAACAAAAAATGGTTCGTTTAGAAACCTTAGCTCAATGACGTGCTAAGGTTTCTTGTTATGCTGCTCTTCGCTCTTCTGAATTCGTTCGGAGACAGACCGCCGGTTATCCAAACTGCGACTTACACAAGATATGCTCTTTGTAAATCCGTACTTCAACTGGAGTCCTTTATACTCCATAAACGGTTTGTCCTACTTTTATTATAAAATTTTACATTCATGTGAATTTGAAGATCCTCCAAATATCGACAACATCAGCTAATCTTAATCGATATAATACATGTAAATAGGATCCGATGTGAGAATTATGTCAAAGGGGGAAGGCTGTTTAATGAGTTACACGATAAACTGGGTGGGCTGTTGCAATAGTTCAGTAGAATAATATTCAATTAAAACGGAGGGGATGCTATGTACCAAAAAACGATTCGTAGTAGCTTTACATTGGACGGCATTGCTATACATAGTGGGAATTTGTCAAAGATAACTCTGCATTCTGCACAACCAAACACAGGTATTGTTTTTAGAAGAGTTGATGTAGATCCATATGAAATTATTCAAGCTAAAATCGATAATGTATCCAATACGGAACGTTGCACACAGCTTAAAAACATGCATGGATACACTGTATCTATGGTTGAACATACACTGTCTGCTGTTCGAGGGATGGGCATCGATAACGTGATTATTGATGTTAATGGTGAAGAATTACCCATTTTTGATGGCAGCTCTACCGAGATTGCAACCAAGATTTCAGAAGTTGGCCATCTGCAGCAAGAAGTCAAAAAAAACTACCTTCATTTACAACAAAAAGTTAGAGTTGAGCACGGTAATTCTTTTCTTGAAGCTCATCCCTCCTCTATGGTCTCCTATTGCGTGTGTTTTAAAAATGAACATGAAATTGCCTACCTCTCGGATCAGACATCCAATTTTAATTTTATAGAAAACGATTACTTAACTGATATTGCGCCAGCTAGGACATTTTGTTTTGAAGAAGAAGTAATGTACTTAAGAAGCAAAGGTTTAATTCAAGGAGCTTCTTTAGAGCATGGAATAGTTATTGGTAAAAAGGAAATTTATCCCAACTTACGTTTTCATGATGAATTGTCTCGTCACAAGTTGCTGGATCTTATTGGCGATTTAGCTTTGAATCCTTCTTTTCATGCAAAAATCATAGGCTCGGGAACCTCTCATTTTTTGAACACTCTTTTTGCTCGAGAATTATTAAATAATCTAATCTAAATACAAAAGGAGACTATATCATGCCATGTAATTTATATGAAATTTCTGAACAGTTAAATGGGATTCTAATAGGTAATGGCAATGTCATTATAACGGGCGTAGGTTCAATTAATGCTGCTAGAGAGGGAGAAATTACTTTTGTTACGGATAAAAATCTAAATAAATTAGATAAATGTAATGCTTCAGCTTTCATTGTGCCAGAAACAACAATAATAAAATTTAAAGTACCTGTTATTAAGGTGAAAAACCCCAGACTCGATTTTATTCGCTTAATTGAAATGTTTAGTGAAAAAAACAAAAGTAGTGGTGTAGTATCATCAGAAACAATTGAGCCTTCGGTAACGTTAGGCTACAATGTGCAGATCGACGATTTCGCGGTAATTAAAGAAGATGTTTCTATTGGAGATCATACTATCATTTCCGCGCATTCATTTATTGGTAAAAATGTGACCATTGGAACGAATTGCTTGATACACCCTAATGTCACTGTGTTACATGATACTTTCATTGGAGATAACGTCATCATTCACTCAGGTGCAGTGATTGGTGCTGACGGATTTGGTTTTGAATGGGATGGGCAAAAACAAGTGAAAATCCCCCATATTGGAAATGTCATTATTTTTGATGATGTTGAAATTGGTGCAAACACGACTATTGATCGTGGAACGATTGATTCAACAACCATTGGTAAAGGGACCAAAATGGACAACCTTATTCAAATTGGCCATAATGTTCAAATTGGTGAGCACTGTATTATCGCAGGTACAAGTGCAATTGGGGGCTCATCGAAGATTGGTAATCGCGTCATATTGGCTGGTGGAAGTGCAGTTATTAATAATATTACCATTGGAGACTGCTGCGTGGTTTTAGCTAAAACCATGGTTACTAAAAACATGCCCGAGAACTCAACGGTGTCGGGATATACAGCTCGTTCACATAAGAGACAACTAAGAGAATCCGCTGCACTTTCCAGACTACCGAAAATGATAAAAAAACTAAATGAGAAGCTTGATGAACTTTCCAAAACAAAGGAAGGTGCTAAATGATACATCACTCAGCCATTATTCATCCTACGGCAGTAATTGGGGACAATGTCGAAGTCGGACCTTTCAGTATCATTGAAGAAAATTCGAAAATAGGTAGCGGGTGTAGGATTGGAAGTCACGTAATCATAGGGGTTAACACGATATTGGGGGAGAATAACTATATTTCACATGGTGCAATTATCGGTTCAGACCCACAAGATAAAAGTTACCAAGGCGAAGAATCATATCTCATTATTGGAGATAATAATACCGTGAGAGAGTATGTCACCATATGTAAAGGCACACATAAAGGAGATTGTTTCACGAGAGTAGGAAGTAACAACTTTATTATGAATTATGCTCATATCGCACATGATGTAGTGATGGGAGATCACAACGTCATCGTCAATAATGTGCAAATTGGCGGACATGTTAATATTGAAGACTATATCACTTTTGGTTGTGGTTCTGGTGTACACCAATCATGTAACATCGGAAGGTTTGCAATGATTGGAGCCGGAAGTAAAGTTTCACAAGATATTATTCCATATTCTTTAGCAGATGGTACGCGTTCGTACATACATGGCATTAATATCGTTGGTCTAAGAAGAAATGGATTTTCAAATGAAGAAATAAGCACGATAAAAAAGATTAATACCATTTTATTTCGCCAAAAGCTAACTCTTGATCAATCTATTGAAGCAATAAACAACTTAACTCCTTCTGAATTTAAGGAACACACATTGAATTTTTTAAATAAATCTACACGCGGAATTGTACGAATGAAGCGATAAAATGGAAACGCCGCAAAGGTCCGGAATAAAACGGAACCTAATGCGGCGTTTTCGTCTTGTCTTCAAGGGTAAAATTGGTTAATTTTGCTGACCCTGATGCAACTGATAATAAAAACCTTGCTGCTGCATCAACTCATCATGGTTGCCTCGTTCGGCAATTTTGCCGTCATCGATGACGAGAATCTGATCGGCTTCACGGATCGTGCTTAGCCTGTGGGCGATGACGAAGCTGGTGCGATCCTTCATCAAGGTTCGCATCGCTTCCTGAATCTGCATTTCGGTGCGCGTATCGATGCTGCTGGTCGCTTCATCCAGAATAAGAATGGCAGGATCAGCGAGAATGGCACGAGCGATGGTTAACAATTGTCGCTGTCCCTGACTCAGATTGCTGCCACCGGAGATGATCGGGGTGTCGTAACCCTGCGATAATTTGCGGATGAAGGAGTGGGCATTGGCCAGCTTCGCCGCTTGCTGAATCTGTTCGTCCGTTGCATCCGGTTTGCCGTAGGCAATATTGTCACGAATGGTTCCGGAGAATAGATAAGCATCCTGTAACACAATGCCAAGTTCGCGCCGAAGCTGATCTTTCTCAAGTTCCGAGATGTCGCAGCCGTCAATGGTAATTCGTCCGCCCGTAATCTCATAGAAACGGGGCAGCAGGTTGATAATGGTCGTTTTACCCGCACCAGTCGGTCCAACAAGTGCAATCATCTCGCCTGGCTTCGCGGTAAAGCTGACCTTTTTGAGAATTTCTCTCTCAGGGCTATACCCAAAGGATACCTCCTCAAATACCACTTTACCTTGAATCTGTTCCAGCTGTATCTTCTGTTCTTCCACGTATTCACTTGGTGTATCAATAATGTGGAATACACGTTCAGCACCTGCAATGGCTGCCTGAATCAGATTATACTGGTTCGCCAGATCATTGATGGGCCGCTCAATCTGGCGGGAGTAGGCAAGAAAACTTACAATTAGCCCGATGGACGTCAGATCATGATAAGCCATCCAGCCACCTACCGCTGCCAGTATGGCAAAACCGATATTGTTCATGACATTCATCGTTGGGCCTACCAGACCGGATACGCTCTGAGCCTGGGTACTGGAAGTGCGAAGCTTCTCGTTCAGGTTCTGAAAATGTTTATGCGCCTGCTCCTGACGATTATAAGCTGCGACCACCTTTTGTCCGGCAATGGTCTCCTGAGCGTAGCCATTAAGCTCACCAAGCAGCTTCTGTTGTGCAGTAAAATGTTTGCGTGTTCTTGAAGCGATCAGCCGAGTGGCGATCGTAATCAGGGGAACCGTCACCAGACTGAGCAGAGTCAGTCGGACATCCAGGGCAAACATAATCGACAGGGAGCCAACCAGCAAGATGGCGCTGGACATCAGCTGGGTTACACTTTGATTCAGCGTCGTGGACACGTTATCGATATCATTGGTAGCCCGGCTCATCAGATCACCGCTCTGATTTTTGTCGAAAAAGTGGATCGGCAGCTGCTGCAGCCTAGAAAACAGAGCATGGCGCAGATCCTTCACGGTCAGTTGGGATACGCCGATCATGACATAGGATTGAGCCCACATCATGAGCGAGCCGAGCACGTATACGGTCAGCAATAGCATGCAGTCTTTCAGCAGGCCATCCGTCATTTTGGGGACGATATGTTCATTGACCGCACGGCCGAGCAGATAAGGTCCTGCCAGATTAAGCAACGTTCCAAGAGCTGTCAGTACAAGAGCCGAGATAACCCCTTTGCGATGACGTCCCATGTATGACCATACTCGAATGATGGCGTGCCGGGCGTTCTTGGCTCTTACTTTGGGAACCGGACCTCGGCCGGGTGGCCCAGGTCTTCCGATCGGCGGAACAACGGTTTGATGGATGGAGGAGGAAGCATTTTTAGCCAAATTGAACATCCTCCTTCCGTTGCTGTGAATAATAAATGGATTGGTAGTGTGACGAATGGGCCATGAGATACTCATGTGTACCACTTGCCACGATTTCTCCTTCATCAAGCACGTAAATGCAGTCTGCATCCTTTACGGAAGATATCCGTTGTGCAATCAGGAAGGTGGTGCTGTTTTTCATTAGGGAATGCAGTGCCTTCTGAATGCTCGCTTCCGTACGCAGATCGACGGCACTGGTACTATCGTCCAGAATCAGAACTTCCGGTTGCATGAGCAGGGCGCGGGCAATAGAAATCCGCTGCTTCTGCCCACCCGAGAGATTGACACCGCGCTGGCCCAGTTCCGTGTCGTATCCATCTTTCAGGTTCATGATAAAATCATCAGCCGCCGCTGCTTGGGCTGCGGCACGCAGTTCAGCTTCCGTTGCGTCAGGTCGGCCGAAGCAGATGTTATCCCGGATACTGCCACTGAACAGAATGGATTCTTGTAAAACGATGGACACTCGGCTGCGAAGATCCTGGAGATCCCAGTTACGCACGTTCGCTCCGTTCACAAGCACTTCACCCTGCGAAGCATCATACAAGCGGGGGATCAGCTGTACAAGTGAAGTTTTGCCCGAGCCTGTTGAGCCGAGTAAGGCCACTTTTTCTCCCGGTTTAGCCGTCAGTGTAATTCCAGATAGGGTATGCTCTCCATCATAGCGGAAATAGACGTCTCTGAATTCCACTTGACCTGCTCCTTTACGAGACACATCATGACCGGATTGGATATCAGGCTGGGTATGAAGCACCTCATTGATTCGTGCAGCAGACACCTTGGCGCGGGAGAAGCTCATCAACATCATGCTAATTGAAGTGAGGGATGAGAGTACAACCGTTACGTAGTTGATAAAAGCAATCAAATCCCCGGCGGCAATATCGCCTCCTACCACCTGGAAGCCTCCAAACCACAGCACCGCTACAATGGTCGCATTCAGCATCAGGCTTAATACCGGTGCATTCAGCGACACGATGCGCCAAGCTTTCACTGCTGTATGGGTATAATCTTCATTGGCTTGCTGGAAACGTTTCTTCTCCTGACGTGCGCGTGCAAAAGCTTTGACGACACGAATGCCGGCAAGATTCTCCTGAAGAACGGCGTTCACCTTGTCGAGCTTGTTCTGAACACTGGCGAAGAGTGGATAAGAAGCGGAAATCAGGATATATAAGATGATGAACAGAATCGGCACGGACAAAATGAGAATCAACGCCAGTTTGACACTGATCGTAAACGCCATAATAATACTGCCGATAATCAGCATCGGCGAACGGATAAACATGCGCAGAAGCATCTGTACAAAGGTCTGCATCTGGGTGATATCACTCGTCAGGCGGGTGATCAGCGAGCCCTCCTGGAAGGTATCCAGATTACGGAACGAGAACTTCTGGATATGATCAAACAATTCCTGGCGCAGATCGGTGCCGTATCCAACGGCAGCTTTACTTGAAAACAGCGTACATCCTGCACCGCCAACCCATCCGATTAACGCAAAAAGAAGCATAAACAAACCTGTAGTCACGATGTGGGACAGGTTCCCTGCAAGCACACCATCATCCACAATGCTGGACATCAGCTTGGGTTGAAGCAGGTCCATGGCAACCTCAAGGACCATGAGCAGCGGAGCAAGAATGGCCGCTGACTTATACGGGGTAAGGAATCGTTTTAACGTCCACAATGGGAAAAATCACCTCATTCGTTGTGAAATAATCATGTTGCAACTATTCATGAGACAGAAGTACCTCATTTAATATTCTTGCAGATTCTGAACCATGCGCTGGGCGAGCGCCGACATGAGTTGCGATTCTTCAGGTGTAAAATCTTTTTGAGCTTGGTATTCAAGCTCCTGGAATACTTCTCTCAGTTCCTTAAGCGCATCACGGCCCTGATCGGTCAGATAGACACGCAGACTGCGCAGATCCTTAGGGTCGGCTTCACGCCGTACAAACCCCGAGCTTTCCATGCGTTTCAGCATAACTGTTACCGTTGCAGGGGCGCGGCGCAGCTGTTCGGCCAACTGTTTCTGGGTCTGACCATCTTCCCGTTCAAGCTGGAATAACAGCGGCGGTTGTCCAGGATATAACTCAGGGTGGTTGACAAGCTTCTCATGAACCTTGTATCGCTGTAGCTTGACGAGTTCCGATAACTCGCCCATTAAACGTTCATTCCGAGCTGATTTCATAACTGCTTCCATCCTTTTAATTAGTCGACTAACTAAATGATAAGTTTCCTTTGACATATCGTCAAGTGCTTTTTGATATTCCGAAGAAGCTTGTTAGAGCGAGACATAATGTGGGTTTGTGAAGGTATGGGAAATATTGACGTGGATCAGAAGTATATGTTAGATTGTTATTATCTAATTGTTAATAACAAAATGTTAATAACAGAATGGGGTCTTTCGAAATGACACATGCGGGTAATTCGGATCAATATTCATCAGATCATCAGAATCACGTGAACATAAGCGAACAACAGTTTCTTGAAACCTATGACGCAGGCGATTACGAACGTCCTTCCGTTACCGTGGACATGTTGGTATTTACAATACGAAGTGAAACGCAGGAGAATTATCGCAAACTCGCGGAGCCAGAGCTCCAGCTGCTGCTGATTCGTCGGGGAGGTCATCCCTATATGGGGCAGTGGGCGCTTCCGGGTGGATTTGTCTCTATGCAGGAATCGCTGGAAGATGCCGCCAGACGGGAACTTTTTACCGAAACCGGACTGGATGATATTTATCTGGAGCAGCTCTACACCTGGGGGGATGTGCAGCGTGATCCGCGTACGCGTGTAATCAGCTGTTCTTACATGGCGCTGGTCGACAGCAGCGAGCTGCAGCTTCAGGCTGGCGACGATGCCAGCGAAGCGGACTGGTTTCGGATGGAGCAGCGGCTGCTGGAGGAGAAACGTCATATCCATGAGCGTGGACGCGTGACGGAGCGCAGGGTGCAGTTGATTTTGACCAATGGAACAGAGGAATTGTCGGCTGTCATTGAGACGAAGGAAACAGTGGAAGGTAGAGTGCGCCACAGCAATATTTCGGTGAATGAGGTTCAAGGTATTGCCTTTGATCATGCGAAGATCATACATTACGCGCTGGAACGTCTGCGGGCCAAGGTGGAATATACGGATATTGCTTTTAATCTGATGCCGGAGACATTCACATTAACTGCTCTCCAGAAAGTATATGAAATCATCAGTGGCAAAAAACTGCTGGCTGCCGCTTTCCGGCGCAAAATCGCCGATTGGGTTATCGAAACGGGTGAGTATACGGGGAATGCAGGACATCGTCCATCCCGTTTGTACAGACTGAATCCGGAAAGATTAACACCATAAAGTTAGGAGGGAATTTCGATGGAGAAGTTTACATTTTTCTGGCGTACAGCGTCTCCGTTCTCACAGTGGCACCCGGTGGATTTTACCGTCAATGGCGTTCACTACACCAGTGCAGAACAATATATGATGCACCAAAAAGCGCTGCTTTTCGGCGATCAGATTATTGCAGATAAGATCCTGAAAGCAAGCTCCGCATCTGTACAAAAAAAGCTGGGCAGGCAGGTCGCAGGATTCGACCAGACTGTATGGGAAGAGGAGTGCAAACGTATTGTCTATGAGGGCAACGAAGCCAAATTCACCCAAAACAAACAGCTGCTGACCACGCTGCTCGCCACCCGAGGAACGACTCTTGTAGAGGCAAGCCCGGATGACCGCATCTGGGGCGTTGGGCTGGCGGAGGAAGACCCGCGCATTCGCCATAGAAGAACGTGGCGGGGGACCAACTGGCTGGGTGAGATCCTCACCCGTCTAAGAGAAAATATAGGAAGTGATGAAGATGAACGACCAACAACATAAGAACGATATTCAGAACAACAACCGCAATATAACAACAGGCGTCAACAGCACGAATGCACGCTCCAAACGTTCCCGTATTGCTCATCAGACGCTGGCTATTTTGGAAGCAGGAGAATATGTGAACGGATATGATCGCCGGGTTCAGATCGGTGCGGACTTACAGCGAGCGATCCGGGATTCGGTATTGTACCGTCCTACGGAGCTTATCGCTCTTCGAGAAAAGCGCAGTAAAGAAATGATTCGAATGCAACCTTCCGTCGAAGCTTCAGCCGTTCGCATCGAGGTTACGGGCGAGACCACACTCGCGGCCGCTTCACGCCTTTCTGTGGATGAAGGAAGGGAAGATGTCGTTTGCCTCAACTTTGCCTCAGCGAAAAACCCCGGTGGCGGCTTCCTGGGAGGCAGTCAGGCACAGGAGGAAAGTTTGGCACGGGCTACGGGACTGTACCCATGTATCGTCCAAATGAGCGAAATGTATGATTACAATCGCAAGCAGCCGTCTTGTTTGTACTCCGATTACATGATCTATTCGCCTCAAGTTCCGGTGATCCGTGATGACGAGGATCGGCTGCTCGACAAATATAATCTGACGGCATTCATCACAGCGCCTGCTGTAAATGCAGGAGTGGTGAGAGACCGGGGAGATGCTGATGATCAGCAAATTGAGTCCGTCATGAAAGGGCGTATTCGCTATATTCTGGACGTGGCCGCGCTGCATGGGCATCAAACTATTGTATTAGGCGCATATGGCTGCGGTGTATTCAGGAATGATCCGGCGAAGGTAGCGGAATATTTCCATGATGTATTGGTAAGAGAGAGCTTCAAGCATTCCTTTGAGCGCATCGTATTTGCCGTATTGGACCGGACAGCCGGACAGAAAACGTTCAAAGCATTTGAGGATCGTTTGGCTGGAGAGTGATTTGGAGAAGTTTACAAAGTCAAAAGGTGGAAGGGAGAGGACAGGTATGAAGTTTCGCGAGATACAGCAGGATTTGTTTGCCATGGATGATCATTACACGCTTGCACACTGCATTTCCGCGGATGCCCGCATGGGGGCAGGAATTGCTGTGCAGTTCCGGCAGCGATTTGGATTGGAGGTTCTTCAGGAGCAGGCGCAGCAGGAGCCACTAGAGATTGGACAGTGCTATCCGGTAGGGCGGACCCTGAATTTGGTCACCAAAGCCAAGTTCTCGAACAAACCAACCTATCCGTCCTTTACTCGTGCGGTGGAATCCATGCGTGACGTTTGTGCCAGAGAAGGGATCAACAAACTGGCGATGCCGCAAATTGGCTGCGGGCTGGACAGGTTGAAGTGGGATAAGGTGAGAGGCATTATTCAGGATGCTTTTGCCGAAACGGATGTTGAGATCGTCGTTTGTACCCTGTGATTAGACCATGCCGACGGACTTTTACCTTCAGAGATACAATTTTGAATACAAAAAACCTCTGCTTTGAGCGGATGGAGAGAGCATGTAGCTGACTCTATTCCGATCTGCAAAGAGAGGTTTTTTGATGTTTTATTATGCGTTGTGAGTAAGGATTATTTTATTTCTTGGAGAACATTTCTTTGGCTTCATCCATGGCCATTTTGTTGCCGATTGAAGAATAATCCAGCCAAGGCTGAGCACCGATCGGGTAGACATGGCCTGCTTTGACAGCCTTAAGCCCCTGCCAGATTGGATTGTTTTGCAGCTCTTTGAACATGTTCTGAGCTTCATCATCCGAGTTCACCACAACAAAGATCGCATCTGCATCAAAGTCGGGCAGCACTTCACGGGAAACGACTTGATATGGTTTGGACGAATCGAATTCCTCAATGCCTTTAGATGGGGTGAGACCCAGATCCTCATACAAAATCGGACCCATCGGACGGCGTGTACTAAACACACGTAATTCTTTGGCAGTAACACGGATAGCCATTACGGTGCCATCCCCAATGGTGTCATGGATCAGAGATTTCACTTCATCCGTTTCTGTCGCATAATCCTGAATGTATTGCTCGGCTTCCTTCTCGCGGTTCACGAGTTTGCCAATGTCTTTTAAGTGGTCGCGCCACGTGCCATCATCCAGATTGAAGACGTGTACAGGAGCAATTTTCTCAAATTTGGCGATATCATCACCGGAAAATTCTTCGTCCAGGTAGATGACATCCGGTTTCAGGGCAAGCAAAGCTTCCATATCCGGGTCCTTAACGGGACCGAGCGGTGTAGTATTTTGAAGACGGTCAGCAACGTGGGACAGGAAGGCTTTGGCTTCCCCGCCGATTACCGAACCAACCGGAGTAATCCCGAGAGACAGCAGGTCATTGGTCAGATGGATCGACATGGATGCGATGCGTTGGTCTCCGGAAGCGGAATTGGTGTCCTCCGAAGCAGAGGATGAATTATTGGCGTTCCCGCAGGCTGCGAGTACAAGCACCAGACAGATGCTCATGAAGAGCATAAGGTTTTTCTTTAACATGGGTAATCTCAATCTCCTTGAACATCTCATGGATGTCGTTTTTATGTTGGGTATAACGGTGGAATCATTGGATTGTTGCGGTAAAGCCATTACTTTGTTCGTACCAGCAGGTATAAAAAGTAAGGTGCGCCTATCGCCGCGACCACGACGCCTGCCGGAATGGAATTGGGCTGAAAGATCGTTCGCCCGACCGTATCGGCAGCGACCAGAATAACCATACCGATGAGTCCGGCGGCTGGGATCAGATGGCGATGCATCGGGCCAACCAGTCTGCGGGCCAGATGAGGCGCCGCCAGACCAATGAATCCAATCCCGCCAGCCATGGACACACTGACGGCAGACAATGCCACTGTGCACAATAGCAAAATAACACGTTGGGATCGGACGGGTGTACCAATACTGGTCGCGGCAGCATCTCCCAGATTAAAGGCATCCAGCGTTTTGGAACGACTCCATATGTACGAGATGCAGAGTACAATCCATGGAAGCAGAGCCTGGACATGAACCCAGTCTCTGCCCCAGACGCTGCCTGCCAGCCAGCGAGCGGCGAAGGAATAGGTATCTTCATCCAAACGGAGGGACAAATACAGCGTCAAGGCATGGAATCCGGCCGCTACGGCAATGCCCACCAGAATAAGCTTAATGGGGGATACTCCGTTATGGCGATCATAGGATAGCAGCATGATAATCAGCGCCGCGGCGACACTGCCTGCAAAAGCAAACAACGGAATCAGCAAGGCAACCGAGCCATTCATGGAATGGGAGAAGCTTACAAATACCATCAATCCAAAGGCCGCTCCTGCATGCAATCCGAGGATGCCTGGATCGGCCAGTGGATTGCGTGTAATACCTTGCAGCGCAGCACCAGCGACGCCGAGGCCTGCTCCAGCCAGTACAGTAACCAGAATGCGTGGCAGTCGATAGTCAAACAATACAATCTGATCATCCGGCGTACCATTGCCTAGCAGGGTGTGAAGCACGGCCATTGGTGACAAGCGAATTGTTCCCGTGTTGAGGCTGATCACGATGACGGCACAGGCTATGCAGAGCAGCGTAACACTGACCGCTATGGAACGTTTGCCTCGTGAGTGTGTATTGGAGTTCATCGCTACAAGGCCCTCCTTTCTTTTCGGGCCAGATAGAGGAAGAAGGGTACACCGACAAAGGCGACCATAATGCCTACTGCCAGTTCCTGAGGCGGATTCACAATGCGTGATCCCAAATCGGCGAGCACCAGCAAGACGGCTCCGAGCAGGGAGGACATCGGAATGATAAGTCGATAATCCACGCCAACCAATTTGCGAGAGATGTGTGGAATAACTAATCCAACGAAGCCGATCGAGCCTACAGCAGATACGGATACGCCAGCCAGCACTACTACCGCCGTCAGGGCAAACAGCCTGGTCCAGCGGAGGTTGATCCCGAGATTAATCGCAACTTCTTCTCCGAGCGACATAAGGGAGACACGACGGGCCATGGGCATGGTGAGCACGAGAGCAACCAGCAGCACAGGCAGAATCAGCTTCAGATGCCGCCATTCAATACCGCCGAAACCACCCGCATACCAGAAGGCCAAATCCTGACTCAGGTCAAAATATATCGCTACACCAGTGCTGAGCGAACTTAACATCGCTGCAATAACGGCACCCGCAACGGTAAGCCTTATCGACGTCAGTCCTCCGGGAGCTGCCATGCCCAATAGGAAAATGAGCAGAGTGCCCAGAACAGCCCCTGCAAATGACAGGAACATGATCCAGCCATAAGGTAATCCCGGCCAGAAAGCGAAACTGAGCGCCACGACAAAGGTAGCTCCTGCATTGATTCCCAATATGCCGGTGTCTGCCAGCGGATTGCGTGTAATCCCCTGCATGAGCGCTCCGGCCACAGCAAAGGCGGCGCCAATGACAGCAGCAGCAATAACACGGGGCAGCCGCAGCTCGTGAATAATCTGATGCGGTGTCAAAGCCGGGTTGTACTGAAATATGGCAGTCCATACGGTCTCCAGTGTTAACCCCTTGGCCCCCAGAGAAATGGCGACAAACATACTAAGCAGCAGCGCGGCAATAGCCGCCAAAAACATCAAGCCCACCGTCACTGCGGATTTTTGTGATTTGGACGGACGTTGTGACAGTCCCGGATGTTGAATGCGGGTCACTCCTTTGTTACCAACAACACCTTGCTGTTGTTATTGATTATCATTATCAATTAGTGAACATTATAAAATCTTAATTCAGGCCCGTACATGGCATAAATTAAGATTATAGAGATGGACATTTTTTAGATTACAGAAATGCGGCTTTGTTCGTCAACATGGAGAGCGCTTCATCGAGCTGGATGTTGATGGAATAGGGAGCGTATACCACCCATGAATTCCAGTCTATGACATGCACGTATCCGTTTTTTACTGCGGGATAGTTTTTCCACAACGGATCTGTAGTAATCTGCTGCAGCAGTGCGCTCCGTTCATGCATGGATGTAACCGCAATCAGGAGCACATCTGCTTCCAGTCCATCCCATTCCCCAGGCGTGAAGGACATCCAGTTGAAACCTACACCGACAGGTTTGCCTGCCAACTCTCTCTGAATCCGATCGGGAGCGGCCAGTTGCAGGCTGCGGTAAAATACATGGCCGAAGTTGCGATTGCTGTACATGCGTGGTCCTTTTACAGTTAAAGTACAGACAGCGACGGTGACCTGACCTGCCGTTTCCCTGATCTTTTTGCGAGCCCGCTCCGCCTTGCGGTCATGCCGTTCCAGCCACTCCTTCGCCGCTTGAGTACGATCCACGATAGAGGCGATTTTCTGCAAATGACCGAAGATGTCTGTCTGATTCCAAGGAATGGTGATGATTGGGGCAACATCTCCAATATGTTCCATTGCAATAGCTGCTGCGTTATCTTTGGTTAGAATCAAATCGGGATTCACATCAAGGAATGCCTGACGTCCCTGTTCCCAAGGTTCATAGGCATGGAACGGCAGCGTCAACGATTTGGGAACATGGGGCAGATGGCCCTGGATCTGAGCCGCACATGGTGTGATGCCAAGCGTCATCAGGTGATCGGTGTATGGATAGGAGAGCGAAACGATATTTCGATGTACCTGCTTGGCATAGGAAGTTGGCGCATAACCGGCCTGGTTCCTGAACCGTCGGCTGAAATAGAATTCGTCCCGATAGCCTACCTGGCGGGCCACATCACGAATACGCAGATCTGAAGTCATGAGCAGTTCCTTGGCCCTATTCATTCGTAAATGAGTGATATATTCGATTGGATTTTTCTGCATCCGGCTCTTGAACAGTTGTGAATAATACGACGGATGCATACCGGCCAATTCGGCCAGCTTCTCCAGCTTGATTTCGTTCATATAGTTTTCACGCATATACTGTAAGGTTGATCTGAGCCACTGTTCAGGCTCGTCCTGTCCTTCCGCATCCGACTGACCTTCCTGCGGCCAGAGCATATGAAGCAGATCGGTCAGGAGCAGCTGCACTTTCAAGCTGTTTTGTGAAGCTTCGGTTGTTAATTGTGCGGCAATTCGCTGTATCCCATAGTAAGGGCCTTGAATCCACCCTGTTACAGGTGAACCAAGCTCTCGCTCATATATTCGCCTTTCTTCCGTTTTCTCGGCAACCCGAAACAGATCGAAATGAATGATATACAGTTCAATCTCATGGTCAGCATCAGAGAAGAGCTCCAGAGAAGTTCCCGGAGTACACAGGAAGGCGGACTTGCGGGCAACAAGGGTTTCGATATCGTTCGCCACCAGTTTACCCGTGAATTTGTGCATGTAGACAAAGGTATGGTGAGGGAGCTCGATCTGACTCCATTGCCAATGCGTATTTATGGTGATCAACTCTGCCTGACGAAGTTCGAGCAACGTATCGTTCAGAAAAGTACTCATTTCCGTTCGTGAAATGGATTCATCAGCGCGTTTCGGCTGATCCGGTTGGGTCAACATGTGGGCGGTACTTGGGTTAGGGTTGTTGCTCGAATGAATTAACATGGTGAGACCTCCTTTCCTGACAGATTGGATGTATCATAGCGAGCGCAACCGCATATCCGATGTGAACCACTGTCGGTATGTCATCAGGCTGAGCAGGATGCTGGTAATAGCGGCTGAGCTGGTAAAAGCAAATACGATTAGAATCTGGTAACGAACGGCCTCAACCGGATCCGCACCCGCAATAATCATACCTGTCATCATGCCAGGAAGCTGTACGAGTCCTACCGTTTTCATCCCATCGATCGTGGGTATCATGCTGGATTTCACGGAACGTTTCAACACGTCCTGAAAAGCACGTCTTGGCGTTGCCCCCAATGCAAGCAGGGATTCAATCTCACCTTTGGAGGACTCAACCTCGCGTTTCATCTGGTTCAGAAACAGCCCGGACACCACCATGGCATTACCGATGGTCATGCCGCTCAATGGAATAATATATTGGGGAGTAGGCTCCACAATACCCAGACCTAACAATAACCCCATCATGAGCAGCTCCGTAACCGTAATTGCAGCCGCAATATATAAGGAAATCCAGCGAAGTCCTTTTCCGCGTTTGCCGGCATTAATGGAAGCTACTGTAATCATGAATCCGACAATGGCAATAATCAGAGCGGGGTGGTCCGAGTTAAAAATAAATTGAAGTACATAGCCGACGAGCAGCAGCTGTACAGCGGAACGAACAGTGCCTATGGCAATATCCTTCTCCAGATCAAGCTTCTGCCAGACCGAGATGAGCATGGTGAGCATTACAAATATAATGGTAAAACTAAGAGCGATGAGTGACATGAGTTCTCCTTATTCTGCCACAGGGGCAGGACGCATAATGAATTGTCTGGCCAGTTCGGTGGCCGGATTGTCAAAAAAACGGGCTGTTGGCTGACGCTCCAGCAAGGTCTGGTTGCCCATGAACCAGGTGGTTGTACTGAACGATTGTGCCTGCTCCTGATCATGGGTAACCCAGACAAGAGAAGTGCCTTCCTGCTGGCTCCATCGGGTCAATTGTTCTTCCACGAGTCGAGCGTTAGTCCGGTCCAGGGAGGCAGTCACTTCGTCCAGCAGCAGCACCTCGGGCCGCAGCATCATGGAACGGATCAGGGCTATGCGCTGTTTCTCCCCACCGGAGAGGTCGCTGGCCCGCTTTTGAATATCAAGATCCTCCAATCCCATCCCTGCAAGCAGTCGTTGGGCCAAGTTCTGATCATAGGGCTGCCTGTGAAGCAGATGCACCGTTTTCAGGTTATCTTCCACACTTCCTGCCAGCATAACAGCCTGTTGTGCCACATAAGTCATGCGCATACGCCAGGTACGTGGGTCCGAATCCCGGTAAGAGATTCCTTTCCAGATCAGGTCTCCCTCATCAGGAATATCCAGCAGGGCGAGGATGCGAAGCAATGTGCTTTTCCCCTGGCCGGATGCACCGAGTATGGCAATACGCTCTCCCTGATCCACTGCTGCGTTCACTTGTTCGAATAAAATACGCTGTTCGGTTAAACCGAGACGTTTCACTAGCTTATTAATGGTTAAAAGTGTGGACAAAGTCGGGTCGTCCTTTCATCCGTGATCTGCAATTATCTTAACAAAAATACGGAATAATTGAAATGAGAGTGGATCTCAATTCGTTTGTTTGAATGTAGATCATGGAATGGGAGAGAGGAAACCGGTCTGACGCAAGCGGTTCTTTTTGGTAAAATAAAGAAGACACCGTGTTGGCCTAATCAAGATCGTGATCTTTTTACAATATTTGATATCAGGGGAGGCTTTACGATGACGAAAATTGTTGGACGGGACAAAGTAAATTGGGGCATTATGGGCACAGGATGGATTGCATCTCAGTTCGCGCGGGATTTGGAGCATGCCGGGAACGCCGTAAAAGCAGCGGTAGGTTCACGAACAGCCGAAAGCGCAGAGAAGTTTGCAGCTGAATATGGTTTTGCACGCGCTTACGGTTCATATGATGAAATGCTGCAGGACCCTGAAGTGGATATTATTTATGTGGCAACCCCCCATCCGTTACATAAGGAAAATGTGCTTGCCTGTCTGGAAGCGGGCAAAGCGGTACTCTGTGAGAAACCGTTTACAATGAATGCCCGTCAGCTGGAGCAATTGGTGGAGAAGGCGCGTGAGCGCAATCTTTTCCTCATGGAAGGCATGTGGACACGCTTTCTGCCTCCGATCACTCAGGCCAGAGCATGGATTGCGGAAGGTAGAATCGGCGAGGTACGTCTGGTCAAAGCAGACTTTGGTTTCCGTGTAGGCTGGGAACCGGAAGGCAGGTTGCTTAACCCGGATCTGGGTGGAGGTGCTTTGCTCGATGCAGGGGTATATCCGATCTCCTTTGCGTCCATGATTTTTGGCGAGCAGCCTCAGCATGTGTGGAGTACGGCGAACATTGGACAGACGGGTGTGGATGAACAATTCTCCGTATTGTTGTCTTATTCCGAAGGTCGTTCTGCATCGCTGAATGGGGCCATTCGGCTTAACCTGAGTAACGAAGCGGTCATATATGGCACAGAAGGATACATTCGTTTGCCACTCTTCCTGGCAGGCAAGGAAGCCTATCTGCACGTGAACGGTCAGGATGAACCGGAGAAATTTACCGATGACCGGACGTGTATCGGATATGCGTTTGAAGCGGAGGAAGCAGGGCGCTGCATCCTGGAAGGACGTACAGAGAGCAGAACGATCCAACTGGACGAATCCCTGGAAATTATGAAGCTGATGGACACGATTCGTGGTCAGTGGGGCCTGCGTTACAAATCCGAAATAAATAGATAGGGGTGGAGAAGCGATGGTGAAAATTCTGATCTCCGGATTTGAACCTTTTGGCGGGGATGCGGTGAATCCGACGGGAGAACTGATGGAAGCACTTGCGCATGAAGTGATCGAGGGAGCGGAGCTGAAAACAGTGCTGCTGCCTGTGCACTTCGATGAATGTGCGGATCTGCTAATCGCAGAGATGGAATCCTATCAACCGGATGCCGTCATCGCCTGTGGACTGGCCAAAGGCAGGACAGCCATTACACCTGAACGGATTGCTGTCAATGTCAAAGACGTTCCTCCTGGCTCCTTCGCGGACAACCAGGGCCAACATCCCGTGGACGAGCTCATAGTGGAAGGCAGCCCGGACGGCCTATTCTCCACGCTACCGATTCGTGCGATGGTGAATAACATGGGGACAGCAGGTATCCCAGCTGCGGTGTCCAATACCGCAGGCACGTATATTTGCAACAATACGATGTATCGGGTGCTGGATCATATCCGATTGAAACAGCTTCCGATTCGTGCTGGATTTGTACATTTTCCAGCTTCAACAGAGATGGCTGTGCTTCAGCCTTCGGTGCCGTCACTGCCCATCCCCATGATGCTGGATGCTCTGAGAGTTATGATTCGCACGGTAGTGGCGGAGTAATTAAGTTTGGATCGTTGTAAGACGAACGAATGAGATTACATGGAACAACTACATTAATACGGAAAAATGCAGATGGGTTATTGAACACAAAAATGCAGAGATGAAGAGGTTCCACTGTATGGCAACAACCAAGTACCTAGGACCATTTCGTATGCGAATACAGATACAGACGTATCTCACAGCATTTGTTATGAATGTGAATCGAATGGTAAAGCTAGTCGAGCAAAAGCAGTCCGCCCTCGTATGAGGAGCGAGCTGCTTTTTAGCATTCTTGATTACATTTCCAAATTGAATCTCTCTTTTGCTCAAAAGCATGGCTTTTGCAGGGCTCTCAGAGAGGGCACTTTTTTAAAAAGTGTCCATCTCTCGGTCATAGTTCAGTTTTCCGGCTACAGACTTTATTTGGTGTTTCGGCATATTTAAATAAATCAACAAAGCTTATGACTGAGACAAAATTCCTTTAACAAATAATGAGACACTGTGCTTGTAGAACTCTTCCTCGGTGACGAGTTGGGACTGATATTGCCGGTGAATCAGCTCGCTCATCTGAAATCCGTAGCACATCGAGAGAAAAGACATAGCGACAAGACGCTCATTCTGTCTGGCTATAACTTTTTTCTTCTGCAAGCGTTCAAAATATTCAACTAGCAAGGAGTGAAGCTTCGCCGGCGGATCGGCCAGCACTCTGTCTAATTCGGGAAGCATTCCTTTGTCGCGGATGCCAATTAAAATGATGTCCGCATTTTTATGGAAAAATAAACGGTACTGCTGACTTACATTCAGCAGATCGACTTCCGGGTTATCGGTCGCGTCCTCTTTTAACAGCTTCTCAAATTGCGGGATATCCGAATGTCTTTCAATGATGGCTTCCAATATGCCTTGCTTGCTTCCAAATTGCCGGAAAATCGTAGATTCATTGACTTTAGCTTCCGTTGCAATAGCTTTGGTGCTTACTCCCCGATAGCCATTCATTTTGATGAGACGTGTCGCGGCTTCAATGATTCTGTCTGAAGTTTGCATTGCATTTCTCCTTTTACATATGTTAAACCTATTCTACTACAAGATTTTGCATATGCAGCAGGGTCGGGGTTCATCATTTCATAAACGTTTATTTAAGGCAAATCGCTTCTTTTTTCCCAGCGGCTTGGTTCCGTAATCTTGACATGATCAGGCACCAATTGCGTGAGCGTGCCTAATTTATCAAATGTAATCTGGATTCGGTCAGAGGGCAACAGCCATTGTTCGGTCTCGATTGCACAGCAATCCGGTATCGTACCCATTCCTATAATCGTGCCCGGGAGCGGCGTGAAAACTTTGAGAATCTCCTCCATCACTTTTGCAGGGTGTACAGAATACTCGGATGTGCTTCCCTTCCAGTGCAGTCTCTCCCCGATCCGTACATCCACATCCAGTGCCAGCGGGTTGTCGATTTCATCCGGTGTAACTAGAAATGGTCCTATTCCTTTACTGCGATCAAAATCTTTGCAGCGCGTCGGTCCGGTCAGCGCCTGGAAATCCGGCCACTGCACATCGCGGAGAGTACTGTCGTTAAAAATAACATAACCTGCAATGCAGTTCCCCTTCCCTGTAACAAAGGCCAGTTCCGGCTCGATATCCAGGTAGGAAGAGTACGAAGGCCAATGAATCGTATCCCCATCGCCAATTAGTGCATTATGGTTACACTTGTAATAACTGAAAATTACTTTATTCGGATCTTGCTGGAATTTTTCGGCGGTTTTTCGTTTAAGCTCTTCTCTTTCCGGCCCTGTATATTCTCTTTGCAGCAGATTTACGCCAGCATTTCTTAGATGTCTTGGCGTCAGCCCGAAATCGATAAGCGCAGCCGGATTCGGAACCGGCGGCAGCAGTTTTACCGCTGCAATCGGGCAGATTTCATTTTCATTGAATTGATGCGACTGTTCGACAGCATATTGCATCAATTCCTTAGCGGCATCATAACTTGCCGGCAAATAATGAAGATAGCTGTCCATACTTTTAAGACTGTCAAAGAATGTTCCCTGCATTTTCATGATTGCAGCAAAAGACACGACAAATTTCTCGTTAATTACAAGCCCAAACAAAGGTTCCTGAGATGTCTTGGTTTGAAAGGTTACTAGCTTCATGTTGCAGCGCCTCCATCCATGTTGTTTGATGTTGTTCTGTTACTATCGTATAGCATAGAGTAAATGCATGCAAGTACTTGCTTTCATTTATGTTTTCCATTCTCTATACTAAAGACATAATCAGTGTGCTTTACCCCAAAAACATATACGCAAAGGAGAATTTTCATGAAGTATGGACGTATTATCCAAAAACCTCGGGTTAAATTTTTTGAAGTCGCAAATGGCGTCTTTGCCGGTATTTCGCCGTATCGCGGCATCAGTTGGGCCAATGCCGGGTTCATCAACAAGGGTGAAGGGCTGGTGTATGACACGTTCTTCGATTTGTTCCATGCGCGGGAAATGCGGGAGGCTTTTATGGAAGTAAGCAACGGCGGCTCTCCCGCATATGTGGTGAACTCGCACTATAACAGCGACCATGCCTGGGGAAACAAAGTGTTTGAAAATGCTTGCATTATTATGCACAAGGAAGCGTCCAGAGAGCGTCTCACCGAAAATATCGCCTGGATGGATAGCGTCATCAGAAGAGGAAAGAATTCTCCAGAATCGACTTCGGGCGAGCGGTTTTTTGCAGCGGAATTCGAAGGATTCGACCTGGAAGGCGTAGAATGGGTGCTCCCGAATATTGAGATAAAGGACGATATCAACATCCGTCTTGGCGATACGGAAGTTATGATTTACAACGTAGCTCCGGCCCACTCTGACAGTGACTTGCTGCTGTGGATGCCAAAAGAAAAAGTGCTGTTCGCCGGCGATGTCGTGTTTAACGGTTGTACGGCATACAGCGAAGAGGGAACCCTCAATTGGGTTAAAGTGCTTGATCGGATTATTGATGAAATTAAACCCGAAATCGTTGTTCCAGGACATGGTGCCATCTGCGGCCTGGACTTCGTGAAGGAGCAAAGGGACTACCTCCTGAACCTGATTAGCGAGTTTAACAAGCATTACAATGACGAAATTGATTCCTTGTCCCTGACCAAGCAAATTGATATTTCCCGCTTCCTTCATTGGATTCAGCCAGAACGGTTGTATGTTACAGTGGATATCCTATTGAAAAGCAAACGAGGGTTACCACCCCTTCCAATTTGGAACGAGGTGCCTGCTAAGCTGGAAGACATGAAAGCTTTTTTGGCCGGAAAATATGGCGATCAGATCAAGCCATGGGACCCTATGAGTGTTTGGCAAGAATAGCAAGTTGAAGCTAGCGTACGAAAAACAAAAAACGGCCTTGTCGCAAACGATGCGAACAGCGGCCGTTTTTTTATTGTTCCACGGAATTATAATCGGCGCTTAGAACCGATTATGGAGAAAAATGGATATGGACTTATGACTTACTAGTAGAACACTTGCCAAACCAGCCTGCGGAAGAACGAAATAATCAACGAAGGAGTGAACTGAGATACAGGCGATCTAACGGATCGGCCAACCAATCAACGTACCTACGGACCAATCGTTCCACATACTAACAAGCGAAGCGGCGAATTAACGAAACTGCAGACGAGCGCTCCAGCCATCACATCTAACGAACTAGA
>NZ_JAUKNS010000003.1:0-417743 GCF_030487755.1 Paenibacillus sp. 11B | reverse complement strand
AGAGTCACGCTAATGAGCGGATTTCCACAGACACTGGAATCTAACGAATTTAAGGAGCGTTATTTCGCCGTTTCTTTTGTTTATTTTATGTTTTCGCAGAGGTTTACCGGAATAACGTTACTGAGGTTCGTTAGTATCGCCATTCCGCTCGATCCTGCTTAATAAGGTGTTACCGATTCGTTAGCGCATTAGTCACGAAGATTATCAGCACGGAGACGGTACCCAACAGAACTATAGGAACGAGATTTGGCACAGCCTCATTAATATTTTGCATTTCTGCCGGGTGAGCCAGAATTAGATCCGCAATAAATCGAGATCAAACTCGGGAACAAGTCCTTCTTTCATCGCTCGTCCAAGCAACGCTGTAATTGCGCCGTAACCGTCATCACCCAGGTTGGCACTGAACTCGTTAACATACAAGCCGATATGCTGCGCAGTTACATCAGGGTCCATCTCTTGTGCATGTTCCATGACGTATGTTTTGGACTCTTCCGGATGTGCCCAAGCGTATTCCACCGAGGCACGTGCCCAACCTGCAAGAGCGTGAGCATCCAGGTTGCGACGGGCAATGATTGCTCCAAGCGGAATGGGCAGGCCAGTGTCGCTTTCCCACCAGTTACCGAGGTCTGTCATAAGCTTGAGATCATAGTTCTGGTACGTGAAGCGTGCTTCATGGATAACCAATCCGGCATCAATCTTGCCGTCACGGACAGCAGGCATAATCTGGTCGAATGGCATAACGACAATCTCGCCTACACCGCCGGGAACATTTTGTGCTGCCCAGAGACGGAACAGCAGGTAGGCTGTTGATCGTTCGCTCGGTACGGCAACTCGGCGTCCCGAGAGATAGGCCGGATCGGTTGTGCCGTTAGCGGTCAGAACCAGTGGACCACATCCTCTGCCAAGTGCGCCGCCCGCAGGCAAGAGCGCATAATCATTCAGCACATAAGGCAGCGCTGCATAGGATATTTTCATGACTTCAGGTGTATCTGGTCCATCCGGATTAGCGGCAAGGCCGTTGGTAATATCGATGTCCGCGTAACGGACATCCAGCTCAGGTGCACCTGGAATCAGTCCATGCACCCAGGCGTGAAAGATAAATGTATCGTTGGGACAAGGGGAAAATGCAATTTTCATGATGTGAGTACCTCCCGTAAAATGGAACTTGCAGCCTGGAGCGCATCTAGGGCGTCCTTGATGCGCCAGGCGTCGCGGTCGCGTGGACCGACCGCGTTGGATATGGCCCGCAGTTCGAGTGCAGGCACGCCGAACTGCTGGGCTGCTGTTGCCACGCCGAAGCCTTCCATGCCTTCGGCGGCGGCATCCGGCACGCGGCGCAGCAGCTCCGCGGCCGTCTGGGCAGTTCCGGTCGCCGTGGATACGGTGACCGCCGTGCCTCCGCTGACAGCGAGCCCTGCCCGCTGCAGCTCGTGGCGCAGGCGTGCGGCAAGCGCCGCGTCCGCCGCCACTCGGGACGAGCCGAAGCCGAGCTCGTCCACGCTTAGGAAGCCGTCTGGCGTCTGCGAGCCCAGATCGGCGGCAACCATGGCGTCGGCTACCACGAGGGAGCCGACGTCCGCCCGGCCGGGGAACCCGCCGCCGATGCCGGCACTGACCACCAGCGTGTACGCTGGGGTCAGTCCGGTCCCGGCAAGGGGACCCGGCCTTGAGGATGCGGCAGATGCCTGTGCCGCATCGGTTTCGCTTTGCGCGGCGGAGCCTTGCGCCAGCGCCTTTGCGCCAGCCGCTGCTATGGCAAAGGCCAGCGCGGCAGCGGTTCCTGCTGCGGCAGAGGCAGGGCCTACGCCCGCAGCAATCACGTCAAAGTGCACAGCTTGGTCACCCAGGCCGCGCAGTACAGCCTCTTTTTCCGCATCAACGGCGGTTACGATTAATACACGCTTTATTTCAGCTGCTGACGCCGAGTATGTTTCTGGGCTGCTTGCCCTATTTGCAGTTTCTAGGTGATTAAATTCTATAGAATCATTCTGGTTCTGTTCATTCATCCCGGATTCTCCCTTATGAAGTGTTAGATTCAAAGCTCTAGTAGGCAATATGTACGCATATAGCGGACGCTGAGAGCACTGTACAGACAACAAGCGAAGCGAGCAATGAACAAGCACATATTTCTTTTCCATCATACCGGAAGGGCAAAGATCAGAACAAGTTTTGAACGTATTTAACCCGAAAAGCAGCTTGACTAACTGTAACAACATTCGGCATGACCACACCCATCACTCGAACTTATCTGACGCTTCACAATGGCCTGTCTTAATTGCAGAATGATTTATTTCCTTTAACCTCATATGTCATTTCAATCATATATAAACCTAACGCGAAAAATACGATAAGTCAAAGTAAATGGTTGACAATCTGTATCAACTGTATTAATAATGATAGTACAGTTAATACACCTTGGTGTTGGAACCAATATACTTCATATACAGTCATCGTTCTTCAATAGGGTATTACTACATTTTCAGAGAGGAGGTGCGGGATGTTCGAATTGGATGTACGCAGCCGTAAGGCGATCTATGAGCAGCTGGTGGACAAAATCAAAGAAATGATCGTGTACGGTGTTCTCCAACCCGATGAGCAGCTGCCTTCCGTTCGCACGCTGTCCGGGCAGCTTACTGTTAATCCGAATACGATTCAGAAAGCGTACCGGGAACTTGAACGTGAAGGCTATATTTATTCATTACAGGGAAAAGGGAGCTTCGTATCATCGTCCGTGGAACATCCGAATGCAGCCATGAGAGATGAAATCAGAGCGGCTCTGGTGAAGCTGATTGCGGAAGCATCGTATTCCGGTTTGACCAAAGCCGATATGACGCTTTTATTTGAGGAAGCGATGGCCCGTATAGAAAAGGGGGAGCCGAATGATTGAGCTGAACCAGGTCATCAAAGCGTTTGAACAGGAAAAGGCAGTGGATGGTGTAACGTTGCAGGTACATAAGGGGTCCATCTATGGTTTGCTTGGTTCCAATGGGGCAGGCAAGACGTCTTTGCTCAAAATTATGGCAGGCATCTATCGACAGGACAGCGGCACGGTTCGCATGGATGGGCAAGAAATATATGAAAATATGGATCTCAAGGGCCGCACCATTTTTATGGCCGATTCCCCATACTTTTTCCCACAATCGTCCATCCATCAGATGGCGGCCTTCTATCGTACGGTATATCCGCGTTGGAATGAGGAGAGATTCGTACAGCTCAGCAGTGTATTTAAACTGGATGTCAAAAGAAAACTGCATCGCATGTCCAAAGGCATGCGTCGTCAGGCAGCCGTATGGCTTGGACTCAGCTGTATGCCTGAAGTGCTGCTCATGGATGAGCCGATCGATGGTCTTGATCCCGTCATGCGGCAGCAGATCAAGAATCTGCTGTTCCAGGAAGCAGCGGAGCGTCAAGTGACGATTCTGATCTCGTCCCACAATTTGCGTGAGATTGAAGACCTGTGCGACCATGTTGCCATCATGCATAAAGGCCGGATTATCGTAGAGAAAGATCTGGATGATCTGAAGGCGGACACGCATAAAATTCAAGTGGCTTTCCGTCATCCAGATCATGCCAAGGCAATGGATGAACAGGTGAATATTTTACATGAGGAGAAGCGGGGGAGTGTATCCCTGTTTATTGTGAAGGGCAATCGCGAGGCTGTGACGGAACGATTCCGTGCATTGGATCCGTATCTGCTGGATGTGCTGCCGCTGACGCTGGAAGAAATATTTATCTATGAAATGGAGGATGCAGGATATGATATTCAACCGATTGTTCTGTAACCGGGGCATCCTGTTCCAAAATTTCAGGCAGCATGGGTGGATCGGCATCTTGTACCTGATCACGTTGTTATTTTCACTACCGCTTTATATCGCGACGGTATATCGGGAAGTACCTCAACAGATAACGAGTTTGTTTCAGGCGAATGGAGAAGTACAAATCCTGTTTGCTATTACGTTTCCGGTAGCTGCGGGCATATTTTTATTCCGTTATATGCAGTCCGGTCCGTCTTCGGATCTATTCCACAGTTTGCCGCTGCAACGAAAGCATCTACTCACGGTGAATCTGTTGACTGGGTTCGTCATGGTTTTGGTTCCGGTCTGGATTACCACGGCAATAACGGGCTGGGTATGGGCAGTACTGGATCAACCAGCCTATATTTTCGGTGGCAGTGAAATCTGGATGTGGGGCCTCAGTATGAGCATTTACTCGCTGTTTATGTTCATGATGACCGTAGTGGTAGGCATGTGCATTGGCCAGTCCGTATTACAGGGGCTTACCGTGTATGGGATTTTATTAGTGCCCGTCATTGTCTGGTTCATTTTCTCGCTGCATCTGCAAAACCATCTTCTCGGATATGCTTATGACGACGTTCGCTTTAATGCAGAGAAACTTTCACTTGTCCTGCGTATGGGTTCCATCAGCACGGCTCCTGTAATTCGTGCGGAACTTATCATTTATTCGGTTTTAGCCATTTTGTTCATCCCGTTAGCTTATGTATTTTATGCTAGAAGACAAGTGGAATCTGCCACTCAGGCAATCACGTTCCCTATTGTAAAACCAATATTCCGTTTTGGATTTATGTTTACTCTTGTTCTAATCGGTGGGGCCTATTTCACTTCGATCGCGCCCAGGGCATCTGTTGGGTGGGACGTGTGTGGTTACATCCTTGGTGGAATTGTGGGCTATATTGGAGCCGAGATGATTATCCGCAAAACCTGGCTCATTTGGACCAGGAAGCTGGTCCCGAAATTGGTTCTATACGGCTTTGTGGCTGGTTTGCTATTATATGTACCTGTCGCTGATTGGAACGGATATGCCGCTCGTGTGCCTGATATAAGCAAGGTCAACAGTATTAAGCTTGGCGGAGATCGTTACATTTATAGCAATGGTATTAACCAGAAGGTGGATGATAGTTCATTCTATTCGAATGATCCGGAATATGTGGAAGCAATCATCAATCTTCATCAAAAAATTATTGATACCGATTTGCCTTTGAGAGATCCAGTTAATCCGGATGATGATTATGACGAGGTATTTATTAACTACAAATTGGAGAACGGCAGGGTGATGAAACGTAGATATAACATTCCCGAAACCGAATTCCACAAGGAATTGATGGCTGTAAAACAGACAGAGGACTACAAAAGGGTTGCCTACGATACGTTCAAATTGGATGAGGATGCGCTGAGTATTGGACTGCGCTCAAGTCTCAGTACATTTCGTAAGGTATACATTAGTAATCCCAAACAAGTCCGTGAGTTCAAGGAATTGTTGAAACAGGACATCTTGGATCAGACCTATGAAGAACAGAGCACTCCGTGGCAGCCAATTGTATACGCGGAAATGAATCAGAATTCAACATCTACCGATCCTTATCAATCGAAGGAGATGTGGAATTTTGACATTAAACCGAGTTATAAGCGAGTGCTGGCATGGTTGAAAGAGAACAACTTATACGACCAGCTTCAAGTTCCCGTAGACGAAATCGCTTCGGCGCAATTTGTGAAACAGGAGATTGATAGTCCGGGCAAGGCGAAGTGGGTTTACTCTGATTCGGATTATATCGAAGTGAATTCAAGCGGTAATAAACAGATCGCAACTAAAAACAAAAAAATAATAAGCGGTTTGCTTCAACGTCAACGATCCGGATATCGGACAGAGAAGGATACGGTCTATCATATCAAGCTTAATTTCATTCGTGGTGAAGATGTGTACATGATACTGAAAGAAGAAGACCTGACAGAAGAGATGAAAGCCATCCTGGTCGGACAGTAAGACAATCTTTAAGCGGGAAGGGTTCTCCCGATAAACATGTAGATTTCTCAATCTGACTTGACCAGATACACCGTATGGAATATATTAGAAAAAGGAACGATTCGATTCGAAATTGATGACTGTTTCAGCGAATCCCATATGGAACGGCTTATGAGGGAAGCACCCGTAAGAGCAGGCAATACGCCTGACTTGCGGGTGCTTTTTTTGTTTTTGCCGACCTTTACAGATTAAGGGGTTGTGATTGAATCATATCGAATCACCCTGCATAGAACATCCAGCAGGTTACTATCTATTCATATTGAAGGGAGCAGAAGAGAATGCAAAATGGAGTTTTGGAGGACAATGCAAGTCATCAGGCGGGTCTTTGTTCGTGTTTAACACAAATCAGGGAACAGGGCATAATTGAGGCGAATGAAGACAAGCAACAGATTATGAATCAATCCCGGATGAGGAGCTTGAGCAATCATAGTCTCATGAGCAACCGATACGGGGCACGCCCTAACCTTCTTGCTAACATATGGACCCGTATGAGCTTGGGACTCATAATCATGTTCAGTATGAGTGTAATTTATTATTCCTCCATAGCTGAAGCGGCGGCGGGTCCTGAGCTTGGTGTAACCGCACAGAAAGCATGGGAGACGATACTGAACAAGGCTGATTCACAGACCAAGTTGTCCCTGCAACGAGCGTACGAGAATGTAGGGAACTGGACGACGCAAGAGCAATCTTGGGAACAAAAGACAAAGACCATTCATGCCGCCAATACCAAGGAGCTGGAGCAATTACGTATAAATATAAGGCAAATCGATGATGTAAAGATCGCGGGTCTAGCCGAAAAGGTAAAACAAACCGAGGTCCGCTATGAACCCTTGTTTGCCTTGTACAGTTCAGTGAACAGGCAGCTCGACGCCGCCAAAGCGATCAAAAACAAGGAATGGAGTGCGGCTATTCGCACCCAAGCGGATACGTTGAAACCTGTTGTTCAGCTTGCCCGAGAAGACATTCGTTTCAAGAAAAAGGAGCTTGCCGAAGCCCGCAAACGGAAAAGTACAGAAGTGAAACGACTGCGCGCTTTACTGGCTGGAGCCGATCAGGTGAAGAAGCAGATTCAAACGGGCAAAAAACAGGCGAGCCTGTCGAAAGAGCGATATTCAAACGCGTTGCAGCAGTTCAAACAGAGTACGAAGCAAGGCCAGTCCTCACGTGTATTAAGCTCGCTAAACTCCTTGGCTGCAGCGGCAGAGAAATGGGCAGGCTCCAAACAACATATTTATACACTGGAACAGAAGGTAAGTGCTACCTATGCGAAAGTCAGTCAGGAACTGACCAAGAGACCTAAATAAAAGTACACCATATCAAAGCGCCATAAAAAACATCATAACAAACATCATAACAAACATCATAACAAACATCATAACAAACAACCTATCTCACCGTACTGTACTATAGCATCCTTTCTGCCACTACCGAGAATTAACAGTATAGTCGATGAGAAGACGGGACTATGGTACACTCGAAGCAAACGAGGCGGCAGGAGGATATGATGGCGGACAAAGAAGATTTGACCCGGTTCGGTGTGGCATTTCCCACACCTCTGATTGAACAGTTTGACAGGTATATCGAAGAGCAGGGATACAAAAACCGTTCGGAAGCTTTCCGTGATTTGGTCCGCAAAACATTGCTGGAGCCTTCTGCATTGCATGCCGAGCAGGATGTAGCGGGAACTATTGTGATGGTGTATGACCACCATATCAGTGATCTCCCTATTCGGTTAATGGAGCTGCAGCATGAGGCGCACCATGACATCATCTCCAATATGCACGTACATCTGAACCATGATCAGTGTCTTGAGGTCATTGCAGTGCGGGGTAACTTAGGACGATTGCGTCATCTGCATCAGCAGATCCAGGTTCAAAAAGGAGTACTGTATGCAGAGCTGTCTGTAACGTATGTGGATGAGCTTAACAAAATGGCAAGCCATCAAAGTCACAATTATGATCATAGTCACAATCAACAAAGTCCTCATCATCATTCTGATTCTTCATCGGAGTAAATTTGAATTTTCAACAAGCTATTCATCGGCTTTAGCCGGCTTTTTCCCATAGCCCGCAGTTAGAACAACAGATTATTGGTCCAATACCGATAATCTGTTGTTTTTATTTTGTTATAATACCTCACTTCAAACGGTGAATCACCTTGCCTAAATCCCTATGCATCCCTATGAATCTCATTTTAATTCCCTGTAAATGAAAATAAATGGATTTTGAAGTCAAGTTTGTTGACACAATAAAACTGTTTTGTGCTACAATTTTCAAAAAAAGTAACACGGAATTGGATTGGATAGTGAAAAATAAAGGGGGAACAGCGTAGATGCGCGGATTTTCATGGGGGAAACGATCGGTTAGAGCGGGATTAGGCATTTTACTTATATGTACCGTTGGGCTATCGGGATGTACACAGGGGACATCCTCAACAATAGAGAACGCCCAGCAGGAGGCTTCACTTCCCAAAGACGAATTGGTGCTGGCCGTTGGCACGGAACCGGAAGGTGGATTTGATCCAACTACGGGTTGGGGACAGTATGGTTCGCCGCTCTTCCAGAGTACCTTGCTGAAAAGGGATGCCAAGCTTCAACTGGTCAATGATTTGGCTACAGACCATTCCGTTAGTGAAGATGGGCTGACCTGGACCGTAACACTACGGGATGATGTAAAGTTCTCCGATGGCGAGCCACTGACGGCCAAAGATGTCAGGTTTACGTTTGAAACGGCTGCCAAAAGCGGATCGGTCATCGATTTGACCAATATGGCTAATGTGGAAGCCTCAGATGCGACAACGGTCGTCTTCACATTAAAGTCGCCTCAGTCCACATTTATCAGTCTTCTGACTACACTCGGTATTGTACCTGAGCACGCCTATGGTTCTGATTATGCCGAGCATCCGGTTGGGTCTGGTCCTTACAAGCTGGTTCAATGGGATAAGGGTCAGCAGGCGATCGTTGAGGCGAACGAGCAATACTACGGGAAAAAGTCTACATTCCACAAATTGACGTTTCTCTATCTTGAGGAGGATGCAGCCTTTGCGGCGGCGCAGGCCGGTACAGTTGATATCGCGGCTATCCCGGCTGCGTTCAGCAAGCAGCAGGTGAACGGAATGAAATTGGAATCGGTAAAAACAGTTGATAACCGGGGCATCATGTTCCCGATGCAACCCTCAGGCGCTAAGTCTGGTGACGGCCTGCCAGCAGGTAACGATGTTACGTCCGACATCTCCATTCGCAAGGCGGTGAATGTAGTAATTGACCGAACTGCTTTGGTAGAAGGAGTACTGGAGGGGCACGGTCGTCCGGCCTATTCGGTCAGTGATGATCTGCCTTGGGGTAATCCGGATTCTGTATTCGCAGATGCGGATGTGGCTGAAGCGAAGCAGATTCTGGCTGATGGCGGCTGGGTGGATACAGACGGTGATGGAATTGTGGAGAAGAACGGCACGAAGGCCGAGTTCAGTCTGCTTTATTTTGCAGGGGATTTAACGAGACAATCACTGGCTCTGGCTGCTGCGGATATGGTGGCTCAGGCTGGGATCAAGATCAATGTGGAGGGCAAGAGCCGGGAAGAGACAAAAAAGCTGGCCTACACCAATGCCGTATTATTTGGCTGGGGAAGTCATGATCCGCTGGAAACCTACAACCTCTACAGCAGTACCCATAAAGGCGAAGGGTATTACAACACTGGATTGTACAGTAATCCAACCGTGGACCACTGGATGCAGCAGGCCCTCCAAGCGACAACGGAAGAAGAGGCATTGCCCTTCTGGCAGAACGCGGAGTGGGATGGATCGACAGGATTCAGTTACCAGGGAGATGCGCCATGGGCATGGCTGGTGAACATTGATCATCTGTATCTGGTGAAGAATGGTCTGAATATCGGTGAACAGCAGATCCATCCACATGGTCACGGCTGGCCGGTGACATCCAACCTGGAAGAATGGTCCTGGGATGACGATTTGAAATAGAAACTCTGTGGTAGTTTTAGCTTGGATTGGGGAGAGATTAGATGGAGGACAGGATGGGGTGGGCCAGATTTGTCGGATTTAAAATGCTGCGGCTTGTATCTTTGCTGGCAGGAGTCAGCGTGGTGTCTTTTATATTGATGCAATTCTCTCCAGTGGACCCGGTGGAGGCCTATATTGGTGGAGACATGATTAGGGTGAGTGCAGAGCAGCGCAGTCTGATTGAAGAACGTTGGGGGCTCAATGACTCACCACTAGAACGGCTGTTTACTTGGGGAAAGGCGCTCCTTCAGGGGGATCTGGGAACATCGATGATCTATAGGCAGCCGGTTGCAGACATCATCCAGGAACGGTTCATGAATTCTGTCGCTCTTATGGCGGTAGCATGGATGTTATCTGGTCTGATTGGTTTCGGCCTGGGTGTCGTTGCTGCCATGAAACGGGATTCGCGGCTGGATCGTCTGATCTGTTGGTACTGTTACACACTGGCTTCCACACCGGTATTCTGGATTGCGCTGTTACTGCTCATGGTATTCGGTGTATGGCTTGGCTGGTTGCCAATTGGACTTGGTGTACCTGCGGGTATGGCAGCAGATCAAGTGACGTGGGGGGATCGGGCCATACACATGATTCTGCCTGCGCTGACGTTGAGTCTGACGGGCGTCGCCGCCATTGCCTTGCATACCCGGCAGAAGCTGGTGGATGTGCTGGACTCGGATTATATTCTTTTTGCGAGGGCGCGAGGTGAGCGAGGTATGCAACTGTTTCGTCGTCATGGGTTCAGGCATGTCGTACTGCCAGCTCTGACGCTGCAATTGGCTTCATTTAGTGAATTGTTCGGTGGGGCTGTACTTGCGGAGCAGGTGTTTTCCTACCCCGGCCTGGGGCAGGCCACGGTTCAGGCGGGATTGCGCGGCGATGTGCCGCTGCTGCTTGGACTTGTGTTGTGCAGTGCGATATTTGTGTTTACAGGCAATATGCTGGCTGATATTTTATACCGGTTCATTGATCCGCGCATGAAGGAGGAGACGATAGGATGAAGCAAACATTGGAACGTCCCTCCCGACCTGCGGCTCAGACTGCACAGCATCCGAAAGCTAACTCTGCCAAAAGTGAGGCGGGGAACAAGAGAAGTTGGAGGTCAGTACGTCCACGTACCCATGGTCGGAAAGGGTATCCCGATCCCGGCGTCAGCATTCCACGTTTCCGTAATCCGCGCAAATGGGCGCTCGTTTGGGGCAGCCTTGGCGTGATCTGGATTGCCATCGTGTGGCTGACAGGCAGACTGCTTCCCGCTGAATCGACGCTGACCTCCTTGATGGATCGGAATCTGGCCCCAACTTGGGCACATCCTTTTGGTACGGATTGGCTGGGACGTGATATGTTTATGCGCACCTTAAAAGGATTGGCAACGAGCATTCAGGTGGGATTGCTTGCGGCTTGCGGCGGCGGGTTTATCGCGCTGGTATTGGGTCTGGCTGCTGCTTTGGGAAAGACTGCTGATCGGGTCATCTCATGGATCATTGACCTCTTCCTGAGTGTTCCTCATCTAGTCTCGCTGGTCATGCTGGCCTTTGTATTCGGTGGAGGTTTGCCTGGGGTAGCGTTAGCAATTGCCCTGACTCATTGGCCGAATCTGGCCCGGATTGTCCGGGCAGAGATGATTCAGCTAAAATCAGCAGAGTATATTCACATTTCACGCAGGTTGGGTCATTCGCGAATACGTATTGCGGTGCAGCACATGCTGCCGCATCTGATTCCGCAGCTGTTCGTGGGTGTGCTGCTGATCTTCTCTCATGCCATTCTGCATGAGGCAGCGATTACGTTTCTGGGGCTGGGGCTGTCGCCGCAGCAGCCAGCGATCGGTATTATTTTGTCAGAGTCGATGAGATATTTGTCCGCAGGCATGTGGTGGCTGGCCTTTTTCCCGGGACTCGCATTGTTGTTGGTTGTTCGTGCGTTTGATGTACTGGGCGGCAGTCTGAAGACATTAACGGGTACCGGCAGTTCAAGGGAGGTAGGATAACATGGCTCTTCTGGAAGTGCAGGGCGTATCGGTTTCATTCCGACGTGCGCGGGGATGGTTTGGGCACGAGGAGAACCTTGTAATTCAGGATCTGGATCTGTCTGTGAATGAAGGCGAGATTGTAGCGGTCGTAGGGGCAAGTGGATCTGGCAAAAGTGTGTTGGCGCAGGCGATCATGGGCATTCTTCCTGCCAATGCCAAGCTGGAGGGCCGGATAAGCTATGCGGGCGAACCCTTAACCCTGGAGCGACAGCTTCATCTGCGTGGAGATGAACTGGTGTACATTCCGCAATCAGTCAGTTATTTGGACCCGTTATTGAAGGTAGGCAGGCAGGTTCATCCGGTAAGCCAAAAGTCAGGACGAAAGCATCGATCGACATCCCGATCCGTAATGCAAAAAGCAGAGCAGGAACTGATGGGACACTATGGATTACCACAGGGCACCTCGGGCAAATATCCGTTTGAATTATCAGGCGGCATGGCTCGACGCGTGCTGATGGCAACAGCCACTTCGGGTGAGCCGAAATTGATTATTGCTGATGAGCCAACACCTGGCATACATCCCGAAGTGCTGGCTGAAACGATGAAGCATTTTCGTCAATTGGCCAATGAAGGTGTTGGCATCCTTTGGATTACCCATGATATTACGACTGCCCTGACGGCAGCTGATCGCATATCCGTATTTTACGCAGGCTCCAATGTAGAGACGGCGCAGGTTTGTGATTTTACAGGTAAGGGCGAACGGTTACGACATCCATACACGAAAGCGCTCTGGAGCGCTTTGCCGCAAAACGAATTTCAACCTCTGTCGGGTACCCAGCCTGTAGCAGGCCGGCAACGGTTAGAAGGATGCTCATTTGCACCACGCTGCATTGGAGCGACCACGGATTGCACGAACGAACGTCCTGAGCTGCGCAAGGTGCGCGGTGGGGAAGTGAGGTGCGTTCATGCCACTTGAGGCTCGAAAGACAAGTTATCGTTATAGTAAAGACGCTTGGGTATTTCAGAATATAAGTCTGGAAGTACAGCAGGGGGAAGCCGTTGGCTTGTGGGGGCCCAGTGGTTGTGGCAAAACAAGTCTGGGACGTATCCTTGCAGGTTATGTGGAACCGTTGGCAGGTCAAGTGCTGCTGGATGGGAAGCCGCTTCCCAAAACCGGCCCCTGTCCGGTGCAGCTTGTATTCCAGCATCCCGAGAAAGCGGTAAATCCTCGCTGGCGGATGCACCGTGTCTTGAAGGAAGCAGCGATTGAGGATGAGGGTCTGCTCAATGACTTGGGGATCCAAACGAATTGGCTGGAGCGGAGGCCCGGTGAATTGTCAGGCGGCGAATTGCAGCGCTTCTGTGTAGCGCGCGCACTCGGCTCAGCAACTCGATACGTGATTGCCGATGAGATGACCACGATGCTGGATGCGATCACCCAGGCACAGATCTGGCATAGCGTGATGAACATTGCGCGTCAGCGTAATCTGGGACTGCTGATTATCAGCCATGATAGAGAGTTACTGGACAGGTTATGTGATCGGATTATTCCAATGCCAACATCGTAGTATGCTGGATATCAGTATTTTGCATCATTCGATTTCTATCACTAATGGGTACAAATTATAAAAGGGGTGTCCGGGTAGTCCATCATGACATTAATCATGAAAATGACTACGGGACACCCTCTTTACAATTTTAACGAACTATACAGGCTCTATTAGCTGAAATTTTGAAAATATAGCTTTGCACCTGATTGAACTCATTCCGCCGACAGCCTACCCACCAGCACTGACAATCTGCGCATGGCTTCTTCTACTGTTGAACGTGGGCAGGCCACATTCATGCGCATGAATCCTGTACCTTCCACTCCGAAAATGCTCCCATCATTGAAAGCGAGTCCCGCTTCCTTGAGCAGCATCGTACACAGTTGCGCATGCGGGATATTCAGCTTCCGGAAATCCATCCACAGCAGGTAAGTTGCTTCTGGAAGCTGGATTCCGATTTGCGGCATATGCTCCGCGACGTATTCTTGCACGTATTCCATATTTCCACGGATATAGGCAAGACAGTCATCCAGCCATTCTTCAGCGCCATTGTAAGCCGCTTCGGCTGCCACTGCTCCCAGCGTGCTGATGTTGGCAAGCCCCATTGTTTTCACGCCCTGCATGAATGATTCCCGCAGCTTGGCATTTGGAATGATGATATTGGAGGTACAGAGGCCGGGAATGTTGAACGTTTTGCTTGGTGCTGTACAGATGATGCTGAGATCAGCGATAGCTTCGGAAATAAGAGCCAGTGGCGTATGTGCACCGTGTTGGTGGACGAGATCGGCATGAATCTCATCCGAAACGATGAGTATATCATATTGCACGCAGAGTGCAGCAAGGTTCTGAAGTTCTTCACGAGTCCATACCCGTCCGACCGGGTTGTGAGGACTGCACAGAATCAGCATTTTGACCCGACCCGTCTTCAGGCAGGATTCCAGATGCTCCAGATCCATAGCGTAATGTCCATCGTTCTCCACTAATGGATTGGTCATCAGCTCTCTGCCCTGACCGCGGACCACTTCATAGAAGGGGGCATATACCGGAGTCTGGATTACTACCGCATCTCCCGGGTCAGTGAAACGTTGTACAGCAATGCTGAGTGCAGGCACAATCCCCGGGGTGAATACGATCCATTCATCGTTAATACTCCAGTTGTGACGCCGATCCATCCATCCCGATAGCGCTGCGTGATACGCATCTGTCCTCACCGTATAGCCAAAAATCCCATGCTCCATTCGAGTCTTCAGCGCCTGAATGACCGATGGTGGAGCGGCGAAATCCATATCGGCAACCCACATGGGGAGCGCATCTGCGACGCCAAAAATCTCTTCAAGCGCATCCCATTTCTCTGATCCTGTGGAGAGCCGACTAATCGGCTCGTCAAATGGTTGATTATTGTTCTTGCTCATGACTTGAATCCCCCCTTGATATCCGTTCCTTCGACTACAATCGACAGATTATTATCTAATAAATTGGTTGATTTCGCAACTTGCAACCAGCAGATAGATTCCATTTTGTAAGGGGCTATTTCCAGAACTTTTGTTCATGTGGAAATAATGATTTGAGCGTGCAAAGGGATGCCTCCACGGCAGTAACTATCCCAAACCCAAATGTGAACACAGTAAAAACCACCAGAAAAGGTCAAGATGATGACCCTTCTACTGATGGTTTTTGTTAATTCATTGTTCTTCTTTCCCAGGAAAAGATGAGGAGCAAGAAGAAGTTTAATTATTTATTTTATTTCATAGTTAAGCGATCTTATGATGGCATTACAGATGCTCATTGAACCATCCAGCAATATGCTCCAGTCGACGTACCCTTAAGTGTGGGTGACCTCCGCGGGACAACTCGTGATTGGCTCCCGGGAAACGAACGAACCGAGTGGTCTGTTTGCGTCGCTTTAAAGCAACATACAACTGTTCAGCCTGTTCAATCGGACAACGCAGATCCTGCTCACCATGCAAAATCAGCAATGGCGTGTTGACGTTGCCGACATAGGCAAGCGGGGAGTGTTTCCATAACTTCTCGGTGTCATCCCACGCATTACCGCCAATCTGGTCCTCCGTGAAAAAGAATCCAATATCACTGACCCCGTAGAACGAGAGCCAGTTCGAGATCGAACGCTGAGTGACGGCTGCCTTGAAACGGTCGGTATGTCCAACGATCCAGTTGGTCATGAAGCCGCCATAACTGCCGCCAGTGACTCCAAGACGAGACTCGTCGATAAACGGATACCGGGATAACGCATAATCCATGGCTTCCATCAGATCACGATAATCCCCACCGCCATAGTCACCACGGCAGGCATTCACGAATTGCTGTCCGTATCCAAGGCCACCCCGCGGATTGATGTATACAACAGCGTATCCCTGTGCTGCGAGGATCTGGAACTCATGCATAAACGTAAACCCATACATCATATGTGGACCGCCATGAATTTCAAGGATGGTTGGGACTTTGACACCTTCCACCATGCCAGCTGGTTTCAGCATCCAGCCCTGCAGTCGTAAGCCGTCAGTGGAATCGAACCAGAAGGTCTCTGGTGTGCTAAGCTGAATCTCTTCTTCCAGTTGGGGATTGCTATGGGTTAGTTGTATAGGTTGGGCCCGTGTATCTTCAGGCTGAGTATATAGAAAGAGATCGCCAGGACTTAATACGTCTGCTACGGCAGCCACTATCTGTCCATTTTCCAGTTCCGCAAACTGATAGAACTCTTTCTCGTCCGGCAAGATATATTCGGCATAACTGCCGTCCCTTGCAAACCGGGCAATTCGGACACTGCCTTCAACAGTAGCAAGACAGAGAATGGATGAACCATCACGACTGAACACCGGACCCGTATTGGTTAAGTGAGAGCGCATATCACCGACAAGGCTGTGATTCATCTGTACATCCCAATCCTTGCTCAGACATACGGGTTTGCCGCCTGAGATCGGAAGGGTGTAGAGCTTGACCAGCGTAGCATTTCCATAGGAGCGGTCACTGGCAAGCAGCGCAAGGGATTGTCCATCAGGTGCGTACGTCAGCCGCCCGAAAGAGTATCCTTCCGGGGTCAACTGCTGCATGTCAGATCCGTCAGCCTTGGCACGATACACATGGTTCGTCAGGGTGTAATCGTTATGCTGCTCGCCCTCTTCCGGCAACTGAGCGATCCAGGCAATGGACTCACCGTCCGGCGACCACGCATAGTCCCCAACGTCATAATGGCCTGTAGTTACAGGGACAGCCTCTCCGCCTTCGGCTGGAACACGGAAGAGATGGGTTCGTCTGCCATTCCACAGCCCGCCACTGTCGGACTTCATTCGAATACGATCCACAACAAGTTCTTGCAGCAGTTTTTTATCTGAATCTTCGGTTTCATCTTCGTTTTTCTCGCTCATGTCCACCGATGATTTAACCAGTAAAGTAAGTCCATCCGGCGACCAGAGCAGGGAACTGACTCCATGCTTCAAATGGCTGATTTGCTGTGCTTCTCCACCATCTGAGGCGATCAGCCATACTTGTGTTTTGCCTTCATGCTCTCGTAAAAAAGCAAGCTGTGAGCCATCCGGTGACCATGCAGGAGCATGATCTTTATCTCCAGATGTGAAAGGCCTGTCCTTCTGGTTCTCCAGATGGAGGAGTCTCAGGTGAGAAGAATAACCGTCCCATGCTTCATTTGTTTTTCGGCTTACATATACCAGTTGTCCACCCTGAGGAGACGGAGTTGGATCATTAACCCATGTAATCTGAAAAAGATCTTCCGATGTTATGCCGCGCAGACTGTTCATTGTTTGTCCTCCCACCACGAATCAGAATATGTTAATTTCCTAACCTTTCCATTTATATTAACGGAAAGCATGAGGCAGGACAATACGATTCTGAACGAACGTTTCTTAACAATATCACCTGCACCGAAAAGGAATTATTGGAAGCATGACGAATCCTAATGTTGAATAGTCATGAAATGGACGAAATGTGTCAGAAAATGTTTTTTTAATTTAATTTAATTCTATTTAATTCTATTTAATAAACAATGCCATTTGAGTATATTTGGTAATCAGCTCATTCAATGAGCTGAACCCTGTTTATATAGATCATTCTTGTCTCAGTCACCATGAAGGAGGAGCATCACATTGTCCACATCCTATGATCAACAGCACGTGGAATACCCGAGCCGGATACGCATGGCATGGCTAACAGTGGGGGCGGCAATTTTTGTAGCAGCCGGATTTTTTTTGATGTTTGATGATTCTTCAACTAAGGGATCCGCCATTTCTTCCGTTATAGGCTTGTTCTCCATTTTGTTTTTTGGGCTTTGTCTCTGCTATAGTTTGGTTAAGATGATTAAGAAGGAACCTTCCTTTGTTGTTGATGAGCATGGATTTGTGGATTCCTCTTCTTACACATCGGGAGGGCTAATTTCCTGGAAAGATGTTGAGAATATTTTTATGTATGAATTCATGGGTCAGAAGATGATTGGGGTTAAACTCTGGGACGAAACTGCCTTTCTGGATCGACAGAATGGGATGAAACGCAAATTAATGACGGTCAACAGCAGCATGGTCGATGCTACCGTAAGTATTGTCCAGAACAGCCTCACGTTACCGCTGGATCAGTTGTATACGATGATGGTGGAGCGTTGGAAGCGATCGAATGAAGGCAATAGCTTTGAACTGCTTGATAATGAATAGATAGGGTAGAAGAGCATTCTCAGATTGGAGGAGTATAGATGAAACGAGGAAATCAAGCTCAGGCGATCCAGCTATCCGATGGAACAACACTGCCTGCAATTGGACAGGGAACCTGGTACATGGGTGAGAAGCAATCCAGTCGGAGAGAAGAAGTTCAGGCACTGCGTTATGGGATTGAACGTGGTATGACCGTGATTGACACGGCCGAGATGTATGCGGAAGGCGGGGCAGAAGAGGTTACTGGTGAGGCGATAATGGACTGTCGGGATGATGTATTTCTGGTATCCAAGGTGTATCCTCATCATGCGGATCGGAAGCAAATGATCACCGCTTGTGAGCGCAGCCTCTCACGTCTGGGTACAGATCGCCTGGACTTGTACTTGCTGCACTGGCGTGGGGGTGTACCGTTGCAAGAGACGGTCGAAGCGATGGAACAGCTGAAACAATCGGGTAAAATTCTGCGCTGGGGTGTCTCCAATCTGGACAAAGAGGACATGCAGGAACTATGGAACATTCCAGAGGGTAAACACTGTGCAGTGAATCAGGTTCTGTATCATGCGGCTTCCAGGGGGATTGAATACGATCTCCTTCCCTGGCTACGGGAACGTCATGTTCCTGTGATGGCGTATTGCCCGCTGGCTCAGGGTGGCAGGCTCCGGAAAGAGTTGCTGGAGCATCCAATCATCCTTGATATTTCCCGTGATCGGGGAGTTAGTCCATCACAAATCGCGTTATCCTGGGTTATCAGGGATGGTGATGTACTAGCGATCCCGAAAGCTGTACAGTTGGATCATGTTGCAGAAAATGCGGCGGCGATGCATGTTACTTTGACTCAAGATGAAGTGGTTCGATTAAATGAGGCATTCCCTGCACCTAAGGGCAAAGTGCCTTTGGATATTGTTTAGATAACTTCTGATTAGGTTGGACACCTCATATCATGATCATAGTCAGAAGAATCAAGAGCAGATCTCAGGATCTGTTCTTTTTTTGTGTGTAGAAGGCAATTTAAATAAATGGGCTTTACAACATCAAATCACTAGTGTACTATGTAACTAACACACAGATACAGAGAGGAGCGAGAATATTGTGAGCATCGAATTTGACAACAACTTGCCCATCTACCTGCAGATCATGCAGTACATCAAAAGACAGATCGTAACAGGCACACTTAAGGCAGGCGATAAAATTCCTTCGGTTCGTGAATTGGCGGCCGAATTACAGATCAATCCCAATACGGTACAACGGACATTCCAGGAATTGGAGCGTGAAGAAGTGGTCGAAACCAAACGGGGTCTGGGCCGATATGTGACAAGTGAGGAGTCGAAAATTATGACGATCAAAAAAGAGATGGCTGGCGAATTGCTGGAGCGTTTTCTAACAGGAATGCAGGAGCTGGGCATTGATGAACAGGACATCGTAACCATCGTGGCAGATGCTGTTGCAGACGGTAAGCAGTCACTGGGTCGCGATGGAAGAGGAGGAACATTGAATGAGTAATATTCTTGAGTTGAACAATATAAACAAAACGTATGGCAGCAAGAAGGCCCTTCATGACATCACATTGGATATCGCACCAGGCCGAATTGTAGGTTTGCTGGGCAGCAACGGAAGTGGCAAAAGTACCCTGATGAAGCTGGTTGCAGGTTTGCTGCACCCCAGCAGCGGAGACATTCGCGTAACCGGAAAATCGGTTGGATTGGAAACCAAGTCGCTGGTATCCTTTATGCCGGACCGGCCATTGACCGAGAATTGGATGAAGGTCCGGGATGCAATTGCGTACTACCGTGATTTCTATGCTGATTTTGATGAAGTTAAAGCCAGAGAGATGCTTGAATTTATGAAGCTTGAAGAGGGAGTGCGGGTACGGCATTTGTCGAAAGGCATGAATGAACGACTGCAACTAACACTGGCTCTTTCCCGTAAGGCTCGCCTCTATTTGCTGGATGAACCGATTGGCGGGGTAGACCCGGTTGCCCGGGGCAAAATTCTGGACGCCATTGTGAAGTTCTACGATGAAGACAGCAGTCTGATCATTTCTACGCATCTTGTAACGGATATCGAACGAATTTTTGATGAAGTAATCTTCATTCGTGAAGGTGAAATGGTGATGCGGGAAGAGGTTGAGACCCTGCGTCTCAAGTACGGAAAAAGTGTGGATGAAATGTTCAAGGAGGTCTATGCAGAATGATGACGTTGCTGAAGTACGACTTTAGAAGGAATTGGAACACGCTGCTTGCCGGGCTGGCAGTATTGATTATCGTGCAAATTGGGCTGGCAATGTTCATGTCAGATATAACAGGTAGCGTTATAGGTGTTATGGCATATGTCGGTGTAGGCGTGTCTATTTATGTGAAGATGATTAAGACGTACTGGTCCAATATCCGTTCGTATAATCGCCGTCTCGTTCCCGTAACAGGACTGTCTCACGTTTTGTCTCCTTTAATATTCGGAACGCTTTGCGGGCTGGGAGTGATGGTTGTAGCTGTCATTCATTACTTCATCTTCAGTGCAACGCACACAGATATGAACTTGGCCAGTGCCATTAATATGTCGGGCATTCATGTTTCCGAGATCATTTCCTTGCTGCTGTTTGTCTGGTGGGTAGTATTGTTCATAACCGTCATCATCTTTCTCTCCATATCCATTGGTGGCAGCTTCCGCTTTAAAACAGGGCCCTGGATTAGTATCATTGCATTCTTCGTATTAACCAATCTCATTAGCTGGTTGGAGAATATTATCTTCTCAGGTCGTTTTAACCCGAATGAATTATTTCAGGTCACGGAAAAAAGTACAGGGATCTCTATTACGTCCAATCGGATCTTGTGGTCACAGGGAACATGGTGGAGTGTTATATTCGAAATCATCGTGGCTATGATTTTGGTTGCAGCTGCCGTATACCTGAATAATAAAAAAGTGGAAGTGTAAGTAAAAGTAAAAGTAAAAGTAAAAGTTCTGTCAGCTGCAGGTTGAGCTGACAGTTTTTTTATTTTGAAGCATTTCCCAGTTCTTATACGTAAATAGGGATATATGTCTTTAACAATAAGGGAGAAGGTTTATTTCCTGTAAGGAGGGCTTCCATGGAACTCTATTTCAGAGATAATTTCTTTAATGCAGGGTACACCGAGATTATGAACCATGAACAGGAACAGGAACAGGCGGGTCATCTCGATTTGAAAAGTGCCTTTGGCTCATCGCTTGATGTATTCGATAACTCGGGACTCATTTGCTGTGGTAATTCCGCATGTTAAGTAATCGTTGGGATGTGACCTCAGGCGATGGAAGGGAATGGGGTGTCTTACGGGCGAGGATTAGCTTCTTCAGTAAAAAGTATGAATACGATGCCGGACCGCGTGGTGTGTATGATGTCTCCGCTCCGGCGTTTTCACAGGAATATAATATTACCGGGATGGGCGGCAAAATTGTGGCAAGCTTCAGGCGTACAAATGGCTGGTTCGGTTCAGGTGGGTTTGTGTTAGACAACCAATCCGAACAACTGGATACGTATGAGTTGATTGCCGTTGTGATGGGCGTACATGCAATTAACAAAAGAAGGAATTCAGCTGCCAGTAGCAGTACGTAAGCGTATCATCAAAAGGGCTGCCCCGTCATCTTCATGACTATGGGGAGCCCCTTTGTATATTGTGGAAATTTATCAACAGCTTATCGGCCACTCAGTTGACGTGCACGTTAGGCAGAGTCACTTCCGTCTGCCTCGATGAAAGGCTCCTCCACATGCTGGCTCCGCACTCCTTCATAAGTTCGTTCAGGCTGTAATTCAGTCCCAAATTCCGCATAGCGTGCCAGCACTTTGGCGGCTGTCTCAGACATTCGCGCTCGAAGGGCAGCATTGTCTGCGATCCGTACCCGTTTGCCCAGAAAACGCATTTTGGACAGCACATAATCCATCTCATTCCGAGGAATTGTCAGCTCAATCCGATAGGTTTGTTGTTCTTCTTCATATTCAACCTGCTTCTCGAAGCAGGAGAAGGCGTACAGAATCCGCGACAACTCCTGGTTGAATTCAGGCAGTACTTCAATAGTCACGGTTGTCTTCCTATTCTCCGTCAAATTAGCGATTTTGGTAGCATATTGAGAGGCAATCTCCGATTCAACATTCTGAGCCTGCACCGCAATAATGCTGTGCAGCTTGGTTGACATCAGCTTGCCGAAGCGTGGAGCATACCAGAGCACGTACCATTCCTTTTTGACCATGGAATATTCGAGCTTGTAGGGAAAACCGAACTGATCCTGGCTGATGCGTCCATTGCGCACACGCCCTGTCAAACGAAACCCCTGATGATGCAGAATCAGCTGCCGTAACGGCTTGAGCAGCGGATGAAAAACGCTGTTTTCTTCACTTTTGGCCTTTTCGGTCAGATAATCCTGAAGGTCCAGATCCTGCTCCGCATCCAGCATGTCATGCATTTTGTGCAACGTGTCGGGGTTCAGCGCTTCTGGTGCGGCGGGGTGATTCAGCATCATGCGCAGCCAGGCTCGTTCCTGTGAGGTCCAGGTGAACAGTCCGGTTTCATTCAATCTCGTCATCATCTGATAGTTGAACATCTTCTCGAACAAATTCATAATATTGCGCAATCTCCTTCCATTCCTTAATCATCTCCTGACGCAGCCTCTGTGGAGCGATCACCTCGCAGCTTGAGCCAAAACTCCGAAGCCACGGCTTAATCTCGGTGGTACCGTTGACCTGAATTTCATAGAGAAAGGTATGTTCCGTTTCGGGCGTAATCGTTCCCCATTGACCTTGCAAACGTACCCGATCCAGAATGAAGTTACGCTGGCCATCCCGTGGATGGAAGAATCGGGCTTGAACCGTCACGGTGTTCCCCGTATCCACCAGCCAGCTGTAGCGGCTAATTTCGGCCCACTGCTGCTTCAATTCGAGCATATATTCTTCTTCAATTGCACCCTGTTCCTCCAGCTGCGTAATGCCTTCCATCCGAAATTTCACAAAGCCACGGCGCCCTTGATATCCAATGACATACCAGCGGCCATACTGATGATCATAGACCACTTCAAGCGGTACGATCCGGTTGGATCGTCCGCCTGCTTCCCGTTCAAAGCGTGGATTCGTATTCTGCGAGCTGTAGCTGGACGGTTTTTTGGGTGAATAATACAGGAACTGCACATGTTTTCGTTGTCGAATTGCACTAAGCAGGGTGTACAGATGCGCTTCGTCCAGAATGCGGGAATAATAGTGGTACTTGTATATAAATGGTTCGGTGGCTTCTTCCTGCGGATAGCTTGTTGCAATGGCTTTTTTGAGACTGTCGCGTAATAAATACCCCTGTACGGAAGGAACCTGGGTGTTCGCCATAATATCCACAAAATCATACAGCTCCAGCTGTTCTTCCACGGTTAACCCCGTAAGTACGTCCTGCTGCAAAAGGTAACGATAAGGTCTGCCGCCAGATTCCTTGCGGATGACCCCGACTTCTTCCAGATACTTCAGATCTGAACGAATCGTCTTTTCGTCAGGCAAAGCCAGATCCTCCGGCAGATCAGCGCAGCAGGCATCCAGCAGTTCCATAGCGGTTAAAGCTTGATCCTGTAAGGTATGCAAAAGGACGGATAGACGCTGAACTTCAGTCTCTTTCATTGACTTGGCACGGAATAGGAAGAGCAGCATCGGTTCAGCGGATTCCCCATACTGGAAGCGTACGAGCTCTGCCATTTCTTTATTTTGTTCCGAACCGGTGCGTTGGTCGGCGACGGACTGCATGATTTCTTTTAACCTGCGTTGGGTTTTATCAAAAGTATGTACGGATATGCCGAGCCGCTCGGCGTATTGTTTACGGTTGTACGCGCCACTTGTCAGGGACAACATGCGCAGAAATTGAATTTCTTTGTCAAAGCTCTCTTTAGCCATGAGCATTCACTCCTTGTTATCCCTTCATTGTATCAGGATGAGTGGCCGGTTTCATTTTAAACTTATGGAGGTTGAATCAATTTCATCATACCTTTAGCTGCTTCAATCGTTACAAAACGATGATTTAATGAGTTGTGAAATGGATTCGTCGCCATACTTTTGCCATGTTCGCGTGCAAATGCATGAGGCATAATAAGGTTGTGAAGCGGGGGCAGCAACAAGCTCTGCGGATCAAGATTCCGAGGCGCCAAGGGAGGGTTACTTCGACTGTTAATCGACCAGGTCGTTGGTTCGAATCCAATCGCCTCAGATCATTATGATCACCGATGAACAGCAGAATGAAGGCAGTCCGTTTTATGCCGAGCTTGAACGTTATCGCCGGATGATGAATCCGGAGTTGAAGGCGTTTATCGTGGATATTGCACCTTATCAGCAGGCAATGGTACCACTACGGGATGGTAAAACCTTTTATATCTATGGCTGGAGTGAAACGGTATTGACGTATATTGCCGAGACTGTGGCGGGATATGATACACTCGCTAACCGGGTGCGGGCGATGGATATTTAAATTGGGAAGTGTGGAGGGCAATGAAGATGAATCATGTTCATGAAGAAATGAGAGATACGATTAGACAGCAGCTGAAGCAGATTGAACAGGAGGAGAACGTACGGATCATCTATGCCTGTGAATCGGGCAGCCGGGCGTGGGGTTTCCCTTCACAGGACAGCGATTACGATGTTCGTTTCCTATATGTGAGACCGCTGGAATGGTACTTGTCCATTGAGGATAAAAGGGATGTCATCGAACGCCCGATCAGTGATCAGCTCGATATCAATGGTTGGGATTTGCGCAAAGCCCTGAAGCTGTTTCGCAAGTCGAATCCACCGCTGCTGGAGTGGTTGCAATCCCCGATTCAGTATGACGAACCGTACAGCGTGGCAGAGCATATTCGTGCATTGTCGCCTCTGACCTTCTCACCAAAGTCCTGTATGTACCATTATCTGAATATGGCGAAGGGAAACTTCCGGGATTATTTGCAGGGTGAGCAGGTGAAGATCAAAAAATACTTCTATGTGATGCGCCCACTGCTCGCCTGTGGCTGGATCGAACGTTATGATTCGATGCCGCCGATGGCATTCGAAGAGCTGGTGCAAGAGCTTGTTCCTCAGAGCGGGCCGCTCTATACGGAAATCCATGAACTGCTACGCCGGAAAAAGGCAGGCGAGGAACTTGATCTGGAACCGCAGCTGCCGGCGATACAGGCTTTTTTGGCGGAGAAGATCGCGCATTTTGAACAAATGGCCACTCAGATGGAGAATGAGCAGGTTATTCAATATGAAGAATTGGACCGGATCTTCCGTTTTGCACTGCAAGAGGTGTGGGAGGGTATGTGACCTGCGATTAAGTACGAGGCCGTGCGTATTTACACATCATGAGTCTGAACCGGTGGACCCACGTTTGTAACAGAAATGGTGAAACATGAGACTTCCGATTCCTTTGGATGAAAGGTAATTGGGCAGGTTTGGTACATCCAAGCCTGTTTTTGTTTATTTTTCGTCAAAATATTTCAATTAAGATAATTAAAATAAGGAGTTTTAACGTCAATATAAATAACTAAAGCCCTATATCCTTCCATTCTATTCTGGGTAATAATTAATAGTAAGCAAGTGGTCATCATAATTTCTCACAACGTAACGATAGGGGGTAACCTGTATGGCGTCATATGTACTGCTGGTGAAGCAGATGGAGGACGATGAAAAGGTTATTTATCGATTCGGACCGAATGAGCGGAAGATGGGACTCATTGAAATGAATAAGGTCAAGGAAAGTGTGAAGGAACTGGAGCCTGTTCAGGTGGACGGGGTAAGTCCAAGTTTTTACTTCAATCGGGCCGCGCAGCGACTGGTGCGTTGTTTGTTCAGAGAAGGTGGCAAGTTCCCGGAACGGACGACGTTTGAATCTTAGTTCTCTTTAGACTGACAAGTCGTACAAAGGATTTGATCAGATGGAATATGCAGGTAACAAAAGAGGTTCAAGCGCACCCGGAGTATAGGGCGCGTTTGGACTTTTTTAAGTTGAGCTGTCATCAACCGCTTAACAAAAAAAAGTTCACAGCTCCTTGCGGGAGAGTGAACTAGTCATGTTATAAAAGTATAAGGTCAGAATGTCTTTGCAAAAGAAATAAGTGCGGTAATCGTAATGATGTTAAGCAGCGTCGAGATCAGAACTGTCTGGGCGGCAAAATCGGGCTCGTTATCATATTCCTCCGCCAGAATGGACGCATTGACTCCGGTAGGCATACCCGATGCAATAATGAGTGCCTGAGCGGCGATGCCTTGCAAACCGAGCAGCAGCACGATGGAAATCCCAATGGCTGGGCCAATCAGCAAACGCAAAAATGTGCTAATATACACATCAAGACGATACAGGCGGATCGGATATTTTACAATTTGCGCTCCGAGTGTTAATAGGGCTACAGCCACCATACTTTGCTGCGCATAGGTCAAAGGCATGGACAGGAAGGTTGGCAGTGGGATATTTCCCATATGAAACAAAATGCCGAGCAACAACGCATAAGGAACGGGCATTTTTAGAAATCCAATGATCACCGCACGGTAATTGCCTTTGAGCTTCGCACCCTGAATGGACAACACACCATAGGTAAAGGTCAGCAATGCCTGTAAAGACATGACCAATGCCTGGATGGAAGAGGCCAGTGGATCGCCACGGAATACCAGGGAGTTGATGGGCAGGCCATAATTGCCTGCGTTGTCCAGCATGATACTGTTGTTGAAGGCGGCCTTCATGCCTTTATTCATCCGAAGCGAACGTGCGAACACAGACCCCACAATATAGAGAATAACTACATATAAAGCGTAAAAAAGCGTAACGGTTCCGAGCAACTCGCCCGACATATCGGAGTGATACATGCTCATAAAGACGGCTGCGGGGGTAATACAATAGAAATTGATTTTGGCGAGGGTGTACAAGTCCAACTTGAACACCTTTTGCATCCAGGACCCGACGGCAATCAGGAGAAAGACGGGTAGGACGACTTCAAGCATGATGTCTGCAATCATCAGTTCAGCTTCCTTTTTCATGAAAATTTCAGTCCGATTCGAAAATACTTCAACCATTATATCATTTTATACACAGATGAAAGATGTAAATGACTAAAAAAGATAAGGGGGCTTTTCTTTATGATTCCAGATCATCTGGATTATGGTTTATCGATCTTATTTATCGGATTTAATCCCAGCATTACGTCTGGAGAGACAGGTCATCATTATGCCTACAAAGGAAATCGTTTCTGGCGCATTCTTGAACGCTCCGGATTGACCCCTCGTTTATATGATGCACAAGAAGATGGAGAGTTGCTGAAGCTGGGATATGGATTTACGAATATTGTGGCCCGGCCGACAAGAGGCATGGACGATATTACGAAGGAAGAATATGCAGAGGGACGGAAGATTTTACGGCAAAAGCTGGAGGAATACCGACCGGACATCGCCTGTTTCGTTGGAAAAGGAGTATACAATCAGTACAGCCAGCGTGCCAAAGCGGAATGGGGATTTCAGGACGACCCGATCGTCAAGGAAATTCATGAATTTGTTGCCCCATCATCCAGTGGATTAGTGCGCATGTCGATGGACGAAATTGTAGCGATCTATTCACAGCTTAGTGATTTTGTCTCAGAGAAAAGCAGGGACGACTGAAGAAAGAAGCAAGGAAAGAACTTTGAATTACAGTCAGTGCAGCGTCACAAAGAACCAAGAATGGTTGTAGAGTTCGCCCATCCGGTTTTCATCTGGTGGCGCGAATTCTTTTTTTTTGGATAAAGTGAGAGGTTTCGGGAAGTGCTTCCGTCTATTATAGTACAGAACCATGCATGGAAGCTGTAGAGAAGGGGGATTACATGACTCAACAGATACCAGAGGAGGAGCTCATTCAGCGTATTATTGCGGGGGACAAACAGCTGTTTGCTGTGCTCGTGGATCGATATAAAAATAAAGTATTCGGCATTTTGCGCGGAATGGGTGCGAGTCATCAGGATGCACAGGATCTCGCTCAGGATACGTTTCTGCGAATTTACCGTTATCTTCCGACACGAAGGGAAGGAAGCAGTTTCTCATCCTGGGTGTACACCATCGTTGTGAATCGGATGCGGGATTTTATGCGGCAACAGAAACCTGTGATGACCGCTGTTCATACGGGTTTGGAACAAACCCATGGTGAAACGCCAGAGAAACATGTACTGCATAAGGAGATGCAACGTGAAATCTATCGGCAGATGGAGCAACTGCCGGAATCGTATCGGCTTGTGCTGCTGCTTAAATATACGAATGAGTTGAGCTACGAAGAGATTGCAGATATTACGGAGATGAGTGCCGCACAAGTGCGTAATGCACTTTATCGAGGGAAGAAAACGTTGAAGAAACAAATGGAGCGCAAAGGAGGTTTATCAACGTATGAAGCCTATTCCAAATGATGAGGATCGATTGTGGGAACAGCATTTGTTCCGTGAGGAACCGGATGCGGACTTTACGCTTGAGGTGATGCGGAAGCTGGAAGGGGTGTCTATGGAGAGTGACAGAACAGTGGAACCATATACCAAAAAGGAGCCTAAAGTTAGACGGGTATATCGAACAGGAATTGCTGTTGCAATTGTGTGTCTGCTTACAGGAAGTGCATGGCTGGCCCGGGATTGGACAGGGGCAGAGGAACGCACTATTGTGAACGCCATAAATACTCCTACACTCCCAAATATTCCTGTGCCAGAGGCGCTGAGATATTCCAGTTTGGCGGAAGATTACAAACGTCTTAAACCTCTTGGACTTGTGGTTAATCCGAATATTCAGATTGATGATAAGGGCTACAAGCTCAAGATTGAAGATGTGCTTGTAGACCGTTCTCAGATTGTACTAAACATGCAGCAAACAGCACCTGATGGGACAGGAATATCCGTGTTATATCCTGAAATGGGAAGAATTCATGTTACTGATGAAAAGGGGAGAGAGGTTGCAACCATTGCGAGGGATACCAGAATAAGCAGTGGCTCTCTTAATAAATTTGTATTTCAGTTGCAGCAAGATGTCCCTGACAAGGTGATTGTGCATGGAGAATTGGAACATATAGGAGTAGGAGATTTCTATAATTTTGTGAAAGAGCCATATGAGGATAGTGATGTAACGGTGGATTGGAGTTTTCAGTTCAGCATCGATATGACCAAAGCCAAATCACTGGCTGTTGAGGCTCCTATGAACAATACCTACACCACTCCTGAGGGTTTGAAACTGGATATGACACAGCTCGTACGTACGCCAAACGGGACCCGCCTTGACATGAACATCAGTCTGGATGATGAGCTTCAAGCCAAAGCTGATGAGAACTGGGCGAACTATTTGAGCATCATTTACCATCTTGAGATCCCTGAAACCAATGAATATCGAATTTTCAATGGGTTTAGACCAAATGCCCGTGAAGCCAAGTTTCGGCTTCATGATCAGAGTGGCATGAGGGACGGAGGACCGCTGAAGTTATCGGAGACATGGGATCCTTCTTTTGTTACGGTTGATGCTAAGAACATTCGCTTTGTCCTGGATGGTTATACCCTCCTGGTGAAAGAAGAGAAATCAGTGGAAGTTGAATTGGATAAGAGGCGTACGGACATTGCATTTCATACCTTTGTAAAATTTGAGCAGCTTGGCGATAAGATCCTATTTGATGATTTTGATTATAAGCCTGTTCCGGAATCATCTAACTTTCAGAAGAGTAGTGTGAATAAAGGATATTCCCTTGTTCTTAATGGAACAGGGACGTTCCGAAATGCTTTCGTGGGTGATCGCTGGATAGCGGTAGATTCACAAGGGACGGAATATCCTGTTGAAGTGGTTGGTTATCCAGACCAGCCGAATAATAACGGTGAATACGTTGCCGATAAACTGAAATTGATCATCCGTGGTTTTTACAAAGAAAACGGTACGAAATTCACCCTAAAAAGAACCGTAGTTAACCGAGAATACCGTGATGTGAATTGGGCAGTGGATCTTCCGTCGTACACAAGCCTTCCTTGGCAAAAATAACAGTCAAGAAGATTATTCTCTGCCAAGAACGGAACGGAGCTTGGTATGAATAACAAGATAGAGATGAAAGGCCTCGCATAATAACATGCGGGGCCTTTTTGGTATTCAAAAAGTTAAGTTGCTCAGACACTAAGGAGGTTGCCCACATTAAATTACGCCGATTCCCTTGGAATAAGAGAAGTGGATAACATGACTGTTTCCTTTGGTGTACCAGGGCGTTCAATCCGACGCTGCAAAGCCTCGATCGCGCGCTGACCGAGTTCCTCTTTGCAGAGATTGACTGTGGTCAGGGGAGGGGACGATGTAGCGGCGGCATGCACATTGTCGATACCTATGACAAGGCAGTCCCCGGGCGTGGAGAAACCCATTTCCTGCAACTTATTCATCCACTGCAAGGCGATATCATCATTGACACCAATCCAGGCATCGGGTCGCTCGTCCTGCGGCATATTTTTGATGGTAGCAGCCAATTGGTCGATCCATTCGCCGTTCTCATAAGGAATATTCCATTCTCTGAAGGTAGTCATACGACTGCTGTCTGCGTGAAAATGGTTCAAGGCCAGTTCGATGCCGATCTTCCGCTGCGCAAAACTGGCAGCCCGGCCATCATCCGTAATCAGACCGATGCGGCGACACTGCATCGACATTAAATATCTCGCCACAGTAATACCTGCTTCCAGGTTATCATGGCTGATGGTATCACAGTTCAACAGAGGCTCCTGATGATCCACAAGCACAATAGGGCGACCTGTCTGAGCCAGTCGTTGCAGGACAGCATGGGGGAAAGCACCCATGACGATGACCCCGGCACACCTTTCCCAGTCCAAGTGAGGAGCGATTGCCCGTTCTGGAGGCGTGTGTTCATCAGCGACTCCCAGAGAGGGAGATACAATGGCATGATGCCATCCTCTTTCATTACAGGCAGAGATCATGCCGGAGAGTACACGCTGCCAGTAGTGCGGTTCGCCACGGTTGAGCTGATTCATGCAGATGAGAGCAAACGGCGGCTCAGATTGATCTTCATTTCCCGTGGGCACAGCGCTACTGCCTGGGGTGCTCTGGCGATATCCCAATGCACGGGCTAATTCCAGCACACGGGCACGAGTCGCTTCACTTACGCCTGTTTTGCCGCTGAGCGCGCGGGAGACAGCATATTTGGATAATCCAAGCTGGTCAGCCAGCGACTGGATGGATACTTTACGTGACATTTCATTACTCCTTCATATGTAAATAATTTGCATAAATCTAACGTGTCATTTCAATCTATATAAATTGAACAAAACATTTACACGATAACGGAGAGGTCAGAAATAACCTGAAGAAGCGGAGCTAGAAGCTTTCTAAAAGAAAGCTGCATCGAAAGCATACGCTTCGCCTTTATCCCCGGATTTTTCCCTTTGAAAAAGGGAATTCAAAAAAATCTGGGGATAACAGCGATCGGAAGGTTGTTCTGTCATCGGAGTGGCAAGTAGTAAATATTCTTTTGTTCAATTTATATATACAAGATATGATCGAATTTTTTTTTCAATGAACCATCCGTTATGAATTGACGATCATGCTCCGGCACAGTACACTTACAAATAATAATGTTATTATAAATTATCATAACGAAAATAACAATAGATCACAAGCTTTGAATACATCCAATGAAACCATTTTTGGAAAACTTCATCTCAAAGGAGACGACATCCATGGAACAGTTCAGATTACCGAAAATCCCTATGCCGCATCTGGAATTGCCGCAAGCTGTGCAGAACATTCTCACCGAGGCCGAGGAACAGCTGCAACATAGACCCAAATTGTTGGCGCAGTTCCGTAACTGTTTTCCCAACACGTTGGAAACGACGACAAAGCTATTGGATGATGGGACAACCTTTGTAATTACAGGGGATATCCCGGCCATGTGGCTGCGTGATTCAGTGGAGCAGGTGATGCACTACGTACCGCTGGTAAAGGAAGACGAACAGCTGCAACGGATTATTGGGGGGATGATCAAACGGCATACATTCTATGCGGACATCGATATTTATGCCAATGCGTTTAATGAAACGGCTAATGGATGGCATTGGGATGCGAATGATGAGACAGAGATGTCGCCTTGGGTGTGGGAACGCAAGTTTGAGTTGGATTCACTTTGTTTCTCTATGCGGCTCGCCTATGCGTATTGGCGTGAGACAGAATTGACGGATATATTTGACGAGCGTTTCAAGAGGGTGATGGAGAGCATAGTAAGTCTATGGAAAACAGAGCAGCGCCATGGTGAGCAGTCCCCATATCGATTCATGCGCCGGAATTGTCCAGCCCATGATACGCTCAACAACGAAGGATTAGGGATGCCTGTAAACTATACGGGGATGATCTGGTCCGGCTTCCGCCCCAGCGATGATGCATGTGATTTTCATTATAATATTCCAGCGAATATGTTCGCAACGGTGACTCTGCGCCAAATGGGGGAGATTGCTAGGTGGGTATTTCGAGATGAGAAGCTGGTCAGCGAGATGGCGCATCTGGAAGAAGAAATACGTCACGGTATTTCCTTATACGGTACTTACCGTCACCCCGAGTATGGGCAGATTTATGCCTATGAGACAGATGGTTACGGCAACTTTTGCCTCATGGATGATGCAGGTACGCCGGGGCTTATGTCTATTCCGTATTTCGAGTATGCTTCCACCGAGGATAGCGTGTACCAGAATACACGCCGCTTTATTTTGAGCAAGGAAAATCCATTCTATTATGAAGGACAAGTCGCCAAAGGCATCGGCAGCCCCCATACACCGCCTGGATACATCTGGCACATGGCGCTGTCCATGCAGGGTCTCACCGCAGACAATGATAAGGAAATGCTGGAGATGATTGAGCTGCTGGAGAACACGGATGCAGGTACCGGGTACATGCATGAAGGCTTTCACTCGGATGATCCAAACACGTTCACAAGGCCATGGTTTGCTTGGTCGAACAGCCTGTTCTCGCAACTAGTGTACAAGGCAATGAAAAAAGGGATCCTATAAAATAATGTAAGTTCAAAAAAATAACTACCTGCAAAGCAACCGTTCCGGTTACGAATCGTTCTTTCGATCGCTGTTATCCCCGGATTTCCTGATCGCCTTTTGCAAAGTCGAAATCCGGTGATAAAGGCGAACACTTCGTTTCTCCAGAATCGATTTCGTCCCCTGCACTGCGTTTGCTATTTGGCATGACATTTTTTTGCCTACATCATTTCTAGAATAGAAGCGTAAGCAGACAAAAAGCCCAAACTGCAGAAGGTTCACAGTTTGGGCTTGATTTGTTATGAAATGAAGAACTCAACACTATACAGTCTTCATCAAATCGGCAATGAACACCTTTTGACCTGTGCGGGCACTTTCGAGGGACGCAAGGACCATGGCCATGCTGAACTGGTTGTCACTGCAATCGGTCTCAGGCCGTTGCCCGGACTCCAGCGCTGCGAACATGTCTTCGAGACACCCGTGATGTCCTGTTTTCTCCATGACAGGCTGCTCTCCTTCAATCCGCTCACACGGTTGGAAAAAGGATGGCTTGCCTTCTGCATCCAGATGCTGTGCAGAAACGACTTCAGCATAAATGTCATCATGTCCATCCCATATGGCGGTTCCTTTTTCTCCGGTTACGCGCCAGGATGCTTCCCATGAAGTAGGCACACCTTCTGCACACCAGGACCCACGATAGTTAAACACGGAGCCATCGGACATCTCAAAGATGCACAATGCCATCGCATTGCCCTTATACCACGACCCTGGAGGATTGAATTCGTGGCAGTAGACCGAGACCGGATTCGCACCGAGAATATATCGTGCCTGGTCGAAGGTGTGAATCGCCATATCCAGCAGCAGTGGACTATCCATTAGATCGCGAAAGCCTCCAAAATGCGGTCCAAGGAAGAAGTCTGCCCCTGCAAAACCGACCCGACCAATCGTTCCATCGGAAATCAACTGCCGGTAGGCGCGAATGCGCGGATCGAAACGGCGATTTTGCATCACTGCCTGAATTTTACCTGTACGGCGTGCAGTCTGAACAATATCTTCACAGTCAGAGAAGGATTCCGCCAGAGGTTTTTCGCCAAATACATGACATCCTTGTTGTAACGCCGTCATAGCAATATCGTGATGGCTCGCTGGAATGGTGACATCAAATACGATGTTGGCTTCTGTTGCGCGAATGGCCTCACTGATATCCGTAAACGTGGGACAGGAAAGGCCGTGTCGTGCAGCGAGTGCGACAGCAGTCTGTTCATACAGATCGACAAGCCCTACAATTTCCGTGTCTGGCCTTTGCATGGCGTAATCGACCCAGGTGTTAGACATGGCCCCACAGCCTGCCACAATCACCCGATAAGGATGACTCATCCTATCATCTCCTTATGCTTTTCATTTTCTATGTTCTTGCAATAGATATCATGTAACTCAATGTTAATCCCGTTTCTATACCGGATTGGGCACAAAATCCCCACCGCGACATTGTTTTAAATACCTTAGTGCGTGTACCTGTCCGGTCATTTCGAGTTCGTCTTTGTAGACAGGATCATGCCAGCCTTCAATATCGATTGTTCCTTGATACCCGTTTTGTCGCAGAATCGTAATGATGTCAGACCAGTTGGTATCGCCGAAGCCGGGCGTACGGTGCCAGACAAATTCACGTGGGCCGTGAACGCCATATTCTTTGACGATGTCCCAGGCGATGGTGGCATCTTTGCCATGCACATGGAACACTTTAGGCGCCCACTTGCGCAGCTGCGGAATAGGGTCGATCAGACTGGACATTTGATGGCATGGCTCCCATTCCAATCCGATGTTTTCAGCGGGTACCGCATCGAACATCATTTCCCAGGCGGTTGGATTATGTGCAATGTTCCAGTCGCCCGTCTGCCATGTACCACCCATATCACAGTTTTCAAAAGCAATGCGCACACCCCGGTCCGCTGCCCGGCGTGCCAGTTCTCCAAACACTTCCTTGAACCGTGGAATCGATTGGTCAATCGGCTGATCGGTGAGTCGTCCAGTGAACCCGGAGACGATGTCCGCTCCGAAGAGCTGGGCATGGTCAATAGCCCGTTCCCAGCTGGCCAGTGTGTCGGCGTTATCCCCGGTTCCAGTAAGCGGATTGCCAAATACACTTACTGCAGAGATGATAACTCCCTGTTCGTCGACGATTTCACGGACACGTTTCGCTGTTTCGGCGAGGTCCAGATCACCCGTCGTTTGCCAGAAGGTCAGATTGAAGGATTCGAAGCCGTGTTTCATGATCTGTGGAATGACGCGAACTGCGTCGTGGCCACCTACGAGGGTGCCTATTCGTAACGGATTATTCATGGTTGTATTTCACTCCAATATTGGCTTATAGTACTTCGTGACACACTCATTATAGCCGGGCGTCTGCCGGATGGCTCTATACAATCTTGTGCAATATTAGTCTGATCTTGTGGGGGAAGGGGGAAAATGTATGCTGGATCTGAAAGCGCTTCACGAAAATACCCGCATTGACCATAAATCTCATCCATTTCAGCTGTTCCAGAATCGTTGTCGGGGGATGAGAACGGAAGAATGCATTCTGTACTTGCATTGGCATGAACACTTTGAGCTGATTTTTATGCGAAAGGGAAGTGCTTTGTTTCATATCGACAGCAGGCCCTATGTCGCTCAAGCAGGTGAGGTCATTATCATTCCTGGAGGGGCACTGCATGTCGGGTATGCTCTGGAGGAAGGGGATATCAACTATGATTCAGTCGTGCTCAACAGTGCATTATTTCATGATTTTACCCATGATCCCGTTCACTTGAAATATGTTGCGCCATATCTTGAAGGAAAGGTAAGGTTCCCGGTAAAACCAGCGGAGCATGACATAGCCTGTCAGGGCTATTATTCCCTGTTGGATGAAGCTATTGAGGAGATGGCCTCACAGCCGCCAGCTTACCAACTGGTTGTGAAGTCCAAGCTGCATGCCTTGTTCACCCTGCTTGCACGAACCTTTATGCCACATCAACTTTCTGATAAAACAGCCCAATCCTATTTTCCCAATCGAGAACGATTCAAACATTTGATTGAGCAGATTGAAGCGGAGCCGACAGGAAAAATGTCTGTTACCGAGGCAGCGGGCCAGGTGGGGCTGAACACGTATCATTTTTGCAAAATGTTTAAAAAACTGACCGGACGCACCTTCGTGGAATATGTGAACGGGTGTCGAATGACAAAAGCCGAACAGCTGCTGCAGGAGAGCAGTATGACCATTACCGAGATCGCTGCTCAGGTTGGTTGCGAGAACGCCAACTATTTTACAAAGCTGTATAAACAATATAAAGGGATGACACCCTCCCAAGGGCGGTTGAAATAAAGTCCTAGCATCAACATCGTCAACATCGAACATACAAAAATCCGGATACTCGCGCATTTCTGGCGGTAATCCGGATTTGTTTTATGAATATCAGAACTACACTTGATCTGTTTATGAAGATGCTTATTTCATGAATTTGGAGAATAGTCGGTTAGCCTTTTTGGAGAGGTCGTCCAGTTTGACGTTGGCCTGATCGAGTTGATTATATCCCCATTTGATCGTTTGCAGCATGCGTGGGGATATGGGCGTACCCTTGATCCGTGGATAAATGTTGTGATAGGCCCAGACGAGATGCTCCCAGCGATTATCATTGCCGTCCTGAATATACTCCGATACGTCGATGACTTTCCCGCGTCCATTCTGGAGAATTACATTTTTCAGGTGAATGTCCCTTGGGTTCAGGCCGCGGCTGCGCACGGCTTCACGCGCGTCGTCTACATCGAGCATGACCTGCTCGGGCACCGGGATTCCCTTTTCCAGACATTCAAGCAAGGTATCTCCCGCTTCAAAACTGATCACAAGAATATTCCGGCCGCTGCCGTAATAGGTAGGGAAATAAGGCAGGCCTTTGAGCTGTTCATAAACCTGTTTTTCATTTTCCAGTTTGTCCAGGGCATGATCTGAGTACATCTTGAAGGCATACTGCGGCAATCCGTCATACGTAAATACCGCCGCATCCGTTCCTGTGCCAATGCAATTCAATCCTTCTACATGGCCTATGATGTTCACGAGCTCATTCCGGTCGCTTCCGATGACTTGGATTTGTTGTAATGCTTCTTCCGCCTGGAACCAATCCGGTCGATTCATGGGTGGTGCCTCCTTTTAGGATATGCCTGTACCATATTTTTTCATATAAGATCAACTCATGAGTTTTACACTCGGCCGCTCCGCGTGCAGAATAATCCTTATATTTGAAGTTTTAACGAACCGAGTAAGTCTTATTACGTGGAAATCGCCAGATTTCAAAATTTAACGAATCGTAGGCGCTCTATTGCACCGCTTTGCCACGTTGTACAATTAGAATATAGTTAAATAGCGTGGCTGGAGTTCGTTAGATCTTACAACGTCCGCGTTATCAACATAATAAGGTGTACTGGATTCTTTAGCGCCGGGACCAGCTTCTGCTCTCGCGTTTTAGTGTAAGTCAAGGTTCATCTTATATCAGAGCAAAATCCTGTACTCTATTTAGTATAGTATGCGTTCTGCGCTGTCATTTCGTCTTTTGGTGATGTTACTATATAAACGTTACGCATTGAATCGGAAACGGTTGCGGTTAGAAGAAAATAACGGAAGGGTGCTTGCGGCGTTTTTGCCCTTTCCTATATACTGTGAGCATTAAGGGATGCTAGAAACATGCAGAAATCCGGCATACAGAAAGGCAGAATATCTTATGGCACAATACCCGCAGTGGTCTTATTCGCAGTCGCGGGCGAGTATGTTCGATGAGTGCCTGCGCAAATATTATTATCATTATTACGGAGCCCATAACGGCTGGAAGGCAGAGTCGGCGGATGAGATGCAGGTACGTCTGTATCGGTTGAAGCAGCTCAGTAATCTATACCTTGTATTCGGTGACCTCGCGCACCGGATGTGTGAATCGGCGGTACGCAGCAGGGAGGAAGGCAAAGACAAACCTCGTGAACACTTTTTGGAACAGACAATGCGCAAGCTGCTGAATCAGGCTTATGTGGAATCAATGGATCAGGATCAGTGGCGGCTGGACCCCAAGAACCGGGTGATGTTGTCCGAGATGTATTATGGAGACGACACGTTGAATGATCGAATTGCCACGATTAAAGAGCGAGCTTCGGCCTGTGTCAGCAATCTGTATCGGACGCTCACGTGGGAGGATCTGTCCCGTGCGAGTACGGATATTTTGGAGATTGAGAAATGGGATACCATGATGCTGCACGATACACGCGTGTATGTGAAAATGGACTTGTTATATCGTCGCAGCAACGGCAATATCGTCATTGTGGACTGGAAGACGGGCAAGGAGGATGACTTCTCAGATCAGTTGATGCTGTATGCATCCTATGTGAGGGAGCATTACCGGGTACCGCTGGAGCAGATTGAGCTGCGGGTGGAGTACCTGTTAACCGGGACACACAGAGAGTTTACGGCAACGGAAGAGGATATCCTGAAGGTGGAGGAGAACGTGGGGCGGTATATTGCGGAGATGCGCTCCTGTGTGGATGATGAATATTACAACCGTCCCAAAGACGTCTCCTATTTCACGCCGATGCCTTCGCGCCGCGCCTGTCGAGACTGTAACTTCCGCGAGGTGTGCAGTGAACGTGCAGTATAGCGAGCCACCCGAAGCCTACTCAGATCTCATCCTTTTTCGAAAAAAAACAAGAAGCGCCAGCCTGGACAGGATCTGCCCGACTGACGCTTCTGTTTCGTTCCACAGGCCGGGCAACAAGGCGCCGGGTGGAACGATCATTTCCAAATTACTGGACCGCGGCGGTATTCTCCAGCGCCTGTCCTGCGGGAACATAGGCATGCCCGAGATCCCGGGCAACCGCCTCATACGTGATATGTCCATTCAGCACGTTTACCGCGCTGCGAATGGACGAACTGCCGCGAATCGCGGCGGCTGCACCGTGGTTCGCCAGCTGCATCGCGTAAGGCATGGTGGCGTTGGTCAGCGCCACCGTAGACGTGCGCGGCACCGCGCCTGGCATGTTCGCTACCGCGTAATGAACAACACCATGCTTCACGTAGGTCGGTTCATCATGGGTCGTGATATGATCAATGGTCTCCACGATTCCGCCCTGATCAATGGCCACATCCACAATGACCGAACCGGGTGCCATGGTGGTAACCATCTGCTCGCTGACAAGGGTTGGCGCTTTGGCGCCCGGAATCAGCACCGCACAGATCAGCAGATCGGCAGCAGCTACAGCTGCCGCAATATTGGATGGACTCGATACCAGCGTATGAATCTGATTGCCAAAAATATCATCCAGCTGGCGCAGACGATTCAGATTCAAATCGAGGATGGTCACATCGGCACCCAGACCAATCGCAATTTTGGCGGCATTCGTACCCACCGTGCCCCCACCAATAACCACGACCTTGCCACGGCTAACGCCGGGTACACCGGATAACAGAATGCCTTTGCCGCCTTCCGTTTTCTCCAGCAGCTGCGCTCCAATTTGCGCCGACATACGTCCGGCAACTTCACTCATCGGGGTGAGCAGAGGCAGCGTACCATTGACCTCCAGCGTTTCATACGCAATAGCGGTTACCCGGCTTTCAATCAGTGCCTTCGCCAATGCAGGCTCCGCTGCGAGGTGCAGGTAAGTGAAGAGAATCAAGCCAGGACGAAAATAGGTGTATTCGCTGGCAAGGGGTTCTTTTACCTTGATGATCATATCTGCCTCTGACCATACGGATGCAGCTGTATCCCGAAGCTCCGCTCCGGCCGATTGATACTCGCTGTCCGTGAATCCGCTGCCGAGTCCCGCGCCTTGTTCAATCATGACCTGATGTCCGGCTCTGACAAAATCAGCAGCTCCAGCCGGGGTCAGTGCTATACGGTTTTCATTATTTTTAATTTCTTTCGGAATTCCGATTCTCATCGCCATGCACCTCGTCCATTTAATGGTTGTTAGCTTATACTACAAGTTTATGACCTGGATAACAGATTTGCACCTTACCTAATGTCTATGTTTTGAAGAATTGAATCAACATAATGTCGAGAAAAGACTGTTCAGGACATTTATCCATAGATTATAATGTAAGAAAAAATGACATTATGAGGGATCGATATTGAGAAATGACCGAGTGTTCACGATAAAGGATATTCTGGCTCGCCCCGTCTTTGCCAAAGCCCGGCTTGCAGCGGGGATAGAGGGAACATCCCGTCAGGTCGGATGGGTCCATGTGTTGGAGATCACGAATGTCTCTCCATTTGTAAGTCCTCATGATCTTATTTTATCCACAGGACTATGGCTTCAATCGGAAGAAGGGCGTGAAGAATATCTGCTCCAGTTAATTCGGAGCGAAGCGGCCGGGCTATGCGTGGAGTTTGGCACGAGCATTCATGGCATCCCCGAAGAATTGATTGAACTGGCTGACAGTCATCAATTTCCGCTTATCGTGTTTGAGCAACCGGTCCGGTTCGTTGAGATTACGCAAGATATTCATGCTTTGCTTATTAATCATCAACACCAGCTGCTGAAGAGCCTGGAAACCTATTCCCGTCAGCTTCAGCAGCGAACATTACAGAGTACAGACATGTCGGCTGTGCTTAACCTTCTGCATGAATACGCGGCCAAGCCGGTGGTGTATATCTCGTCCATGGAACCGGGCAGTTTTGTGCCGGAGCTGCCTTCGGAGTCGCAGCAAGCGATCTACACATGGTACGAGCAGGAGGTCGAGCATCTGGATCTTAATGATTCAGACACTGAGTTATGGTTCCATCTGGATGAGGAGCAGGTGTTACTGTGTCACCCGGTCGTATGTTTTGGTCAGGTTTTTTCGGCTGTCGGCATGGTTGTACATCCTTCAGCACCCGTCGAGTATCTCAAGCTATTGCTCGATTATACAGCGAAAGCAGCTGCGGCACTGACTTTACGCTCCCAGTTTCTGGAGGAGAAGATGGTGCGCAACCAGAATGAGCTGCTCCAGGATCTGATGAACGGTAACATTCTGCATGAGGAGCAGGCCCAGACCCGAATGGGACTCCGCCTGCTGGTGAAGGGACAGTATTGGTTTGCAGGCGGGGTTATTGAGATGGAGCACCGTCTGAAAGGGATCGGCCGTGAGCGTATGGAAACCAACCATCAGGATATTTTGGTGTTGCTGCGTTCCTTGCTCAAAAAGAACAATCTGTCCAGCCTCATCATGCTGAAAAATAATCAGGTATATGTATGCTGTGCCAAGGAGGAGAGCAAGACATCCACACGAAAACAACTGGTAAAATCGCTGGAAGGCATTGTTGGTGATGTGAAGCGATTTGCGAGTCGCAACCTGAAGCAGGTAGTGATTCATGCCGGATTTGGCAAGGTACGCAACCGTTTAACAGGCATGCCGGACAGTCTGCGGGAAGCATATCAGGTCATCGAGGTTTCGCGATCCATAGATCGGCTGGAACATATTCATTTTTACGAACACATGGGTATATATCAAATGTTAAAAGCATTACCTCAATCGTTCCTTCAGCCTTTTGTGAATGACCATCTGGGCGTTCTGATTGAATATGATCAGACACACCATCTAAGGTTGGTGGAGACATTGGATGCCTTTCTACAAAACTTCGGTTCCAAGCGGGATGCGGCTGCCCAATTGTTCATACATCGACAGACCTTGTACAATAGACTGGAGAAATTAGAAGAATTAATGGGACCTGACTTTATGGATCAGGAGAGAAGAATCTGCCTGGAGATGGCACTGCTTGCTCATGCTATGATCGAGGAGGAACAGGATTTTCCATCTTGATAGACCAGGCTGGAAGAAAGTCCAGACTGTGCATCATTGAAAGATGTGCACAGTCTAGCAATTTTTACTGATGCGACGAGAGAGTCGTGCTCTTGGTAATACGGGAGTGCCAGAATCAGGCCGGCGGCCGCGAAACAGTCTGGGATGGCCGGAGGAAGGTGCAAGGGATAACGAGGTAGGAGCGGCCAAGCGATATGGCGAGGAACTTCGCTCCGGAAGAGTTCCTGTATCCAGCTTTTTGAATGAAACACCGCTTTGACACAACCACTCATCAAGTTGTTCACGGGTGATTCCTAATTGTCCGCTCAAATTACAGATGTCGAGATTTTTTCTCACACAAATCCGCCTTTCCTTAAATATCGGGCTGTATTAGTTATGAAAGGGAAGCATGGAGCATGAAGTTGGAAATGGATTGGTGCTCATGGACTTCAGCAATTTGCATCACGCAAAATGCCCAATGGATTGGTTTGCCCGATCGGCGGAATAATCGATTATGATGATCCAGCGGTGTGGGAATGGTATATGTAAACCAGTTAAATGTTTGTTACCGCTGTTTTGTGTGTTTTTTCTATAATTTGGCTTTTAACTAAATTTTATCACTTCAAATGTAACTGTGCGTCTCAATATAGTCTCAACTTTGTGAGAAAATCAAAGTTATGGAAAGTACGAGTATCTAGTACGGAGGACACAGATGGGAAACAGTAGTGAGGTTCAATACGACAGATATTATGGTCATGGAAAACGTTTCGTAGGTCGAGCTAAGGAACTGATGATGTTGGACCGATGGTTCAGCAATCCGGAAGCACCTTTAACCTTTTTTTCAGTTACGGGCATGGGGGGGATTGGTAAATCCTCTTTACTGTCCGAGATGTTATCCGTTGCTCGCAACCAGGGAGCGACCGCCATATGGATGGATGGCAGATCCTGTGGCTCGACACCGTCGGTCTTTTTGGAATATTTGTCCTCTACACTGGAGTTGGAGACCATGGGTAGTGACGGTAACCCTCGGCCATTAAGCCTTCTGAGTGAGACTTCAGTACAAAGGCGACTGGTCCTTGCTGTGGATAATTATGAAGAGCTGGCTTTACTGGAGAGTTGGTTTATGGAAGTTTTCGTATCCAAGCTCCCGTTATACGGTGTGCTCATCATTCTGGCCTCACGACCGGAGCCTGCTTCAGCGTGGCGGACTCATCCAAGGCTGCAGCAGCGCCTCGTGCAGATGCCTCTTAAGCATTTTACGTGTGAAGAAGTGTCTGAATATATTGCAGGGGCAGGGTCATTAAACAAGAGCATGGCTGGTACGATTGCACGTATGACGGATGGGCATCCGCTTGGATTGGCACTTGCCGTGGAGGCAGCAGATCAGCGCAGGAATTTCCCCCTTTCCGATTGGACTGAATTGTCACAAATGATTAGCGCCAGGCTGCTGCTTGAATTGACGCTTCCCCGCCTGCATCCGATGGTTGAGGTATTAACTCTGCTGGAAACAGCGAACCAGGAATTGCTGGCATCCGTGCTGCAAACAGAGGTAACGCTTGAAGAATACAACGTCCTGAGGCGTATGTCGTTCATTCGTTCCGGTCCTAATGGTCTGGGGCTGCATGATATGGCCAGAGTACATCTGCTTCGGGATTTTCGTCAACGTGAACCACAGCGTCTACAAGCCATGCGTGTACGAATTGCGGAGCTGCTCAAGCCGCTCCATGAACAGGCGGGTCCACATGAGAGACGCCAGATCACCCGAAAAATGCTCCTTTTGTGTCAGGAATCCATGCTCCAGCACCGAAAATACGCTGATGTCTCGGCTGATTCACTGTTCTCTCCAATGGAAGTGATGCGAGCGGAGGACTTGCCTGCGCTGCACAAATTGCTCCGACAGTGGTGTGAGTATAGTGTGGAGCCCTGGCAGGCGCCATCTTATCCAGCTTTTTTGGATGAGCTTGCACATCGTTATCCTGAGGGGATTGTATTGATGCGGGACCAGGTTGGCGAGCCAATCGCGATGTTCATTACGGTGCTCGTACACCGGGAGAGCAGCGGGATGCTGTCGAACTATTTTCCGGCCGAAATGCAGGAATGTTTCACACCAGAAGAGCTGGATTGCGATCCGAATCAGACGGATACTCACTTTGCGGTGCTCGCTGCGGCGAGGGACGATATACCGGGCTACAAACGTGAGGAACTTGTGGGTTATATGTCGCTGGATCGGTTGTCACTGCTCGGAGAAGGTGCCAGAGTCATACTGGTCGCGACTAATCCGCATCTGAAGCTGTTTTTGCAGAGCATTGGTTTTCGGAGTAGAAAAGCACGTACACGTTTATGTGACCTGTATGCAGATCAGGCAAGTGTGCTGGATCTGGATTTGCGCAGTGGACAATTTGGTGACTGGGTGATGTCCCTTCTGGGTTTGGATATGAATAGCGACCGGTTACAACAGAGGACATCTGGCGTGAGTCGGATACCCTGGTCCGAACAGGATGTGCGCAAAATGCTGACTCATCTGCATTCTCCCGGAGAATTGCATGAGTACGCAGCACGAGTGAAGGGTATGACGGATGGAATTCATCTACAGAAGCATATCCTGGATTTGCTGGAGGGCCGAATTCATGGGATCTCCCAGCAAGATCAGATGCTGTTATACGCGGCCTATTGGACACATGATGGCAATCCAACTGCCGCAGCAGAGGCATGCTCGATGAGTCGGGCCACATTCTATCGGCATCTGCGAGCCGCTTTGATCCGACTGGCGAGAGTGTTATAGGTAATAGAAAGAATCTTTCATCGAGGCTTAACAATACGTTGGATCATGCATTATAACGACAAGAAAAGAAAGAAGAGGCTGGTCATAGACCGAGCCTCTTCATGCGGTTATAGAGCGTGGCTCTGGAGATGCCAAGCTGCCGGGCAAGCGTTCTTTTGTTGCCTCCGGCGGCTTTCAGATAGTGCAGCAGGAGCTCTGACTCGTAGATGTCCAACCTCTGTTGATAGGATAGGTTGGAAGAAACCGTAGATTCGTCTATTTCGCTTTTATCGGATGCGGCAAATGTGTCCGTGCTCCTGGAGATAGGAGACAAGCTCGATTCCAGCTCAGGCTGTGAATGAAGCTGTACCGTCTCCTGCAATATGGATGGTTCCTGCTCCATGGATGAAATGAAGGTATCAGGGAGATATTCAGGCTTAACCTCGCCATCCGTGGTGAGAATGGTGATCCGCTCAATCACATTTCTTAATTCTCGTACGTTGCCTGGCCAGTCATAGTGAAATAGCAGCTTGAACACCTCGGGAGGAACGAGTTCAATATGACGGTTATAGAGCAAGGAGAACTCTTGCAGGAAGGTCTGTGTCAGCTCGTAAATGTCTTCCTTGCGCATACGCAGGGGAGGGATGACGAGATTAATGACATTCAATCGATAGTAGAGATCCTCCCGGAACTGATTGCGGGCAATCATGCCCAGCAGATTCTGATTGGTTGCGGCGATAATGCGGCAATTTGCCTGTTTCATGCGTGTTCCTCCAACAGGAAAGTAACTTTTCTCCTGCAATACACGCAGTAACTTCACTTGAAGTTCCAGCGGCATTTCGCCTATTTCATCCAAAAAGAGCGTGCCGCCTTCGGCGAGTTCGATTTTCCCCTTTTTCCCCTTTGGATCAGCCCCTGAAAATGCCCCCTTCTCGTAGCCGAATAACTCACTCTCAAATAATGAACCAGGAATAGCCCCGCAGTTAATGGCGATAAATGGCGCTGTCTGTGGTTCGCGCAGGTCATGGATGGCTTTGGCAAATAGTTCTTTCCCCGTTCCGCTCTCTCCGAGAATGAGCACGGTAGCTGAGGTGGTACTGATCTTGCGAATAGTTTCCAGACACTGGTTAATCACTGGGCTACTGCCTTTGATTCTGGCGAACGGATCAGAATCCGGGCGTAGACGGGCAACGGCTTTCTCCAGATGCTGAACTTTGGATGTCATATGTAATAACTCTTGATGAAGACGAATTTCGGTTGTTATATCCACTTCGGCGGCAACCGCACCTACAATGCGTCCATCGAGCTGCACCGGACGTGCATTAATCAGGGCGAACAGATCAGGTCTTGGCTGGTGCTGCTTTCGGTACACGGTTTCCCCTGTATATAACGTTTTGAGCGATTGGAGTCGATCAGGGGGAAAGAAATCCGCTGCCGGTTTCCCGATGATATCTTTTTTGTTAATTGAAAAAACATGCTCCGCACCCGATGTCCAGTAGGTCACCTTTGCATCTTCATTAATCAATGTCAGAGCTGAGCCTGCCGTCTCCAGTGTTGTCTCGAAATAAGCTTCCATAAGTCGATGAGCATGCATCATTTCTTGCAGAACATCGGATACAGCGATATAGCCCAACGAGGGTCCATCATCCTGAATTAACAGATAAGGACTGGTATTAAATAGGGGGATGGCGTCTGCCAGCCCTGTTGTTGAAGGGATGACAGGCATGCACAGTCCCGAATCCAGGATACTCATATCTGTACGTAATAAGGACATCAAACTTGGAAGTAAATGTTTCATCGGAATCACCTCAGCTAGAGCATAACTTTCGGAAACCAAGTCAGTCACATGAGCCACATACAAGTGGTCTGCAAATGAAATGATTGGAATAATGATGGTTACCCATATTATAGCTTTCCAAATGAAGTGTGTATATATTTTTTGACATGAAGCATACATGTTATCGGGGTGGAAGAGAGGAGGATGGATTATTCAATTTTATTATGCGCTTTCATTTCTATAGTCTAGGAATAATTGTTAATTCGTATAGACGAATCAGGAATTTAGGTTAGATGCGAGTCATTAAAACTGACATTTATAATGAGATTGTACTCTTTTATCTCACTCCTCAATAGTGGGCAGAGCCAGAATGATCTATGTGGCAGTTCCGAGCAATTAGGTTCTGAATGAGTGAAGTTCACTTGTGAACAGCAAAAGGGGTGTCCAGAAAATTAGACAATTTAAATTGGGGATGCTCATTTTTTAGACATTAAGAGCTGAGTTGAGCCAAGCCAAGCCAAGCCAAGCCGAGGAGAAGAAAAAGTGGGATGCTCCGGGATGCTTTGCAAATATAAAAAACCATGTGCCCTCAAAGAAGGTGGCAGCATGGTTTTTGTTGTTATCGTTGTATTTTATATATGTTGACCCAGCTGGAGAATTATCTGAACATGTTTTTCAGCACCATCCAGAGATTTGCTGGTTTCTCGGCCAGACGACGGGTGTAGTATGGGTACCACATGGTACCGTAGGGAACATAACAACGAATACGATATCCTTCCCTCGCCAGGCGTTCCTGTTCGTTCATGCGCAAACCGTACAACATTTGAAACTCAAACGCATCCGGGGAAATTCCCCGATCCTTCGCGTATTGCTTGGTCCAGGAGATAATGTGGTCATCATGTGAAGCAACCGCAGTGTATACGCCTTGATCCAGATGATTACGAATCATCGTTTTGAATTGATCAATGACTTCGGAAGTGTTCTGATAAGCTACGGATGCAGGTTCCTTGTAAGCACCTTTGACCAGACGCAGCCGGATTCCTTCCCGAATCATATCACGTGTATCTTCTACGGTACGATGCAAGTAGGCTTGCAGCACAGTACCTGTATTATCCAGTCCTTCCGAATGTAAACGGCGCACAATATCCAAAGTCGCTTGGGTGAACGGGCTGTCCTCCATATCAATCCGCACAAACAGATTATTCAGTTTGGCTTGAGTGGCAACCGCACGTATATTTCGATATCCCTCTTCAGGGTCCAGCGCGAGTCCCATTTGAGTTGGTTTAAGGGAGACATTGGAGTCTGCACCCTGCCGGGCAATGCCTTCCACCAGACGTATATACTCATCCCGGTACAACGCGGCTTCTTTTAAATGAGTAATACCCTCACCCAGATGATCCAGTGTAGCCATAATGCCCTTGTTGTTGAGTACCCGAATCTCTTCGAGAGCCTCTTCCAGTGTATTGCCTGCGATAAACTTGCCAGCCAGCTTTTTGCCGTATTTGATGGAGAGATTCTCCACAGCTTTATTACCTGCGACGGTTAGCAGCGTTTTACGGTACATTTCCGTTCCGATACTCATCGGGGTTCCTCCTTATGGATCATGTTTCTTTATAACAAAGTTATCAAGCAATAATCATGCCAAGGTTGATCTGCGCAGAAAAAAACGGGCGGTGCTTTGAAAAAAAATATTTTTCGCAAAAAATATTCATTCTTCAACCGGAGTTGGCACGGATCTTGCTACATATATTGGGTGATGAGTAAAATGCATGGCACAACTTAGGCAAACAGCCAGCGAACCCCCACATCTGAAGGAGGAATCATTCATGAATATCCCTTTTGTTAACGAACCATTCACATCCTTTGCAGTCCCGGCCAACCGGGAAGCTTTCGAGAACGCGCTTCGCAAGGTGGAGGCTGAACTTGGCCAGGAATACGCTATTATTATCGGCGGACTAAAAATAACGAGCGCCCGCACGTTATCTTCAGTAAACCCTGCATCCAAAAATCAGGTCGTCGGAACGGTCTATCAGGCGGATCAGGAACTTGCCGAGCAGGCAATCCAGACCGCTGCGGAAACATTTCACACCTGGAAGCATACGGACCCGAATGAACGTGCCCGTTATTTGTACAAAGCGGCAGCGCTCATGCGGCGGCGCAAGCATGAATTTTCCGCCTGGATGGTATATGAAGCAGGCAAAACATGGCCGGAGGCGGATGCAGACACAGCCGAAGCGATTGATTTTATGGAGTTTTATGCCCGTGAGATGCAGCGTCTGAGTGAGCCGCAACCGCTCACACGAATTGCAGGCGAAGATAATGAATTGAGTTATATTCCGCTTGGTGTGGGGGTTGTCATTCCACCATGGAACTTCCCACTCGCGATTATGGCCGGCATGACCTCGGCAGCATTGGTATCGGGCAACACCGTTGTATTAAAACCAGCCAGCACAACAGCGGTGATTGCCGCCAAATTCATGGAGCTGCTTGCAGAAGTGGGTGTTCCGGATGGTGTAGTGAACTATTTGCCAGGACCAGGCAATGAGGTTGGCGATTATCTGGTGGACCATGCGCTCACGCGTTTTATTAGCTTCACCGGCTCCAGAGATGTTGGTCTGCGAATTAATGAACGTGCAGCACGCACCGCACCGGGCCAGAAATGGATTAAACGGGTTATTGCTGAAATGGGCGGCAAGGATTCGATCGTTGTGGATAGCGACAGTGATCTGGAACTGGCTGCGGAATCGATTACGGCTTCGGCGTTTGGTTTCTCCGGACAGAAGTGTTCCGCGTGTTCCCGTGCTATTATTCATAAAGATGTATATGACGAGGTATTGCAAAAAGTGATTGAACGAACCAAGCAGCTGAGCATGGGCAGTCCGCTTGAATTTGGAAGCCAGGTTGGTCCAGTTGTCGATGACAAGGCGTATGCCAAGATCACGGAATATATTGAAATCGGCAAGAGTGAGGGTCGCCTTGTACTCGGTGGGGGTACAGGGAACGAAGAAGGATACTTCATTGAACCGACGATTATTGCCGATGTGGATCCACAGGCACGGATTTCACAGGAAGAGATTTTTGGACCGGTACTGGCTTTTATCAAGGCAGAGTCCTTCGGGGATGCACTGGATATTGCCAATAATACCGATTATGGCCTGACGGGTGCGGTAATCTCGCGCAATCGAGAACATCTGGAACAAGCCAGACGGGAATTTTTTGCGGGTAACCTGTACTTTAACCGTAAATGCACAGGTGCACTGGTGGGTACACATCCATTTGGCGGATTTAACATGTCGGGGACCGATTCCAAGGCAGGTGGAAGAGACTACTTGCTGCTGTTCACCCAAGCGAAATTGGTATCGGAGAAATATTAAGTTGAAAAATGGGGTTGGGGCCCGCTAACAATCGCTTGGTTTTTATGCTATCATTTCCTGAAAATAGTCTTTGTTCTCAGTTTTACTGGAGTTGCTTGAGCATCGCTTAAGGGGGGAGACGGATGTTAGGATTTCAGTTGGTGCAGGAGGCGCGTATTCGATTATCGATTACGCCGGAGATGAAGCAATCCATTCATCTGCTGACCTTGTCGGGTCAGGAATTGGCTCGTTATTTGCAGGAGGCAGCAGAAGAAAACCCGGTGCTTGAGCTAGAAGAGCCCTCTGCCCTGCGCACCCGTCTTTCCCGACGATTACATGTGGGGAGTTTCTCTTCTCATGATCCGCTGTTACAGGTAAAAGGGGCCGAACCTACCCTTGAACATCTGTTAATATCCCAGCTTCGGTTGCAGAGTCTCCCACCTTCTTTGGAGAAAACAGCTATATTTTTGGCTGGCTGTGTCAATGAGGATGGCTATCTGACGATGGATCTGACTGAGGTTATGTCGGCAAGGGAGGTACCCATGCCGGAGGCTGAAGCAGCTCTGGAGATCCTTCAGTCGTTAGACCCTGCAGGTGTAGGCGCACGCAATCTGCGTGAATGCTTGTTGCTTCAGATTAGGCGTGATCCATTGGATAACGAGCATGCGGAGCATATGGTGGAGGAAGGTTTGGAGGAACTGGTTCGTTTCCATCCGGGCAGGGCGGGAACAAGACTGGGGCTTACTTCACAGCAGGCTCAGGCAGCGTACGATTATATTTCCCGTTTGGACCCGAAACCGTGCCGATCCATGGGGTGTACGGAACGTCCACATTACATCGTACCCGATGCTGTTGTGCAAATAAGGAACAATGAAGTTTCACTACGGTTAAACTCGGCGGGTGTGCCGCGTGTATCCCTGAACGAAGCTTGTTGCCGCTGGATCAGGGAAATTGATGCTGACGAGGTCTGGTCAGGTCGGGCAGCTGAGGCAAGAGCGATTATTCGCAGCGTACGCATGCGTCGACGAACGTTGATGCGTGTCCTGGCTGCAACCATGACTGAACAGGAAGCTTTTCTACGTGAAGGACCTGCTGGTTTGAAGCCGCTCAATCTGGCGGTTATTGCCCAGGCCATCGGCATGCATGAGTCGACGGTGAGCCGTACGGTCACTGGCAAATATGTTCAGACACCGCATGGTGTATTTGAACTTAAGGCTTTTTTTGCCTCAGGTCTTGAAACAACGAACGGAGAGATGGCCTCGGCGCCGGCGGTGAAGCTCAGACTGAAAGAGCTGATTCGTTCTGAACGTGCGGAACGCCCTTATTCGGACAGTCAACTCACGGCATTACTGGCGAAGGAAGGTATCGTTATCTCCCGCAGAACCGTTGCGAAATACAGGGAAGAGCTTCAGATTTTGCCTTCACTTGAGCGTAAACGTTGGGGAAAATGACCCTGTGGTACTGTTAAACAACATAATGTATAAACGAGCAACCCCCGCAGACCATGAACTCGGTTTGCGGGGGTTGCTCGTTCTTATTTAACAGTGATCAGAAGGATATTCTGTCATCGGAGAGTCAATGTGCATATTCATTCGTTGAACTTAATCAACCTACAAGCGTTCCATATTACGCAGGAAGTGCTCGCCTGCAATCCCTGGAGTAGTCATCTGCTCCGGGTGCAAAATTTCTTCCAGTTCTTCCGGTGTCAGCAGACCCCGTTCCAGAATAATCTCCTGCAAGGTGTTCCCGGTTTTCAGTGCTTCCTTCACAATGGAAGCTGCCACATCATAGCCAAGATGCGGATTCAGCGCCGTAATTACACTGAAGCTCTGCTTCATGATTAACGCACAACGCTCACGGTTCGCTTCCATCTCTTCAACGGCATAACGAGTGAAGACGTCGATGCCATTGTTCATGATTTTAAGCGATTGCAGCAAATTGAACGCGATAACCGGACCCATGACGTTCAATTCGAATTGACCAGCTTCACAGGCCATGCAAATCGTATGGTCATTCCCCATAACCTGGAAGGATACCTGATTGATCACTTCAGCCATAACCGGGTTCACTTTGCCCGGCATAATGGACGAACCTGGCTGACGTGGAGGAAGCCGCAGCTCATTGAATCCTGCACGTGGACCGGAAGCCATCATCCGAATATCGTTACAAATTTTGGACAGACTGACAGCACATACTTTCAGAGCAGCCGACAATTCCAGATAGGCATCCGTATTTTGTGTGGCATCCACGAGGTCCTCAGCCGTTTGTAAATTCAATCCTGTCACATCAGACAGATGCTCCGTGACTTTGACAATGTATTCCGGTTTGGCGTTGAGACCTGTACCTACAGCCGTCGCTCCCAGGTTAATGGTGAGCAGGCGACGATTGGCGAACTCGAGACGTTCAATATCACGTCCAATAACGCGTGCATAGGCACCGAACTCTTGTCCAAGGCGAATAGGTACAGCATCCTGAAGGTGTGTCCGGCCTACTTTGACTACGTCGTTGAATTCCAGTTCTTTTTTGCGGAATGCATCCTGCAGACGTTTCATCGTATCCAGCAACGTTTCAGACAACCGATACGCAGCAATACGCAGTGCAGTTGGGATTACGTCATTGGTGGATTGGGACATGTTCACATGGTTATTCGGGTTACAGTGGAAATAGTCACCCTTGTTCTGCAATAACAGCTCCAGTCCACGATTGGCCAAAATTTCGTTCATATTCATATTCATGGAGGTGCCTGCACCGCCCTGAATGGAGTCAACAATAAAATGATCCAGATGATGGCCTTTCATCATTTCTTCCGCAGCCATGACGATGACATCGCCAATTTTGCGTGGCAGCATCTTCAGCTCCATATTCGTGATTGCCGCAGCCTTTTTCACCGCAGCCAGAGCTGTAACCAGCTCCCGGTGTACAGGAACGCCAGTGATCGGGAAGTTCTCTACAGCCCGAACCGTCTGTATTCCGTAATAAGCATAAGCAGGAATTTCTTTTTCTCCAATAAAATCTTTCTCCGTCCTTGTGGACATTGTAGACATTTCGTTCGCCTCCAGTGGCATCCAAAAATAGGTCAGCTCCGGCAATGCCGAAGCGCACTCAGTATATCATTTAAGCAAAATGGATGCCAAGCTAAATCATTTCACCCTTCTTACCGATAAATAATTTAAATTCAGGATATCACCTTGGCAAAACGATTCTCAACTCAACTCGGGCATTGTTCTCTTATCCATTATGCTCCACTGGAATGAAGTCATGCATGAACGTTTACACAATGATCAATTTGTCGTTTTCAGTGATCTAAATCACATGTAATTTGGTTATCTATTGGTAAAATAGGAAAAAAGGACTATGAGGTGTGAAAATGAAATGGACTTTAGGCGCAAAAACCGTCGCAGGTTTGGTACTGATTTCACTGATTACGTACGGAACTAGCGGCTTTTTTATATTTTTCCTCCAGGACTGGCTCTCGTTCTCTATGCCAAGCTGGCTGTACATCTCCATCGTACTTATCATGGGTGTGTGCTGGAACGCGATTCTGGGCTGGTTTGCCTCCCGTTGGTTGACTCGTCCAATTGTACATTTGTCCCGTGCGGCACAACAAATCTCATCGGGGGATTTGACGGCTGAAGTTCCAGAGCGGCGTACACAGGATGAAATTACTGTATTATATGATGCTTTTCGCGTAATGGTTTTTAATCTGAGAAGTATTGTAAACGATATTACAGATAGTACACGCACTACCTCGCAGAATGCCCAGTCACTCAGTGAAGCAATCGCCCAGGCAGCAGAGCAGATCGAGATGATGTCTGATGCGGTGGATCATATTGCGGTGGGTGTGGAAGAGCAGAAAACGACTTCACATCAGTCGCTCATTACAGCAGATGAAATGTTGAACGATTTTCAGCGTATGCACAGTCAGTCGATTGGTATGACAGAGATGTCCGGTCAGATGGAACGCTCGGTAGATCATACGAAGCAAACCTTCTCTTCTCTGATGAAAGGAATGGACGAGCTGACGGAATCCCACAATCGTTCCCGTGACATCATGGTGCTGCTCGAGAAGGAAGCCTCGGATATTGAAGCCATTACTCAATCCGTCAAAAACATTGCAGAGGAAACAGGGCTGCTTGCCTTGAATGCTTCCATTGAGGCTGCACGTGCGGGAGAAGAGGGATCCGGCTTTGCTGTGGTGGCACAGCAGATTCGTAAGCTGGCAGACGAGAGCAAACAATCGGTGCATCGGATTAATGAGCTGATCAGCCGCGTACAGCAGCGAATCAAGGATACAGCTCAACTGATTCATGAACAGCATGGTTTGGTTGTGAACGAATCCGAGCGCACGATCTCTGTTGATCAGACGTTACAGGAGCTTACAGGTACGGTGGAAGTGTTTATGAAGGGCGCTCATGAAATCGGATCCAAAATTGGGGAGCAGACCACCCGTGTAGAACAGACGCACGGTCATGTGAAGAAGATTCAGGGGAAAGCCGGATCGTTCTCGGATGAGGCGAGACGGATTATGGATGCGGCACATGAAGAGACGGCAATCATGCAGGAGATTTCATCCTCAGCGGAAGAGTTAAGACAGTTAACAGATCGATTAATGGACAAAACGAAAGCATTTCGGATGCAGCCTTGAGCTGTTTCCGGGGTGTTTTTTTGCTTATTATGGTTAAAGCCGAACATTCTTTCGTAAAAACTGAAATATGTAAAGATTTTTTTATGAAACATTAACAAATTCGCAACGCTTGGGCGATAAATGAAGATATAATGGTAGTATTCCACTACAGATTAAGGAGCCCAGCATATTGAAAACTTGGACAGGTATCCTGCTGATGATTATTTTGGCGGTAGCTACGATTAGTACAACGTCGTCTGCCAGAACCATGAATGAATCGCAAAAACAGCTTAACATAGATGATCAATCCAGCCAGACCTCAGCGGTCGCGGCCTCCAATATGGAAACAATGAATGAAGCAGCGTTTACAACGAAGGAATCGATCCCTGTTAAGGTAGAGTACGTTTCGGTTGCTCCGGAAAATGAGAACGTAAGACTGTATCCCATGAAAGTCGAAGGCTCAGGGTATATATATAACGGAATGGTGTTGGAAGTGAACGGCAAGAAACGAGAATTCAGTAAGTGGCAAGGAGAAGGTGGTTCTTACAAACCGGAAGTACACGAACTGGATCTGAATGGAGATGGCCAGAAGGAGATTGTTGTATTGTTTACAGCTGGTCATGGAACAGGGATCTATCTGGGCGAGGCTCATATTATCGATCCAAATACGTTGGAAGAGATGAAGATGCAATCATTGGATGAGATTGTGAAGCAGCATGTAAATTCGAAAGTCAGTGTTACACCAGGTCAGGTTACGATCAACGTTACCGTTGATGGTGTTCATGCTGAGCCTTCTCGGATGGAGGAAGACACAAGCGAGGGAGTGTATAACAAGGAGCTCAAGTTCGGCGGTGTTGTTTATTACAGTGTGGAGAATGGCAAGTTGGTGGTGTCAGCATCCGGTGCATACGGTATGGGTTTATATGACGGGGATCTGAACTTTACCTATGAACTTAAGGATGGTGAGTGGCAGGCTGTTGAATTGAAGTACAGCACGGAAGAGTATGAAGAGGAGTACTATGAATCTTTTGATTGATTTGATTAATTAGCGAAGAGCGGAATGACGGGTAGTTATGACAAAAAAATATACCCCCATTGTCTTAATGACACAGGGAACCGAGTGAGGCTGAAAAAATGATGAAACTTTAGCCTCATTTTGTGCTGTCCGAATACAGAAGGTATTCCAATAATTTACCAAGAAAGAATTGACATTAGCCCTTTAATGGTTTAATTGTATAAAGGGTAAAAGGAATCTTATTTCATACTTTCAGGAGGGATATTTAATGAAGAAAAAGGTGGTACTGGGTTTAATGGTGGGTACACTTACGCTCGGAATCGGTACTGGGGCACTGGCGGCAACCGGACTGGAGCCAATCAAAGCGTATCTGAACAGCAAGATATCTCTGAAAATGAATGGAGCAACGGTAACAGCCAAGGATGCAAATGGAAAGACCGTTTTGCCGATTACGTACAATGGAACAACTTATCTGCCTGTACGTGCAGTAGGTAATCTGTTGGGTGCTGAGATCAGTTATGACAGTGCCAGTTCCTCCGTTATTATTGGCGGCAGTAATGGATCGGCTCCAACGGAAACGAACAAACTGACATTGAGTTCGCTCGGAGAAACCGTGATGGGAACGTCTGATTGGCATACGAAAGACCCCGCCGATACTTCTTATAAGGGCAAGGATTACAAAGATGTTTATTTCCATAATGATTCGGTCAAGCTGGGAAACAGCTTCCAAATTATGACGAAGAAAAAATATTCCAAATTACATCTGGAGCTGGCAGCAGTAGGTGGTTCCCAGGAAATTAAAGTCATGGATGGCAATAATACAACTCTGAAATCTGTATCGCTTGCTGCGGAAGATGGTTTGATTGGTGTTGATGTGGATGTATCCAAAACGGATTTTGTGGTTGTAGAGATTGTGGAAGAGACGCCTGGTTCTTCCTTGTTTGTACCCCTGACTACATCTTATCTGACCAAATAAAATGACTTTATGGAACGTGAAAAACGATTATCGTCTGGAGCATCAGCCGGGTCTCTCGGGGTGACGCACAGCGATAATCGTTTATTTTTTTCTATGATTTCAGCGTTGCTTATCGAATCATGGTATCCAATGGTTTCAGTCTGGATTCAATCTCTGCCCGGCGACCTTCAAGGAATGGTGGCAGAGCCAGGGACTCGCCAAGATGAGCCAGTTCTTCATCCGTATCGAAGCCGGGACCGTCAGTTGCAAGCTCGAACAGAATACCATTAGGTTCACGGAAATACAGGGAGCGGAAGTAGAAACGGTCTACGAAACCAGAGTTCGGGAACTGGAAGTTATGCACACGTTCCACCCATTGCTTCAGTTCTTCCTCATTGTCCACGCGGAAGGCCACATGGTGCACGCTGCCACGTCCCGGGCGTTCCTGAGCAAGGTCATTCCGTTCTTCGACATGCACCTCGGAGCCGCTACCACCTTCACCGGATTCAAAGACGAGCACATCGGGTTGGCCAGCGACAAAAGCAGGATACGTTCCTCTTTGACGGAAGCCGAGCAATTCGGTAAGGACTGGTGTGGTGAGGGATGCATCTCTAACAGTAAGATGAATCGGACCTAATCCCACAATGCCATACTCGGCAGGCACAGGGCTTTGATCCCACGGTTTTCCGCCTGCAACACCTGAATTGTGTTCATCGGAGACGAGAATCAGACGTTGTCCTTCAAAGTCCGTAAAAGCGAGAGTAGCGCGTCCACCGCGTTCGGTGATTTCTCCATGAGGGACTTCAAATTCGTCAAACCGCTGTTGCCAGTACGTAAGGGCTGCATCGCTAGGCACACGAAGGGACGTTGCTGAGATGCTGTTCACGCCTTCGCGTGTTTGTCCCGCCATCGGAATTTCAAAGAAGGTAAGTTCAGTACCCGGATTCCCTTTTTCATCTCCATAGAAGAGGTGATAGACCGAAACATCATCTTGGTTGACTGTTTTTTTGATCAGTCGGAGTCCCATAACATTGGTGTAGAACCGATAGTTCTCAGCGGCGTGTGCAGTGAGTGCAGATACATGGTGAAGTCCTTTGATTTGCATTATAAATACCTCCTGTTAGTTTAATTCTATTTTTATAACATTTTCGTTAAGAAAGTTACTAACTTTTAGTGTGTTTTGTTCTTGAATTTATCTTAACATAAAGATATTTAAAATACAATCCTAATTTAGAATTCCATCTGGACAGTCTACTCATTCAATGCCAAAATGAAAAAGTTAACATTATAGAGATATTTTGTGTTTGTGTAACGAGAAGGAGAGAAGAGGCGCAATGGCATATCCCCAGTGGCTAGACCCTTATGATGCTGAACCTTTTATACTATTTTCAACTTCACACCTGTGGGCGATCGGTCTGATTGCTGCACTGATTATATTGATGTTCCTGTTACGAAACTGGCTGCGCTCATCGTCATCCAACCTACGCCGAACCTTTCGCATTGCTCTGGCCTGTGTCATGTTCGGCTGCGAGATTGTGCTTCAACTATGGTACGTGTATGGAGGCGTGTGGAGCCTGCAGACTTCATTGCCGCTGGAGTTATGCAGTCTGTCACTATTATTATCGGCGCTGCTATTATTGACACGCAGTCGACTGCTGCATTCTGCATTGCTGTTCGCAGGAATAGCAGGAGCCTTGATGGCAATCGTAACGCCTAATCTTGGTTATGCTTATGGCCATTTTCGTTTCATTCAATTTTTTACGGCTCATGCTTGTATCATTCTTGCCTTGCTCTACATGACTTGGGTAGAACAGCTTCGTCCAAGCTGGAGAACTGTGTTGGGTTCAATGATATTTGTGAATATGACAGCGTTGGTCGTGTACGGTGTGGATGTTCTGCTTGACGCCAATTATATGTTCCTGAGACACAAACCGGATACCCCTTCAGTGCTCGACCTGTTGGGCCCTTATCCCTTGTACATTCTTGGGGAAGAGGTGTTGGCAGCAGTGATGTTTTCCCTGATGTACGTCCTGCTATTTGCCATTCCGGAGCGGCTGAATAACCGAGTGAAGAGAGGAAAGAGCTCAGCGCTCTAGTTAAAAGGGAATTCGAACCAATGGGAAAGCCAAACATCCCGCAGTAGTCTGGAAATCCAGTCCGTTTGCGGGATGTTTGGCTGTTGACTGCTCATTGAGCCTGATATAAGTATTATCCGCGGAGCAAAGATTCCGCACCGTCCACGTAGATCCGAGTCCCTGTCACATGGGAAGATTCGTCGGAAGCGAGGAAGAGCACCAGATTGGCGACCTGCTTCGGCGTTCCTGGTTCACCCTTGAGCGGGTGTTCATGCCCCTCCGGGAATTCAACCGGGATCTGTACTTCTTTTAGATCGTCCGAAGGATAGGTGTTGTCATCGATATTCGTATCAATGGCTCCCGGACAGACGGCGTTGACACGGATTTTGTAACGGGCCAGTTCCAATGCAGCCATCTTCGTAAAAGCCGTTTGACCCGCTTTGCTGGAAGCGTATGCAGAGAAGCCAATGCCAGAGAATACGCGATTACCGTTAATGGAGCTTGTAATAATAATGCTTCCTCCGCGATCTTTCAAATGGGGAATGGCGTACTTCACGGTTGCGAACGTGCCGCGCATATTAATTCCCATCGTCTGATCCCAGTCCTCAGGTTCCATCGTTTCAATTGGAGCCATCGTGCCGTTGATACCCGCATTGGCAAACACAATATCCAGCTGTCCAGCTTGCTCTGCTGCCTGATTGATGGCCCTTTGCACGTTGTCCGGTTTGGATACATCACATTCAATGACGTGTGCTTCTCCGCCTGCGTTCTCAATTGTCTTTTTGGTTTCCTCTGCATTCTCCGGGGTCCGGTCCAGCAAGAACACTTTGGCCCCATGTTCAGCGAAACGAATGGCTGTTGCCTGACCAATTCCTGAGCCACCTCCGGTTACAATCGCGACTTTCCCTTGCAAACGTTGTTCAGTCATCCTGATCCCTCCGTATCGTATAGATTGTCAGTATACTCTCTATTTCTACATACCCGACTAAAGAGTGATGAATCATATGTACCATACAAAAAACAGGACCGTTGAACGGCCCTGTATCGGTAATGTAGATATCATGATAATCTGGATTGCTGCAAAGTTATTTATGTTTCTTCCAGTCCATTGAACTGTTATTCAACAGGTACTCAAAATCATTATCTTTCCGCTTCTGTTCCGCTTTACGAGCTTCTTCCGCCTGCAGGCGTTCCTGCTCTTTGCGGTCTGCCTCGGCCGCCTTGGCTTCATCAGCCTGTGCTTTCAGTTTCTCAAGCACGTCACTGCTCAGCAGATCCTTTAATGTGGTCGGTTTATCCTGTGCTGCTTTGGGAGCAGGGGTGTGTTTTTTGGATTTTGCCATGGAATAATCTCCTTTCAAAAACATAAATCAGCTTCCATTATCGTTCAGTATTCATATTATATCAGGTTCACCCAACCCATTCCATGAAACGGCGGAACAAAAGCAGGATATAGAGGGTTCCGTGACGAATGAAAACGGGTATAAATTCATATATTATTACCGATACTGCGACTATTCCCTGGAGAAAGGAGTCGTTGTTCGTGGAAGTAAACCGCAGTTTACTGAAAGGGCTTGCATGGGGTGTTGCTTTCAGCTGTCCGTTATGGATTGCGATCATCGGTTGGTTACGTTTGATGGGATGGATGTATTGAGAACAGCGGGTTGCAGAGCTGCTGCATATAGAATCGTGCCAGAAGAGGGCATTTTTTATAAAGTCATTTATGTAAACGCTAACATTAAATAAAGCTCTGTCTGGCGAGAATCGCACAGGACAGAGCTTTTGTTTGTCTTACATAGGATGAATCAGAACGACGACTCGTTCAGTTCCACAGGTTAAGGCATTTTTACCGGTTCTGGATACTCCAGACCATGAGTGTCGACAGTGACTTTTTTCATTACTTGATCGGTGACTGGTTTATCGTTTTCACCTATTTGTTGAGCCGCAATGCCGTCAACGACATCCATACCTTCTGTGACTTTGCCAAAGGTAGCATAAGCGTTATCCAGGTAATCAGCATCCGCTAACATGATGAAAAACTGGGAGCCTGCGGAGTCCAGATTATCAGATTTACGCGCCATGGAGATGACCCCACGGGTATGATTCAGATGATTTTTGTGCCCATTGGAAGTGAATTCACCCTTGATGGTATATCCTGGTCCACCCGAACCATCCCCGTTTGGATCACCACCCTGAATCATAAAGCCGGGAATGACGCGGTGAAAGATCAGACCGTCATAGAAACCCTTATTAGCGAGTGAGATAAAATTGTATACGGTATTGGGCGCGATTTCAGGATATAGCTCGATGACGATCTTCTGACCATCTGACATTTCAATGGTTGCCACTGGATTTTGGCCTTCAGGCGGAGTTGGTACTGTTTCCGTCGCGCCGCTTGTAGGGCGCCCACAACCACTAATGACGATAAGCAGCATCGCTAGAACCAGCGACACAGCTGTTGTTTTTTTCCACCGAAAAGACATGAGAACGTTCCCCCTTGCATCTCTGCATAATATATTTAGTCAGAATTATTTTCGGATAATCCCTCAACTATCATACCGTTTTTGCGGACGAGATGGCAATGCAAGGCAGAATATTATGGGTAATAAGGGATGGTGTAAATGCTTACAGAGGTGTAAAATAAGGAAAATGCTTCCGCAGTCAGGGACGTACGGGTCTGTTCCGTCCGCTCCAATACACGGCAGTCCCGTCGTCAGTAACGGAAAGGGCGTGCGGGTATATGGACTTCTCGTGGAAGCGTAATCTGGTGATTTTGTGGATAGGTGTGTTTTTCTGCAGCACCGCATATTCAATCTCCATCCCATTTCTGCCTTTGTTTCTGAGTGGCGAATTGGGCGTTCGTAATCACCTGGAGTTCTGGTCAGGGCTTGCCTTTGGCATCACGTTTCTGGCAAGTGCGCTGGTGTCTCCCTTCTGGGGATCACTGGCTGACAAATACGGGCGCAAGCCAATGCTGATCCGGTCGGGATACAGCCTTGCGGTTTTGTATTTGATCAATTATTTCGTGCAGGACCCGTATTCACTAATTGTGGTTCGTTTGTTTCAGGGATTGCTCGCCGGGTTTGTACCGGCAGCGATTGCACTGGTCGGTACGAACACACCGGAAGAGAAGACGGGGTATGCGCTTGGCATCATGTCTACCGCCGGGGCAACAGGAGGTATAATCGGCCCATTAATTGGCGGTGTAGTAAGCCATTATTACGGCAACCGGAATGCGTTTTTATTTTCCAGTATCGTTGTATTGGTCTCTGCGTTGATTGCAACCTTCTGGGTAAAAGAAGAGAACTTCAACCGGAACAAGGCTCGTTCTCATGTGATGGATGACATCCGTGAAGCCCGGGCCAATCGATTGTTTATTACGGTGCTTGGCATGATGGGTATATGTACCTTCTCCGTCATGATTCTGGAGCCATTATTGACCGTGTACGTGATGGAAATGGGCATTCAGCCTGATCGTGCTTCACTTAGCTCGGGAATTATTTTCTCAGCAGTTGGTGTAGCTACGGTCATTATGGCGCCGCGCTGGGGTATGATTGGTTCGCGAATCGGATATGGCAAAGTGCTGATTATTGGCCTTGTGGGTGGGGCAATTGGTAACCTTCTGCAGTTCTTCACTACTGGTTATATCGGATTCGGCATATTGCGATTTGTGTATGGATTGTTCTTCGCTGCGGTGTTCCCGGCGATCAATGCGATGATTGTACAAGTGACTGAACCTGGTTTCCGGGGAAGAGCATTCAGCCTGAATCAGTCGGCTTCCCAGATCGGTACGATGGCGGGACCAATTATCGGTGGTGTTCTGGGTGGCTGGTTACCGATTCGCTGGATTTTTATCATCAACGGATTTGCGCTGCTAATTACCGCCATTGTGGCGAAATGGTCCAGACTGGAACAGAGGTTGCCGGGATCGGGTAAACCTTTAGCGTAGTAGACGAAATGGTTAAATGACTAATCGGATAACAGAGAAATGGGATGGCACTGTAGAGATACGGTGACCATCTCTTTTTCGGATGAACGCTTTATCATTGTGAAGAGCACAACAAAAAGAAACCTCTTGGGGAAGAGGTTTCTTTTACGCTCATTGAATGTGCGATACGATCCTATTGATCCTCAGATGTATGTGAATCTTTCCGGTTAACATTCTCCTTCGGAATGGCATGTTCAACAGCATCAAGCTGATCTTCATCCGCTAGAGCTTCTGGAAAGGAATCTTCTGTGAACAAACCAAAATTCGGATCAATATCTCTTTCGGTTACCAGATTTTCCGGCTCATGTGCGAGTCGTTTGTGATCATCCTTCATCATGTTTGCACCTCCTAATCAGGCTGTAGCATGAGGACTTAACGTCGTGGTGGAATATCGTTCTCCGGCTTGGCATCCGCTCCGGCGCCGTTCAGCAGGTCCGTCCCGTGAAGGGCATTGGGGTCGGGTGCGGCGGGATCCACTGGACTATTCGGTTGAATAAGATCAGCATCAGGTACGGATTCGAGTGAAGGCTCCGCTGTCCGTGATTCCAGTTGGGGTTCTTCTGCAGCCGTTAAAGCTACAATGGGTGGGCTAACTGTATCTTCGGTTTCGATACGTCTTCCGGTAACTTCATCAAAAGTGTCTATGTCACCTTCAGGGACTTCGGTTTCCAGTGGAATATCACGGGACCTCTGATAACGGTCGTAGTAACGTTCACTCTCTTCATTGCTGATCGGTCTGTCTGACATAAGTAACACTCCGTTTCAGTGAAATTATATTTGATGGTTATTTGTGAAGGATTCCCTTGTGTTCCCTAAATATGATTACAAATGAAAGTGAAAGATGTACAGATGATAAATCCAACTAATATGCTTTAAAATTTGGGGAATACATATTTGACCAGAAAGTACAGGAATCCAAAGAAAATAATGATATAAGCCGCATATTTGATAAACGTGGAAGCAACCTTACTTGAATCCGATTTATACTGGACATCCTTATGCTCTACCTCTACCGTTTTGTGTGGCTCATTCATTCCAATCATCTCCTTAAAGGTAATGTTTGCTTTGAGGAACCATTACACCCGGCAGGGACAATTGAATCGCACACACCAATTTTACAGCTTTTCATCTTTTGCGTATGTTATGATGAAACATGGATATATGAGGGAGGAATTCCAATTGGATTGGTTTACGTTGGGGAATATGATCACTCGAATCCGAATCGGGCAAAAAGCGTCTACGCCCGGGTTTTCACGTACGGTTATTCGCCGTCCGGACGGGCTGTTCTGGGTAGGTGGGATATGGTCAGGACAGATTGTCCAGTTGAGGGACTATCTTTTCTCAGATATATGGACCATATATGACGATGAGGAAACGGAGCAGTGGTTGGAGTATCGCACACAGATCGAACAGAAAGAGCGCGAAATGATTGTGAACCAGTTCGAAGATCTGCGGGAATAACCGACAAAACACTTCAGTTTCAACAATAAAATGGAAATAAAACTATAAATCTACTAAATTGTGAATTTTCGTTTTCTTCCAAGAAGGTGACACGTTAAACTGTGGCGAATGATAAATGAGAGAACTTGGGGATAGAGAAAATAAGAACTTTGAGGTGCTGTGAATGAAAAATGTGCCCAAAGCTATCATCATCTTATGGATAAGTATGTTGAATATTCTCTGCTTGCCGCATGACTTCGTTTCAGCGACTGCTGGAGAAGTTGACAGACCTGTATCCATAACGGGATGGGAAGTAAAATGGGGGAACGTGCACGATCAGGGATTCATCAGTGAGGTTCAAGGTTCGGAGGAGATCTGGGAGAAGCAAGGTGCAGAAAAGCTGGAATACAGCAGTGTTGAAGCTCCTACAGGCTCCTTGTGGACTCGTGTGACCATTCCTACAATAAGCGAAGATAGCTCGGCAATCCGTTTTGAAAATATTAAAGGAAATCACATTGTAATCTATCTGGAAGATCGTAAGGTGTATGAGAATTATCATTACAATTATGATAATAACGCGGTGTTGTTACCTTTATCGAGTGAGAATTCAGGTGGTAAACTCTATATATGGTCCGAGAATGAGAAAGGCAGACTTGGCATCTACGGAATGGTTCAGGTTGGGTCTTATGCTACCTTACAGGAAAAGTACATTCACAATGGTCTGCTTGATGTGATACTGGGAGCGACCTTTGTATTCACGGCTCTAACGATGCTAAGCTGCACATTTTTCCTGGGCAAGTTCCATAAAGGGATGTGGATTTCGCTATGTATCGTGATGGGTTCTATCGGAACGATGATTATCACCTATTCGCAGTTTTTATATACGTTCTACCAGGTTTACGGTAATCTGTATTCCGTATTGTTTGATCTGGCGATGCTCATGGGCATGCCTGCACTCTGTTATTTTTTTGAACAAATTATCGGACCAGGTCGTTATGGCATCTTTACCAAACTAAGAAAATTTCAAGTCATCTATTCTGGAGTAGCTGTAGCTGCCCTGATGATCGATTTTATTTCAGGCGGTCAATGGGACATGCTCTACAGTTTGTTGTTTCAGAACGTGATTGGATTCATTCTCGTAATCCTGTTAAGCATCTTAATGATCGGTACCATCTCCAAAGCGCTTCAACGGAGCAGGGAAGCTCTATTGCTGGCTACAGGATTCGGCACATTTGCCTTAATCAGTGTTGCTGAACTACTGTGGTATTACCAGCGTAATGGAACATATCATCTGATATGGTGGAAATGGTCGATGGTTGCTTTTATTATCTCACTTATTGCCATACTGGGAAGCCGATTTGCTGAAAAACATACCAAAGTGCTTGAATATTCGAAAGAGTTGGAATTGTTCAATAATGAATTACAGCGATCCGAGAAAATGGAGATTATTAGCGAACTGGCAGCGTCGGTTGCTCATGAGGTTCGTAATCCGCTGCAGGTGACACGAGGATTCCTTCAGCTTATGACAGAGCAAGAGGATAACAAAAACAAGGGGTACGTGCGGATTGCTCTGGAGGAGCTTGATCGGGCTTCCGGCATTATTACCGACTTCCTGACGTTCGCCAAACCAGAGTTTGATCATATTATCTCCCTGAATATCGCAGATGAATTTAACCATATTGAAGGTATCCTTGTACCGATGGCTAATCTCGAAGGGGGTAAAATAACAACCGACATTCCGCCAGATCTATGGATTAGAGGGAACTCTTCCAAGTTCAAACAGGCCTTTATTAATATTATTAAGAACAGTATTGAAGCTCTGCAAGGACAGGGCCAGATTGATATTTGGGCTTATGCCCAGGATGGGGTCATTAAGGTACATGTTAGAGATAACGGCGAAGGCATGGATGAGGAAGCGTTGGTCCGCCTTGGTGAGCCTTATTTCTCGAACAAAATTAAGGGGACAGGCCTTGGCATGATGGTGACCTTCCGTATCGTTGAAGCCATGCATGGACAGATCAGCTTTACAAGCACAAAAGGGGTAGGAACAGAAGCTGTTGTATCTTTTGCCGCGTTCGTCGAATGACGAGCGGCAGAAGTACAATGGCTTTTTTGTTCGCTACCCCTTCTGATTCAATTCACATATTCAATCTAATTCGTTTAGCTTCTCCACGGTCCGCAATTCACATCATATTGTACTTTGGATGGATTGGGAGGAATTACGAGAACATAGTCGTTCTGTTGTTCTTCAACGGTACGGACTTGAACGTGCTCAGGAATATCAATGCCAAATGCTTCACGAAGCGCTTGCTTCGGGTTGGAGTACAGTTGTTGTCTGAAGTGCTCATCTGTCCAGGCCTTTTCAATAATATCCTCGTGCAACGTTTTCTCTGATACCATCATCGTCAACATTCCCTTCATATTTAAAATTCAACTGTACCAGCTCTTCAATTATGATTAGGACAAATGTTGTTTCTCGCTGATCCAGTAATGAAACCCGCCTTGAAGAAGCATTTTTTTGTGCTGTTCAATGTCCTGAACAGCACGTCCCAGCATGTCGCATAAGTAGGAATTAAACGCTTCAAGATGCGGAATGCCCGAGTTAGAAGATGTTAATCTGAGGTTATATTGCTTAGCAATGTCTACATAGGAGTTCATGAATTGAGTATTGTATACATTGTCATGTACACGTTCGCTTAAAGGATGAACCGGATAGTTATGTTCCAGTGCTGCGGATATGTGGGAGAGAAAGCTGTTGTAATTTCCATGCACAGCATCTTGTTTCGTGTCTGTAAAGTCATCTGTCATCTGGAGAGTCATCAGTGCAATGTTGACGGCAGAACATACCGGAGTAATGCGATGCTTCTGTTCCAAAAGAAGCAGTGAGCCAGCAGCTCCAAGCTGAAGTGGGGCGGCTTTTTGGGCAATTAAAAGCGGGCTTCTCTTGAAATAATCGATGGAGTTCTCACCGGTGACGCTCATGGCCCAATCCTCGACATACTGTCTGAAATACGTCCAGAACGGGGATGAAAGGCTGAATAGCTCTGAATAGGCACAGATGGCATCGACGTAATACAGATTACCCAGTGACAATTTCAGTGTCACATCTTCGGGACGTTCGTCCATAACTTCATCCTGATTCAAAAAATATAACATATGCATGAGGCAGGCAGTACTCAGTTTGTGTGCTTTCTCTGGAGGTAGTCCATCCGAGAGCTGCAACCACAACGGAATAATGTAGCCGATGTAGCTGTGACCCGAATCTCGTAACAAAGGATTGACCAAATGAATTTGTTCTAGTGCATGTTCTGACATTGGTTCAGGATATTTCTGTACCAGCTGCTCTGCCGCAGCGAACACCACCTCCACATCGGATCTAAACGGATCAAACCATTCTCTCCGCATCGTTTGGTTACGCCCTTCCCGTGATAAAGTGATTAAGGACTATTTGACTAGATCATGAAGTTACTTTCAGTATACCGGAAAAGAATAGAAAAAAATAGGAGGTTTTGTGATGAATTGTGAAAAAAACAATGACATTTTGTATTTTTATGGCATAAAAAAGCGGAAGTTAGGCTCAAACTAAGAAAGCACAGGATTTTGACATACGAAAGGAAGAAGAGAAATGAAATACAATTGGAAGAAATGGATGGCGGCCGGACTGGCAGCCGTATTTATAACAGCAGCAACCGGCTATACGGCATTCGCTGATCCAAATGGATCTGTTGAAGATCATGTGGCGACACCATCCTCCTCCACGAATCAGACCAAGCCATGTATGCAGGCAGGTCACGGCCTGTTTATGATTGGAGAAACCGCAGATCTGCTCGGCATTGGGCTCCGGGACTTAAAGGAACAGATGGAGCTTGGCAAAACGCTGACTCAGATTGCTAAGGAACGCAAGGGACTTAGTGAAGATCAATTGTTGGAGAAGCTGAAGCCTTCCCTCTCTCAGCGATTGGATAAAGCAGCCGAAGAAGGCTGTCTCACGAAGGAGCAGGCAGCAGCAGCCAAAGCGGGTATGGATACCAAGCTGAAAAAGGTAATCAATACACCACTGCGGGAATTAAGACGTGATTTTGCTCACCACGGTAATAGACGTCCGATGATGGACAAGGGCGCTATTGCCCGCTTTATCGGCATCACCCCGGAACAGCTCCATCAGCAGCTTCAGAGCGGGAAGTCCCTGGCTGAAATTGCTCAGGCAAAAGGTATTAGCGAAACGCAGCTGGTTGACAAGCTGAAGGAGCAATTGACAGGTGACCTGAAAAGATTCGTTAACCAGAAGGGCAATGCACACCAAGCCCCTGGTCCTCACGAACCTGTACCGGGAAAATCCGCTTCTACAGAAGTGAAGTAAAAAAAGAGCGTCTTCCACAAGGGAGACGCTTTTTCTATACGACTAAGACTGGCTGGTTTCCGGACTGCGATTGGCGCTGGCTGACGGATTGCGCTCGGGTGAACTTGTTCTGCCCGTGCCCGGAATAACAGCATGATGCAAGCGACGGCCTGGGCGCTTCTTCCGTTGTAATCCTATGGTAAAGCGAGAACCCGGAAGTTTGGACAGTCCCCAGCTGATGGCAAGAGCCGTCGCCACGGTGACGAGAAACGACAACAATGTTACGGGCAGATGCCATTCCGTTAGCGTAAGTGGCCGGGTAATATACGCGATGCAGTAGAGAACCAGTGCATGAACAAGATAGCCGCCAAACGAATATCGGCCAATCCACGTCAGAAGACGCTGAAATGGGGTATCTTTGCCTCGCAGCAGTACCAGGAACCCATAAAACATAAACATCTGAGCCATGATGATAATAAATGTCGTCGGTTTCAGATAGGTTGAGATATTCAGGTTAACAACATCCCCCGATCCCCGCAGTACATCGTATCCAAGCCAGATGTACATTCCGATAAACAGACAGACCATCCAGGGCAATGCCCTCGCAGTCCATCCCCTCCAGCTATCCACGGACCACGCACATACTGCACCTAGCAAAAAGTAGAACCAGTACATAATCCATGAATAGGAACGATACTGAAGCAGGCCTGCCCAGGGCTGTGGTAGAGATGCTGTCCATCCTGCCATATCGTAGTAGGACCATTTCATAAGCAATGTGTATAATGCCATTCCTATGAGAACCAAAGTAATAATCGATTGCATCGGGGTGAAACGAGTCACTTTTTCAATACGTCTTTGAATGAACTTGGCTCCCGCCAGAAACAGGGGGAACAAAATATAGAACTGAAATACCATAATCACAAACCACAGATGATATCCCGTCTGGGGGAGGAACAGTTCACGAACGAGACTACGGAAGTCCGGCATACCCGAAAGCCAGAACTCAGGGGTAAATACCCGGACAAACAACCAGTAGATGAACGTCCATACCACAAAGGGCACATAAATATCTCCAAACCGTTTGCGGATAAACCGGGGGTAATCCGGTTTGGTGTGACTGTGATGGTAGAAGAGCATTACACCGGACAGAAAGACGAATGTCGGGGTACCAAAACGAGTCAGATGATAAATCATGGTCAGCATGACGGAGTCAGGTTGTTCAATATCGGCGCGATATATATATTCAGCGATGTTATGCTGCATCACAATGGCGAGAAATGCAAGGCCGCGCAGTTGAGTCCATTCCACGATTCGCGGTTTATTCACTTGTAATCCTCCTTCTGTAACCGGAATTCATCATTTAAGGGTACATGCTAAACATTAAGGCTGCATTAAATGGGGGAAATAGGTACAAAAAAAGACGGCGTTCGCCGTCTTTTAATCAAATTAGCCGATGTTATCATTGCTTCATTTTCATTTAATTCAGTTCAAGTCCTGTACCTTCGTTGAATCATCCTCTGAAGATTTGGCATCTTCCTCAAACAGATTCTGAATGTATGCCTGGAGCTTCGGTTTATTCACACCGAGTACCTGAGCAGAACCTGCAAGCTCATTGGTTAGCAGCTTGTTAGGAGGAATCTGCTGTTTATCAATTTCATTCACATTAATATCAAATCCGAGCGAAGCCAGTTTTAACATTTGTGTTGGACTGAGGTCTGTCTCGATATATGGAGCGACAGCTTCCAATATATCAGGGATTTTGAAGAGCGAAGTGGTGCTTTGCATCTTCTTGGCCAGCTCAGTCATGAAAATCCGCTGCCGTTCGGTACGCGTAAAGTCCGAGGTGGCATCGTGCCGGAACCGGACATATTGCAGGGCAGTCTTGCCGTCCATATGCTGAAGTCCTTTTTTGAGGTCAATATCGTACATATGTTTATCTGCCTTGCTGGTATAATACATGTCTTTCTCCACATCAATGTCGATCCCGTCCACAGCATCAACCAGCGCCATGAATCCGATAAAATCGGTATACACGTAATGCTGAATAGGGATGCCAAGCAAGTCACCGACCGTTTGTTTGGTTAATTCCGCTCCACCGTAGGAGAAGGCTGCATTGAGTCTGCTCTTGCCATGTCCAGGAATCTCAACATATGTATCCCGCAGTATAGAGAAGAGATGGGCTTTCTTGGATACCGGATCAATGGACGCAACCATGACTGAGTCTGAACGGCCCGGATCATCTCCTCTGGTGTCACCTCCAAGCAGCAAAATGTTAACTCGTTCCTTCCCTTCCCATTTGGGAACAGGGGTAGTTGGGGTGTCTGTATTTTTGTTGTTGTCAGAAGAGGAGGTGTCCGAAGCGGTTGAGATGCTATTAGCAAAATGAACGATCGAGTATCCGTAATATACAATGACACCCGCTATGGCAAGTGCCAGGGTTAGGGAGGTCCCCCATAACCATTTCTTAAGCATAATCTTCACCTTTCTATGAATGAACTATTATGTAACCCAAACTAGTTTAACAAAAAGTAAGAGAATTGTCCTCTTTGATTTCGAAAGTTCGGCTACCAGGCGATATGTTTGACAAATAGTTAGTGTATATTTAATATGTAAAAAATAATCGTGTTTTGTGTAATGGAGGTATTAAACGACTGTTATGAATCAATCTGTATTTAATTGGATCAACCAGTTTGCAGACCGAATTCCGTTTCTGGACTGGTTTATGATTACATCGGCTGAATATGCGGTTTGGGTTATGATAGGACTGCTTGTGATTGTGTGGTTTCTTGGTAATCCGTCTAAGCAACGAATTGTGTTTTATGCGTGTGTAGCTTCAATAATAGCGCTGGGTCTGGCAAAATGGGGAATTTCACCTGCGGTTGGTCATCCAAGGCCGTTTGTAGAAGGCACCGTGAATCAACTGGTTCCGCATGTGCCAGATCCATCTTTTCCAAGTAAACATGCTTCCTTTGTATTCGCGCTCGCTGCAGCTTCGTTTTTTATCGGTCGACGATTCGGAGCATGGATGCTGCTGCTTGCTGTGTTGACAGGAGTCTCGCGTGTCTACGTAGGTGTACATTATCCTGGGGATATTCTGGGCGGATTCATTCTGGGTAGTCTGGTCAGTGTAATCCTGATTGCTACGCGTAATTATACCAAGTCGATTCCCGATTTCTTCATTAACATTCATCGGCGGATTTTTCGTTAGTTCTGGAACGTATACGTTTGAGATGAGAGGTACATTCGTATAGAGTCCCAAGTTCCTTGGCATAGCCAAAGAGTTGGGGCTTTTTTTGCGTTAATTTCGGAGTTACATGAAATTTCTGAAAATCGAAATCGGATATCTACAATTCATGACGATAGGTGTCGATATATTATATAGTTATGCGCTAAAGCTAAGGAGTGGGGAATATGAAAGGTTCGCGGGGAAACGTGATGGGGAAGCTTAGATTTACAATTCGGATGAAGTTACTGACTGGATTTTTAATGGTTGTGGCGTTGCTTGCTTTTGTCAGCATATATGCGCTCACCCAAATCCATGGTATGTCAAACAAAGCCGATGATGTGGACAAGACATGGATGCCCAGTGTATCTTTGTTGGGCCAGATGAATGGGGACATATCCGATGTGGAGCGGCTTGCTCTGGCCATCATTGTTGAACAGGATGAAAATGAAACTGCCAAGATGAATGAATCTCTGGAACAGCTCCTGGTCAAGATTGAGGATGAACGTAAACAGCTGCTAGTCTTCATTGAAGACAATGCAGAGGCAATGAAACTTTACAATGAGTTCAGTACGAACTACGAGAGCTATATCGCAAAAATGCCCGCATTCATTGAATTAGGCTTGAATAACAATTACAACGAAGCCAGCAAACTACACACTGCGGCATATTCATTATGGTATTCAGCCAACGATACCATTGCCCAATTGATTGTAATGGGGAATGAAGGATCAGATTCGGCTACGAATGCATCGGTTGATCTGGCCGAAAAAGCATTTAATATTATTTTGGGAGTAACCATTGTTGCTTTCCTGATGGCTATGTTTATTGCCTTCTTCATTGCAAGCATCATCTCACGTCCAATTCAGAAGATGAATGCAGCGGCGATGTTGATTGCAGGTGGGGATCTGACTAGTGAGAAGATCGTGCTCAAGAACAAGGATGAACTGGGAACGCTGGCTGATTCCTTCAATACGATGACAGGCAACCTGCGGGAGATGATTCAATCTGTATCGATGACATCCGAACAGGTAGCTGCTTCCTCGGAGGAACTTCTGGCAAGTGCAGAACAGAACACCAGAGCATCGGAACAGATCTCCGAAACGGTTGAAGAATTGGCCGTGGGTACATCCGATCAAGTAGATATGGTGAAGCGTTCTTCCCAGGCGATGAGTGAAATGGCTCTTGGTTCGGAACAAATTGCCGAGCTTGCTCAAAGTGTATCTGTATCTGCTGTTGATGCAGCGAATCAGTCTGCTGAAGGAAATATGATTATTCAGCAGGCTGTTGAACAGATGGGTTCTGTTCGTAATTCCATTGCGTCGTTGACAGAACTGGTTACAGGGCTGGGAGAACGTTCAGCAGAGATTGGTACCATTACCGAGGTTATCAACAATATTGCTCGTCAGACCAATCTTCTTGCATTGAATGCAGCGATTGAAGCGGCACGTGCAGGGGAGCACGGGCGTGGTTTTGCGGTCGTAGCTGGAGAAGTGCGGAAGCTGGCAGAGGAGTCTTCTACATCTGCACAACGGATTACGGATCTTGTGCAATTAATTCAGAAGGATACAGATCATGCCGTGCAGGCTGTGAAAGTAAACAGCAATGAAACAGAGGCCGGAATTGAGATTGTAACCGCGGCAGGACAAGCATTTGAGCAAATTTCAAACGTAGTGAACAAGGTTGCTGGTGAAATTCAGGAAGTATCCGCAGGTTCGGAGGAAATGTCAGCAAGTACGAATGAAGTTGTAGGGTACGTGGATCAGATCTCCAACATTGCTGGGGAAGCAGCAGGTGGCGTGCATAATGTATCTGCGGCAACCCAGCAGCAGCTGGCTTCGATGGAAGAGATTGCTTCATCCGCGGGCTCTTTGTCCAAAATGGCAGAAGAGTTGCAGGAGCAAATCAACAAGTTTAGAGTGTAGACGATCCAAAAGACGGGTGTTCAGACTGAATAATGGAATTGATCATAATTCAGCCTGTACCAAGGGTGATACGAATTATCAGGACTGTTTCTCATATCGCGTTCATGCGATATGAGAAGCGGTCTTTTTTGTCATAACACTCCCCAAACATGTCACAACAATGTTATTTCAGAAGTCACCAGCGCTGATATTGCAACTGAAACAAAAGACTATAATGGTAATTAATGGTGGAAATACACGGAGTCACACCATAGAAAGGAGCGGGTCATTACATCAGTGTAATTGGAAAATGCGAGATACCGATTGTAAAAGGAGATGAATGGTTGAAGATGAAGGGAAGCTGGTGGAGACGAGTCGCTATTCTCGCGTTATCGACAGGGCTACTGGCAGGAAGTACATCCATACAGGCATGGAATGGCAAGGCAGATGCGGCTGCCGGGAACCATAACTATGCGGAAGCATTGCAGAAGGCGGTTTATTTCTATGAAACCCAGCGTTCAGGGAAATTGCCGGAAGACAACCGGGTTGAATGGCGTGGTGATTCAGGATTAAATGACGGAGCGGATGTTGGGGTTGATTTGACCGGAGGATGGTACGATGCTGGAGATCATGTGAAATTCGGCCTGCCTATGGCCTATTCTGCTACGATGCTTGCCTGGTCTGTTGTGGAATACCGCGAAGGGTACGAACAGGCAGGACAATTGGAAGAGATTAAGGATAATTTGAAATGGGCGACGGATTATTTTGTGAAAGCGCACACGAAACCAAATGAATTATGGGGGCAGGTCGGAGCGGGCAATACGGACCATGCTTGGTGGGGACCGGCTGAAGTGATGCAAATGAGTCGTCCTGCATTTAAGATTGATGCATCCTGTCCGGGAAGTGAGCTTGCGGGAGAAACCGCAGCGGCACTCGCTTCTTCATCTATTGTGTTCCGGGACAGTGACCCGGCTTATGCCAACAAGCTGCTCCAGCATGCCAAGGAGCTGTACAGCTTCGCTGATACGTATCGAGGCAAATATTCGGATTGCATTACAGATGCCCAATCGTTCTACAATTCATGGACAGGTTACTATGATGAACTCGCCTGGGCTGCAACATGGTTATATATGGCGACAAATGACAGCGCTTACTTGTCCAAGGCGATTGCTACGGCGAATCTGTGGCAGGCGGATGGACAGAACGGGAATTGGGCTTATACATGGACCCAAGGCTGGGATGACAAACATTACGGTGCCCAGATTCTATTGGCTCGTATTACGTCGAGTCTGAACATGCCAGAAGCGACACGGTTCATTCAATCAACAGAGCGCAATCTGGATTATTGGTCGGTAGGCACGAATGGACAACGAATCAAGTATACACCGGGCGGGCTTGCCTGGCTTGATACATGGGGATCGCTCCGTTATGCAGCGAATGCATCCTTTATTGCTTTTGTGTATTCCGACTGGGTCAGTGATCCGGTGAAGAAAGCAAGGTATCAGGACTTTGCCGTCTCTCAAATGAACTATATTCTGGGGGATAATCCTCGCCAGAGCAGCTATGTGGTCGGTTATGGACAGAATCCGCCTAAACACCCACATCACCGGACCTCCCACAGTTCATGGACGAACAATGAAAATGTACCTTCCGAGCATCGTCACACGTTGTACGGCGCGATGGTTGGTGGACCGGATGCCTCGGATGCCTATACCGATTCTATTGGTGACTATGTCAGCAATGAGGTGGCGACCGATTACAATGCAGGATTTACAGGCGCGTTAGCCAAGATGAATCTGCTGTTCGGCCAGAATGATCAGCCCATTGCGAATTTCCCGGCTCCCGAGGTGAAGACGGATGAGTTCTTTGTCGAAGCTGCCGTGAAAGCGTCCGGTTCCAATTACACGGAAATCAAGGCTCAACTGAACAACCGTTCGGGTTGGCCTGCGCGAATGGGGGATAAGTTATCTTTTCGCTATTTCGTGGATCTGAGTGAAGTTTACGCTGCAGGATATACCGTTTCCGATGTCCATGTTACAACCGCATATGCCGAGGGAGCGACTGTATCCCAACCGGTTGTGGTTGATGCAGGAAAACGAATTTATGCGGTTACTGCGGACTTTACTGGGACTAAGATCTATCCAGGCGGGGAAGGACATTATCGCAAAGAGGTTCAGTTCCGCATTACCGGCCCGCAGGGCGCATGGAATGCAAATAATGATCATTCATTCCAGGGTTTGGGCACAGGCAATGTGGCGAAGAGCACATATCTTCCGGTCTACGATGCCGGAATGCGGATATACGGCCAGGAGCCTAGTGTCACACCAGCTGTTACACCTATTGCACCTTCGGGGGTGCAGGCTGTATCAGGGAATGCTCAGGTCATCCTGAACTGGGTAGCATCGCCTGGGACAGAATCGTACACCGTAAAGCGTGCCGAGGTGAGTGGGGGTCCATATACTTCTGTCGCGACAGGTGTACATGGATTAACATACACGAACACGGGGCTCACGAACGGGAAGACCTATTTTTATGTGGTGACGGCTGTGAATTCAGCAGGGGAATCGCCCGGATCTGCACAAGTCTCTGCCACGCCGCAGGCTGGAACGTCTGTGCCGGGGATGCTGACATTAAGCGGTACGGCAGGTAATGCACAGTCGATTCTGACCTGGACGGCAGCAACGGGAGCTGAGACTTATAAGGTACAGCGCTCCGTTGTGGGCGGCGCATATGCCGATGTGGCAACTGGATTGGCAGTGCTGAATTACACCGATGCAACAGCAGTAAATGGCACGGCGTACAGTTATCGAATTGCCGCGGTGAATGCGAGCGGACAGACGTTGTCCAATATCGTGACGTTGACACCGAATGTGCCTCCGGCAACGACAGGCACGCTTGAGGTGCAGTATCGTAATGGAGGATCAGGTGCTTCCGGCAATGCGGTGACTCCGCAGTTTAATTTGAAAAACACAGGGACTCAGCCGATCGATTTGAGTACTGTGAAGCTGCGGTACTATTTTACGAAGGACGGCACTGGAGATCTGACCTTCTGGTGTGATTATGCCCAGATCGGCAGTGCCAATATTGAAGGCAAATTTGTCACGCTGACTCCGGCAAAGGGAACAGCCGATACGGTTTTGGAGATCAGCTTCAAATCCGGGGCTGGCAGCCTGGCTGCCGGAGCGGAGACGGGCGTAATCCAGGGGCGGTTTTCCAAGAACAATTGGAGTAATTTCGATCAGAGCAACGACTATTCCTATGATGCAACCAAGACGGTTTTTACCACCTGGAATCAGGTAACTGGGTATCAGGGAGGTACGAAGGTATGGGGCATCGAGCCGTAACTTTAAAGGTAGATCAATATAACAAATCAGATCAACAGCATGTGCAGACCCAGAGTAATTCAAATTGAATTCACCATTCCAGGGAGGTATATACATGTTGAAATCAGCTGCCAAAAAAAGTTTGTCTGCCATGCTTGCAGGGACCGTAATGCTGACCGGGTACACCGGTTTGTGGGCAGGTCCCCAGACGGCTTATGCCGAAGAGCAGACCGTTGATGCTCAGGCGGACGGAATCAATGAAGCGCGATTTTTGCAATTGTATGATCAGCTGAAAGATCCGGCAAACGGTTATTTTTCTCCAGAGGGCATTCCCTATCATTCCATTGAAACGCTGATGAGTGAGGCACCGGATTATGGGCACATGACGACATCCGAGGCGTACAGTTACTGGCTCTGGCTGGAAACGATGTACGGTCACTATACGGGCGATTGGTCCAAACTGGAAGCGGCCTGGGACAGCATGGAGAAATACATCATCCCTGTCAATGAAGGCGACGGCAAGGAAGAGCAGCCTACGATGAGTTATTACAATCCGAACAGCCCGGCTACTTATGCAGCGGAAAAACCTTTTCCGGATCAATATCCTTCAGCTATTAACGGGCAGTATGCAGCTGGGAAAGACCCACTGGATGCCGAGCTGAAAGCTTCCTATGGCAACAATCAGACGTACCTGATGCACTGGCTGCTGGATGTGGATAACTGGTATGGATATGGTAATCTGCTGAATCCGAATCATACAGCGGCTTACGTGAATACGTTCCAGCGTGGAGAGCAAGAGTCCGTATGGGAAGCCATTCCACACCCGTCTCAGGACAATAAAACGTTTGGCAAAACGGGCGAAGGTTTCATGAGCCTGTTCACCAAGGAGACCCAGGCACCGGCAGCCCAGTGGCGTTATACCAACGCAACGGATGCTGACGCACGTGCAGTGCAGGTACTGTATTGGGCGAAGGAGATGGGCTACACCAATACAGCGTATCTGGATAAAGCGAAGAAGATGGGTGACTATCTGCGCTATGGGATGCACGACAAGTACTTCCAGAAGATCGGAAGTGCCAAGAACGGCACACCGACGGCCGGTACGGGCAAAGACTCCAATATGTATCTCATGGCGTGGTATACCTCATGGGGCGGCGGACTTGGTGAGGGCGGCAACTGGGCTTGGCGGATTGGCGCCAGTCATACACATCAGGCATACCAGAATCCGGTGGCAGCTTATGCCTTGTCTGATTCGGCAGGTGGCCTGATTCCCAAATCGACAACAGCCAAGGCAGATTGGAATGCATCGCTGAAGCGCCAATTGGAATTCTACACCTGGTTACAGTCTCACGAAGGGGCGATTGGCGGCGGAGCGACGAACAGTTTTGATGGTTCCTACAAAGCGTATCCTGCCGGAACGAGTACGTTCTACGACATGGCTTATCAGGAAGCTCCGGTATATCGTGATCCCGACTCCAACACGTGGTTCGGATTCCAAGCCTGGTCGCTGGAACGTGTAGCGGAGATGTATTACATTCTTGCCGAGAGCGGAGACCTCAGCTCTGAGAACTTCCAGATGGCCAAAAAAGTCATCACCAAGTGGGTCGACTGGGCCAAGGATTATGTATTCGTTGATGAGCGTCCGGTGACGGATGCACAAGGATATTATTTGAATGCGGCGGGCCAACGGATTCTTGGCGGTACCAACGCACAGGTTGCCACTACACCTGCACCGGGCGAATTCTGGATTCCAGGCAGCCAGGAATGGCAGGGGCAGCCGGACAAGTGGAATGGGTTCAGTTCCTTTACGAACAATCCGAACTTTCATGTGGTAACCAAAGATCCTGCTCAGGATACAGGTGTGCTGGGGAGCTATATCAAAGCCTTGACGTTCTTTGCTGCGGGGACTCAAGCAGAAAGCGGCGTGTTCAGTAACAAAGGACAGGAAGCCAAAGATATGGCCGAGAAGCTGCTGAATACAGCATGGGATTACAATGATGGTGTAGGGATCGTGACCGAAGAAGTTCGTAAAGACTACTTCCGCTTCTTCGCCAAAGAGATTTACATTCCGGCAAACTGGACGGGAACCTTCGGTCAGGGCAATACCATTCCGGGTACGGCCGGCGTACCTTCTGATCCTGCCAAAGGGGGGAATGGCGTATATATTGGCTACGCTGACCTTCGTCCAGCCATCAAGCAAGATCCGGCATGGGCTTATCTGGATAATCTGTACAAAACGTCTTATAATCCAACAACGAAAAAATGGGAAAATGGCGCACCAACCTTTACGTATCACCGCTTCTGGTCACAGGTGGATATGGCTACGGCATATGGCGAATATGATCGTCTCCTCGGAGACGCAGGAGGCCCAGTGATCCAAGTGCCAGCAGCTCCGGCGGGGCTGACAGCGGCAGCAGGCAGTGAGCAGGCCGTTCTGAACTGGAATCCTGTATCGGGTGCCACTTCTTACACGGTAAAACGTGCAGAGGTGAACGGTGGCCCGTATACTTCCGTAGCAACGGGGGTAACCGGTTCGACCTTCACAAATACAGGACTGACCAATGGCAAAACGTACTATTATGTGGTGACCGCAGTGAATACGGCAGGTGAATCGGCACCGTCTGCTCAAGCATCCGCTACTCCGCAGGCGGGAACGTCCGTACCGGGAGTGTTAACCCTTACGGGAACCGCAGGCAATAATCAGGCTGCACTGACATGGACCGCTTCGACCGGAGCTGCAAGTTACAAGGTACAACGCTCGGTAGCAGGTGGAGCCTACGCCGATCTGGCTACAGGACTGACGGCACTAACGTACACCGATGCCACGGCAGTGAACGGTACCGCATACAATTACCGAGTGGTGGCCGTAAATGCAAGCGGGCAGACCTTGTCCAATGTCGTGACGGTGACCCCAACAGCGCCTCCTGTAACAACAGGTGCACTTGAGGTGCAATACCGCAATGGCGGTTCAGGGACGTCAGGGAATGCGGTGACCCCGCAGTTCAATATCAAGAACACAGGCACGACAGCCGTGGATCTGAGCCAGGTGAAGGTGCGGTATTATTTTACGAAGGATAGTGCATCCGATCTGAGTTTCTGGTGTGATTACGCTCAGATTGGCAGTGCCAACGTTGAATCTCATTTTGTGACGGTAGATCCGGCAAAAGGGACAGCGGATACGTATCTGGAGATTGGTTTCAAATCCGGGGCAGGCAGTCTGGCAGCGGGGGCGGAGACTGGAATTATCCAGGGGCGCTTCTCGAAGAACAACTGGACGAATTTTGATCAGACCAATGACTACTCTTTCGATGCTACCAAAACGGCCTTCACTGCCTGGAACAAGGTGACCGCTTATATTGGCGGAGTCAACGCATGGGGCATTGAGCCATAATCAACTCATATTGAAACAGAGTACAGCCGGGGAGAAATCTCCGGCTTTTTGCATGTTGGAGGCGTTTATGTTCTTCAGGTAAGCAGCTGGATCGGGAAATGAACCATAGTAATGTTTACCATTTATAGAGTTTAAATATTAAAATATAGGTCATATGATGCATGTCCTGAGTGAGGAGCGGCTTAAGCCACTTTTCTGCGTAAAACGAAGCACAGCAAATAGTTACAATAATTTAACCTTTGAAAATGAAGTGATTAACGGTAGTTTTAGCCAACTGGTGTGAGATGTTTCCCTGATTCTTAGTGCTCAAGCCTGCCAGATCGAATACAGGACTTTGGGCTGATGATCGTTATGGACAGCCCGTTTTACAATGGGGCAAGCCCGGCAAATGAGGCCAGGTTAAAATTCTGTAACATCAGGGGGAACACGACATCATGAACTGGAAAAGCAAGATCATTACTGCGAGTGTAACAGCAACGATGCTGATGGGAAGTCTGACAGCAGGAGTATTAACGACACCGGCATCGGCAGCCGCAGTTGCGAATTCAAAAGTTAAAGTCATCTGGGGAGTAAACTTGCGTACATCACCATCTTCTTCCGCAAGCATTGTTCGTTTGGTGCCAAAAGGGGAAACGGTAACGGTAACTCAAAATTCCGGCTCAGGCTGGTATAAAGTAAAGGATTCCGGCAACCGGACAGGATACATATCTTCTTCTTCAAAATATACACAAGCCGTGAAAGGCAGCACGACCACAGGAAGTGGCAGCACAAGCGGGTCCGGATCAAGCGGTACGTCTGTTACAGGCAGTGCTTCTGTGGAGAAAGTGATTGCGGCAGGCATGAAATATTGGGGGACACCCTACGAGTTTGGAGCTAGTCGTACCAGTACAGCTACGTTCGACTGTTCAAGCTTTGTACGTCAGGCATTTATTGATGCACTTGGAATCAAGCTTCCGTCCGATTCACGTAAGCAAGGAGCATATGTGAAAGCTAATGGAACCGTTCAGACCAATTGGAAAAATCTGAAACGCGGTGATCTGATGTACTTTATGTCCTATAAAGGCACATCGGCATCATCGTACTCCAGTGTGAACAAATCCACTGCGACCATTACCCACACGGGAATTTATCTGGGTGACGGCAAAATCCTGCACACGTATTCCAACGCTGGCGGCGGCGTAACCATCAGCGATATCTCCGGCAAACACTGGGAGTACCGTTTCCTGTTTGGTGGAAGTGCGCTCTAAGTCGTGCGTATAATACAAGCCTGAAACACCTGAAAAACATATAAAGGAACCTTCCATCTCTGCCTGTGCGGCGGGATAGAAGGTTCTTTTTGTTGTTCATTCAGTCCTGGTAATAAAGCCGGAAAAGAATATCCTGATCATAGTTGCCGAATCCCTGACCATACAATGTTAACCCGCCAACATGCTGCGCATCTTCCTCCACCGAGAGACGTAATGTCCACTGGTTCCGTTCTACGGGAATATCCGCAAGCGTAACTTCGGACATGTGCTGTCCATCAATAAATGTGCCCTCATGTGTAATTCGCAGCACCTTGAGCATGCCATATTGATTAACACTGTCGCTCCACCATTCCGGGGTGAACATGCCGCGTCCATTTCCCGAATCTCCAGGACTTGTCCATTCACCGAGATGAATTCCATTGAGCATAAAGGTAATGTCCGAAGGCCAGTTCGGGTTGACTGAAGGTGCCTCTGAACCGATCTCAAGTGACAATTCAATGGCGCTGATCTGTTGGCCGGACAAGATATAGTTTGGAATTTTGTATTCCACGAATCCACGTCCAAACCAGAGAATATGGGCATGCATCCGCTCGGGATCCAGAAAATAGCGTGGGTCATCATACTGTCCAATGACCTGATTGGACGTAGCCAGGCCACAAGTTGGATACACATCAAAATGGGTGTAATGCCCGACAGGGATTGCCACTTCATGAAGCTTGCGTGAGGCTCCGGTTTCCTGTGGCATGGAGATGCCAATCCAGTCGACGGCCAGGCTGTTCATTTTGTGCGTGCCGCCGTCCTTGCGAATCATTTTGGATTGAATGATGCCCACATCCTGAAGCTTGCGAACATGCATGGTTACGATGGCACTGCTTAGGCCGAGTGAGGCGGCAATGTCCTTCACGTTCATTGGGGTCTCCGCAACAAGCCTGATAATCTGTAGACGGACCTCACTCGCGAGTGCCTCGTATAGGGGCAGCCATTCTGTATCGGTATTTGCTCTGATCACATCTGTTCCTCCATTTTTGCTTTATAGAATTAAGTTAAACATAAATCCAGCCAAAAGAATAACATTTTGCAAAATTCATGTTGAAATTGCTGCCATAATCGATTTTAATATAAATATGAACGTTGATCCATAGATTATCAATTAATTTTTATATTAATCTTAGGGAGCTGAACTTCACGATGGAAAAAGCAAAAATGACGGTAGACAAGGATTTCACAATTGGCGTAGTTGACAAACGTTTATACGGTTCATTTATTGAACATCTGGGACGTGCCGTATACGGTGGAATATATGAGCCGGGTCACCCTACAGCGAACGAAGCGGGATTCCGTGGAGATGTGTTGGAGATGGTGAAGGAGCTGCAGGTTCCGATTGTGCGCTATCCTGGCGGTAATTTTGTATCCGGTTACAATTGGGAGGATTCCGTTGGGCCTGTGTCTGAACGCAAACGCAGACTTGAATTGGCCTGGAGAACCATCGAGACCAATGAATTCGGGTTCAACGAATTTGTGGATTGGTCCAAACAGGCGAATTCAGAAGTGATGATGGCCGTCAATTTGGGAACACGGGGGGTAGACGCAGCCCGCAACATCGTGGAGTACAGCAACCATCCGGAAGGTTCCTATTATAGTGATTTGCGTATTAAACATGGATACAAAGAGCCTCATGCTATCAAAACCTGGTGTCTTGGCAACGAAATGGACGGTCCGTGGCAGATTGGTCACAAAACAGCAGAAGAGTATGGGCGGATTGCACTCGAAGCGGCAAAAGTGATGAAGTGGACTGATCCATCAATTGAACTCGTCGCTTGCGGAAGTTCATCTCTGGGCATGCCATCCTTCCCGGAATGGGAAGCGACGGTGCTGGATCACACGTATGATCATGTTGAATATCTATCTTTACATCAGTATTACGGCAATCAGGAGAATGACACACCAACCTTCCTTGCACGCTCATTGGAGATGGATCGTTTCATTGATACGGTGAAAGCGACTTGCGATTATATCAAAGCAAAGAAACGCAGCAAAAAAACGATGTATCTGTCCTTCGATGAGTGGAATGTATGGTATCACTCTCATGAGACTGACTCCAAAATGGACCCATGGCAGATCGCTCCGCCGCAGCTGGAGGACGTATACAACCATGAAGATGCACTGCTTGTGGGTTGTATGCTGATCAGCATGCTTAAACATGCGGACCGTGTCAAAATGGCGTGTTTGGCACAGCTCGTCAACGTTATCGCTCCAATCATGACGGATAATGGTGGTGCTGCATGGAGACAGACGATTTTCTATCCGTTCATGCATGCTTCCGTGTTTGGACGTGGAACAGCACTTGTGCCGTTGATCCAGTCACCGAAATATGACACCAAACAAATTACGGATGTTCCTTATCTGGAGGGCATTGCGGTGCATAACGAAGAGCAGGGTGAAGTGACTGTTTTCGCTGTAAACCGTCATCTGGAAGAATCACTTCCGCTTGAAGTGGATCTGCGCAGCTTCGGGAAGTGCCGCTTGATTGAGCATATTGTGCTGGAGAGTGATGATCTCAAAGCAGCCAATACTGCCGCACAGCCGAATCGTGTCGCTCCGCATAATCGTGGTGATGCAGAGGTATCAGATACATTGATCACGGCAAGCCTGGCCAAAGCATCGTGGAACGTGATCCGATTGAAAGTGCAGTAATAGATTAGGAAGTATCATACGCGTTGCAGCGTGGATAAAGGAGACATAGGAACACAGGATACTCCGATGGCAGAACAACGCCGTATGATGTGATCTCAATAAGAGAAAAGGGCTGGATGCGAGTTTATACGCATTCAGCCTTTTTCGTGGTATAAGTGTCAGCCTTTGTGTGGAGCAAAACGCACTCAAAACCCATTTTGAGTGCAACAAGAGAAGAGAACTTACTCTGGTGCTCCAGCCTCTAACGAATCGTGTGCGCCTTATTGTGCAGATTAGTGTGGTGGAGCAAATCTAACGAACTCAGGAATCGCTACTTCGATGAAAATCTGCGATTGCGCGTGCAAAGAGGGTGCAAAAGGGAAAATAAGACGTCTGCAATTCGTTAGAATGGCGAACTTGTGCTATTTCGCCAAATAGAGCGTCTCAGATCCGTTAGATGTTTGGACAAACAGTAAATGAATGTTACTTCAACCCTGTCCCCGGTCCAAACTCAAAGCTTTCTCCATCGCGTGGAATGAGTACTTGTCCGTCCAACTGCTCGGAGGTCAGGTAACTGGCGAGGTCCACGCGGGACATCATGCAATGGTTAATGGCATCCATGTGCACAGCGATCACATGTGCATCCGGTGCATGACGTTTCACGGCAGCTACGTCAGGTCCGTCCATCGTGATCGGATCTCCTTGCAAGAAGCGGGCACCGCCAGCATTTACCACAATCACCTCAGGCTGATATTGACGAATAGCTTCGGCTGGCTCTTCACACCAGATGGTATCACCAGCGATATACGAGACAGGTTCTCCGTCCGCTTCCAATACAAAACCAGATACCTTGCCCATACGCTCGCCGATTTCTCCGGTTCCGTGATGTCCCGAAGTACGGGCAAAACGTACGGAGTGATACTCATGTTTGTCATCCACGGCGGTAACGTTGGTAAATCCGGCTCCTGTGAACACCGCCTCATCTCCTGGCTGACACAGCAGAGGTACATCTTTGCGGAGCTGGTTCGCTGCTGCTTCATCCCAGTGATCGGGGTGGGTATGCGTAACGATCAGCAGATCGGGATTCATATAATCCGTTTCCGTCTCGGGTAATGAGACTCGTGGATTGCGTAATTCATTGGGCGTGTTCGGAAAAGCAGGCATCACTTCTTTATCCATCAACATGGGATCGACCAGTATATTCAGACCTCCATATTCCAACCATAATGTAGCATTACGAATCAATTGAATTTTCATTGAACCTGCACTCCTTCGGGAATTAATGTTATTATCCTATATGTTATACAACCCGTTTATCGGCGTAAATAACACACTGAAAGAAAACAGACCACTTTAATTTCATGTTGAAAGGATTGCAAAATAGATGAATGAAACGATTGATGATACAGATATACGTATACTGAAAAGCCTGATCCGGGACTCCAAACGCTCCCACAAAGAGATCGGGGAAGAGGTGCATTTGACCGGACAGGCTGTAGGTGCGAGAGTACGCAAGCTGCATGATCTGGGTGTTATTGAAGGGTATACGGTAAAATGGAACCCGGAACGCCTCGGCTTGGGCCTGCAGGCATTTGTAACGATCTTTCTGAATTCCGGCGACAGGCATGCCGCCTTCCGTGAATTTATGGCTGCACGTGAAGACATCGTGGAGGTTCACCGTGTCAGCGGAGAGGGCTGCTACCTGATGCGTGTGCGCACGGGAACGATGGAGCAGCTTGGCAGCTTGCTGGAAGCCATTTTGCCGTATGGAAATTATAGAATGAACCTGTCTGTTGGTATCGAAAAGTCAGAGTGATGTGAGCTGGATTTCAGAGGTCCTGTTGCTGTTTCTCGCGCAGCGTCTCCTGCAAAAGGACAACTGCTCGGCTGAGCTCTTTTTTGGTTAGCAAATGATCGGTCTGAATATGATGCCGGGTGCCGTCTTTTAGATACATGGCAATCATGGGCGATGAGGACAATATCCATTTGCTAAATGCGGGAGAGCCAAGCTCAATTTTACGAATTTCATCCCAGGGAATGGTCCGCTTTAGGGTATGAAGCCCTTCATCATTCCAGGATAATAACACGGTAGAACTCGCGATTGCCCGGGACAGAAACATAAAAAATAAAGGCCCGATAAACCACATGCCAAGAATGGCTGCGATGGAATAATACAAAGTCTCCAGTTGTCCAGCGCGCTCGTCATAAATAATCCATAACAGGGTCACGCATAACAGCAAGAACAGAAGACACAGTGCTCCTTTCCATATAGCCGTAAAACGGCGGTAGCCCATCTGCCGATGCTCAAGCTCCGCCTCCGATGATGTATGTAATTCAGGTTTCATAAGTACGCCTCCTTATCATTTCCCGGAAAATATACCAAACATGCCGCCTGCATCGCAGAGCGGCACATTCAACGTTTATTTTAACCCCGCGTGGTCCAGATTCAGATCCACTATCCAGAGATAGCTGAATCATTACCGGCTTCACGCGCATGGGTGTAGAGATCAGCATATACCCCTTGTGCATCAATCAGCTTCTGATGGGAGCCTTCCTCGACAATCTCACCGTTCTCCATAACGAGAATCCGATCTGCATGCATGACCGTAGATAGACGATGCGCAATGACGATCGTTGTTCTGCCCTGAGATACGGATTCCAGCGCCTGTTGAACCAATTGTTCGGTATGCGAATCCAGATTTGCGGTTGCTTCATCCAGAATAAGCACTCGGGGCTGAAAGACCACGATTCGGGCAAACGATATCAGTTGACGCTCGCCGGCGGACAAACCGCTTCCGCGTTCGGAAAGCCGTGTATCATAGCCTTGCGGCAAACGTGAAATCATCGCATGTGCTCCGACAAATCGGCAGGCCTGAATAGCCTGCTCCCTTGTAATATCTTCGCGAAACATTCGAACATTGTCAATGATGGAGCCCGAGAAGAGGAACGGTTCCTGCTGGATCAGACCAACAATCCGGTGAAGATTGGCCTGCGGGAAATGACGAATGTCTATTCCATCAATTTCAATGCTGCCCTGATTCACATCGTAGAAGCGATTGAGCAGGGAGATCAGTGTACTTTTGCCTGCCCCTGTAGTTCCTACAATGCCCACCATTTCTCCGGGATAGAGATGCAGATTCATATGCTGAATCAGAGGGCGGTCTGCGAGATAACCGAACGATACATCATTAAAATCAATCTGCCCCATCACATGCCGTGGTTCAAGTGTGGAGGCGGTCCCGGGTTTCGGGTCAGCGACTTCCGGACGGGTACTCAGAATGTTCCAGATCCGATCCATGGATACGGTAGTTGACTGAAACGTGTTCCACTGCATGGTGATCTGGTTGATCGGCTGGAAGAACTGACGGATGTAACTGATAAACGCATAGAGCACACCCACCTGCAATGATTCACCCAGCACGGCACGTCCCCCAAGCCAAACCATCATGACGAGCGCGGCATTACCTAGGATATCAAACGTTCGGTTGAAAATAACATTGGACCGGGCCTGCGCGATATTGGCCTTTAGGTGAAGCGTGTTCTGCTCCTTGAATCTTTTCTTCTGTTCTTCTTCCTGATGGAAAGCCTGGATCAGAAACATACCGGACAGGTTCTCTGCCGTGAACGCAATCAGACGGGAGAGGCGAGTGCGGGCATTCTGATAAGCTCTGCGCAGTCGACTTCGGAACAATACAGCCACAATGGCGATTACAGGCAATACGATAAGAGAATACCCTGCAAGTACCGGATCGAGCTGGAACATAAAGACGATAATAAGCACCAGCATCATGCCATCCCGGATAAGACTAAGCAGCACCTGGGTGAAGAAACTGCTGATTGTTTCCGTATCACTGGATACATTCGTAACCAGACTGCCAATATGGAAGCGATCGAAGAAAGACATCGACATTTTGGAGATATGCTTGAACAGGTCTTTCCGGATGCGAGAGACGATGTTCTGACCAACATGTTGCAGCAGATTGTTTTGTATATAGGTAAAAATAAAGCTGATTACAGCCAACCCCAGAAAGATGGCTGCCAGTTGGATAAGGAAACCTACACTGGTCTGACCGATTGCCAGATGATCATCGATTGCAATCTTCACCAGATAAGGCTGAAGCAGATCTGCGGAAATACCGAGCAGTGAGCAGAAAAAGATACCTGCAAAGGCCCATTTATGAGGCAGGGCGTAGGACATCATCGCTTTGAACGAGGTACGTTTACTCTGGTCTGCGCCTGCATCGGAACTGGACCCATGCCCTGACGGTGCTTGTGCTCCCGCATCTGAACGAACTTCTGCGTTACGGTCAGTCATGATGTAATCCCTCCTCCTGCAAACGATAGGTTGCAGCATATAACCCTTTTGCGGTCATCAGCTCTGCGTGCGTTCCCTGTTCAACGATTCGGCCTTCATCCAGAACGATAATTTCGTCGGCATGACGGACTGCGCTGATCCGGTGAGAGATGATCAGCGTTGTTTTACCTTTGCCAATCTCACGCAGGCTGCGCAGAATGCCACTTTCGGTGACGGCATCTACAGCACTCATGCTGTCATCCAGGATGAGCACCTGAGCTTTTTTGATCAACCCCCGTGCCAGACTGGTGCGCTGACGCTGACCGCCAGACAACGTGAGTCCGCGTTCACCCAGCAGGGTATCGAACTGATCGGGGAACCGAATAATGTTTTCGTAGATCACCGCTTGTCTTGCACTATGCTCTACGGTGTCCAACGGAACTTCCCGGTTGCTAAAAGCGATGTTGTCCCGAATGGTTGTACTGAACAGGAACCCATCCTGGGGAACATAGGCAATACGGGACCGCAGGCCCTCCAGCGACAGCTGCCGAATGTCGGTACCGTTAATGCGAATCGTGCCTTCAGGCGGCTCATATGTACGCAGCAATAGTTTGACAAAGGTGCTTTTACCCGAACCTGTTTTACCCACAATACCCACGGTTCGTCCTGCCTCGATGTTCAGACTGATGTTTTTGAGCGCAGGGGATGAACTGTTGGGATAGGAAAAGGACAGATTTTCAATTGTAATGTCATTCACCGTTTGAAGTCTTGTTGCGTTGGGAAGCTCGCGTACATCAGGCACTTCTGTCAGCAGATCATTTACCCGCTCCAATGACGCTCCAGAACGCTGCATGGTATTGATCACATTACCGATTTGTTGAAGCGGTCCCATGATGATCCGCAAATATAACGTCAATGCCACAAAACTTCCGAGTGTAATGGAATTTTGCATCGTCAAAATTCCGCCGACAAGCAGGGAGACAACCAGTGAAATGGCACCCAGCAGCGGTAGCAGGGCCTGAAATAGAGAGGACAGACGAACGAGTCGCAGCTGCTTGCTTTTGATCGCATCTACTGTGATCCCAAATCGCTCACGAGCACTGTCTTCAATGGCAAATGTTTTGGTTACACGAATGCCGCCCAGCTGCTCTTCTGCCGATTCCGTCATCGTTGCAAGAGCATCCTGTACATCACGAGAGCGCTTGCGAATTCGCGGACCGAAAAAAACGACCAGAAAGGGAATGGCCAGCAAAGGCACAATACTGATCAGAATGAGTCTCATCGGAATTCCACTGAGCAGCATCATCACGATGCAGGATAATAATAGAAATGTTGCATTGGTCATCATAGTGACGCCGTTGGAGATGGCTTCACGTACAGAGGTGACATCATTCATGACGTAACTGAGCAGTTTCCCATTTCCCTGTTTGGAGAAATAGTGCTCGCTCAGCTCGGAAAATTTACCGAAAATACGCTCACGTGTCATGAATTCGAAGCGGCGTCCAAGCTTCATGATCATGAATTGTCCGGTACCGAATAACAGGTTATAAGCGATGGCTATGGCTAATAGCGACAGGCTGTACCGGATGACTGTATTCATCTGAAGCGTGTTTTGCATGAGCTGATCCGTAAAGCTGCCCAGAATTCGGGGCAAGGACGCCTGACCCACATTGGAGGCAATAATCAGTAGTACAGCGAACAGATATACGGGCCAGTTGGCAATGACATAGCCTCGTAGTAATCCTTTCTTGGACATAGATTTGTTCTCCTTTGTTCGGGGTGGAATTTGGTCGCAAGCGGAGTCAAGAAAAGGGCCGACACCTGATAATAGCGCGTCGTGCCCTCTTACTTTATGCGATCCGGTTTGCTGTTTATCCGTCATTCGATAGAATTCTCTATTCTTATTTTTGCGCTTATCGATAAGGATGTCAACGAAGCAAGTAAGCATTCATGGAAGAAAGCAGATCAGCGCCCGCAGCGAAAGTGATATATGCGGCATATTCGTCATTTATTCACCAGATGTCGATTTTACTGAAACATTTCCAGAGGGTCTCCCGTCTGTAGGGTTGAAGAGGTCAAAAATTGGGTTTACTAACTATGGAGGTGCCACGAAATGAAACATAAAAAAGGATTGGCTGCAACGCTTGCGCTCTGCGTTTCTTTGACTGCAGGAGGTGCATCGGTACTTGCTTTTTCGGATGTAAAAGATGAAGGGCAAAAAACAATTGTAGACTCGTTGCATTCTAAGGGTATTGTTAATGGAGTAACGGCGGATCTGTTTCGTCCGGATGTCGCATTGTCCGAGCCACAGGGTGTTCAATTGATCGTGAACGCTTTTGGTCTGAAAAATGAATACGCTGCCGCTTCGGCACAACATAAAATTAGTCCAACGACCTGGTACGCCGATGCAGTTCAGGCTGCAACACAGAATGGCCTATCCATTCCGGTGGAATTGAATCCGCAGGGGAAGATGACGCGTGAGCAGTTTGCTATTTTGCTCCTTGAAGGGATTAATACAACCGGGGAATATCCGGTAATCATGCTGTATAATGATATTAAGGACGAAAATAAAATCGGTAAGGACGCCAAATCTGCGGTCCAGAACCTGCTGAACATGGACATCATTGAACTGGATAAGGACGGAAACTTCCGTCCAGATCAGTCGCTTACCCGTATGGAGGCTGCAAGCATGATCTTCAATGCACTTGAATTTGTGGATAAGCACGGCAATGGCGGATCGACAGAACCGACTCCAACGACCCCGGGCGAAGGCCAACAGGCGATTGTACCTACCGTGACTTCAACCAAGGTGGATGACAAGACGGTCAAAGTCAAACTGTCCGCGCAAATGCCTCATCCTGGCTATGGATTGAAGATTGAAGATGTGAAGCTGGAGAAGGATGGACGTGCCATCGTGTTGTATACCATTATCCAACCTGATCCGGACATGATGTATCCAATGGTCATCACCAATGTTACGGCCGAGACAGATATTCCAACAGGGTACACTGCGGAAGTGCAGCCTTCTGGAAAGTAAGCAAACCCTGCCAGCGTGCTTCGATCCCTATCGAAGCACGCTTTTTTTTGAGTTTTTCTTGAGAGTGATGATCTTTATGAAGTGAGTTGGTTGTCAAGATTGTCTGCCTTCTAGTCCGAATCGCTCGTAGTAGGTCTGAGATTGTTTTTTTATACGGAAGTATATGTTACATTTTGGTATATTTTCAATGGGTTATTAAGTCAATTTAAGTGACACAAATATGTTATTTATTAGTTAGGGATCGATATCCACATAGGTAGAAGGGCTGCTCTGATTTAAATAGAGCGGCTTTTTTTCTGGAGTTATCCTGAAATTATCAATGATTCCAGACTTCCATGTCATGCACAAAATCAACATATATGACTTGATATTCCCAGTGTTTATCTGGGTTTGTGTGGCTTCTAATCCAGGATAAAAACGACATATTTACGAAGCCGGGAAGGAACTCATAGAATAAAGCCAAGCAATAAGGGAGCTTGAAGCGGGTGGTAAATATATGATAGATAATATTACATTAATGTGATTGAATTAAATCTATCCTGAAAAGAAAAATGCATGAGGAGGGGAGTGGAGCAGCAGTAACGAAGGGCACCTCTATCTCATTTTGGATTGAGATGCGTTGAACATGACAAGACCTTGCGACTTGACTTGGATCATGGAACTGCCCAGAATCCCCACGATGATGTCTGCAACCATGGATATCTTTTTCCAAAACATATGTGGGTTTTGACTTTAAGGTTTGTTTCTCAACTTTTGTTCAGATCTGGCATCTGTCGAGTTCATGCGAAGCTACCCCTTATGACAACTTCAGGACGAAAATAAGTCAAATTCCACATGTTTTACTTCTCCAAAATGACAATGACAAGCTGTAATCAAAAGTGTAAACCCCTGTTGTAGCAGCACTTTCCTGGTTTTTAGGAGGGAAGATCGAAATAGCATATTTACGAATTCAAAATTGATCCATAAACTCAGTATGTAAGCGTTACCAAATTGAGAGGGAGCAAAAGCTTCCCATGATCGAAATGTGGTCCGGGACTCATTCCTTACAATTGAACAGGAGTGTTTCGCTCTTCTTACAAAACGGACGGATTTTCATTTAGAAAAGGAGGAAACAAACTGATGCAGCCAGAAGGGAAGTCCGCCTTGTCGCAAAACCTATCGGTGCACACGATTCCGAACCGCAAGAAAAATAAATTAGGGAGAAGGATGATTCGAAACTGGGAATTGTATCTGTTTATCGCGCCAGCATTTCTATACTTTCTGATTTTCCATTACGGGCCGATGTACGGCATACAAATCGCATTCAAAAACTTTATCCCGACGCTTGGTGTCACGGGAAGCCCGTGGGTAGGGTTCGATCATTTCATCCGCTTCTTTAATTCGTATTATTTCTGGGATTTGTTATGGAATACCCTCAGCATCAGCTTGTATGAGCTGGCTATAGGTTTTCCGCTACCGATCATTCTGGCGTTAGCCTTCAATGAAGTAAAGGACTCCTTTTTCAAACGTACCGTACAGACGGTCACGTATGCACCACATTTTATTTCGGTCGTTGTAATGTCGGGTATGATCATCACCTTCTTGTCGCCTTCGTCAGGCATGATTGTCAATCTGGTGGAGGCTCTTGGATTCCAAGCTCCTCAATTCCTGACGGACCCTGCGTGGTTCAAGACGGTGTACGTGTTGTCGGGTGTCTGGCAGAGTGCAGGCTGGGGTACCATTATATACCTTGCAGCACTATCGGGTGTGGACCCGCAACTGCATGAAGCTGCCGTGGTGGATGGTGCGAGCCGGTTTAAACGGATTTTGCATATTAACATTCCAGCGATCATCCCTACGATCACCATTCTGTTAATTCTGAATATGGGCAGTATTCTGGGCGTCGGATTTGAAAAAATCTTACTGCTGCAAAATCCGTTGAATATGGGTTCATCAGATGTCATCTCGACATTTGTCTATCGGTCGGGTCTGGTCGATGCGCAGTACAGTTTCTCAACAGCTGTAGGATTGTTCAACTCGGTAGTTAATGCGATTCTGCTGATTACAGTGAACCAAATTGCACGTCGCACCAGTGAAAACAGCTTGTGGTAAAAGGAGGGGAAAACACATGTCATCCGCGGTTAAGGAAAGCAGAAGCGACAAATTGTTCTTATGGTGCAACTACATCTATCTGACGATAGCGCTCGTCATTGTGCTTTACCCGCTGTTATACATCATTAGCGCCTCAATCAGTGATCCCAAATTTGTAAGCTCCGGTGAGATGTGGCTGCTGCCCAAAGGCATTACCTTTGAAGGTTATGCCCGCGTGTTTGAGAAAACCAACATCTGGATCGGGTACAAAAATACGATCATCTATACCGTCGTAGGTACACTCGTCAACCTGATGGTCACTCTTCCGGCTGCCTACGCACTTAGCCGTTCTGATTTTGTGGGACGCGGATTCTTCATGGCGATGTTTATGGTAACGATGTTTTTCAGCGGAGGGCTTGTCCCGAGCTACTTGCTGGTTAAGGATCTTGGTATGGTGAACAGCATGTGGGCGCTTATTCTGCCAGGAGCTGCATCCATCTGGAATATTATCGTATGCCGTACGTTCTTCCAATCGACCATTCCCAAGGAGCTGCAGGAAGCGGCGCATATCGACGGGTGTACCAACACCCGGTTGTTCATCCGCATTGTGCTTCCGCTCTCCATGCCGATCATTGCCGTGATGGCGCTCTTCTACGGCGTTGGACACTGGAACAGCTATTTCAGTGCGATGATCTATTTAAATGATTCCTCGAAGTATCCGCTGCAGCTCTTTCTGCGCCAAATCCTGGTACTTCAGGAGATGGCAGCACAGGGCGGGGGAGCTATAGATACCTCTTCCGCAACGGCGATGAATTCCAAAGCGGAAATTGCTGCGCTGGTGAAATATGCCGTCATTATTGTTTCAACTTTACCTGTCATTGCCATTTATCCATTTCTTCAGCGTTACTTCGTGCAGGGTGTTATGATCGGTTCCGTCAAGGGATGATCTTAAACCATAATCCACACTAAAAAAGGGGAGTTGTCGTCATGAAAAAGCTTCGCAAGGCTTCATCCATTGTACTCTGCCTCACCCTATCAGCAGCATTGCTTGCAGCTTGTGGTTCCAATGAAGATGGAGGTTCTGCGACTTCAAATGTCGAAGGGGTCAAGAAAGAAGGATTCCCGATTGTGGACAAACCGCTTACGTTAAAGGTCATGTCCCAGGATGCGGGCGTAGCCGACTGGAATACGATGCCAGTCCTGCAAGAGATGGAGAAATTGTCAGGCATCAAGCTGGAGTACCAGCTTTCGCCGATCGACAGCTTTGAAACAAAGAAGAACCTGGTATTCGCCAGCGGCGATTTACCGGATATGTTCTATGCGGCGGATCTCAAGCCGGCTGAGCAGGTTACTTATGGGACTCAAGGCATTCTGATTCCACTGGAAAAATACATTGATGAGGGCTATGCCCCGAATATTAAGAAGATTCTCGACGAAAACCCGGATGTCCGCAAATCCTTTACAACACCTGACGGACATATGTATGCACTTCCATTTATCGATACGGCTGCCGTGTGGTACAGAGGCCCGATGTGGTATAACGGTGAATTCCTCAAAGCACTTAATGTAGAGGAGCCTAAGACGACAGAGGAATTATATACGTACCTGAAGCGTGTTAAGGAAGAAGATCCTAACGGCAATGGACAACAAGATGAAATTCCGCTAACTTCTGTAAAACTGGATGATCTTCGTATGTACTTCTTCGGCTTCTGGGGCATGTACAACGAAGGAATCTACGCGGATAAGGATGGAAAAGTCCACTACCCTTACCAAGAAGAAGGCTACAAAGGTTATCTGACGTTCATGAACCGTCTGTGGAAGGAAGATTTGCTTGATCATGAGACCTTCTCGCAAACCGGCGATCAGAAAAAAGCAAAAGGTGAGAGCAACAAGCTCGCGCTGTTCAATGACTACCATCCGTACTTCACGCTTGGCGGCGAGCCTAGCACGAAACATCCACTGATGACACCAGTGAAGAGTGAGATTGCAGACTCACCTGTATACGGTAAACACCCTGGTATATCGGCACGTGGTACCTTTGCGATTACTAGCAGCAATCCGTCCCCTGAGGCAACCATGCGCTGGATTGATTATTTGTACAGCTATGATGGGGCGACCCTGTTCAATCAAGGTCCTGAAGGCGTGCTGTGGAAATTCAAAGACAAGGAAAATCTCGTGAAAGAGTGGCTTCCTGTTCCTGGCGGCGGCGATCGTGAGGAATATCGCGGTAAAATCACACCGAACTACGGCATTTTGACACCAGGCATTAATGATCCGGACATTGCGAAAGGTCTTCGCACCGAATTTGATGAATGGATTGACCAGCAGAATCAAGAGAAGTTGGTGCCGATCGGCAAAGCACCATTCCCTAACGTTTATTTGACAAATGAAGAGCAAAGCGAAGCGACCGCTCTATTATCTGATCTGGATACGTACGTCAAGCAGATGGAAGCGAAGTTCGTAACTGGTCAGGAGCCGCTTGAGAACTGGGATAAGTATATTGCGCAAATCAAAAAAATGGGCAGTGACCGTATCGTTGAACTATATCAAGGAGCATACGACCGCTGGAACACAGGCCAATAAGAGTAATCACTCATATAGAAGGACTTCAGAAAGAGGTGTGAACAAGGATGCAGAAATGGTTTGAAGAGGCCAAGCTGGGAATATTCATCCACTATGGCATCTATGCTGTAGATGGGGTCTCGGAATCGTGGTCCTTCTATAATGGAAGAATTTCCTACGAAGAATATATGAAACAGCTGGACGGTTTTACGGCATCGAAGTTTAATGCGGAGAAGTGGGCGGATTTAATTGAGAAATCGGGAGCCCGATATGCCGTGCTGACAACGAAGCATCATGATGGCGTTGCTCTGTGGGATACGCAGTATAGTGACCTCAATGTCGTCAAGCAGACACCAGCGAATCGGGACCTCGTGAGGGAATATGCGGAAGCGATTCGGGAGAAGGGCATTCACCTGGGGATGTACTTCTCGCTGATTGATTGGTCGCACCCGGATTATCCTAGCGTGTATGAAGGTGGCAAGGTACCGGAGGATCTCAGCAGCGTCAACCGGCATTCAAGTCCTGTGGACGGTGTTCAGGATGAGGAGAAATGGCAGAAATTCCTTGACTTCAATAACCACCAGCTGCAGGAGATCTTGACGAATTACGGAAAGGTAGATCTGCTGTGGTTCGACGGGGACTGGGAACGGAGTGCCGAGCAGTGGAATCTCCCGGAGTTTAAGCATTACCTGCAATCCTTTAATCCGGATATCATCATCAACTCCCGCCTTCAAGGTTATGGGGACTATAAAACACCGGAGCAAGGTATTCCGATCACGAGACCGGAGGGACCATGGGAGTTCTGCACCACGATCAATACATCTTGGGGTTATGTACCAACAGACGATAAATACAAATCGTTAAATCAGATCATTCGGATGTTCTGTGACTGTATTTCGATGGGTGGCAACATGCTGCTGGATATTGGTCCGCGCGAGGATGGCACCATCGATAAGAGACAGGAGAATATTCTGCTTGGGCTGGGAGCGTGGATCCGAACGCATGAAGAGGCTGTATTCGGAACGGGTGAAGGCATTATGCCCCGCTATTATCTGGGGGGCAGCACCGTATCCGAGGACAGAAAGACATTGTACCTGTTTGTATATGACGAGCCAAAAGAAAATGTGTGCATTAAGGGACTGTGCAATAAGATCAGAAAGATTACCGTACTGCACTCGGGCAAAGAACTTGAGCATGAGATCCATGGGGGCGTGCCATGGTTCAATATCCCGGGCACAACATGGATCAAAATGACCCCGGAGGACACCCATGAGCAGGTGACGGTGCTTAAGCTCGAATTCGATGAGGAACTGGAGATGTACGGCGGCTCAGGAGCCGTTGTTACCCATAACTAACATTACGGGAGGGCATGCGCCGATAGATGCATGCCCTCTCTCATGAAGGGGAGAGAGCGATATGAACCAAAGTGGAGTGCCTGAGCCAAGGATTGAGTATGCTCCCAAACATTATATATGCAAGCGTTCGAAGGGACCGCTGGTGCTGGACGGCCGCGTCGATAAGGCATTCTGGGATGCGGCTGATTGGACGGATGATTTTGTTGATATCGAAGGGGACCTTCGTCCGAAGCCCGGGAAACAGACAAAGGTAAAAATGCTGTGGGATGATGACTATTTCTACTTCGCTGCTGAGCTGATGGAAGATCAGATATGGGCTACGTTGACTGAGCGCGATTCCGTTATTTTCTACGATAATGATTTTGAGATTTTTATCGATCCCGACGGAGATTCCCACCAATATTATGAGTTCGAGATCAATGCGCTAAATACGGTATGGGATCTGTTATTGGTGAAGCCTTATCGGGATGGTGGACCTCCGGTCAATGGTTGGGATATCAGCGGTCTCAAGACGGCCGTACATATCGATGGGGAGCTGAACACACCTGGTGCTGATAACCGGAAATGGAGTGTGGAGGTCGCGATTCCTTGGATCAGCCTAAAGGAATGTGCCGAAGGCAACCGTCCGCCTGCGCCGGGTGAGTTCTGGCGTGTCAACTTCTCGCGCGTGGAATGGCAGACCGAGGTGCAGGATGGTGAGTACCGCAAGGTGCTGAATCCGGAGACGGGCAAGCCGTTTCCGGAGGACAACTGGGTTTGGTCGCCCATGGGCATTATCAACATGCATTATCCGGAGCTATGGGGCTATGTCGTATTTTCGGATGATGGAACGGACTATTCCTTTGAGTTGCCGGAGGACGAACGAATCAAGTGGGAGCTTCGCAAGCTCTATTATCGTGAACGTAATTATTATGAAGCCCATGGTGAATTTACACAGGATGTGAAGCTACTAATGGGCGAGGAATCGTGGAGCTGTTCGCCTGTAATTGAAACGACTCGCAGCCTGTTCCAGATTACTGCGCCTTCCTCGGACGGCACGGCTGTAATCTGTATTCGGGAAGACGGAAAGCTGTGGAAGGAGTGAGCCAGCAATGACCAGCCAAACCTTGGTATTTTCCCTGGATGCACAGTCATTGGAGCGGATTGAGCAGAAGTTCCAGGAGAAGGTACATTTTGCAGAGGTCCGCAAAGATAAACTGTTTCATGTGTTTCAGCAGCCATTAACCGAAGAAGAGGCATGGGCTTTGAAATATGTGTATGCCTACATGCCGGTGAATGACATGGCTGATTATGATGGTGAACTGTTCCTCAGCCATGTGCGTCGGGCGCTGGACATTCGCAAACGTGTGCCTTGGGGCGAGCGTGTACCGGATCATCTGTTTCTGCATTTTGTGCTCCCCTATCGAATCAATACGGAGAATATTGAGGATTTTCGCGGCATTATATTTGATGAGTTGGCTGACCGGACGGCGAAGTTATCCATGGCGGATGCCATTCTGGAAACCAATTACTGGTGTCATGAGAAAGCGACTTATATTGGCAGCGATCTGCGAACGATATCGCCGCTGACGATGATTCGGAATGCTCGCGGCCGTTGTGGAGAAGAGTCCACGCTGGCGGTAGCCGCTCTTCGCAGTATCGGCATACCTGCCCGTCAGGTCTATACGCCGCGCTGGGCACACAGTGACAGCAATCATGCCTGGGTAGAAGCTTGGGCAGACGGCCAATGGTATTACATTGGGGCATGCGAGCCTGAAGCTGGATTGAATCAAGGGTGGTTCACTCCGCCAGCCCGCAGGGCCATGCTGATCAATACGAGGATTTTTGGCGATTATCCGGGACCAGAGGATATAACCCTTAACGAGAAGGGATTTACGGAGATTAATTTGCTTGAAAACTACGCACCGACGCGAACCATCTGCGTGAAGGTGAAAGATATGCAGGGAGAGCCTGTGCCTGGAGCGAGCCTCCGCTTCGAGCTGTATAACACGGCTGAATTTTATCCGATCGCCGAAATTAAGACCGATGTGCTAGGGGAGGCTGCCTTCAAGACAGGTTATGGCGATTTATTGATTCGTGCGGTTAGCGGAGGCCAATGGAGTGAAGTCCTATTCAAAGCTCAGGACAGCGATCAGGTTGAGCTAGTGTTGGACTCGTCAGAGCAGCCATCAGGCAGCGTGGATTTCGATATGGTTCCTCCTCCCGAAGGAGAGGCAGAAGCAGCAATTGCTTTACCGCAAGAGAAGATTCAGGAACATAGCCGCCGTCTGGAGGAAGGCACGAAGATTCGGAGTGGATATGAGGATACATTCCTGAGTGAGGAAGAGGCGTATGCATTGGCTCATTCGGCTGGACTTCCTCGGGAACGGGTATGGGATATTCTCCAGAAGGCACGGGGCAACAGTCGTGAAATCGCAGCTTTCCTGGAGGAACGTTCCGAGAAATACGGTGAGTGGCCGCTCCGGCTGCTGGAGTCGATGAATGAAAAAGATTTAATCGATACTTTTCGTCAGACGCTGGACGATCATCTTACAGGTGCGCTCTCGCAGCGAGGATCATGGGCAGAAGATACGTTCGTGGAGTACATCCTGTGCCCGCGGGTTTCCTATGAAATGGTGGTGCCTTATCGATCCGTGTTCCAGAATGCCTACTCGGAGGAAGAGGCAACGGCGTTCAGGAAGGAGCCTTCGGCGCTTGTCCGGCAGCTGGAAAAGAGTTATGCGTATAATGAGGACCTCCCTAACTTGAAAGGCAAGGGAAATCCGGTAGGCACTTTCAGCCTGATGAAGGGAGATCCGCAGTCGCTGGATATTCTGTTTGTCGCTGTGTGCCGCAGTTTGGGCATTCCGGCCCGATTGCATCCGAGCGAGCAGAAGCCTCAGTACTTAGGTGACAGAGGCTGGGAAAATGCGATGTTCAGTCTCAACGCTTCTCGTAATCAGGAGGACAGAAGCTGGGGAATGCTGCAACTCCTTAGGGATGAAGAGGGGCCGCAGGAAGCACCAACAGCATCCTATGGCGAGAACTTCTCGTTTGCCCGTCTGGAAGATGGCGTGTACAAAACGTTGATATATCCTCATGGCAGCACGGATGTCTATAGCCAGCCATATGAGGTTGAACCGGGAGCTTATCGCTTGACGACGGGTATCCGTTTGAAAGATGGAGCGGTCAGAGTGCGCTTCATTTACTTTACCGTGCGCGCCGGAGACACTACGGAGGTGGTATTAACTTATCGCGAGACGGTGGTAGACATTCCCGTGTTGGGCAAGCTGGCACCCGGAAGTGTACTGACCCGTCTAGATGGTTCAGAGGTGGTACTGGAGGCTCTTCTGGGATCAGAGGGTGCCATTGCTGCCTGGATTGAACCCGAGCGGGAACCAACCAAGCATCTGATTCGTGAGCTGGGCGAACTTGCTGAGCCGCTGGATAAGCTGGGTCTACCCATCGTGCTGCTGATCGGAGATACGGAATGGAACGCCTCCTTTGACACTGCTGCTTATCCGAAGCTGCCAGTACGTACGATTTTTGTAAGGGATTCAAGCTATGCGTCCTTATCCGGTTTCATTCCAAATCCTGCAGCTCACGAAGCTGGCTATCCACATCTGTTCGTGCTGGATAGCGAGGATCAAATCCGTTATTCGGCTTCCGGGTACAAGATTGGTACCGGGAAGGAAGCCTTGCAGATTGCTGCGGCGATATCTCAATCATTGAATGGATCGGAGTGAAGAGGGTGCCAAACTATATTGCTGCAGGATATGTCGTCGATTCAGTTCTTCCCGACATGAGGCATGAGGATCTGTTGAAGTTAACACATCTGAACGTAGCCTTCGGTCATGTCAAAAATGATGAAATTACTACCGAGCATTTGAAACACGGTGAGATTATCCGGAACATAAAGCGCGATCATCCGAATCTAACGGTGCTCTTGTCCGTCGGGGGTTGGAGCGCTGGCGGTTTCTCTGAAGCCGCATCAACCCAAGCCGGAAGGGACAGCATGGCCGCATCGGCGGTTAGGGTGCTGGAGGAATACCCTTTTGATGGAATCGATCTGGACTGGGAGTATCCTTGTTACGGTGAAGCCGGCATCGCCTCGAGTCCTGGTGATAAACGGAATTTCACCTTGCTTCTCAAGACGATCCGGGAGGCAATGGATGCCAAATGCTCCCGGGATGGCCGTCATTATCTACTCACGATTGCGGCAGGGGCTGACCAATACTACGTAGACGGTACAGAAATGGCTGAGGTGCAGAAGTATCTGGACTTTGTGCAGTTGATGACCTATGATATGCGCGGCGGTTTTCAGGTTCTGACCGGACATCATACGAATCTGTATACGCCAACCGGAGATCTGTTCCGAATGAGTACAGATGCTTCCGTGAACCTTTTCATTCGCGCCGGCGTTCCGAAAGAGAAGATCGTGATCGGTGCTGCGTTCTACTCCCGGATCTGGACTGAGGTTCCTGACCGGAACCGTGGCCTCCACCAAATGGCTGGCAGTACAGGCGGGTACGGTCCGGCTTTTGCCGAGCTGGATGCAAAGTACATCAACAAGAATGGTTACGTCCGTTATTGGGATGATGAAGCGTGTGCACCGTTTCTGTTTAACGGGTCCAGTCTAATATCTTATGATGATGAGGAATCCATTCAGTGCAAATGTGATTACGTGAAGGATCAAGGCCTGGCCGGAATCATGTTCTGGGAATATGGCTGTGATCCGACCCACCGTCTGCTGGGTGCAATGCATCAAGGGCTTCAAGGTATTTCGGCTGCAAAATAGAAGAAGCCTCGGCGTACGAGATCGTTCGGAACACTCGAAAAAGTAAACTTGAAAATACGTAAACCTCCCCTTCACCATACGATGAAGGGGAGGTTTCTATTTATTCGGTGAATCGGTTATCCGATGAACTCCTTATAAAGACGTCATTCGAAGCCTTTATCCAATACATTCCTCGTCGTCGTCATCCGGGGAATCGGCGGAGCCGTTGGGGCGGTGCATTTTGCGGTACTGTCCGGGGGTGTAACCCGTCTCTTTCTTGAATTTGCGGATAAAGTTCGGTGTGTCCAGATAACCGACACGTGTGATGATATCTTTTAACGGATCAGTTGTATGCAGCAGCAGCCGGATGACCTCATCCATCCGCTTCTGCCAGATGTATTGGGTGAAGTTCATGCCGATCTTCTCTTTAAATGAACGGCTGAAATACGATGAAGAGATCGTGAATTTAGACGAGATCGTACCCAGGCTGAGATCATAATCCGAGTAATTGGCATCAATATAAGCAACGATTTCATCCATCAGCGAGCTTTCTTCCGTCTCGCTCTTCGCCTCGACATGGGCGCAGATTTCGGCGGCAAGGCCTGTCAGTTTTTTCTCCAAATCCTCCAGTGAGTCATAGGAAGTAATCCGTGGAAGTTGATTAACCACGTGATGAATGCCAAGCTCCGAGGCCGTTTTGAGCATCGTATTCAGAATGTCGAAGCAGATGCAGCGCAGCAGCGGTACAGATGGCATTTCAGATTTCAGGGTATTCAAAGCGGTGGATACCATCTGAACCGCCACATCGTAGCTGCCCTGTTTCAAGCTCTGAACCAGCTTCAGCAGTACATCCTTAGGTACCCAGAAGGACGAATCCTGTGCACCGGAACCGGAAAGGGCGTTGAAGAAGGTACTGCTGCCTTGTCCGTGCAGCATGGATGCTTCGAGTGCGGTCGATGCCTCGATGTAGGATTGGTTCAGCTGCAATGGAGAACTGTAGCTGTTGCCGATACCAATCGCCGGAGCGACTCCGACGTGCTCTGTCACCATCGATTGCAGTGATCCAACAATAGACTCCATACGATTACTCAAGCTGGCATGATGCCCGATTTCGGCATCAAAACCGACAATGAGGGCTAATTGGTCTGGCTGTGGAAGCTCCACGCCGTAAGCATAAGCAGACAACTCCGGCAGTTCTATATCGTTTATCAGCTGCATGACTGTACGTTGTTCGGGGTTATCACCGATGGGAAAAGCGTGCATTTCCCAGCCCAAGGTCATGACAAAATAATGGGACCGATTAAAACGGATGCCGAGATTGTCCGTAAACTCAGAAGGGATTTCTCCGGTATGACCATGCTTCAGTAACATGAGCAGTATATGATTACGAGCGTAGGGCTCCTGAAGATCTACGCGCTGGCTGTAATCATGCAGCGTTTTCTTGATCCATTCCAGCTCGTTGCTGGATGTGGAAGGTTCAGGATTATTTTTCAACCGAATGAACTCCATCAAGTCTGAAATGGGATGGTATTGTCTTCGTGCCAGCATGATGGCAAGGAAAGTGCCCATCACCACCACGAAGGAGAAAACCAGAACAATAAAGGTACGAATATGGACGATACGGCTAAAAAATTGATTGCTCGGCATAGCCGTTACATAAGTCCAGCCAGCATCTGATTTGACGGATACAACCGAATGCGGTTCCTGGTTTAAGGAGAGACTGTGCGTTCCCGGCTCAAGTGCAAACAGAGCTTTGACTTCCTGATCGGTAATGGTTTCCCCTTTATAGTTGGCTGCCAGTACCTGCCCGTAATTATCGAATATATAAGTCATCCCATGGTAGTCGCTGAGAATGGAATCAATCAATCCGGTCAGATTGGACTCATGAATCAGGTACATGACCGTTCCGTGGGCGGGCGTATTGTTAGGCGCAATCGGTACAAGGTAGGCCAGCATGGAATTGGGTATTTTGGTTCCTTGAACGACTTGCTCGGCTGGTCGTATCGTGGGAAACGGAACATGATTCAAATCCCGGATCATGTCCGTTTCGTTCCAGGTGTTAAATTTGTAGCGGCCAGTGAATACATCCAGGTTCTCAGAGCCCTGAGACGAGTAGATGTTATCATCTCCACGGAAGAACAGGAATAGCTCATCAATAATGGAACTGGTCGCTTTGTATTTGACCAAGGCACTAATGGATTCCCGGCTATAATAGGGATGGTGGGTCCAATATCGGGTTAGCTGCTCATCGTAGGCGATGCGAAATGCGATGTCCTGCAATTCCTTCATTCGGTCATCAATGACCGTTTTCGCTTGGGTCAGTTGATTGACATTGGTTTGTTCGATCTCTGAACGGAGCGTGTCCACAGCATTGTGATAAATAATAATAGTTAATATAACAAGAGGTATAAGGAAAATGGAGATATAGGATAGTGTGTACTTAAGCAGAAGCTTGGACTTGAAGTGATTCCATTTCATATCTGCAACCTCCCGTTTTTCTATAGTGCTGCAGCGATAGCGCTCTCATAAAAACAGTAAAGCTATTGCTATGATGTCGAGCTCTGGGTGTCCTACTAAAAATACTAGGAGAACTTCTCTAATAAATCAATGGACTTTTCTGAAATTTAAGAGGAGTTGTGCGGAAAGTTTCTTGGAAGAATCGATGTATATAACCATAGCAAAATCCCCTTCAAGTTAACTCTTTTCCTTATGTTACCACACAAGGCTTTTTAAAAGAGTATCGACTTGAAGGGGATAATTTTAATGGAGGATATTCAACGTTTTTACATTGAAATTCGAAGGTCGCACTATGATTTAATCCAACGGTTCATAATCAAACCAATCGAACTGGCTTGGCGCACCTTCTCCCGATGGACTATAGGCATACATGGCAAGGATGCCCCCAGTGAAGCCACCCGCCACTTCAGTAGAGAGCAGATGTGTATCGCCAGAGCCAAGTACAGTGCCAATTGTTGAACCTTGCTGTATGGAGAATGTAAAAAGATCACGTTGGGCCTGGATTTGTAATATGACAGGTCCGGCTTCACAATCCTGAATCTCCTCTGTTCTTAATGAAGCAATCGTTCGCCGAAATATGATTTTTTTCTGACCGTTAATTCGCTTTATGGCCAAATCATAGTGGTATCTCTCATTCATGAAGACAGTCAATCCCGATTCGTCACCATCATGTATTGGCTCAAAGTTTAATTTGGCAGCCACGTTGCATAAGAAATGGCTCAATCGACGACCTACAAAGGCGGGATTGCGACCATCATTGAGAGAGACCGGATTCCCTCTTAGAACAAGATGACCCGGGTGTTCTGTGAGTGACCAACTGCCAGGAGCTGGATTTCGCAGGAAGATCCAGTCTAGGCCCAGTGTGGATACATCGAAATCATCCCGGATTGCTTTGCGGGGCCAATGAACCTCAGGCAGCTGGGGCCCGGCCATGACGGGCTCAATATGTCCGTCATGACCGATTATTGGCCATCCGTCACTCGTCCAGGTCACTGGTGCGAGAAATGTCTCACGACCCAAATGATGACGCATGGGGTAGGCTGCAGGACGAATTCCCAGACATACCGCCCACCAGCTCCCATCCTGTGCTTGTACCAAATCCGCATGCCCAGTGGCGTGAATACTGCTTTTTATACTTCGATTGGACAGGATGGGATTATGAGGACAGGGATCGAATGGTCCGTATGGATTTGTGCTTCGCGCAATGGTTTCCATATGCCCGTATTCGGTTCCCCCTTCGGCAATCATGAGGTAATAGTAGCCATTTATTTTGTACAGGTGAGGGGCCTCAGGTGCAGCACCGCCGGTTCCACTCCAGATGAATTGGCTTTCTGTCAGCTTGTGACCAGTCGAGATGTCGATCTCACACTGATAGATCCCTTCGCCTTCATCACCATTACAAGCAGTTTGAAAGTATATACGACCATCCTCATCAAAGAGTAGGGAGGGATCTATACCGTCTTGAGCAACAAAAATGGGATCGGACCATGGTCCTTCAGCCGCTCTGCTTCGTACATAGAAGTTACCTCCCCCGCTTACATTGGTCGTTGTCATATAAAACCAGCCAGCATGATGGCGGAGGGTCGGCGCATATATGCCGCCGGAGCTGCCCGCATTGGCGAGTGGGAGCTGCTCGGCAGACGTGAGAACATGGCCGATCTGGCCCCAATTCACGAGATCTTTGCTGTGAAAAATCGGCACCCCCGGGAAATATTCAAATGTGCTGGTTACGAGGTAATAATCGTCGTCTACCCGACAGATGCTGGGGTCAGGATAAAAGCCCGAAATCACGGGATTGGTGTAGTTCATCATGTTGTGCTCCTATTCATTCCAGAGTTTAACCCGATCCTGGACGTATTTGGTGAATCCCTGTTCCATTTTTTCGACACCTGCATCAATGAGCTTCTGCTGATAGTCATTCCAGATCGCATCGAATTCTTCCGGTTTGGCCATCACGGCCTGTGGAATCTGCTTCCATGTAATATCCTTCACCTTGTTGGCTATAATGTTGATTTCATCATCACTTGGTACGGAGATGTTCCATACCGCTCCCCACGGTTTTACCGGGAAATCCTTCTCATTCGGAAACAGATCCATCCAGGTCGCTGCATCATAAGCTTTGAGGGTCTCTTTCTCTACATCCGTGTAGTTCTCAATGATCTGTTCCGGGAAGTTTTTGGTATAATAATTGCCAGTGGAGTCTTTTACGCCATCCCCGTAATGCCCTCCGATATTGGTGTAGAGTCCTACACCGGATTCTCTGGTAAAAGCGATATTGTCATTGATAATACGCTGCTGCACATCCGCAGGCACAATACGTTTACCGTCCTCAACGGTATATTGCTTACCTTCCAGCCCCCAATAGTTGAGGACCTGACCTTCTTCAGAAGCGAGGAAATCCAGAAATTTAATGGCTCGGACCGGATCTTCTGCACTTTCCGTTATGCCTACTCCCCAGCCAGCCATGAAACCTGTGGACTGGTAGCGGTTATCCTTGTATTGGTCGGACAGCATGACAGAATAATGTCCATAAGTCTGATCATTTTTTCCTGAAGCCTTCAGTGCTTTCTCCCCATCGGAGTAGCCCCAGTCTGCATCGATCAGACCAATGACGCGACCAGAAGCGACTTTGGCCAGATATTGGTCGTTTTTCTGAACAAAAGATTCCTGATCAAGCAACCCGGTATTATACATATGGTTAAGCCACTGAAAATACTCTTTCTCACCTTCCGTGCGGAAATGATAAGTTGCTTCATTCGTATTGGGATCAATGTAGTATTCTCCATCGCCCGATTTGCCCGTGGTCTCAGCTGCGGGGTTCGTCACGGTAATTTGGATGTGCCAATCATCCGCGTTCAGTGTCATACCGATATTTTTGTTGCCATTCTCATCGGTAGGGTGCTTCTCCAGATAGGATCGAATGACATTTTCATAATCTTGGAGTGTATTGATCTGTGGATATCCGGCTTCCTTCACAGCACGATGCTGAAGCTCGAAACCTGCGCCTGCCACGAAGTTGACTCCGTCTATGGCGGAGTAGGTAGGGATGACATAGATGGACGGGTCATCGTTACTGTAGCGCAAGCGTTTGATTTGATCACCGAACAGCTTCTTGATGTTTGGGGCATGCTGATCAATCAGATCGGTAAGGTCCAGCATGGCACCTGCATCTACCAACTTGTCCAAATCCCCTTTGGGACTGATCAGATCCGGGTAATCTCCACTTGCCGCGATCAGTGCCAGTCTCTGTGCAGGGTCCGAGACTGCAAATTCCGCATCAAGTGTAATTCCTGTCTGTTTGGTTATCTCCTTACCCACATCATCCTGCATCTTATTCCAGTTTGCGTTGGAATCTGCTCCAAAGAAAGTCAACGTCATCGGTGAAGTATCACTGTCACTTCCTTCATTGCCCTCCAAACTGTCATTGCCACTACTGCATCCTGCCAGCAAGCTTAATGAGACTGTGAGGACCACAGAGTATTTTGCAATCTTTCTCATGGTATGAATCATATTAACCCCCTGTTGTTATTCATTATTTTCTTGAATGCGTTTACAATTAAAGATTTTAAAAAAGTCCCTGCATCCAACAGATCAATCATATAATCGTGTTTTCACGATCCATAACACCCCTCGTTTCTGTGCTGAATTTGCATGGCTACATGAGGAATTATAGAGATCTTATCATCGGCAAACCTTGATTTTTCGGTCCAGGAGTAGCATGATATAGACATTCATCCCAGCATGAACCATGGAGGGCGAACTGTTGAGCAACGCCTATTTGAATTGGTTTACAGCCGATCCGGAGTTCCCATTTTATATTCAATATGGAGGACATGACGAAGATACCGAACTTCACAGGCATGTGGATTTTTCGGAACTTGTCATTGTCCTGAATGGCAATGCGACACATGTTGTCAATACAGAGGCGTTTTTTGTTAAAAAGGGAAATGTATTTGTAATTAATGGTTCCACTCCGCATGCCTACAGAGATCCTCAGGATTTTCAGATATGCAATATTATGTTCAGACCTGAAATGCTCGCCTCAGCAGGACCGGATTTGAGAAAATCCAAAGGCTTTCAGGCTTTGTTTGTATTGGAGCCTTATTATCGCAGTATTCACTCTTATCCGAGTAAAATGGCCTTGCCTATTCCCAGTCTGGAGTACGTGGAGTCGCTGATTTCTGTCATGATTGAGGAATATAAAAGTAAGCAGCAAGGGTATCAGACCATGCTGATTTCTCGTTTTACGGAGATGGTTGTTTATTTGTCGAGGCATTATGATACACAGGAGAAGGGGATAGAGGGCAATAATCTGATGCATTTAGCTAATGCCATTTCCTATATTGAGGATCATTATCTGGAACCTCTGTCCCTGGAAGAGATTGCAGGAAAGTCGAATGTTTCTATAAGGCATCTGAATCGGATCTTTAGATCTTATTATCGGATGACGCCCATCTCCTATCTGCAGAAGTTGCGTCTGGAAAGGGCATGTTATCTGTTAAAACACGGGAACCTGTCCATTACGGAAATTTCGTATGAATGCGGGTTTAACGACAGCAATTATTTCACCCGACAGTTCAGAAAGGCATATGGCATGTCTCCCAAAACGTTCAGGCAGTCTCTATAACTTTCCACTATGGTACGATGAACAAAAGAAGGAGGGGGAACTTATGCGCGAAACCTGTGTTCCGACTGGCGTGGCATTAAAAGACACCGGCTTTGGATATACGTTGTCCCTGGTTAGTGGTAAATATAAAATGGTCATTTTGTATTGGTTGGCCGAAAACAAGGTAATGCGGCATAATGAGCTGAAGCGAAGTATCGGTACCATTTCTTTTAAGAGCCTGAGCGTTATGCTGAAAGAGATGGAGGAGGATGGTTTGGTGATACGTCAAGAATATCCCCAGATCCCGCCTAAAGTTGAATATTCATTATCTGAGCGGGGGCGTTCACTGATGCCGCTGCTCCATATGATGTGTGATTGGGGAGAAGCCAATATGGGATCTGACCCGGAGTCTGTTCAACGCTAGTGCAGCCGTTTTATAATAACAAAAGGATCTCCCATACGTGCTATGGAAGATCCTTTTGTTATAATGATTGATTTACAAGATTTATAAGCAATTTATCTCCAGCGGTTTCAATGCCACTTTAATCATCCAGAAGACGTTCCTGGTCAAACCATTGACCATGCATTTTATTTTCTTTTGTGCCAACTTCTCTAGACGGAGAACAAGCATAGTGCTTCCTCAACGATCTGGTGATTAGGATTATAGATTGTCAATAAAATTCAAATAGCCTTGTACACTTTGTTCCAATTCACTTGACGCAGGCTCGTGTTCTGCCCCATAAAAGGCAAAGAATGATCGATAATCCGCATCGCAGTAAAGCATGGTTGTCTCAAAAGGAGATAACAGTTGTCCAAGGGTATAGCGATATTTGCTCTCTTCCGTGTAATCCACCTCTTTGATTCCGGCGGATACGGCCAAGGCAACTTTGCGTTGCTGTAGTTTGTCTCCCTTAGAGCCATAAGCCCAGCCATAAGTAAAAACTTCATCCAGCCATTGTTTAAGAAGAGGTGGGCTGCTAAACCAATAGAACGGAAATTGCAGGACAAGGCGATCATGCGATTCAATGAGCTGCTGTTCTTTCTCCACGTTTATGTTTCCATCTGGATAAACTTTATATAGTTCATGTACGGTGTACTTTTCCGGGTATTGTTGGAGTTCTTCTATCCACCGTTTGTTGATAACCGATGTTTCCATATTGGGATGTGCTACGATGACGAGTGTTTTCAAAATAATACTTCCTCCTTAAACTCTAATATTTCTTGAGTATAAGGGGAGTGCTACCAAGATGTAAGTATGCACTTTTAGTACAGGTACTTACCTCAAGGTAAGCACCTGCGGTCCTTCGGTATGTTCCAAAGAGTATTTAATGAAGAAGAGGGGACTGACTATCTAAATAATATTCCTTTACAGGAATATTCCTTGTAGAGTATACTTCAGATATCAGGAAGAAGAGCATTTTGGTGAAGGAGATGAGATTCTACCGATACACCATAACTTAATGAGGTGAAAGGCATGTCAGGACACAATCCGGGTATGGACATGGCCTTGTTGGGCGCTTTGGCTGAACCGAATCGTATGCATATCGTCGAACTATTGCGTGATGGTCCTCTGACTGTAGGGGAAATTGCTGAACGGCTGGGACTACGCCAGCCTCAAGCCTCGAAGCATTTGAAAGTGCTTAGTGATAATGGCGTTTTGGAGGTAAAGGCCGAAGCCAACCGCAGGATCTACAAGCTCCGTCCCGAACCTTTTCAAACATTGGATGAGTGGGTGAAGTCGTTTCAGAGCGTCATGGAAGATCGTTTTGACAACCTGGATCAATACTTGCGTGAACTGCAAAGTAAGAAAGACAAACCATAAGTATTCCCAATTCATAAGGAGGAATGACAATGTTAAACGATGGAATGGTGTCGAGCGTGGAGAATGAAAAGGTACTTGTACTTGAGCGTGTTTTTGACGCACCTCGTGAGCTTGTGTTCAGCATGTTCAAGGAATCGGAGCATCTTCGGCAATGGTGGGGACCGAGAGGATGGACGATTCCTGTCTGTAACGTCGATTTTCGCCCAGGCGGCGCTTGGCATTACTGCATGAAATGTGAGGATACAAACCAGGGTGATTTTTACGGTATGGAATCTTGGGGCAAAGCTGTATATAAGGAAATTGTTGAACCGGAACGGATTGTATATACCGATTTTTTCTCGGATGCCGAAGGGAACACAGATGAGAGCCTGCCGACAACTGAGGTGACTATGCAATTCATTGACCTTGGCGGCAAGACAAAGATCGTTAATCGTTCAGAATATGTATCCGCAGAAGCTCTCCAAACGGTCATGGATATGGGAATGTTGCAAGGGATTACGGAAACATGGGACCGTCTCGCAGAGCGTCTGGGCGAGGTTAAGTAATAGAGATGAATATGGCCGCCAAGCTTATTGCTTGGCGGCTGTTTGTTTTTAAGTTTTAACGCGGTGTGTTGTAATTGCGTAATTATTCCTCTTGCACGTTATAGAGCACACGGGCGAGCAGACCCTGTCCATAGTTGCCGAAATGCTTGCCGAAGATCGTCAATCCCCGTTTGTTCATTGGTCCGTCCGTTACAGCAATCCGAAAGTGGATATCGCTTTTGTAATCCAGGCCGATCTCGTTCAAGGTTACATCCGAGATACGGCAACCGTCGATATAGCTACCTTCCTGAGTAATACGAATCAGCTTCAGCATTCCGTATTGATTCAGATGCGGTGGCCACCAGTCTGGATTGAATGTACCGCGTGTATTGCCGAAATCCCCTGGACTTGTCCAGCACCCAATCTCAATTCCATTGACGTAAAAATAAATATCGGAAGGGTAGTTATCGCAATAACCCGGTGCTTCTGAGCCCAACTCCATGGATAGCTGGATCTCGCTAAACGATTGATTAGGCTTGAGATAGTTCGGAATCCGGTATTCCAGATAACCCTCAGCCAGCCAAATCATCTCCGCATCAATTCGCAACGGGTCCGCAAAATACCGCGGATCATCAAATTCCCCAACAATGCTGTCCCGGGTGGCGAGTCCACAAGTTGGAGCTGCCTGATAATCACTGTAGTGTCCCACCTGAATTTCAACTTCATAACGATTGCTGATCTCCTGAGAACGCAGATCAACCATCAATTTTTCCTCATTCAGGTAACAAATCTTCTGTATTCCGTGTTTGCCGACTGCGGTGTTAATTTCAATCAGGCCGCTTTCTTCCAATTTCTTAATATGCATTGTAATGGCGCCATTGCTGAGCCCCAGTTTGGTCGCGAGATCATTGAGGTTAAGACTCTGGTTCTTGGCAAGCAACTCAATGATCTGGATCCGAATTTCCGAACTGAGTGCCTTGAATATATTAACGCCAGACATCAGATCTTTAATATAAATCATAGGTGGGTTTCCTTTCCACGTTCTGAACGAAGCCCTTCTGATCCAGGCTTCTGCACATTTATATGGTTTGTTTTAGATAATTATAAATGATTCGTTGAAGGAAGGGAAGGGCAGAGAAAAGGATGCCAAATCCCCTGTTTATACTACAAAAATGTAAGTATAAATCACATATGGATGAATTGTTGATCTGAAAAATAGTGTGAATCAATTTATATATATTTGAAATATACCATTGAAATGTAATGTAACCGCTTTTATAATCCTAGTATACCTAAATTGATTTAATACTTCATGAACCAAATTAACGATTTGATCAGGAGAGGTGGAATTCAGTTTGGAAAAGTTCAAAGGATTGACAGGATTCAGGAAAAAACGTTGGGCGTTACCTGCACTGCTTGTACTTGTTCTGCTATTGGCGGGTCAGTCTCGGGCATTTGCAGCATTCTGGAATCTGACCGGAGATATTGCCGTCCACGATCCATCCATCATCAAAGAGGGAAGCTCATGGTATACCTTTTCAACGGGTGCGGGCATTCAGGTGCTGAAATCGGATAACGGGTCATCATGGTACCGCGTTCCGCAGATTTTTCTGAGCAAGCCCTCCTGGTGGGCCTCTGCTGTTCCGGGTCAGAGCGGCCTGGATGTATGGGCACCAGACGTTGAGCAGTACAACGGGAAAGTGTGGCTGTACTACTCCATCTCTACCTTTGGCTCCAACAGATCGGCGATCGGGCTTGCGTCTGCAACCAGCATTGGAGCAGGTTCGTGGAAGGATGAGGGGTTAGTGCTTCAAACCACATCTGCTAACGATTATAACGCTATTGATCCGAATCTGGTCATCGATGCTTCTGGCAACCCATGGCTTGCTTTCGGTTCTTTCTGGAGCGGTCTGAAGATTGTGAAGCTTGATAAATCCACGATGAAACCTACCGGAAGCATATCCTCTATTGCGGCGCGTCCGAACAATGGTGGGGCCATTGAAGCACCGAGTATTGTGTACCGGAATGGTTATTATTACTTGTTTGCCTCCATTGATTCCTGCTGCCAGGGTGTGAACAGCACGTACAAAATGGTCTATGGTCGTTCAACGAGTATTACAGGTCCGTATGTGGACAAAAACGGTGTGAACATGTTGAATGGCGGCGGAACCCTGTTGGATTCAGGGAATGTCAAGTGGAAGGGACCGGGCGGCCAGGATGTGTATAACGGTAACGTCATTGCACGCCATGCCTATGATGCTGACGATAACGGCAATCCAAAATTGTTAATCAACGACTTGCTGTGGGATTCCAGCGGATGGCCAATGTACTAGTTTATTTTATATAAACATAAAATGTTTTAACAAAGTATTGACTAAAGTGATCTGGATTTGATAAATTTAACAACAGAAATCTTATTTCAGCTAATTGAATACGTTTACAAATCCAGATCAGGAGGGGTTCAGATGGTAAAGAAAAAGAGGTTGGTTACGATCATGCTTCTTATGCTTGTGAGCGCAATTGTGTTTGCAGGCTGTGGTGGCAGCAGTGGTTCAAGTGGGGACAAGGAACTGACGTTTATGTTCCGGGGTGGCACGGATGAACAGAAGGCTTATCAAGCCGTTGTTAAAAAATATGAAGAAGAGCATCCCGGTGTCAAAGTCAAAATTATCGTAACAGCTGCGGATCAATACGCGACAAAATTGAGAGCTGCCATCACAGGCAACAGCTTGCCAGACGTATTCTATATTAACCCTGGCGATGTGAAAGCCTACGTGAACAGCAAAGTGTTGATGAATCTGACACCTTACGTTGAAAACAATGCGGATGTGGATCTGGACAACATCTGGAAATATGGTGTCGACCTGTACCGCTATGATGGCAAAATGGCAGGTCAGGGTGATATCTACGGCATGCCGAAAGATTTGGGTCCGTTTGCACTCGGATATAACAAGACGTTATTTGAAAAAGAAGGCATTCCATTCCCTGATAAAGACAAACCTTATACCTGGGAAGAATTCATCAAGGTCAACCAGCAAGCGACCAAGGATACGAATGGCGACGGAAAACCGGACGTGTTCGGTACAGGTTTTAACGTACAGTGGGCCTTGCAATCCTTTGTATGGAGCAATGGTGCAGACTGGCTGGATGCAAGCAAAACAAAAGTGACGATTGATGATCCCAAGTTTGCTGAAGCGTTACAATTCTTTGCCGACATGCAAAACAAATATAAAATCACGCCTTCCATTGAGGAAGCGCAAACATTGGATACGTACCAACGCTGGATGAAAGGGGAAATGGCTTTCTTCCCTGTAGGCCCATGGGATATGAGTACCTTCGAGAAACTGCCTTTCGATTATGATTTGCTTCCTTTCCCAGCAGGCTCTACTGGAAAATCCGCAACGTGGATCGGCTCCCTCGGTATCGGGGTGTCTGCTAAAACGAAATACCCGGAAGAAGCCGCAGCATTGGTGAATTACCTCACGGCTTCCAAGGAAGGCATGCAGCAGTTGGTGGATGCCAAAGTACAAATTCCGAACCTGCTCGATATGGCTGACGAATGGGCCAAAGATACTTCGACGAAACCTGCTAACAAACAGGAATTCATTGATATCGTAAAAGATTACGGCCATGCTCTGCCAGGTAACTACACGTACAATGCGGAATGGTATGACCTGTTCTTCACCGACATTCAGCCGGTATTGGACGGCAAGATTACAGCCGCAGACTATGTAAAGCAGCAGCAGCCAAAAATGCAGAAGCTGTTGGACAAAGCAGTAGAGCAAGAGAAGAAATCACAGAAATAATAGATGAAAAGGCGATGCCAGCGGTCTGTGATCATGCTGCTGGCATCGTTATTATTGGATGATTCCATGCGGGTATGTGGCATCAATTGATCGGATCGTTTCAATCGAATGATGCCACATGCTGAACTGATACTAGAAACAGGGGTGACTGCCGTGGTTACAAAATCGAAATTGTATCGCAAAGAGATGCTGTACGGTTACTTGTTCATTTTGCCTCCGGTTCTTGGGCTGCTGATCTTTGTCATGTTCCCTTTTCTCTACTCCCTATATGGTTCGTTTACAGACTGGGATGGACTGGGACAGATGAATTTTATTGGTTTGGCCAACTTTAAGGACCTGCTGACCGATGACCTATTTTACAAAGCGATGTTTAATACATTCTATCTCATGCTTGGCATTCCGATCGGTCTCTTGCTGGCGCTGCTGCTGGCGATGGGGCTAAATCGTAAAATTCCGGGCACAACAACCTTCCGTGTAATCTACTATATTCCGGTTATTTCCTCCCTGGCTGCGGTTTCCATCATGTGGAACTGGGCGTACAACGGGGATTATGGTTTGGTGAACCAATTCCTTGATCTATTCGGGATCGAAGGGCCCAACTGGCTCGCCAATAAAGAAACGGTGAAACCTGCCCTGATTATTATGGCCGTATGGAAGGGGCTCGGTTACACGATGCTGCTCTATCTGGCCGCCTTGCAAAGCGTTTCGCGTACATATTATGAAGCGGCTGAGCTCGACGGAGCGAATGGGTTCCAGATTTTCCGCAAAATCACCTGGCCGATGGTGAAGCCTGTTACGTTTTTCCTCGTCGTCACAAACATTATTGGCGGTTCGCAGATTTTTACCGAGATGAACATTATGACGCCTACTGGCGGCCCTGAATACTCATCAGCCTCGATTGTCTTTTATATCTGGCAAAAGGCCTTTAGTAACCTGCAAATGGGTTATGCGTCAGCCATGGCAATGATTCTCGGCGTATTCATTTTTGTCATTACACTCGTGCAATTTAAAATGAATGAAAAATCAGCCTTTGATGGGGATTGAGGACAAGGAAAGGAGTGAACGGATATGTCTTATAGTCAAAAGAGAAAACTGACCAACTCGATCATCTTCATTGTTCTGGCGATTGGGGCCATTGCCATGATTGCACCGCTGATCTGGATGTTATCCACTTCGGTGAAGGAAAAGCAGGATGTATTTGCCCTGCCGCCCGTATGGATTCCGGAGATTATTCAGTTCGGCAAATATAAAGAAATCTGGGAAGCGGGTCCGCTGCTCAGCGGGATCAAAAACAGTTTGATCGTTGCACTGAGTGTGACGATTGTCGGGACGTTTACGTCCAGTATCGCCGCCTTTGCTTTTGCCAAATTGAGATTCCCGCATAAAAACAAACTGTTTCTTGCTCTGCTCGCATCAATGATGATTCCGTATCCAACGGTAATGATTCCCCAATTCATCATGTTCTCAAAGCTCGGCTGGGTGGATACGTTGTTACCGCTCATTGTTCCTGGATTGTTCGGCAACGTGGTCATGATCTTTTTCCTTCGTCAATATCTGCTCAGTGTGCCTGATGCGATTATTGAAGCGGCCAAAATTGATGGCAGTTCCTATTTCCGACTGTACTCCAGCATTACGTTCCCGCTCATTAAGCCTGCGATAGCTGCACAGTTGATTCTATGGTTTATGGGCATCTGGAACGATTATCTGGCACCGATTATTTATCTGAATTCACCGGAGAAGCAGACCTTGCAGCTCGTCATTGCGAACTTCAATGCCACGTATGCGATACAGACGGATTATCCGCTTATTATGGCAGCATCCATCGTTGCATTGCTGCCGGTGTTGATCATCTTCCTGATCTTCCAGAAACAGATTATTGAATCGGTAGCGATCTCTGGAGTGAAAGGATGAATCAGCGGAGAACATTCCGCGGGTGGACAAATTCAGGTAAAGGAGTGGTTTCTTCCATGCTGCTGCTGTTGTTGATTGGGGCTACAGGCTGTTCTGGAGATGGGGCAGGGCAAGTTGTGTCCCCGCCTGTCTTTCCTGAAGCTCCTCAAGATACTCAATTGTATGACACCTCCATTCTGGACGACGAATCCCGCTGGACGGTGAACAATGCTCATGATCCAGCCATTATCAAAACGGATCAGGGATATTACGTCTATTCGACCGACGTTCGGGTAGCGGGAGAAGCAAAACCCGGCGTGATGGTTCGCAAATCGGATGATCTAATCAACTGGACATGGGTAGGTCAAGCGTTACCAGGTATTCCGAAGGAAGCGCTCGATTGGACAGGGGCGGTAAATCTATGGGCACCGGATGTGATTCAGGTTGGTGATACCTACCGAATGTATTATTCGGCTTCGACCTTTGGCAGTACGCGTTCGGCCATCGGTTTGCAAACCTCTGCATCTCCGGAAGGACCTTGGACAGATGAAGGGCTGGTTGTTAAAACTTCCGAGAACGAAAAGGATAAGTTGAATGCCATTGATGCCAATCCGGTAGTGGATGCCGAAGGCAATTCATGGATGGTATACGGTTCTTTTTTTGACGGAATATACATTGCACCTCTCGATCCGCAAACCGGAAAGTTCAAGGAAGAGGGCTATGGAACCCGCATTGCCGCCCGTGATCGTGCTACGGAAGAAGGTGCAGTGGAGGGTCCATATATCGTGTATAACCCGAAGTTCAAAAAGTATTATCTATTCGTCTCCTATGATTCCTTATTCGAAGATTATAATGTGCGTGTAGCCCGTGCCGATTCCATAACAGGCCCCTACACGGATGTAAATGGCATGAACATGCTGGATACGGAGCACCTGCCTCAATATGAAGTCGGAACCAAAATTCTGGGTGGCTACCGCTTCACCGAAGGTGAGGGCTGGGTTGCACCTGGACATAACTCAGTCCTTAAGGATGGCGACGATTATTATATTGTGCATCATGCGAGAGGTGAGACGGATAAAAACTGGCCGTATCTGCATGTACGTAAAATGCTGTGGACCAAGGACGGCTGGCCTGTTGTGTCACCAGAACGTTATGCAGGTGAGTACGCACAGGACATTCTGAAGTCGATGATCGCCGGGGAATGGGAAGGCCTGGCTGTTGACCCGTCAGTGGACGGTCAGGTGCAGGCAGTGCCTTACACCCTACAAGCCAATGGCAAAGCGAAAAGCGAAAACGGTTCAGGCAAATGGACATTTGACGGCAAACAAACACTGACGCTGGAGTGGACAGAAAGCCCGTGGGGAGGAGCTTCTACTGAAGAGTTAAAGCTGCTCCCATCCTGGGACTGGGAGCGAAGCCAGCCAGCACTTGTGGTAACGGGCCTGAACGACCGTGGCATTGCTGTCTGGGGCAAGCAGATCAGCGCCGCGGAGAAGTAGAGAGCCATAAATATGGCTCGGAGTTGGGTTTGGTACAGCGAGCGTAGAAAGAGCGAAGCTGTCGCTTTGAAGGGTGCACAAGCAGCGAAGGGGGAGGAAGGAGCCGAAGGAGCGACTTTGGCATCCGATTTCAACCGCCAAGAGCGGTGGAAAGAAGAAATCGGAGGACAAGAGAGCGACAAGGCCCTACCACCCCCGAAGCGTCCCGCGGTGCACCAAGAGCTGGCCTAAAAAAGCGGCCAGCCATGCATTTAGTGTGGGGAGAGTCGCCTGAGCGAAGCGGGCGACACCACATATACCGAGCCACAACAAATAGCTCGGAGTTAGATTTGTTTCAGCGGCGCGAGAAGGAGCGAAGCTGTCGCTTTGAAGGTGCACAAGCAGCGAAGGGGGAGGAAGGAGCCGAAGGAGCGACTTTGGCATCCGATTTCAACCGCCAAGAGCGGTAGAAAGAAGAAATCGGAGGACAAGAGAGCGACAAGGTCCTACCACCCCAGGAGCGACCGCGGTGCACCAAGAGCTGGCCTAAAAAAGCGGCCAGCCATGCATTTAGTGTGGGGAGAGTCGCCTGAGCGAAGCGGGCGACACCACATATACCGAGCCACAACAAATGGCTCGGAGTTAGATTTTGTTTCAGCGGCGCGAGAAAGAGCGAAGCTGTCGCTTTGAAGGTGCACAAGCAGCGAAGGGGGGAGGAAGGAGCCGAAGGAGCGACTTTGGCATCCGATTTCAACCGCCAGGAGCGGTGGAAAGAAGAAATCGGAGGACAAGAGAGCAACAAGGCCCTACCACCCCCGGAGCGTCCGCGATGCACCATCAAAGGTTCTTTGCTCTTTTTCCATCAGCGTCTACAAATCTTCACTCCGAGCCATACACACACACATTTGAAAGGGGAGCATTCCCATGACTGATTCCATTACATTTACCAATCCCATACTGGAGCAGCGTGCTGATCCGTGGGTGTACCGTCACACAGATGGCTACTATTATTTCTCGGCTTCCGTTCCAGCCTTTGACCGGATTGAGATTCGGCGTGCATTAACCTTGGAAGAGTTGAGGAATGCCGAGCCGGTAACGGCATGGTACAAACATGATACAGGACCAATGAGTGCCAATATATGGGCACCTGAAATTCATTTTATCGATGGGAAATGGTACATATATTATGCAGCAGCCCATACGAGCGAGACGAATGAGGGTCTTTTCGACCACCGGATGTATGTATTGGAGAACGATTCTGCGAATCCACTGGAAGGTGAGTGGGTAGAGAAAGGACAGATTCGAACGCGCTGGGAGACGTTTGCATTGGATGCAACGACCTTTGAGCATAAAGGAATCCGCTATCTGGTCTGGGCGCAGAAAGATCCGGACATTGTCGGTAACTCCAACCTGTACATTTCCGAAATGGAAAATCCGTGGACGCTGCGTGGAGAACAGGTCATGATCGCTACACCGGAGTACGATTGGGAAATCATCGGCTTCAAGGTGAATGAAGGGGCAGCAGTACTGCACCGCAATGGGCGAATTTTCATTGGCTACTCGGCGAGTGCGACCGACTATAATTATTGTATGGGTTTGCTCACTGCGGATGAAGATGCCGACCTACTTGATCCAGCGAGTTGGGTAAAATCGCCTAAACCGGTATTCAAGACGTGTGAGGCAAACGGCCAGTATGGTCCGGGTCATAACAGCTTCACGGTATCACCGGATGGTAAAACGGATATTCTGATCTATCACGCACGAAACTACAAGGACATCGAGGGAGACCCTCTTTATGATCCAAACCGTCATGCCCGCGCGCAGGTGATTCAATGGAACGAGGATGGTACACCTGATTTTGGAGTCCCTGTTCCAGATGGGAAGGCTGCGGCTGAAGCAAAATAAGGAATGGAAGTTTTGGATAGGAAGAGCCCTTAGTTAGCGAATAACGCTGATTAAGGGCTCTTATTTATGCACACATTGTGTATGAAGCCATGAAGATGATTATCTTAGATTTACATCGAAGCAACCATCCCCCGAACTCTGCGTATGAGGAGTATACAATTCACTATACACATAACATTAGGAGGCCATATATGGATTCACGCGAGACATTGGACCGGGAGCTGGAACAGATTTTAAAATGGGAAAAAGGGCAGAAGGACTTGTTTATTTGGGACAAAATTGGTCGTTTGCCATTTGCCCTGCTGGATAAAGTGATGCCTAAAGCGCTGAAACAGAAGATTGGAGACTCCCTGAACGAAGTTGGTCAGTATGTGCAGAATGGCGGGAGATTTCTCGTTCAGAAAAAGAAAGTGGCCAAGCTGCTTCAAGAGGAATCCGCCAGATCGGGTTATGCCATGAAGGACGAACATGATCACATGGAACAGGATGTAGAAGCAGCAAATACGGCGAAGATCCACAGCGTGGAAGGCTTGCCCCTTGAAGTGCTGGATCGCACTGCTGATCGCATTACGGACAGTCGAACCAAGTTTGCTGCCGCACAAGGCGCTGCAACAGGTATTGGCGGCATTGTAACGATTGCAGCAGATATACCGATCGTGATGGGACTCTCCCTAAAGGTGCTGCAGGAGATGGCGCTATGCTATGGATATGATCCCGACGAGCCTCAAGAGCGTATATTTATCGTCAAATGTCTGCAATTCTCCTCCGCTGATATTGTGGGCAAGAAAGCGATTATTGATGAACTTTCCGATTACGATAATCCGGACAAGCAGGTAGAGGTTATCTCCCAGATGCAGGGCTGGCGGGAGGTTTTTAATTCCTATAGCGAATCATTTGGTTGGAAAAAGCTGTTCCAGCTCATTCCGATTGCCGGCATGGTATTTGGTTCGGTGAGTAACAAAAATACGATTCGTGATGTTGCCGAAGCGGGGAAGATGTTATATAAAAAGCGGCTGATTCTTCAACGCCTTTCGCAATGATGTCCATGACGCTAACGCTGACAAAACAAAAACGGGATAAAGCCCCTAATGATACAAGGCTTTATCCCGTTTGCACAACTACACAACAGGTAACATTTCGAGGTTGGTTAACCACCTGACGTTACGCTTCACGCGGCTGGTTTAACAACTCTATTTCGCTTCATTGAGCATTGCAGCTTATTTTGTGGAACTTATCTTTTTAACGGTCTCACTAAATCTGATCCATTAAAAAAACAATTATTCTTCGCTACCGTTCTCTTCCGCCCAGCGGTTCAGCAGCTTATCCGATGGAAGCAGGAAGGTGAAGATACCGATCAGTGGCAGGAAGCTGCACATTTGCATGACTGGAGATACACCGAACACGTCGATCCAGTTCCCCAGCACGAGTGCACCCAGACCGCCCATACCAAATGCGAGGCCAGTAATCAGACCAGAGACGGTGCCGATTTTGCCTGGAATCAGCATTTGTGCATACACAACGGTCACTGAGAAGCTGGACAACATAATGAACCCAATAATGCTCAGCAATACGGCTGTCCAGAATAGATTGGCGTAAGGCAGCAGCAGGGCCAGTGGAGCGGCTCCGGCCATCGACAGGAAGATCATGTTGCGTTTGCCGAAGCGATCCGCCAGTGGACCACCAAAGAACGTACCCAGTGCCCCGGCAGCCAGGAACAGGAAGATATAGATCTGTGCGTCTTCTGTGGACAAGTTGAAGGTATCCTTCAGGTTAAACGCATAGAAGCTGCCGATCGAAGCGACATACCACGAACGGACAAAGACGAGCAGGATCAAAATGGTTATGGCAGCAGCAATCTTTTTACGCAATGCCGGATTGGGTGTACGACGGGCTGCCGCCTGTCTGCGCAAATACCCTCCCGATTGCAGCATGCGTCCATACCAGCGAGCGATATAGATTTGGACCGCGATCCCTGCAGCAGCAATCCCTGTGAATCCGATGGCACCGAACAACCCAAACGGGATGAAAATCCAGCGGGTGAGCAATGGAGCCAGAGACTGACCTGCGTTACCACCGACCTGGAAGATGGACTGCGCCAGACCTCGACGAGGCCCTGAGGCCATATGAGATACCCTTGAACCCTCCGGATGAAACGCCGCCGAGCCCAGACCAACAAAGATGACGGAGATCAGAACGGCCATATAACTATCGGCGAAGGCAAGCAGCAGCATGCCCGTAAAGGTAAAGCCCATGCCGATGGGCAGGATGGAAGGCGTCGGTTTTTTATCGGCAAACCAGCCTACAACCGGCTGCATGATGGACGCAGTAAAGTTAATAGCGAACGAAATCCATCCGATCTGCGTATATGTAAGATGCATGGAGTCTTTTAGAATTGGAAAAATAGCTGGAATGACTGACTGAATCGAGTCGTTGAACAAATGAACCAGGCTGATGGCAATTAAGATCCGATAAACGGTACCTTGAGCATCCAATCCGGGTGGAGCTTTCGAACGCGCAGCGGCGTCTTTGGGTAATGAATTTTGCATGGACATGTACAGTTCTCCTTTGGTCGCGGTCACGAGGGATCAGCGCCTGATGATGTGATGTGCCTAAGCATATTGTTACATAATAGGACAGATTTGCAGGGGCGACAAGGGGAACAGAAGAAATTAACGTACTCTATATAATGTAAAATCTTGATATACTCTACTGGTTCCACTATTAAAGTTCTACTAAATCAGAAATGATAAAGGACTGATTACTATGAAATCGCTATCACCATATGTTCTTGCCAAACGCAATTTGGCGATGACCATTCTATTTATGGCAGTCATGACTTTTCTGACTATATATGTTGCTTCGACGTCTCTATACTTTGCTATCGGATTTTTTGTGGTTGTTCAATCTATTGGTGCACTTATGATGAGACATTACATCAAAAAAGTCAAAGAACTGAGGCGAGATCATAAGCCTGAACGCGAGTTTAATTCATACGATTGATTGCAAACGCTCCGTTTCCATACTAAAATCAAAAGCCGAAATTCTTCAAATAGAAGAGTTCGGCTTTTGTGCGATCTATGAGTTTTTTTTATTTTAAATCTACCCTAACTGATGTAACTGCCCATTTAACGATTATCAATCGTCTCCGGATACATATCATGATTCATCATGCGGTGCTCGGCCATCTGCTCGTACTTCGTCCCCGGCTTGCCGTAGTTCGTGTACGGGTCGATGGAGATACCGCCGCGCGGCGTAAATTTGCCCCACACTTCAATGTAGCGCGGGTCCATCAGCTTAATCAAGTCGTTCATAATGATGTTCACACAATCCTCGTGGAAATCTCCATGGTTGCGGAAGCTGAACAGATACAGCTTAAGTGACTTGCTCTCTACCATTTTTACATCAGGGATGTAGCTGATATAAATGGTTGCAAAGTCCGGTTGCCCCGTAATCGGGCACAGGCTGGTGAACTCCGGGCAGTTGAATTTGACAAAATAATCGCGGTACGGGTGCTTGTTATCGAAATTTTCCAAAATGCCTGGATCATATTCAAACGTATATTTTACGCCCTGGTTGCCCAGCAGCGTCAAATCTTGCATTTCATCAGGTTGTCTCATCGGTTCGTAAACGCTCCTTATTTCCGGCGACGCACGAAGCTTACCGGTATATATGATAGGCCCTTCATAGCCTTTGTATGTTCTCAAAATTACATCATGCCGCCCATTCCACCCATAAAGTCCATCAGACGCCGCGTTTGTTGCCCCACACCAAAGTATGCAGCTGTGGCAGCACACGAACGTCGTTCAGATCATCCGATGCACTAACTTGATCAATCAGCCACTCGTAACGGGCAAGCAATGAAGACGCCAGATCAGGCGTATCGGCAGAAGTGACATCCGGGTTCCCGGTCTGCAAAAATAAAGCCGTGCCCGGATACCGTGCATGCACACGGCGGGCATAATCCAGGTCTGTCTCATCGAAAATCACGATCTTCAGACTATGGCTTCGTTCCACCGGGCCAGCAGCCAGTCGGTGGATCAGATCATCCAGCACAGCCCAGTCGGTGTTCATGCCTGAGCTGGGAGGCTTGGGCGAGACGGTGACTTCGTCAATGTCCGCCAGCCAAGGCTGCCACCGGGAGCCCTGTGTTTCTACCGCGGTGCGGATGCCGTTCTCCCGAAGCAGCTTAACCAATCCGCCCAGCGAAGCGAGCAGGGCAGGGTTGCCGCCGGAAATCGTCACATGGGAGAAGCGTGAGCCGCCAACGCGGCGCAGCTCGTTCCACACCTCCTCCGGTGTAATCATCCGGATCAGGTCCTTGCCGCTTCCGTCCCATGTGAAGGCAGAGTCGCACCAGGAGCAGCGATAATCACAGCCCGCGGTGCGGACGAACATCGTTTTCTGCCCAATGACCATGCCTTCACCTTGAACCGTCGGGCCAAAGATCTCCATTACAGGAATACGAGCCTCTTTGTTTCCGTCTTGTCCGTGAGGAAGCTTGTTATCAGCCAATTCCACCGCAGAAGCAGCATTGGTTCCATCGGTACGGGTCGACGTTGTGAGATTGCTTAGTTCTACACTACTCATCGATCATCCACTCCCGTCTTGCCTCGGCGTAGCTGGTTGGCGTCTCGTATAAGCGGACAAACTCCGTTCGACCACCCTCGGTCAGTGCAGCATACGGTTCGGTCTGCAAGGCATGTTCCATCTGTTCATACAACCAAACGACCATATTTTCAGCCGTTGTGTTCATGAGGGGAAGGGTTTCGTTCAAATACTGATGATCCAGATACCCTTCAATTTGTGTTTTCCATATCTCCTTGATATGTCCAAAATCAACCGTCAGCCCGGTCTCACCCGGATAACCGCTAATGCCAAAAACAACTTTATACGTATGACCGTGCAAATTCTTGCACTTGCCTTCATAACAATGCAGGTGATGAGCCGCGTCAAACGTAAACTCCTTGCTTACAAGCACACGTTTGCGATGATAGCGAAGCTGTGCAGGAAGAATATCTTCCCCGATCCGCTGCAACCGCTCCACAATACGAAATGTTCCCGGTTCTCTCATCGTATGTCCGCTCCCGCAGTTTCAACAGTAGCAGAATTAGTGCGTTGCTCCAGATAGCGATCCAGTCCGGCTTTGCGCAGTTTGCAGGCAGGACATTCACCACAGCCATCCCCGATAATCCCGTTATAACAGGTTAGTGTGCGTTCACGTACATAATCGAAGGCACCGAGATCATCCGCCATTTTCCACGTCTGGGCTTTGTCCAGCCACATCAGTGGGGTGTGAATGACAAATGGGTAGTCCATGGACAGGTTCAGCGTAACATTCATCGATTTCACAAATGAATCCCGACAATCCGGGTAACCGCTGAAATCCGTTTCGCATACACCGGTGACGAGGTGACGAGCCCCTTTTTGCTTCGCCATAATGGCCGCAAAACTGAGGAACAGCAGATTCCGCCCATCGACAAACGTACTCGGCAGTTCGCCTTCTTCATGCGTAATCTCCACATCTGTACGGGTGAGTGCATTGGGAGCGAGTTGGTTTAACAAGCTCATGTCCAGAACCGTTTGCTGCACACCCAGATCGCGAGCGATCTCTGCAGCGCATTCAATCTCCAGCTTGTGGCGCTGTCCGTAATCGAAGGTAACCACCTCAACCTCGGCAAATTGCTGTTTGGCCCAGAACAAACAAGTTGTACTGTCCTGACCGCCGCTGAATACAACGACTGCTTTTTCTTCGTTCAACATAAAAAAACCTCTCCATCTTCTTAAGATCAATCCATGCGCATAGGCACAGAGTGTCGGAAGAACAGAGAAGTTCATGAACTGGCATCCATCAAAAAACACACCTTCTCGTAGACTGCTTCAAAAAAGCAGGCACGATCTAGTGTCCTTAGTTTTTTACGTACGTTGTTACCTAAAAAGTACGCAAGACCACATTAACCTTAATGAAGGTCGAGTCTTATAGAGGGAGTTCGCGAACCTCTCCCATGCCACAGGCATGGATTTTCTTCTTCAATTGTCCGGTACAGTATAACACAATTTTATTATGGTGAGCATATCTGCACTTATTTAATTAATACATTTCCAAAAGGAATGACTTCCTTCAATATTCGCTTAAATAAGCCTTCATCGTTCATATCCTGTTCCAGTCGATGATTTTCACGGCCAGCCTGAAAGAGTACCGAGCCATGGCCCGTCATCTTCCAATGATAATTCATATGCTGGCTGGCAAGGTGGTTCCCATACACGGTAAGTTCAAGCTGCGCGTTCTCGGGATAAGCGATAATACTGCCCGCATCCACGTAGAGTGGTGCAGTAGGGTGCAGTTCCTGCTGGCAGACCTGACCTTGTGTCAGCAATCCGATTTTGCCTTCGCCGGAAAATTTCATTTTGACTGCGTCCCGGGTGATCAGCATGTTTTTGATTTTCTGAATCTTGGTATGCATCGTTACGCCATCGGAATAGAAAAAAAGGTGGCGGAAGTCGTACAGCAGATCGCTATTCTCACTCAATTCAACTTCCTTCATGGTGAATCCGGGAGGCAGGGCGGCCACAAATTGACAAGGACCGGTAATTTCGGATTTGATCAGCTTTTTTTTGCGATATATCCCCGTAATATTCATGAATTTATCATTGCGACTGCTGCTTGGGCCGCGAAAAGCGACAATTTGCTGGGGGTGTAGAATATGCAGGCGGTCGTCCTGGATCAGTGAGAACGTAACTACTTGTCCGGCTCTGCCAGCTTCGGTATTGTTCAGGTGTATGTGCATGCGGTTGCTCCTGTCCTTTTATACTCGGCCTGAACGGCGACGCATTCCCCAGCGCATCACGCGAATCAGAATAAAGTATCCCAATATGAGAGAAACGGCTGTGATAATCATCGTCTGAATGCGTTTGGCAGTTGCTGTTTTGGCATCCTGATCATTTTGCAATTTGCTTACCATATCGGTCAGTTTCTCGTTTTGCGCCAGCAGCAACTCGTTCTGGGCCTTGAATGCTTCCACATTAGCCTGAGCTTGTCCCAATTGGGCAGAGGTCTGATTCAATTGCTCCAGCGTCTGTTTGTAGCTTTCCTGCAAAGCGTTTACTTCTCCAGGAAGCTCGGAGACCCGCTCCCATCCACTGTAGATATCGGAAAATATATTGGCATTCGCTGCACTGACTGTAGAAGTCAAAGAAACAGTAAACAATACACATGTGGTGAATAACACCCGAATGAAATAACCCTGAATGGGTTTTGGCATGTATGGCACCTTCTTTCGGTTACATAATCGTTTGCCGATTTCGTCGTCATTTGTTGAAATACGGCTCTTACATTATACGTCAAAACCGGGACAATGGGTTCAAGTGGATGTAGTTTTAATTACCCTGTATGAGAATAAATCAATACATGCGCATATTGTTTAATTTTAAGAGCGACAGGGTAATAGAAGGACAGGGCAGCACTCCGGACGGTCATGACATCATACCTTTACTTCAGTTCCGGGTGCATGCTATTCATATTAACGAAATTAGTAATTTAATGAGCGAAAACAATATATCCGATTTTTATAAAGATCGTGAATACGAAGGAGTAGAAATATATGTACACAACTGAACAAGCTGCAACGACCAAAACGATTATGATCACTGTAAATGGTGAGCCCATCGGGCGTGAATTGATTATCGATAGTATTACTTATGCTCCCATCACAGAACCTGAATCTGTACAAAAATTACACAAAATGGGAATTAATCCATCTGCGATTTAAGTTAGGACTTGTCATATAAAAGTGGTCTAAAAGCTTGGCATACTGCGAAGCTTTTTCGTCGTTTATTGTCGTAATTACACGGATTTAGGGAGGAAAAACTAATATTATGGAAAAATTTCCTGCGAACATATGTTCCGTGACAATATAGTGTCCATTTACCCTGATAAGTTAGAAGATAATACATATAAATCGGGGGAGAGACTACCAGTGAACTCAATCTTTGAAGTATCTTATTCGTGGAATAGAGAGGCCATACCGACAGGGGGAGCCGACCCCGTATATATGATGGTAGAGTGGCGTAACGGAGCCCCTGCCAAAAGACTCAGGAAAATAGCACCCAAAATTGTGTCGAGAGACTTGGAACTTTTGCTCAAACCGGAATTTGGAATTCAGCTCAAGGGTATCTATGGCTGTCGTTCCAAAGAAACGGATATCGGTTGGGTTCTAAGACTCGGAGATGTATACAAGGGCGAGAGTAAACAAATATTGCTCGAATTCGCCATGGGACCTCGTGTATCTGGGAAAAGTGCCGTTTGTTCAGCTTATTGGAGTACACGAAAGTTGAAACAAAGCCAAAGAGTGCTGCTGCGCAGAGAACAGTTGTATATTCAATACACAAGTCATCTGGGCATGCTGCGCCAGCCGGAAGATCCCAAGGTAGAGAAGACGATCAAATTGAACGAAACCGTTCCTCTGATTAAACAAGCTTTGCGCGCTTATGAAAGAGGTCGTACACAAGAGGGCAGTGATCTGCTGCGTCGTCACGCAGATGCTTTGTTAATTGAAGCAGCTCGCAAACAGGATCTGGATTATTATGCGGAAGCCGAAATTGTTGAAAAACTTCGGTACCACTACGGGATTACTTTTAATTCCATGGCTCATAATCGCGGAAAAACGATGTTAGGTGAATAGGGATAAAGAACTAGTGATGATGGTAGGGCCAGGAATGTTTCTACATAATTTTTTGAAGGTGAAGTCAAGGAATAAGTCGAATGTACTAAACAACATAATAATAAAAAATGGATGGAGTTGTATCGAATTTATTGAAACAACATCGTGGAGGGTCCGGCAAAATGACAGACCGACTGATCCGATTAATGCGCATTATAACTCTTGTGCAGGCCAAGCCGGGCATTCTGGCCCGTGAGCTTGCCGAGCGGTGCGAGACAACGGAAAGGACGATATACCGCGACATGGAGGCCCTCAGTGCAATGCATATCCCCATCGCCAATATGGGACACGGGAGAGGATACATGTTTATCAGCCACTTTGCCATGTATCCGCTGAATTGGTCTGATGATGAAGCTCAAGCCTTTATGCACCTGGCAGAAGTCATGGAGAATATTCGTCCGTTGCTGAAGCCTGCTTTTGAGAGCGCGTATGAGAAAGTGGTTGCTTCGAGTCAGAAAAACAAAACAGAGCGAGTGGAATGGTCTGAGCAAATTAGCGGGATGTTCAAAGTGGGTACTTCTGCATGGCAGAATGAAAGTACCGAACTTCTGAATCATTCACTGGTGATGTTGCTTCAGGCTGGAATTTCCCAGAACACTATTGAAGGAGAATATCTGTCTCAAGGTAAAAAGGGGATTGTGCGAATGGATCCCTACTGTCTTATTCCGCGTGAATACCGATTTGATCTGTTGGCGTATTGTCACCTGTCAGAGAAACTGACATTATTTCAAGTGAATCGTTTACACAGGGTTCGGATTTTGCCACGCACGTTCCGCAAAGATGATTACCTTTTACAATCTCACTTCCGTACGCCACGGGAACTTGGCAGCAGTACGGAGTGGACTGCATTCAAAATCAGATTTTCGCCGCACGCTGTAGAGCGTGTCATGCAGGAGCAGTTTTTTGCACGCCCCATCTTGACGATTGAACCGGAAGGCACATTGTTGTTTGAGGCCATATTGAGTGATGAGCAAGGGTTTCTAACCTGGCTGTCTCAATATGGACCCGATGCCGAAATTCTGGAACCTGAGAAATACCGCCTCATAATGAAAGAACGTCTGGAGCGCTGGAGGGAGATATACAACTGAACTTCTATGTAGCTCATGGCTGGTTCGTCTTAGTTCAAAATACGTTATATGCAGTTACTCTTTAGTCTTGAACAGGTGTGCCAGGTTACCAAAAGGGGAATCGTTGTCATCGTCTTCTGTACTGCTCGAATAGACCACTTTGGACGTGATGCCTTCATCATCTGCGGCGCAATTGGTTTCCAGGTTGAACTGGTCAAATTGATGCATGAATACTTTGGCTGTATTAATAGCATCATCCAAAGCGCGATGCTGGGTGCCATCGAATTCAATACCGCACAGCTCAAGAGCCTGAGCGAGTCCAAGCTGACGGAATTTCCCTTCTTTGCGCACTGTGCGCGACCATTGCTGCTGAAGATCATTGTGATTGGTGATCCAGGCGACATCAAGCTGATGCGTGCGACAATGAGAGATCAGTTTGGTGCGGTCATCCGGTCCCCAGGAGCACATGTAATAGGATTCACTTCCCATCCAGGCAATAAATTGATTCAGCGCTTCCGGAAAAAGGGGAGATGCGTCGATATCTTTCTGCGAAATACCCGTAAATTGAATTGTATCGGCGGACAGCACCGATTTATTGGATGGACGAACATACGTATGGAACGTGTCTGAAACGTACAGGCCGTTCTCACTTTCCGTTACTTTAACGGCACCGATATCTATAATTTCAGAAGAGTAACGTGTATTGCGGCTTACTGTGAATTCAAGATCGTAAATAATATATGGCATAGGACAAACTCCTTTATCAATTAATACATGGTTTCTATTTCTCTATATTACAGGTAACGCACGGCCATGTCAGCCATCGCTCAGGAATTCATTTTAACGTAAAGCTGGCAAGCGTATGGTTGACAATTTCTTGTAAATACACTATGGTGATCAAAATGATAACAGCGATCAACGAGGACATAATGACGTTAGCCAGCTTCGGCAGAGAGGAAACCGCTTAGTGCAAGGTTTCTGTTGCTGTTTCGTTATTCCTACCTCGCGAGCTGCGGAGGAGAATGTCCAATTGGGCTGTACCCTCCGCCGGATGGGCCCGTTATGCCCTGAAGGACTGTAAGTTCACGTTTGGCACAGGTTGCAAACGGGGAACCGGTTATGGCAAATGCTCTGTTGATTGAATGGCAGGTCAGCCGGCAAAATGCAGTTAAATAAGGGTGGTACCACGACACATTCGTCCCTTGACGGATGTGTCTTTTTGCTGTTTATAACCTGATTCACAATAACGAATAGAAGGTAAGGGGTGTGACAAGATGCGTCAAAGTGAAATGCTTGTTCCAACATTACGTGAAGCACCAGCAGAGGCAGATGCAGCAGGACATCGCTGGTTACTGCGCTCTGGCATGATTCGCCAACTCGCAGCAGGGATATACAGTTATCTGCCCTTGGGACGTCGTATCTTGCTGAATGTCGAGCGTATCGTTCGGGAAGAAATGGACCTTGCAGGATGTCAGGAAGTATTGCTGCCAATCATGCAGCCTGCTGAGCTATGGGAGGAATCCGGAAGATATACACAGTATGGTCCTGAGCTGATGCGTCTGAAGGATCGCCATGCACGGGAATTCGCCCTGGGTCCAACCCATGAAGAAGTCGTAACTGCACTGGCTCGTGACGAAGTTAATTCCTATCGGAAGCTGCCGTTTACACTTTATCAGATTGGAACCAAATTCAGAGATGAACGTCGTCCAAGATTTGGATTACTTCGGGGACGGGAGTTCATCATGAAGGATGCGTACTCTTTTGCATCAGATTGGGAAGAGCTGGATCGCACCTATCAGGCTATGAATACAGCATACTCGCGCATTTTGGAGCGTTGTGGACTGGAATATATTCGCGTGGAAGCCGATGCAGGCACCATTGGTGGTCAGGGGGAGACCCATGAGTTTATGGCACTTGCCGATGTGGGAGAAGATACGATCGTAACCTGCAAACATTGTGGATATGCCGCAAATCTGGAGAAGGCAGGATATCAGACTTCTGAATCTTCTGCTAATCATGCAGGACCAGCTGATACTTCTACTGACCCCAAAACAGTCGATAAAGCCGATGGGAATACTAAAGGGGACACACTGGTTCGTATCGAAACTCCAGGGGTACGTACGATCAATGAGCTAAGCGCCTTTGTGGGTGAGGACGCTCGGCATATGATCAAAACGCTTCTTTATCAAGCGGATGGTCAACTAATCGCTGCGCTTGTTCGTGGGGATCATGAAGTGAATGATATCGCTCTGAAGCAGGTACTAGGTGCAGAGGAGCTGATCTTGGCTGATGAAACTGCACTTGCAGTTCATCCGAAATTAACTGTAGGCTTCCTGGGTCCGATTGGACTGGATCTGCCGATTGTAGTGGATGCGGATGTCGCTGTTATGGAACATGCAATTACAGGAGCGAATGAAGTCGATATACACTATTCGAATGTACGTCCGGGTATAGATTTTACTTTGGACAAAGTAGATCGAATTCGTTTCGCTGCTGAAGGTGACGGCTGCCCAACCTGTGGAGAATCGCTTGTATTCACAAAAGGAATCGAAGTGGGGCATATCTTTAAACTGGGAACCAAGTACAGTGACGCCATGGGAGCATCCTTCCTGGATCGCAATGGACGGCAGTGCGCACCAGTAATGGGTTGTTACGGGATCGGTGTGTCTCGTCTGATGGCGGCTATTGCTGAACAATATGCCGGAGAAGATGGTATCCGTTGGCCAGCAGCTGTCGCACCTTATCATGTACATCTGATTCCAATGAGTTGGAAGGAAGAGCAGCAGCGCGAGCTTACGCTGCAGCTGGAACAACAACTTACAGATGCCGGATACAGTGTATTGGTCGATGATCGTGATGAACGTCCAGGAGTGAAGTTCAAGGATTCGGAATTGATCGGATTGCCTGTCCAAATTGTAATTGGTCGAGGTGCGGCAGAAGGACAAGTGGAATTTGGATCACATGTTCTTGCAGTCCAAGGTGAATCCAAACGAATCAGTATGACGGCACAAGAGGCTGTAAGTCAGGTGAAAGTTCAGCTTATAGTCCGGAATTAAAAAAAGCCATCCTTATGGCACTGTGCACGTGTCTCTATATAATAGAACGATCTATAATAGGTCCGGATATTATGCGATAAGAGCTGCTTGTGGTTATGTAACGGAGTAAAGCGCTAAAAAGAGGGCTATAGTCACATAAGGATGCAACAATATTTGCGTATTGTCATACCAAGTAACTAGAATTTGAAAAATTGTATTCTGTATACAGTAGGTTTGTTCAGAAGAGCTACAGATATGGTGTGTTAGCAAAGTATGCATGTGCAAATATGCAAATCATGGACGATAAATATGTCGATTCAAATGTGAAATATCCGCATGAGAGTGGCAATTATAGAGATTTCTTCTATAGTCCATGATTGGGGACAAGGGATGAAGTGATTTCTCAAAGTGAATCAAGAGATTTATTTTTGCAGCAAAGCTATATTCACGTAGACATGAATTGTACAACTCAGCAGATTAACCATGGGTGAAGTAATTTGTAAATTAGAAAAGGGTGTCCATCAGCCGGTTATGGCTTGAGGGACACCCTTTCTTTGGAATGGATTGATGGCTACAACTATTTCTGATTCTGTCGCATCCTGGAGATCATCGGTTCGAGCTGTTTTTCTCTGATAATCTTAAGAGGCTGCAGGCAGTTTCAATTGTTGACCTGGATAGATCCAGTGTGGATTTTTGATTTTATTCAGCTTTTGCAGAGCTTGCCAAGTTGTACCGTATTGTTTGGAGATGGAGTACAGGGAATCTCCGGATTTAACAACATGCACTTTGGCTGGAGCTGGTTTGCTTGGTGTCGGTTTCGACGGTGTTTCTGGTTTTGGTGTCTCTGGTTTCGGTGTAGTTGGTGCTGGTGTTTCGGTTACTGGAGCTTCCGGTTGAACCGCAGGAGCTTTTGCTTCCTTGATTCGGCCGTCTGTTTTGATATCAACAGCGCCCAGTTTTTGCATGTATCCGATCAATGCTTCATCCATAGCACCGTACATGCCTGACGTTGCGTATTTTGCGAACATGGTGTACTCGTCACCACCAACAGCAGTGAAATCATTTGTAGCCAGCGTATACGTTGCTTTCGGGTCAAGGGCTTTATCGCCGATCATGACGGAATGTACACGGCTGCCTTTTGCAGCGGAAGAATCAATGCTGAATGTCATGCCGGATACTTGCGGGAATCCACCGCTTGGTTCCGGATAAGATCCTACACCGTTTTCAAGGGCTGCAAGTACATCAGAGCCTTTTACTTCAAGCGTTACAACCTGATTACCAAAAGGAAGTACTGTGATAACATCACCTTTGGTTACGATACCTTTTTCAATGGAAGAACGAATACCGCCACCGTTTGTGAGTGCGATATCAGCTTTGCTGACGTCACGGATGGCATCTGCCAGCAGGTCACCCAGGTTAGTTTCACCTGCACGTACTTGTTCACGTTTGCCGTCCAGCAGAATCGCTGTATTGGCTACTTCTTCTTTCAGAATAGGCTCTTGTTCTTTCTGAATGGAATTCACCAATGCGGCTACTTTCTCATTCGGTTTGATGTCTTTTGCTTCGGTTTCATCAATCAATGTTGCTTGTTTTTTGGTTACTTTACCGCCGTCAACCCACAGGTCGATAACACCTACAAAGTTAGTATACTCACCGGCGCTGGCGATCAGTGTTCCGTTATCGGATACAAGTCCATCCTGCAGAACCGTATGGCTATGACCATCGATGAATACATCAATGCCAGGCACTTCTTTCACAACTTTGAGGCTAGTATCGGTGCTGGACGCGTCTTGTCCAAGGTGTCCCAATACCACAACAACATCGACTTTGCTGCGAATTTCGTTTACGAGCACTTTAGCTTCCGCAGATGGGTCTGTAATGTCCAGACCTTCCATATTTTTCGGGTTCGTTTTGTACATCGTTTCCGGTGTGGAGAGGGCGATAATACCAATCTTCACGCCATCTACTTCTTTAATAAGATAAGGTTCAAACAGACGAGTACCGTCTTTTTTCTTCACATTGGCACTGATCATTGGAAAATTCATCATATCCGCCAGTTCAAGCAAACGCTTGGAACCGTAGTTGAATTCATGGTTGCCCGGAACGATGGCCTGATAGCCCATTTCGTTCATGACTTTGACAATGCTCTCACCGTTAACGAGCGTAGCAAAGGTTGTACCATGCACTGCATCTCCGGCATCCAGCAGAAGGGTGTTTGGGTTTTCGCTACGGTATTTGTCCGCAATTCCAGCAACCTTGGCGAAACCCATCGCAGGTGAGGACTCAACTGCGCGTGCGTGCATGTCATTCGTATGTAGAATAGTAATGTGCTTACCTGTGCCCGAAGTCGTATCTGTTGCAGCAGAGGCGAAGCCTACACTGCCAAATAACAGACAGAGCGTTAGCACAAGTGAAACGTAAGTCTTCCAGATTTTCATATGAATCAGTAACCCCCCAAAAAATAATAATCTCGTGAGCGTTTGCACAACTCATGTTGTATTTTACCAGACTATTATTAGGAAATCTCGAGATTTGTGTAAAAATAGGTAACCTGAAAGTGACATCTGATTTTAATAGTGGAAGATTAAGAGATGAATTGACTTATAAGGAACGTATGTTCTTAGGAAGACTAAAAAAAATGCTGCACTTCACGTGGCAGTCCTGTACGTAAACAAAATTTCTCCAGTGATTCATCCGGCTCAGGCCTTAATCCGGAAGTGAGAAGCTGTATGGCAAAACGATTGGCCTGTCTTTCCAGCTTGCCTGGTGCAAAATAGGAGTGTTCCTCCAGAAAGAACCGGTTTATGCCTTTGTGTAATCGGTCATGTCCAAGCTCATGGGCACACACGAAACGCTGCCATTCCGGCGGTAAATCATTGTGAATGACGATAAATCTGCGACGGAGCTTTCGGAAATACAGTCCTTTGGTAGACTTGCCCAGATTGGTGAACCGGATCTGTATTCCAATGGCTCTGGCAATGCTGAAAGGGCAGTTGGTCCGGTGTTTTCGAATCAGCTTTGTTACAATGTCATCCATATCATCTCACCTGCTGCTTTAGTTTATTCAGCTTGAAATGCTTCATGGGCGCTCGTCCGGATCATTCGTTTTTTTGCGTTTGTTCATCTGCTTGGCTTCCCAGAACAGACCTGTCAGGACATCCTTGATTCGTTTCTTGTCCTCATCATCCAGCGGGATGCCGTCAAACATCAGATCATCCTCGTCCTCCAGCATCCTTTTGAAGTCCCGACGGTCCTTGTACGTTGCCCATTCCGGAGCCTGCAACTCGATTGCTGTATTTGAGACTTCCAGATACCCGGCCTGCTTCATCATATCTGCGTAAGGAACCGAAAGCGCGTCAGAGATTTTGCGGATGGTGGCGGGCTTGGGAACACCGCGAACCCCATTCTCAATGCGTGAAATTTGCGAGTTGCTGATTCCTGCTGCTTCGGCGAGTTGATTGATGCTGTATCCCTGTTGCTCGCGCAGTTGTTTCAGATAAGGACCAAAAGCGTGCTCCACCATTCATGCCACTCCTTTGATTCGTACAAGTATGTTAACAATTATTAAGAAGACAGTTGGACGGGGGAGGTAGATGCGCACTCTAAGCCCGTTCCGGATTCGGATCGTTCTTTCGATCGCTGTTATCCCCAGATTTCTTTGTTTCCCTTTCCTAAAAGGGAGAAATCCGGTGATAAAGGCGAACGCTTCGCTTCTTCAGAATCGATTCCGTCTCCTTCACTACGTTTGCTCGTGATACGTACCTAAACACGACGCAGGACAATTCTCGGTAGCTTCTTAATAAAAATCAAATGACTTATACGAGGATCTTTAATTATCTGTACTATATCGTATATATACCATTAGGTAAAGGGATATGAAACAATTATGCCAAAAGGTAAAGGAAATGAGAGCGCGGCTTTTATTTTATAGTTAAAACGACCCAAAATGAAGGTTTACGCCGATCCCCAGAAAGTGGTATCCTCAAATAGAAATACGAACAAAATACGAACAAAATGTAAATTGGAGACAAGTTGAGTGATCGGGAAAATGAATTATTCCTGCTTCATAGCTGGCTTAAATTGATTCCAAAAGGCAACAGGAAAAATTGAAAAATGCCGTTACTATTTCAGAGAACTGGATAACCCTAATAAAGATGAGATGAATGCGAGTTTAATTTTTATAGAATGAACTTTAAGTTACGCAAAACGAAGAGGACAGAAAAAAGCTGGAGAAGCGAAGCGTTCGCATTTATCACTGGATTTTTACATTAGAAAATATAATCAAAAAAATCTGGGGATAACAGCGATCGTAAGATTTTTCTGTCATCGGAGTCGAACATGCGAGGCTACTAGACTTTCATTCTATAACGAATGTTAAAGGAGGAGAATGAATATGGAACTGATGCTGCCCGAATTGGACCGACGCAAAACACAGACTGCCGTAGAAGCCGCGCTGGAAAAATACCGGATTTATAAAACGATTGCTTTTGAAGAACGAGAGGTGATGGTGACGGCGAGTTACGCTGAGCGTTTCCATGGTGCAACGAATGTGACCGGGGATTCCACCGCCAGAACGGCAATCTATAATGTGGATGTGCAGCGCGCACGTCAGGCTTACTGCGATACGATTGATTTTGTTGTCTCTCGACTGAGCGAGAAGGAACGTGTACTTGTCAGCGAACGTTATCTGAAGGATGACGATGTATTTGACTATAAAGTGTATAACCATGTGTTTGATCCGCCTGTCAGCAAGGATACGTATACGAAGATTCGGACACGTGCTTTCTATAAAATGGCGCTGGCTCTGTCGGACCGCGGTCTGATCAATATGGAGCCTTTATCTGCATCTCGTAAAGAACGACAGAAGCTGGGTTAGATGTTAAGCCAGAAGTTCATCCTTTTATATCCTTCGCTGATTGTATACAATAATTGAAAAACAACACTAAGGATCAGTCAAAGGAGAGGAATCCGCATGACGGAACAAGCCGGAATGCAGGAGATGTACACACTGAAGACGATCGCGGAAACGCTCAACACTTCTAACGACCTGAATTTGATGCTGGATACGGTGCTCGGCAAACTGTTGGAACTGACAGGATTGACTGCGGGCTGGGTGTTCCTGATTGATACTCAGGGAGAATACGTCTGTATTGCTGATCACCGTCTTCCTCCTGCACTGATGCATCATGACAAGGAACCGATGCGCTGCGGGTCTTGCTGGTGCGTGAATCGCTTCCGTGACGGGAGATTGGATAATGCTGTAAATATTATTAATTGCAAACGTCTGGAGGATGCGGTTGAACATCAATGGGGAGATACCCATGACATCACCCATCATGCGACGGTCCCGCTCCGCTCAGGGGAGAAGATGCTGGGATTGCTGAATGTGGCTGCTCCGGGCAAAGAGCATTTTAGTGATAGTGAGCTGGCACTTTTGCAGGCTGTAGCTTATCAGATCGGCAGTGCGATGGAGCGGATGCGATTATACAGCGCGGAGCAAAGGCGGGCGGATCTGTATGCCAGGCTGGGAGAGTACAGCAGATCGCTGGGCCTGGCAGTGAACGAGTGCAGCAATTCAGACGACATGGCGAAGAAGGTTGTACAGCTGCTCGGGCAGCATTATGACTGGCCTTTTGTTGCACTGTTATCGCAGAAGAACGGAAGTTTTATGGTACAAGCTGCCCATATTCTTGGCAAGTTCGAGATGCTGACACGTTCTCAACTTTCTCTACAGGGGGAGAGTCGCATGCATCGAGTGATTGATTCTCATCGTGCGACGGTATTGGCGGCAATGGAGATTCAAGAAGTTTCAGCACTTTGCAATACTCTGCTCCCTATGTCCGTTTTGGCCTCGGGCCTGGCTGCTCCTATCCCGTTAAGCTCTCCTGGCGAAACGGCAATACTGGTGGTTGGCTTGGGTTCTTCCAATGGTTTCCTTCAGGCAGATCGTGAGGTTCTCGATGCACTCGCTGAACATATAACAGCCTCGTGGGAAAGTCTGAGACTGGTTTACAAACGCCGGGAATTAACCCGACTGGAGGAACGAAATCGGCTGGCAAGGGATTTGCATGATTCGGTGAATCAAATTTTGTTCTCCCTGTCCCTGACAGCTAAAGGTGCAGAGAGCATGTTATCCGGATCACTACAGCTGCATCCGGCCGCGGAAGCAATGAAGGATATACGTACCTTGTCACAGGAAGCCTTGAAGGAGATGCGTGCCTTGATTATGCAGCTTCGCCCGGCAGGTTTGGAGTCTGGTCTGCTCAGTGCTTTGCAGGAGTATGGTACAGGACAGGGGTTGCAAGTCGTTGTACACCGGACGGGTATGCGGTCCTTGCCTCAAAGTATTGAGGAAGGACTATGGCGTATTGGACAGGAAGCGCTCAATAATGTACGTAAACATGCGGGAGTTACTTCCGCTGAGATATCCCTCCAGCTAAGCGATCAGGAAGCGATATTCATCGTTACAGATCGGGGCAAAGGTGGAGCCAAAAGGCGTGAGGCCTTGCCTGCCAGTTCACTTGGTCTGTCCATCATGAGGGAACGGGCGCAATCGCTGGGTGGCAGACTAGAACTTGTAAGTTCATCCCGTAAGGGAACATCGGTAACGGTAGTCATTCCACTCCCGTCCGAATCTGTATAAAGTCAGGGGGATGAAGAGATGCCGATTACGATTTTACTCGCTGACGATCATGCAATGGTAAGACGCGGGTTGCACGTATTTTTGTCCACACAGCCAGATATGGAAGTCGTCGGAGAAGCCTCGAACGGACAGGAAGCACTGGAACAGGCAGAACAGCTGCATCCGGATGTGGTGTTAATGGATCTGCATATGCCAGTGCTTGACGGGATCGAGACGGCGAGAAGGCTTCGTGCGCTTTTACCTGGAATCCGTATCATCGTACTTACCTCTTTCTCGGATCAGGACCATGTGGTACCAGCCGTACGCGCAGGAGTGAAGGGCTATCTGCTCAAAGACATTGAGCCAGAGGATCTTGCCGTTGCCATCCGCAATGTGCACGCAGGTCAGGTAGAATTGCATCCTGCGGCAGCGGGTCAATTAATGCATGTGATGGCTTCGTCTGAGCTTCCGATGAATGAAGCACATGGACGTGCCAATCCCCTTACGTCCACTCGGCCTCCAGAACAAGAGCGGGATGGGGTAGGGATAGAAACTTCTGATGGACCGGACATGCTCACCCGGCGGGAACGAGAGGTGCTGGGACTGATCGCACAAGGATTGAGTAATAAAGAGATTGCCATAAAGCTGATCATAACCGAGAAAACGGTGAAAACCCATGTCAGTCATCTTTTGGACAAATTAGGACTGGCAGACCGGACCCAAGCTGCGCTTCATGCTGTAAGAAATGGCTGGGTTGTCTGATCCATCTTCCAATATTCTCAGACTAAAGTCGTAGAAACTCAACCCAAAGGTTGAGTTTTTTTGTGCTGGAAGTTAAGTCTATCTGCTGACGATTCGGAGACAGAAGCACGGTAAGATGAGAGTAACGAAATTTATAACGCAGCGTAGGGACGACTATTAAAACGTAGGAGAGTGACATAGATGAATATCTTGATTTTGGCAGGCAGTAATCGGAAAAATGCAACCAGCACACGTTTAGGGGAATATGCCGTGGAGGTAATCAGTGGTCAGGGACATGAAGCCAGCCTGTTTGATTTGTATCAAAGACCGCTTCCATTCTATGCACCGGATGAGAAACAGAACGATGATCAGAACCTCGCCGACCTGAACACACGTATGCTCGCGGCAGATGCCATTATTCTGTCTACACCAGAGTATCACGGCAGCATAAGCGGTGTGCTCAAGAATGCATTGGATCACCTGAGCCAGGCTCATTTCAGTGGTAAACCAGTATTGTCCATCAGCTCAGCAGGAGGAGCTGTTGGGGTAAGTTCGCTTTTGCAGCTGCAGGCGATCATTCGCAATTTGCACGGGATTAACGCACAGGAGTGGATTTCCATTGGTGGTGCGCAGCGGAGACGGTTTGAGGCAACGTTTGACGGATACGAAGAGTTTGAAGGCAGTCAGGACATTGAAGACCGGATCAAACGCGTGCTTGGTTCATTTTTGCACCTTGCCGAGACGTTAACTTCAGTACGGAAATCCTCCGGGAGTTAAGAGAGGGAAGTAGAGTAGCGGGATGCTAACCACAGATAAAGAGAGAAAAGAGGTTTTCATCATGATTAAAGGCATATTTGAGACGCATCTGAACGTAACGGATTTGGAGAGATCGCATCATTTTTATGAACAAATGGTTGGATTACGGTATGCCTATGGGCAGAAGGAACGTGGCAACTCCTTTTACTGGATTGGTGGTGAAGGCAACGCGATGCTCGGACTGTGGCAAAAGGACCCCTCCGAGGTGCAGCGGCAGCATTTTGCTTTTCAGGTATCGTTGGAGGACATGAAACAAGCTGTCACTTACCTGGAGGATAAAGGGATCAAGACGCGTAACTTTCTGGACGATGATATTGGCGAGTTGTATGTATTTGGGTGGATGCCTGCGGTGTCCGTGTATTTTACCGATCCGGATGGTCATTCTCTGGAATTCATATCGATGCTCCCGGATGAAGCGCAGCCTGAACTCGGCATGGTGCCATGGAGTGAGTGGGAGAAGATGCACGGTCGGGTGAAGGAGGACACGGCATGATTTTTGAAGAAGTCAAATTATATACAGCACGACTGGAAGACATTCAACCATTTTATGTGGATACTCTGGGATTGGAGTTGCTGGAGGAGTCCGAGCATTCATTTACGATTCGAGTCGGTTTGACGAAGATGATATTCGCTGAGAATGGAACGGAACAGGAACCCTTTTATCACGTTGCCTGGATGATTCCGAAGAATCGTTTTGAAGAGGCCAAAGCGTGGGCAGCGGCACGTGTCCATCTAAGTAGGTATGAAGGTAAGGATGAGACCTATTCAACCAATTGGAACTCGAATTCGCTCTATTTCGAAGATCCTGCCGGTAACATTCTGGAGCTGATTGCTCATCATACCGTTCATAACGAGAGTGACCATCCCTTTTCGAAGCAGGATCTGCTGCAGGTGTGTGAGGTGGGGTTAGTTACGGAAGATGTGCTTTCCACGGTGGATGAACTTGAGCAGATGGGGGTGAAGCGATGGGGTGAAGCTAGTGATACCTTTGCCCCTGTAGGGGATGTGAACGGACTGTTTATTGTGGTGAAGAAGGAACGTGTCTGGTTCTTTTCGGAGCAACAAGCACAGATGTATCCATTTGAAGTGGCCATCCGTGAAGTGGGAAAGCTTCGGATTGGTTAATATGGGAAGCAGCGGGCAAAACGGTCATATGTGCACCCTTTGAATCATCTTATAGAAGTAAACGCTTTAAAAGGAGTGTTTTGCTAAAAAAACGGTCTATGGTCGTTTGTGTTTCAGAATTGGCATCGATAGAAGGGTGGTGGCATGTTGGATCGACGTTTGTTGGAGGAAGGGCTGGATATTATGGTGTCCAGTCGGGAGCGTACAGGAGATTTGTGGCACGCCCATTATGGGGCGGGAGCTATTGCGGCTTATTTTTGGGTGCGGGAAAATCGTCTCACTGCCCTTGCAGCGGGCAGTGTTACGGCTGAAGCGAAAGCGATGCTTCGCCAGCATGGATTGAACGATGGTTTGACCTCCCAGAGGGGAGATGTTTTGCCAAGGGAAGAGGCCGAAGCGCGTATTACGGCAGCGCTGGATCGAACGATCGGAGAGCTGCATTGGGTTGGCCATCAGGTCATCTACGGTGCCCTTAGCCTGAAAGCCATTCGGGAACTGGATGGTTGGGGCTCGGACCACGACTTGAATCAGCTGGTTGCACTTATTGATTCTTTTGAACGAACCATTCCAGGCAGATCATGGATGAACACGACTGTGAAAGAAATTCGCGGCTTAAAAGTAGATGATGCAGACGGATTTCCTGAAGTTGAAAGCCCTGAACAATTGTCCCGTCTAATTCTGGATGAGCTTGGAGCGTTCCGCACGATCTATCACGCGGAAGCGCATCATGATCTGATCGGCCATATGCTGACCTATGGGCATGCGCTTAACATATTATATGAACTGGATTATCCGACCTTGTTCCACAAGGGCATTCCACCATTCCTGAAGATGGTCAAGGCTTTGCGACTGAGCCGGGATGTGGACGTTGAGCAGGAGATGCCAACGCTGCAATGTCCAGTCGATCGACTGCCATTGATCCGTGCAGAACGTTCTGTTGCACTGCCCCATGAACTGGAATACTGGCTGACCGACAGACGTTCCCACGATTGGCATGGAGGTCATCTGTTCAAATTTCCATTCAGCTTCTACCATCATGCCAGAAACGGAAATTCAGTTCCGGAAAGCTGGGAAAACTTCCGCTATATTATTGCGTGAGAAAAACATACATTTAAGAGAGCATTGCCTGAGATGGCTGTGCTCCTTTTATCTTTTTAAAGGAGCCAAATTTCAAGAATAAACAGGATCAGAATGACTCTGGATACCAGCATGTATGGTGATTTTCGGACGGGCTGACGCGCTGTCCATATTCCCCAGGAACTCATAAGTGCAATACTGCCCCAGAACATCCACAAGGGAATGCCTTCGGGCGTAAATGGAAAGGACAGCGAGGGCAGACCTGTGTTACCAGCTCCAAGAAGAACAGTGGTCATATAGACGAGCACAAGGAAAAGTAACTCAAATAGCAGGGTTTGCAGCCAGAAATAATAGATGTGGAGCACTCGGAGCAGAATGACTGTGACCAGGATAAACAGGATACCAACGGATGAGAATGTGGCAGCGGTCCATCCAATGAGTGATGAAGTTACAACAGCTGTTTCTTGATAAAAGGTGTACATTGTCAAAGCATACATAACGGGGCCAGCCATATAACTGGTGACAGCGATACACAGATAGAACCAGAGCTTTTTTTTCATGATCGTATCCATCCTTTACTGTAAATAAAGTTTAAAAGGCAACTTTTATCATATAAACAGCATCAGGAATGAATTTGTTGGGTTATCCGACAGAAGCCTCTGCAAGAAACCGACGTTTAACCGCCATGATGGCTACAACAAATAGACGTAATCCATACGGATAACCGTCAGCGCGACCAATGTAAACATGTAAGATTGTATTATCGGATCAATAGCAAGTGACACATCCCGATAAGCACATACGCTAATGTACAGACCGGCCTGGGGGGCCGTTTTTTTATGCGGTGAGTGCACACTTGCTCTGATCGGGTACTAAATAAAGATTGAATATATCTAACAGGAGGTTTTAGGATATGAAAACAGTATTGTATGTTCCACTGGATGATCGTCCAGCGAATCTGGATGACGTCGTTGTACAAGGAAAAGCAGCCGGTATCCATATCATTACACCGCACCTGGGTGACATTCAAAATCGTCTGGATTCCAAGAAAACGGTCGAAGGCACAACCTTACTTGGAACGTCTACGCCTACGTATGGTAAACCGTCCAACATTCATGATTTTATTCTGAAGCATGCTGCCAAAGTCGATGGATTCATTATCTCGTCGGATATGCTGGCATATGGTGGTCTGATTGGCAGTCGTCAGCTTCGTGAGGATGGAGGAGGCACAAATCCTGATTACGATCAGAACACAACCCGTTTGCTCGATGTGATTAAAGCCATTAAAAAGAAATATCCGCGCAAACCGGTGTATGTGATGGATACCATTATGCGACTCGCTACCACTTCATTTGCAGATGGTCTCGCATTGGATGCTTACAACGAATCTCGTGCATTGATGCAGCAGCCACGGCAGTCCTTTACGGCATTCGAGGATATTGTGAATGGGTATAACCTTTCTCCAGAGTCTACGGAATATGGGGAAACGACGTATTTTAATAAAGAACAGTACTACAACACCAGACAACATAAATTCAAAACAAATCTATACATTCTGGATCAGCTTGCTCGCAAAGGATATATTGATTTCCTCGCCGTAGGAGTCGACGATGCGAATACGCAAGGCGTTCAGATTAATGAGATCAATTATGTGGAAGCTCGGATAAATGAATGGCTTGGTGGGACGGATGGACAAAATCCGGATCGGGCGATTATTCTTCCGGATGCTGACGGCCTGGGTCACGCTCTGGTGGCACGCATGGCGAATCAATTGCTTCGCGGTGGGGCGAAGACACGTTATGCGGTAAAATATTTCGGCCCTCATGGTTCAACGATTATCAATGCCTACGAATATATGGATCTGCACAAAAATGTGGTGCGCCATGTAGATATTGTAGGTGGTGTGGTTGTAGCGGATTCCGCTTATCCAGAGCCTGATGTGGCAACGGATACAACTTCCGATGTGGAAAATGGAAATGAATTGACGAATGCTACATCTGCCGATGAAGCGGCTTCGTTTGACATGGCGTCTGAGCTGGATCGCATGACGAACTGTCATCCAGGAACACCGGGTAAAAGGCCTGTGGACATTGAGATTATTGCCATTACGGCGCTGGATCAGGTGCATTCGGCTGTGGCTCAATTGACGAGTAATAGTGAGAAGGGTCTTCCTTCGGTGTTGATTGATTTTGTAGGTAAAGGTCCAGCCAACGTCGATGTAGCCGAAGCACTCCTAAGCAGTCCGTATACGGGTCGGGTTCTGGGTTACAGTGCATGGAATACACCGGGGAACAAAATCGGTATGGCTGTGGGTATGGGACAATCGCGCTTTGCTTTGATTACAACTGAAACACATGCCCACACGTTGCGAGATGCCATGAATGCACAGGGGTCATTGTTGTTCAAACGCTTCCTGAAAGATTACTATTATAAAGCTGTAGCGATTGCAGATATTCGGACGTATTCGAGAGCGCATGCGCTGTATACCAATGTGGCAACCCTTGCAGATCAGAACATGTCACTCTTCAACTCCGAGGAGGATTACGCTCATCTGCAGACGCTGCTGCGGGATCTGATGCAGACCCATACAGCGACACTAGCGGGAAAACCGGCTTTTGCCCAAGGGAATGTGGCGATCAAACAAATCTGTAATGGCGAACCAGTCTATGCGGAGTACTGCAGCGCACTGCTGGAATATGCGAACCCCGATTTCATCTGGGGACGTGCGTTTGAGATTACGTTGAATCCCAAGGTTTCGCTGAAATAAGCTATATTTTTTAATTTGTGTTTTAGGAAGTGGAATGTGGCGAGCATCCATAAAGAAAGATTAGGATGCTATCTTTTGTATGAAAATGATCAGTATATTCAGGAATTAATTCAATTTATTTTTGTTCAATTCAATAATTGATTAAAGATTAGCACTTTTCTACTAAACTTCCACCAGGGAAAAATTAGTATAAAAGTGCTATTTTGTCTGTATTCTGTTGACCCTTTTGTATATTCAAGGTTATAGTTTTTTGTGGAAAAAAAATCCAATAACAGAAGAGTGGTTCTATGAAACATATTAAGAAAGCGTTATTATGAGGCTTAGGAGGATTATTGTTTAGTAACATACAAGCTTATGCGACTCCAGTAACTGGTTACTCTTGGGGAAGCAGAAATATAACTTATCAAAACAATGGTTTTAATAATTTCTACATAAACATATGGACAAATGCTAGAGATGAACGGAACTTATCTACTGATGTCTTTCTAAAAGCTGGTACGAATTCTAAATTTACTGCGGGCAATAAATCTGACAGTGGCGTTACTTGGGATGGACGTGCGGAATGGACATTTAGTATTATAACTGGAAACTATTCCACTATGAAAACATGGGTTAATACATACTACACAACGCAAAGTCATTACAATACAGACAATGTAGAGGGTATCGCAACTCATGAATTTGGTCATGCTCTTGGGTTGGATCATGCTCCATTTGGTAATCCTACAGTTATGACTCCAAATACATTTGAACGTAATTCTTCTGGAGCTTTAGTAGACGGGCGTCCAAACAAGTCACCAACTTCATGGGACATAAATACCATTAATGTTCTTTATGATAATAACTTTGCTAAAGCTCAGAGTGATGAACCTGTGCTAGATGTTCCCGAAAATGTTCTTCAAAAGGCTCAAATCACACAAAAAGATTTGAAAATAAATCATTATTCCTGGGCTATTGGCTATAGCACACTCGAAGCTCGTGCATATGATGCAGATCTTATTGTGAGTGGGATTGTTAAAAACAAACTTAGTCCTCTCATTAAAAATGATGGTGAAAACGAAGAAGCATTTCACCAATCGGAGGTAGCTATAGAAAATGTCATCAAAGGAGAAGGTTCAAAAGGAGATTTAATTAATCTACGACAAATTGGCGGAGAAACAGATACGTCTATTATTTACCATGAGAATTCTACCGAACTCCAAGAAGGTACAGAAGTATTGTTGTATCTAAAAAAGATCGATGATAATGTATACATTCCTATTAATGAGGATGAAAGTATCTTTATTAAACAGGGTGTACAATCATTTAAAACGGGTGACAATTCGTTTAAAAACCTATACGATAATCGTTTAGTTACTTTTGATGAAGTTTCAACTTCCACTTCCACTAATTAAAAGAAAAAGTCAAAGCCATCTAATAGGGGATCTAGTCTATACATGGAGGTAATATGAAAAGAAAATTACTACTCATACTGATCGTTTCATTGATTTTACTTTTGATTGGGTGCTCTTCATCCAGAGAAAGTTTCCCTTCAGATAAAATGATAAACCTAAAGGAAGAAGTCTATTTTACAAGCAATGACATCATCTCAGAGGAGGAACTAGCTGAACAAATAGGTGAAATAGAGGTATCCTCGACCAATGAGAGAGATCACGGTGATGGGAACGTTATAAGTTCCAACACCTACAAAGTAGGTACAAAACTATTTAAAATCAAAAACGAAAACAGTACAGATATGATTGCAGTAGAGGACTCTACAGAAGAATACCTCATTGCCTATAATACCAAATACAAAGAAATAAACTAATGTTAATAAGACATCTTATGCTTCAGCTAAATTTTCGTCTTTTTTCCACCCCAGTTACAACCTTAATCGCACCGAAGTCGTACGAATCACCATCGGCGCTAGGGATGAAAGGGTGTAAGATTGTATTATCGGATCAATAGCAAAGGACACACACCGAAAGCACATACGCTAATGTACAGACCGGCCACAAGGGGCCGGTCTTTTTGATGCGGTGAATGGTGTCCAGCTTCCGATTCGATGGAGAAACGCAAGTACAGAGACGTACTGGCGATGAGTCCCTTTTTCCTATAACAGATCGGTTAAAGGGGGAGTTCATCACTGCTACATGGTCGCTGCACTGTGTGGAGCAGAACGCAAACTTGCAGCTGAAGGGGGCGAAATGAATGTGTCTATAAGTAGTGGGCTGAACAACACAGCCAATACAGGGCAACTGAGTAACGTCATCAGGCGAACGTTGAAGCAGAAGCTGGCGGCTCTTGTTCCGGCATGGAATGGCAGAGTACTGGATGTACCTGCGCCGGGAGAAGTGTTGACTGGACCCTGTGCCGTAATTGCTTTTGCCGAAGAAGTACCGAAGTCTGCTTGGGCGGGGTATAGGAGGATCATCAAAATCTCTCCATATGCACGCTCCGAAGATGGAGGCGCAGAACAAGTGGAGGCATGGTCCTCATTGCTGATGGAAGGACTGCACCAGGTCAGGCTGGAGGATGAAGAAGGCGGGGCATTTACCTGTATCTACCTGGGTTCTTCGGATTGTGATCGTGTGGACGCCAGTTCTGGACTGGTTACGCGCAGCCTGCGATTTGGGGTGTATGCTCCGGAAACAGTGGAACACGCTCAGAGTGAAATAGCAGATTCGTGGATGGCTGCACTTCAAGGTTGGACACGAACTCAGCTCGGACAGGAATGGTCCATATATGGGGATGTTTGGCCTGGAGATTATGCGACCAAGTCCATACTGTGGCGATTGACGGGATGCAGTACAACAGCGGCGGGGACTTCGGCGTTGGAGATTCGGAAGCAATGGATTGGGCATGTGTTGGCTGCGAATGTAGGAGATGTCCGTCAAACGGTCACACATCTGGTTGAACAACTGGCTGTGCAGACCCGGATTGCTTTGACGGATACAGGCGATACGCGATATGTGACGGTGGATGAAGTTTCTGCCGACTTGCAGGCAGACGCCTACTTGAACGGGCAGATTCGTCTGACGCTGCAGCAGCGTATTCGCCGTCCAGGAACGGATGCACCATTGATCCGCGAGATTCACCATAGCAAGGGGATACAGTAAACGTTAGTCGAGAGGAACTGTAGATGGGTTCCAGATGAGAGAGATAATATCATAGCTTTAGCTTCAAATTCATAGGTTCATAGGGACAAAAATTCATAGGTCAAAATGATAGTGCAAGATCAGGTTCCACGAATTCAGTAGTCAAACAATGAGGTGAGATGGCCATGGCAAGCTCCGTGAAAAAAAGCAAACAGGCTGTCCCGCAATATACGCGGGCCGAGCTGATGAATCATGCTGAAGCCCTCTTTGCCATTAAGGCAGAGGTGCTGTACGGTGCGCTGTACGAAGCAGCGCAAGAGACGTTTTCCATTGAAGAAGCACAGGAACGTATCAACCAATTTATGAAAGCGAAGGTGAAGGAATAATGGCAGGCGGAACTTGGGAGCAAATGAATCGTCCGGTACTTCCGGGCTTATATATGAATTTTCAGGCGGCGGCATCTTCCGCCATTCAAGCTGGTAATCGCGGAACAGTTGTTGTGCCGATTAAGGCAAACTGGGGTCCGGTAGGCACTTTTGTAGAAGTCGGCAGTGAAGCTGCGATTGAACGTATTTTCTCGGCACATGCCCTGGATAACGGGACAGCTTATACTTCCTTGAAGCTCGCCCTGCTGGGTGGACCGAAAAATCTGCTCGCTTATCGGGTGGCCGGAGCAACAGCAAAAGCAGCCGCGCTTACGCTGAAAGACAGCAGTGATGCAGCCGTTCTGCAACTGGACGCGAAGTATCCGGGTGACCGGGGTAACGGATTCTACGTCACGATTCAGCCGGGTGTAATTGATAATACGAAGCATGAGGTTCGTCTGTTTGAAGGCAACCGGATGCTGTATGCACTGCTGACTGCGGATATTTCGGCAGCGTCGCTGGCGAAAGAGATCAATGCGGATGAAAGCAACATTTGGATTAACGCTCAGGCGATTGGTGAGGGTGCAGGTGTCGTGGCAACCGTTGCTGGAGCTGCGTTCAAAGGTGGCGCAAGTGGCAACGATGGTCTGACCAATGCAGAGTATATTGCTGTACAGGGCGCGCTGGAAGGTGAGCAATTTGACGTGTTGGCACTGGATCATGCGGCGGATGCACCTTTGCTGGCGAGCTTTGCGGCTTGGGTCAAACGTGTACGCAGTGAGGGTAAACCTGTGATGGCTGTATTCGGCGGCACCACGGCGGACGATACTTCCGCAACAGCTGCACAGAAGGCTTCTGCACGTTCACTTACGTTGAATCACGAAGGCGTAATCAATGTTGGTACGGGTGTGCGATTGGGAGATGCGTTCTACAGTTCGGCGGAAACGTCTGCTTATGTCGCGGGTCTGATTGCCGGACAACGTCTGAATGAATCCACAACATACGCACCTTCTCCGTTCGATGACGTAACACGCCGCTGGACGCGTGCAGAGCAGGAGCAGGCGGTACAGAACGGCGTATTTATTTTCTTCCATGATGGACGCCAGGTGAAGGCGCTTCGTGGAGTGAATACACTTGTAACCCCTGCTGCAGGACAGAATAATGCCTGGAAAAAAATTCGTTCCATTCGTGTTATGGATGCGATTAATACGGACTTGCAGCGTTCTGCTGAAGATACGTATATCGGCAAAGTGAACAATACGGAAGAAGGACGTCAGGCACTAATTGGAGCGATGAAAGCCTATCTGGCCCTGCTCGCACAGAGCAATGTCATTGAAGCTGAGGGATACGATGTCGTTCTCGATCCGGCGTATTATGGTGCTGCACCGATTCTCAAGCCGGAGGCAGATCAGGTATTCCTGCAATGGAATGTGAAACTGACGGATGTGATGGAGCAGTTGTTTGGTACGTTTTACGTGCAATAAGGTTTGTGTAGAAGGATAGGGTGTTTTAAACGAAACGCTGATTCGTTGGATAGATGTTATATACGATATTTTCTAATTTCAAGGAGGAATTGTCATGTTGGATGCGTCAAGAGTAATTCTCGGTACCCATGGTCAGCTGCATATCGATGGTGTGTGGCAGACGAATATTAATAAGCTGGAGGCCAGCGTTGAAATTGAGAAGCGTGAGCTGAATCTAGTTGGCAACGACTGGAAAGTACACAAGAATGGTGCGAAAAAAGGAACAGGTACGATGACGGGTTACAAAGTCACTTCGGATATGATCCAGCGCGGCTTCACCAAGTTCCAGATTATCTCCAAGCTGAACGATCCCGAGTCTTACGGACATGAGAGTGTCCTGCTGAAAGGTTGCATGGTGGACAAAATCCAGCTCGCTAACTGGACAGCTGGTGAGGAAGTTCCGGAGGAAACAGGATTTACGTTTGAAGGGTTTGAACTGCTGAATCCGATTGTGGCGAACTAAGGATTGGAATGACTTCGAACTTCGGAAAGACCTCGTAACGAAGCTTGTCTGATCAAGCATATTAGCTACGAAACTTAACAGAAGTGGGATAACATATGCAGGCCGAGAAATTCTCGGTCTCTTTGTTGTCCCTGTATGGAGATGTAATAACCCAATTGTGAAATGAGAAGGAGATCGCACCCCATGAGTATGAATGAGAATATGTCTGAAGAACAAATTTTGGATCAGTTGTTTGAAGCGGCGGAACGTTTGCCGGAAGAGAATGTACGCATTCAACGTCTGGACCTGCTGCTGACCCTGCGTGGATTAACGTCCTCCAAAGTGGATCAGATCCGTGAGCGCTGTACGATTCGGAAAACGGTCAAAGGCCGCACCGAGGAAAAGGTGGATACTGAAACGTTTAATGCGCTGCTGATCTCCGAAGCCACAGTGAAAATGAATGTGCGCGGACTCGAATTGTCCGGTTGGGGAGACAACCGTATTACCGGACGCATGAAGCTGTCCGGTGGGGAACAAGCGGTTCGTCGCATGCTGCTCGCGGGTGAACTAGATGCCGTTGGCGACAAGGTGCTGGAGCTGTCTGGCTTCGGTGTGGAGATTGAAGACCTAAAAAACTGATTCACTCCGGCGGGATGACCACGTTCTTGTATCACATGTGGGTCCGTCATCATCTACGGCCCGGAGAATTCTGGTCTTTGCCACGCGGGGAACGTTCGCTGTTGATTGCTTTCTCGGAAGAGGAAATGGCAGCGATCACCTCGCAAATGAATCGATAATTAGAAAGGGCAGGAGGTGAAAGAAATGGCAGAAATGATTGTAGGTTTGTCCAAATCCAATGCGGAAATGCGGACGACCATCCGCTATCTGGATCAGATTCAGCGTTCTACGGAACGGCTGGGCAGAGTTCGCTATCAGAGTCTGATTAAAGTGAACAATGAGCTGAGAACAACCGGGCGCAGGTTGGAAAGCATTTATAGCACGGCTGTGCGATTAAGTAGGTTGCGGATCACGCCGAAGATTGGATTGGATGACCAACTTAGTCCGGCACTTGATCGCGCGCTAGTGAAACTGAACAGCTTCAGGGACCAGGTGGTAAAGGCTTCTGGGACTGTGTCAGTGGAGGTTCGGCAGAAGGTTGAAGTGGCGATGGGAAAAATGAATCCGGCGAGTGGACCTTCGTTGGCATTGAATATTGGGAGTAACAATAATACGGTCAACAACACTGCGAAAGAAGAAGAGATTAGTTGGATTCGCGAAATGGCGCAGAAAACTAATGATTTTCTTGATCCGCTAAATAATGCGACAGACTTGATTGGCAAATTAAAAAATTTATTTGGAAAGTCCAAGGGGAGTTCCGGCTCTGTCTCCCAATGCTGCTGCTGTTCTGGTGGCAGTTTGGTGGGAAGACTCTCAAGGGGGGGAGCGAAAGGCGGCAAAGCTAAAAGTACAGGAAGCATCACTAAGGCTAAGAGTATTGCGAATTCTGAAAGTGGGAAAAAAGGTCCTTACAAGAGCGGTTCCAGGTCCTACCAAGAACGTTCGACTGGAACTGTAAAAACGCCTGTTTCCGATCCTGCGAAAAAGATTATAACCAACATCTCTTCAGCAGAAGAGAAAAAGCTGAAAATGGATTTTGATCAAAAAATGAATCCGAATCGACTTGGCATTAGCGCAAATGTACCCTCAGGTTCACCAATATCTAAGCTCTTCTCAGGCAATGGGATGTTCGGCAAACTGAGTGGAGGGCTTGCTAAGGGAGCCGGGAAATTGCTTGGACCAATCAGCATGCTCGCTGATGTAGCGAATGTTGCAACTGCACCTCCTGAGGAGCGTGGTCGAGCTGTGGGTTCCATGATTGGCGGCACAGCAGGTACGGCGATTGGCAGCGCCATCGGCAGTGTTCTTTTGCCTGGCATAGGAACTTGGGTTGGTGGTGCAGTAGGCGGTTGGGCTGGCAGTGCAGCAGGCGGCTGGATCGGGGACAAATCCAAGGATATTGGAAAATTTATGTCCAACGCTACCGAGGGTGTGGGTAATGCATTGTCGGGTGCAGCGGATTATGTCTCTGAGAAAACGAAAAACATAACCGATGGCATATCCAGTTTCTTCGGTTTTGGCTCGAAGAAGGAGGACAAGACCGTATCGGCAACAACGGTTGCTACCCCAACTCAAGTAGCTACGGTTCCCATGATGCCGCCTCCATATGTGCCACCTGCGCTAACAACAACGGGGCCAGTTGCGTACTTGAACAGCAAGGGAGGCCAACCTACGTCTGCTGCATTCATGGGAACAAGCGTGATGCAGACACAAGCCATGGGTCTAGGTAATGTAGCTCAGACGAATGCCAATGGGAAATCGTCCACGATGACGGTACAAATATCAGAAGACCAGATGAGTAGTCTGTCCGGTTACTTGAAGGATTTTAGAACCGAGACGACCAACCAGATCTCCGTAAACGTACCACAAGGTGCTGTGCAGGTGACTGTCCGGGAGAACGCCATCGACTACGATGCGATCTCACATCAGGTTGGCATGAGATTTGCAGGGGAAGTGCGCCGTGCGATGGAAAATCGAAAAACGATTATGGCCTAAGCAGAAAGGAGGCCTGTCATGACTGTATTTAAAGATAATGTGGAAGGTATCAAAATGGAATTTACCCTGATCGATGGGAAAACGAAGTTTCAATTTCCGGTGAAACCGGAGGAACTGACGATTTCCCGATCCAAAGGGTACGAAACGATTAATATGCTGGAGTATGGCGAGTTTGATTTTGCGCAGGGGGAGAAGGTGAAGGAGATCACCTTCTCTTCTTTTTTTCCCAAAGACTACGATGCGTCCTATTGCATGTACGAGCCTTTGCCTGATCCGCGGGTAGCGATGAATATGCTGAATACGTTTCTGGTATCGAAAAAGCCGCTGCGCTTCATCATTACCAACACGGGGGTGAACGTGCCCGTGTATCTGATCTCTCACAATACGAACTTTCGGGGTGGTGAGAGTGGGGATATTTACTTTGATATTACGATGCGCACCTGGCGGGATTCCAAAGTGGAGAAGGTTGGCGGTGCAACATCTGCGAGCAAGTCGGGTTCTCGTACTGATCTGAAAACGAGCAGCAAGACCTACACCGTGAAATCCGGCGATTCCCTGTCCAAAATAGCAAAGCTTGAGCTGGGCAGCAGTTCCAAATGGAACGAGATCTACAAGCTCAATGTGAAGACCATCGGCAGTGATCCAAACAGGATCAAGCCAGGACAAAAGCTGGTGATGCCATGACCTACAAAGTCATTGTCGACGACAAATATGACATCACCAAGCTGGTGGAGACGATTACGCTGAAGGACTCGCTCGACCAGATTGCTTATCAGGCCAACATCCGGCTGGCGGTGTCTGCGTCTTCGGGTCTGCCTGCGATATCACCGGGTCTGCCGGTGCGGATCAGCGGGATTCCTTTTGGCGAAAAATCAATGGTTCACTTGCTGCACCCTGCGGTCATCTGGGAAGTGGAAAGCTCGAACAGCGGCACCAAGCGACTGTCCCTGACCGTCTACGACCGGATGATTTATCTGGAAAAATCAGAGGACGAGTTCCTGCTGCCCAAAGACCAGACTGCCACACAACGTCTCAAAACGTACGCCAAGGAATGGAAAATTCCATACGCCGCGCTGCCGGATACCAAAACGAAGCTGAGCAAAGCGGTGTATCGGTCGCAGACAATTTTTTCGATGATGTTTGCCGATCTGAAGGAAACGGTGAAGTCTGGCGGGGATATGTATCATCCGCGGATGACGCCCGGCGGGTTGCAACTGTTCAAAGTGGGCAGCAATGCGAAAGTGCACGAGTTGGATCGACTGATTGATCTGACCCAGATGCGTACGCTCGAAGGCGCCGTTACGAAAGTTAAAGTGATGGCAGCCTCGGAGTCCAGTAGCGGCAAAGAGGTTCCTTCCAAAGTGCTCGCGATTGAGCAGGATGGTGTAGCCGAGTTGGGCACGCTGCAAAAGCTGATCGAGGACGATCAGGTCAAAACAGCGACGGCCGCCAAGAAGCTGGCGAAAAGCCGTCTGACGGGTATTCAGGAAACCTTTACGATATCTGCACCGGATGTGAATACGATTCGCGCCGGAGACGCGGTGTTAGTAAAAGGACTGAAGCTGATCGTCATGTCGGTTAGCCGCGATCTGTCTGCCGGGCCTGGAACGATGACGCTGGAGCTGGGGACGGCAGAGATGGTGAAAAGGAGGTATTACCTTGAATAAAGATGATCCGTACGGACATTTTGCCGAGGTCATGCGCGGTGCGATGAGTACGCATACCCGTCAAGCCGTGAGTGGCATGGGCGCGGTACTGGGTACGATGACTTCGTCCGGCGTGAAACTGGATGACTTCAAGCACGAAGTGCAGGACTATCTCGTGGCCGAGCTGCCGGGCACGCTTGGGTTACCGGAGCGCGAGGCTGCTGGCGCGATCTCCGGTATACCTGACGTGGCAAACGGCGGAACGACGGGCACGGGACGGTTTCTTTTGCAAAAAGGGGAAGTGGAAGAAGCGGTGTGGTCTCTCGGTAAAGGATTGAAGGCTGGAGACCGTGTGCTGGCGATGCGGGTGAATGGCGGTAACGACATTGTGGTGCTGTGTAAGGTGGTGAGTGCGAATGCCTAGTTTGTTCCCGGAAACGGGTGTGGTATGGGGAGATGAGGAAGATCTGTCGGGGGCGGCTTCGGAAGCGGTACGATTTGGACGGAGCTGGCGATTCGATTACGATGCGGGGGATTTTGTGCTGACCCCAAGTGGCAAAGTCGCTGCGGCAGGTGCGCATGAAGCCTGGGTGCAATGGTGCATCAAGGCGGTGAAGACGCCGCGGTACAGGCATGTGATTTATTCCCGGAACTATGGATCGGAGCTGGATGAATTGGTTGGTCAGGGTGACAGCCGGGGGGTTATGGAAAGTGAGATTACCCGGATGGTTACGGAGACGCTGCTGGCTGATCCACGCACAGATTCGGTAGACCAGTTCTCGTTCGATTGGAATCGGGAGCAATGCATGTTCTCGTGTCGGGTGGCGAGTGTGCAGGAAGAGATGTTTATTTTGGAAAGTGAGGTGATCTGACGGGATGGCTGAGATTCCGCGTTATTTGGAGGACCAGACGGAGGAACAGATTATGCAGCGTATGCTGGATCGTTTGCCCGCGGATCTGGACAAGTCGGAAGGTTCTTTTCTGTGGGATGCGGAGGCTCCGGTGGCGTTTATGCTGTCTGAGGCGGCTTTGTGGGCGCAGGAATTACTGCGACGCGGGTTTGCGAGTACTGCGGCGAGCAGTGATCCGAATTTTCGTTCGGAGGAGCTGGATCTGCGGGCGGGAGAGCATGGCATTACCCGGCGGGCTGCGGTAGCGGCACAAGGTTCGGTTAAATTTGCTGGTGCGCCGGGGAAAGTGGTGCCTGCGGGCACGGTTGTGGCGACTTTGGCAGATGAAATCTCCGGTGAAGCTTCACTCGAATATGAAACCGTTGGTCGTGTGGAGTTGGGAGAAGATGGTCTGGGTAGTGTTGGCGTGCGGGCGCTTGTTGCCGGAAAAGAGAGCAATGTGCCTACGGGCACAGTAAATGTGCTGTCTACACCTGTAAGTGGCGTGACTTCTGTCACGAATGTTGAGGTGATTAAAGGCGGTGCAGATATTGAGGCAGATACGGCGTTGTTGGAACGCTTTTATGCCAAAGTCCGTAACCAAGGAACCAGCGGCAACAAATCGCAATATGTGCAATGGGCCAGTGAGGTACCAGGTGTTGGTGCAACGCGGGTTATTACGTTATGGCAAGGGCCGGGCACGGTGGGATTGTATTTGCTGGATACGGACAAACGTGCCGCGGGCAGCGATCTGGTGGCGGCTGTGCAGAAATACGTGGACCCAACGCAGGATGGACAGGGTGAAGGCGTTGCACCAGCTGGCCCGGTGGTGACCGTGATGCCCGCAGAGGAAGTCCCGATGAACATTCAGGTGAAGCTGACCCTGGCAAGCGATGCGACGCTGGCAGACGTGAGGGCATTGATTGAGGGTGGGGTGACCGCATATCTGAAACAGTTGGCTTTTGCCGATCCACTCGTTCGTTACACTCGTATTGCCGCGATCCTGCTTGATATTCCGCCGATTATCGATTATTCGGAGCTTACCGTGAACGGTGTGAGCGACCAGAATATCGAGATGACCGCGAGTCAGGTGGCCGTGCTGGGGACGGTGGATGTGCATGAGTAGAGGTGTAGTGGAGGATACGAAGTGCGGGTGTGGGTGCAGAGGCAGTGTGGGACAAGGGAGATGTTCCAGCTGTGCTATTCCCGACTCATGTGGAAGTGAAGAAAACTGCGGGCAAGAAGTGTGCTTGAGTCGTGCGGTACGCCGCTCGGGAACGCAGCATTTGAGCGAAACTGTTTACGTTGATGTGAAAGGAAAGGAGGATGCGGGTCATGAGTGCACCTTCTGCTGTACATGTTGGACTGACGAGTGAGAAAGGTCGGGAGCTGTTCTCGTATTTGCCGAGCTATTATGAGACTTCACGTGTGATGCAGGCTGATATGCAGTCCAAAGGAACCGAGATGGATCTCTTGTATCAGGCGCTGGATGAGACGTTGGATCAGTTTTTTGTCCGCACCGCGACGTGGGGCCTGGATTTTTGGGAACAGGAGCTTGGCATTGAGACGGATCGTCTCAAACCTGTGGAGCAGCGGCGTGCTGTGGTGGAATCGAAACTGCGCGGTGCCGGAAAGTTTTCGGGCAGACTGGTGGCGAATGTCGCTGAGGCGTATGCCGGAGGCAAGGTGGATGTCACGTTTCAGCCGGAAGCGTGGAGTTTTACGGTGAGCTTTGTGGACACGATGGGCATCCCGCCCAATATTGATGATCTCAAACGCGCGATTGATGAACTAAAACCGGCCCATATGGCCGTGGAATATGAGTATCGATATTTGGTGTGGGACGATCTGGACAACAAACAGATGACCTGGGATAAACTCGACGCCGCGTCCCTGACGTGGAATGAACTGGAGGTGTGGGCGTAATGCCAAAAGAAACGGATCGACTGAAATTACCTCTTCCCTTAGGGAACGAGAATGTGACCCGGGAGAGTATTAACAGGATTTTTGAAAAGATTGACGCAGGCGTTGCAACACGTGAATCCATACTTATACCTGCGGGATCTGATCTTAATAGCTATATTACAGAAGGGGAATATTATTGCCCAACGAATGTCACTGTAGAAACCTTGCTTAATTCCCCAACTGGAGATGCGTTTCACTTGACTGTAGAGCCTCATGCGGGAGTGTTGCAAACCCTGACCACCTTCCAGCCTGGCAACTTAGAGGTTTTTCAAAGAAACTACTATTTTGGTTGGGGTCCATGGAATAAAGTACCTACTAGAGACGAACTTGGAGTGATACTGCCCCAGGCTGACGAGAATGCTCAGGCGGCTGTTAACGTCGCTGTTAAACCTATAATTGAAAGTTATTCGCCCAACCTTGTGAAGAACTCTTCCGCTAATTTAGGGATGTCAAATTGGAATTACCCAGAAGGGCCTTCTCTTTGGGCGGTTACCACAAGCGTGGACAGCAGGGTATCAAAATACTTCGGCATGTCTTACCCGCTAACTAGTGGTTTATACTCTATGTTGGATTCTGATTCTATAATTGTAAGTCCAGGCGATTACATGTTACAGGCTGTATTCTATACATGGGGAATGAATGAGGGAAATCTATATATAGAAGTATTAAACTCCGCTTCTAATACGACTATAGCTTCATTGGTAGCAAACGGGAATACGGGTTGGCATCGAAAAAGGAAGGTTGTAACAATTCCAGCAGGTGTTTCCGGTATTAAGTTGCGTCTTGTTGTTTCCGGTCCTGTACCAACCACAACTAAAGCAATCAGTAGAATCAAGTTCTCGGGAGGTTCGGCAGATGTGCCGTACAGCGCCGAGGGGGATGATTTGGCGATTTTCGAACAAGGGCAAATGTTCAAGTTAACACGCGATAACGGGCGATTGAAGTCAACTCTTTCTACGATTAACTTCAATGACTTGATTACCGCAGGGCAATATTTTGTTAATCCAAGCGTTCCGAATGCCCCAGTGGGCGGTGGTACTGGCGGGTTTTACGTTGAGGTCATTGTTGATTCTGACTTATATATTTTGCAAAGAGCTACCAAACAAAATTCCGTTCCAACTCTTTGGGTGAGGACTAAGCAGGGCGGAGTGTGGGGTGCTTGGGTGTTGCACACACAATCTAAAGTATGGGGGGCGCTATAGATGGCGGTAGTTAAAATATACGGGGATAGACTCCCCACAACAGCAAGCACAACCATGTACACAGGAAAAACGGATAAGACGTGTATTATAAAATCCATTATCCTATGCAATGTCAACTCGGTGGACACCACCGTTACCATGGCGCTTAACAGCTCGCCTATTAATTATTTAATTTACGCCAAGCCTATGAAAGCAAATCAAACATTGGTTATACCTATCTCTGATGTTGTTATCTCTCCAGGCGAAACCATTCGTATGTGGTGCTCAGCCCCCTATGTCAACGCTAGGGTAACGGCAGAAGAAAGGGATGGAGCACCACTTACATTGGGGCTTAACTCGTTCCGCATTAGTATGCCAGCAAGTTCAACACCAACAACGATGGTTCCAGCCCTCGGGAGTACAAATCGATTAGTGAAATCACTTGTACTTTGTAACGTAACAGGCACAGCACAAACAGTAACTATCCGTTTTGGATGGAGTGGCGACAATTGCAATTTGATTAACAAGTACACTATAGCGGCAAACGATACAATTTTGATCCCGTTTGCAGATATGATCATTTCGTCAAACGAATTTATCGAGGGTTGGTGTTCAGCTTCTGGCGCTGTTCATGCCCATATAGTCATGGAGGTGGTGACATAATGCCGACACTTGATTTTTTCTCATTGGATAACCAAGAGTTATCTGGGCCTCAAGTCGGCGGCAAGTATAGTTTGTTAAATCCCGGCCCAAATGCATCCACAGGCGTAACCTTAGCCGCAAACAACAGGAGCTACCTAGCCTACACATATGCAACGTTTGAGGCGGGTACGAAATTGATAACGGGAACGGCCAGAAATACAGGAACCGTGTCGTATATTTCTCTACCGACGACAACCGACAGCGTTTATGCTTTTTTCTCGCTATATGATGGGGTTAATTTTTGGCCCATTCATGCTTCCTCTGCTTCAGGTCAAGGGCTAAAAGTCATTAATATACTGTACTTTGTTATTGATTTGCAGTCGAAGGTTTCGACTTGTCAATACAGGACAAACAACTCATCTTTCACTTCAACAGATACTATAAATTGGTCTTTTGGTCAAAATCCCGCTCCAGTTAACTTTGATGTAACCGTACCTTTGAAACTCGTTTTTTGGGGCGATAACACCAGTGCTGGGCCTGTAAATGCTTCGCATTATTTCAATACAACACTTGTTTCGCTGTAAATTAAATAGATAGAGGGAATCAGGGGGAAAGGGTGTGACGTTGTGAGCCGGGAAAGCTTATACTGTTGTCTGTTAAAACCCGAATAAAGGTATTCAGGAAAGGAAGTGAAAATACAAATGCAAACAGGAATGAGAATTATATATATGATCAATACGGTGAAATTGTAGCTTCAATTTGGCAAGGTGACGGCTCGACACGAAACGAGATTACGAAATTGGAACACATTGATCTTGAATATGATGAGACGCCTTAACATTTATCGAATTGTGAAAATTGATCCTTAAACAAAACTGCCAGTGCTGGAAAGGATTCTTACCGAACTGACAGTGGAAGAGAACATAAAAGAATTGGAAGACCAAATTTTGCTCATGGCTAATGAAAATACAGGAGCGATTTTGTAATGGTTAACCAAGTGGTTGTAAGGAATGCAACGGAAAAAATCTTGGACAAAGGACGTTATCCAAAAACGGGTCAGGTGTACTTGTTGGATGACATCACCAATGCTGATTATCGGGAAGCAGTCGAGGATTACATTTTAGAACAAACTGAAGGGATTTAAATAGCGTACCTAAGTGGTGCGCTATTTTTATGCTCTAGAGCCGTCAGGGGCTTTCATATTGAATTCAGGGGGAGTTGATTTAGAGACAAGTAGGTAAATGTATTTTGGCAGCAGGTAGCTCAGCGGCTTCATATATAGGACACGAAAAATCGGATGCCAGTCCGGTGTCATATAGAAACGATACCTTTTGTAAAAATATTCAACCCCAAAGGAGGTGAACCATGAGCATAAACCACTTAACCGACTCTATCTCTACAACACTAACTCAGCACTTCCCGAACATCCCGATCCTCCCCCCCCCAAACGGGCACTGGTTCCACCCCGGGCATATCCTACCGCCTGCTTTCCGCTCAACTCACCCGCGAACGCAGCGATCGCTTTGTGCAATCTCACGTCTTTGAAATTCGCTGGCTAGAAGCAGACAATATCCCGGTGATTCTACCGGACCAGCTGTTTGAAGCATTGGAAACCATCGACATGGAGGGAACGCCCTGTCGCGCAACGGAATTGCGTTGGGAGACGGAGAACGATACTCTGCGATTGCTGGTGTACTATACCATGCGAACCACTAAAGTGTCGGAGTTCGCCCCTACCATGCAACAACTGGAGCAGTGACCCACCGCACTTAAAGCTACGAGAGAATAACTATATGAGTTCCACGTAACGGTGGATCGATAAGGGATAGGTTTTCTGATCTGCTAATCCGCTGTGGTACAGGACTCATGAGGGGTGGTGAAACGATGTTGGCTGTATATGTGATGTTGATTCGAAAGGGGATGATCTCCCTTGAGCAAGTACCATCAAAGAGCCGTGACAAAGTGGCTGAGGCACTTGGCGAAGGGGACAGTCAGTAGTAGGAACGCACGATAATGGAACGTTTTTTAATCCATTTGGAGAGGTATGGTTTTTTATTTTGAATATAAGGAGGTGAAACCATGGAACAGGAAACCCTATGGAAATGGCTCCTCGCCCTAATAACCAGCTCAGCAACCTACTTCTTCGGAGGTTGGTCAGGCGTGCTCGGCGTACTACTCGTATTCGTCATCCTCGATTACCTAACCGGCTTCGCTGCGGCGGGGATGACTGGCAAGCTGGAGAGCAATGTCGGGATGTTCGGCATCGCACGAAAAGTATTTATTTTTGCAATGGTATCGGTGGCTCATCTGGTGGACGGTGTTCTGGGAGACGGACATTTGTTCAGGGATGCGGTCGCCTTTTTTTATATCGCGAATGAGTTATTGTCCATCATTGAAAATGGGGGCAAATTGGGCGCACCAATCCCGCCTGCAATTCGGCAGGCAATTGAAGTGCTTAAGGGTAAGGGTGGAGATGGGGGGATTCCCGACAACTATACTCCTGATTCCAGAGAATCTTTTGTACCGTCAGATGGTAAGGAAGTTGATCAACAGGCCAGAGATGAAACAAAGTAAGTGTTTATCATTCAAATTGCCTTATAGCAGGAGAAAGGGCAATATTCAAATCGAAGTTCGATCCGTAGCTACAAGTAGTGAAGGAGAATCGATTCTGAAGAAGCGGTAGCGGTCGCCTTTGTCTCCGAATTTCTAACCTTTAAGAAAATGAATCAAGAAAATTTGGAGACAACAGCGATCGGAAGAACGGTCCGTATCTGGAACGGTCACGTACCGACTCGGTATTTTTCCTTAGTGAGTTAATGGATATCTAGTAGTCTCCCGACAGACGACATAGAATACGAAGCAGACTGACCAAGTAGCACCTGATCTTACCCAAATAGCAAAACCGACATAACCCATAGCAATCCAAATTCAGCTTTTCCCAACATCAGGGACACGCACACAAGCAACCCCTGCCCCCCAAGCATTAACTATATACAAACGGCAATTTGCCGCATAAAGGGTGTGAGAAACATGCAAACCAGAAGCTCGGGCAATACGCAGGGCATTGACGTCTCCCGTTATCAGGGCACGATCGATTGGGCCAAAGTGAAGGCAAGCGGCATGACATTTGTGTTCATCAAGGCGACTGAAGGGCAGACGTACATCGACCCGAATTTCCAAAAAAACGTAACTGGAGCACTGGCGGCAGGCATGCTGGTCGGAACGTACCACTTCTTCCGTGCAACATCCACCGATGGTGCCAAGGCTGAAGCTGCGCATTACGCCAGTACACTTAACAAAGTAGGAGGCGCCAAGGCGCTGCAATTACCTCCTGTCATGGACTACGAGAATAATCCGGGTAACCTGAGCAAAGCTCAAATCAACACGGTTGCTAAGGCTTTTTTAACGGAATTGCAGCGTCTCACAGGTGTAAAACCGATCATATACACGGGCAATTCATTTGCCGGAAATTTTGATACATCACTCAGCTCATACGATCTGTGGATCGCACGTTACAGCAACACGCGTGTACCGGATGACCAGTCTGCCTGGAAACGTTGGATGTTCTGGCAGTATACGGACTCTGGCAATGTGAACGGAATCAGCGGCAACGTGGATATGAACGAGTTCCAAGGATCGGCAGCGGAATTGAGAGCGAGATATGCAACAGCAACACCAAAGCCGCCAGAGCCATCCGAACCGACCAATCCCACGAATCCAACCGAACCACCGAAAGGGGGCGAACCGATGACAGCCGAAGAGAAAGCAGCGTTTGATGCGCTCAAATCCCAGGTCGATAAACTGCAGGCGCGCCAGCAGATGGAAGTTCCAGTCTGGGCAAAAGCTGCGGTGGACGCAGCACTGGCATATGACACCAAAAATCCATTGTTTAGCATCGATAGTGGGGCGAGTTATGATTTTTACCGTTTTATCACGGTCATGTACCGCAGAGGTTTATTCAAAAAATAAGCTGACATAGCTTAAATATAAGTTGGACCCGGTTTGTAAAGAGGGAATACAGCAAGGAACACACGACGTTTTTTGTCGAAAGGTGTTCCTTTTTTGTGTTTTATGTAAATGATATTAACATATATAATAAAGTTGAAGACTTATGTCCGTAAATCTCTTGTCTAATTGATGAATGTGATGTAAAGTAAGTTACACGAAATCGATTTTCACCACTGTTTATTTACGCAATCCTCCTCATCATGACAAGACTTTAACATGAAAAGTTATTGTAATGTCTCCCTGTTGTAAAATCCAACATCTCTAGATTAATTTCACAACGTATTGAAACTATCCAATCCAACCTGTTTGAGAAACCACTAAAATGTCCTGTTTACCAACTTTCTGTTCCAGCTAATCGCTATCATTAGACTTTGCCAATGACACTTTAGCCATGACGAACTAACTCCAAGTTACATTCCAAGCCAAACTCCATACCAAACAACACTAGCGTTCTCTCAAAATCAGCCTTGTTAAGCCTCTACCAAGTCGGTACCATTCTACTGTTGCTTATTGACCTAAGTTCAATTATTACGCAACAACCACAGGTATTTAGAACTCGTCACATCATCCGAAAAATCTAACAAAATGTGTACGGTTACATCCCGTTTAACATTTCACATATGTGCCTCAGCTTATCCAGATTTACATCACAGGTATCACAGGCATTTAAAGCCTTTCATATGATACAAAGCACCAAACCGAACCATTGTAATCATTGGAGTTTTTTCACGCCAGTATCACACACATTATGAGACAGGGAAGGGTGTTGTACGTATGCAAATGAGAAAAAAGTGGTTATCCGGGGTCATGGCCATGGCCATGAGCACAGTGTTGATTCTATCGGGCTGCTCCAGCGCAAGTAACGAGGGTACGGGTAATTCCCCTGCTCCAGCGGAAGGTAGCGAGCCTCCGGCAGAAGTGGCAGCACAGGATACGATGATTATGGGACGCGGCGGAGATTCCGTGGCGCTGGATCCGGCAATCGTTACAGATGGGGAGTCGCTGAAGATTGGACATCAGGTATTCGACTCATTGCTGGACTACAAAGAAGGTGGAACCGAGGTTGTTCCTGGACTGGCTGAGAGCTGGGAGATTTCGGCGGATGGACTCAAGTATGACTTCAAGCTGAAGTCCGGCGTGAAATTCCACGATGGTACCGACTTCAACGCAGAGGCTGTGGTGTTCAACTTCAACCGATGGAGTGATCCGGCCAGTGAATATAAATTCGAGGGGGATTCCTTCGATTATTACGATTCCATGTTTGGTCCGGAAGACGGACGCGTGATCAAGGAAGTAAAAGCGATTGACGAGACAACAGTCGAGTTCACCCTGAACCAGCCACAAGCGCCTTTCCTGCAAAACATTGCGATGACGCCATTTGGCATTGCAAGCCCAACCGCGATTCAGGAGAAAAAGGAAAATTTCAAGAGCGAGCCGGTAGGCACAGGCCCGTTTGTATTCAAAGAGTGGAAGCGAAACGACTCCATCACTCTGGAGAAGAATCCGAATTATTGGAAAGAGGGACTGCCGAAGCTGAACAAGGTGATCGTACGTTCCATTCCGGATAACACGGCTCGCTTCAATGCGCTGCAAAACGGCGAGATTGATATCATGGAGGACCTGAACCCGGACGACCTGTCCATCCTTGAGGGGAATAGTGAGCTGCAAAAGATCGAACGTCCACCATTTAACGTGTCATACATTGGCTTCAACTTTAAGAAAAAACCGTTTGATAACGTGAAAGTAAGACAAGCCCTCAACCACGCGGTAAACAAACAGGGCATTATTGATGCCTTCTTTGCGGGACAAGCACAGCCAGCGGTGAACCCGATGCCGCCAACGCTGTGGGGATATAACGACAGTATCGAGGACTATGCTTACGATCTGGAAAAAGCAAAAGCTTTGCTTGCCGAAGCCGGCTACCCTGACGGATTGCCTGATCCGGTAACATTCTATGCCATGCCGGTATCCCGGCCATATATGCCTGACGGCAAGAAAGTTGCCGAAGCGATCCAGGCCGATTTTGAGAAAATCGGAGTGACCGTCAACATTGAATCACCAGAGTGGGCAACGTATCTGGATGATGCCAAAGCCGGGGAGAAAGACGACATTTACATGCTCGGCTGGACCGGTGATAACGGGGACCCGGATAACTTCCTGTACACGCTGCTGGATAAGGATGCAATCCCTGGCAACAACCGCAGCTTCTACGTCAACGAAGAATTGCATACGCTGCTGACGAGTGCGCAGAAAGAAACGGATCAGGACAAGCGTGCGGATCTGTACAAGCAGGCGCAAGTGATTATTAAGGAAGATGCACCATGGATTCCACTTGTGCACACCACACCTATTTTGGCAGGTAAAGCGAACCTGAAAGATTTTGTACCGTCCCCATTGGGTACGGAATCCTATGCCAATGCCTACTTTGAATAACTTATATACGAGCCGCAATTAGTATTAAATAAGAACCATTAGTTCAAAAGCGCTGGCGAACATGCAATGCTTGGCAGAACCCACATCCGGATGTAACTATCTAAAGCATGCATGTCTGCCAGCGCTTTTTATACGTTAAAGGCAGGTGAATGAGGAGTGAACAGTTACATCGTCAAACGTGTACTCGTGTTACTGCCCGTGCTGCTGGGCATGACCCTGATCGTCTTTTCCATTATCCACGCTATTCCGGGTGATCCGGCAGAGACCATACTCGGGCAAAAGGCCACCGAACAATCCAAGCAAGCCCTGCGTGACCAGCTCGGACTGGACAAACCATGGTTTCAACAATATTTCGCTTATCTGGGCGATCTGTTTAAGGGAGATTTGGGCACATCCATCCGCACCAAGGTTCCCATTGCCCAGGAAATTGTGCCGTATTTGACAGCAACCCTCGAATTAACGATGGCAAGTATGCTGTTTGCGATTATTATTGGCGTGAATGCCGGGATTGTCAGTGCGTGGAAACATAACTCGTGGTTCGATTACTGCTGCATGGTCATTGCATTGGTTGGTGTATCGATGCCAATCTTCTGGCTTGGTTTGATGGAGCAGTGGCTGTTTGCAAACAAACTGCACTGGCTGCCGTCCATCGGCAGAATGAATGCACGTGATCCGATTGAAGCCATTACGGGCTTGTACGTGCTGGATACGATGATTGCCGGACGTTGGGATCAGCTGTGGACGGTAACGAAACATCTGCTGCTGCCAAGTATCGCTCTCGGCACCATTCCTATGGCTGTTATTGCCCGGATGACCCGTTCCAGCATGCTCGAAGTGATGAGTTCGGATTATATCCGTACCGCGAAGGCGAAGGGACTCGGTCCATTTTTTGTCGTATATGGACATGCGTTGAAAAATGCGTTTATTCCTGTACTCACCGTCATCGGCATACAGACCGGATCTTTGCTGGGTGGAGCGGTGCTGACGGAAACCATCTTTGCCTGGCCTGGTGTCGGTCGCTATATATATGAAGCAATTAGTTCGCGGGACTATCCGGTGATCCAGAGCGGTATTCTGATCGTGGCATTCTTCTTCGTGGTGATTAACCTGATTGTGGACTTGCTGTACGCCGTATTTGATCCTCGAATTAGTTATAAATAGGAATTCATCATTTGGGTTGATGAATGGAACTTCATATAAGTTAACTTTAAAAAATTAAACGACACAAAGAGTCAGAACCAATCTGTAGGAGTGAAGCTAAGAGTTTTCTGGAAGAAAGTTGCTTCGAAAGCATAAGCTTCGCATTTATCACCGGATTGTCACCTTTAAATAGGTGGATCAATAAAATCTGGGGTAATAGCGATCGAAAGATGGTACTGCAATCGTAATGCTTTAGTGTAATAGAACTCGTTGATCTTAAATTTCATTCATATCCTAGAAGGGAGACGCCGCATGGCCAAATTATCGACCAATACCGGAGAATCCGTTGGCGCCGCGTCGGCACCCGCATCTGGTCCATGGCGGGAAGCCTGGAGAACGTTTCGGAGAAATCGGCTTGCGCTGGCAGGCTTGATCATTATCGTTTTTTTCATCCTGTTGGCCTTTGTGGCCCCGTATATTGCCCCGTATGATTACAAAGAGCAGGTACTTACAGATCGTCTGCAAGCCCCTTCGGCAGAGCATTGGTTCGGTACCGATGATCTCGGGCGTGACGTATTTTCCAGAGTGCTGCACGGAGCGCGCATTTCATTGTGGGTCGGCTTCTTTTCGGTCATTGGCTCTATTATTGCGGGTGCATTGCTCGGCCTGATTGCCGGGTATTATGGGAAATGGGCGGACATGCTCATCTCACGTTTGTTCGATATCTTGCTCGCTTTTCCAGCTATTCTGCTGGCAATCGCCATTGTCGCGATTCTGGGTCCATCCTTGCAGAACGCACTGCTCGCGATAGCGATCGTGAACATCCCGACCTACGGACGACTGGTACGTTCAAGGGTACTTAGCTTGAGACAGGAGGAATTTATTACATCGGCACGTACGCTGGGGGCTGGCAATATGCGAATTCTGTTCCGGCACATTTTGCCCAATAGCCTCACCCCGCTCATCGTACAAGGCACACTGGGGATTGGAACAGCGATTATTGAAGCAGCTGCACTTGGATTCCTCGGCATGGGTGCGCAACCACCTGATCCGGAATGGGGCAAGATGCTGTCAGATTCCCGCCAGTTTCTGCAAAAAGCGCCGTGGACGCTTATTTTCCCTGGGCTTTCCATCATGTTCACCGTGCTCGGTTTCAACTTGCTGGGGGACGGTCTGCGCGATACCTTAGATCCAAAGATGGCCAAAAAGTAGCAGTTTGCATCTCTGGTTGCTTTTCTATATCAATTGAACTAAAGAATATGTACACTTGCCACTCCGATGACAGAACAACCTTCCGATCGCTGTAATCCCCAGATTTTTTTGAAACCCTTATATAAAGGGGGGAATCCGGGGATAAAGGCGAGGTGTTTCCGATGCAGCTTTCTTTCAGAAAGCTTTTAGATCCGCTTCTTCAGGTTATTTCTGTACTCTTCGTTATCGTGTAAATGTTTAGTTCAATTTATATAGTTTCAACTCTAGTTGCATCTCTAATTAAGTCTCCGACTCTGTTCCATATCTAACGAATCTGGAAAGCCTTATTCTACGATTTACTGCCAATTCCCCAGTCTAACGAATTTCACACACCCTATTTTACGAAAAACCTGAGGAAAGTTTCGATAGATCCGCTAAAGGTGAGAAATAGCGTGTCGACGATTCTTTAGATTATGAAATTATCCTATAAAGGCCAATTAACGTCTGTCAGGTTCGTTAGCGTGTGGCTTGCCAATGCTGCACATACTCATTCCAATCTGTTCTCCAAGCCGGTTCGAACTTTGGTTCGAGGCGGCTTTTGTATTGCATGATGTATTGAGCTAAAATGGTTAGAGATGTGCAAAACTTGAAGTGTTATTCGATCATTTTGTTAAAATAACCGGCTTCGTATTGACACCCAATTTTCCCATATGTTATATAAAAGGAAGGGTTTAGCACTCTGACGAACGGAGTGCTAACAAATGATGTTTTACTACACGACTACATATGGAATGATTGTGTTTTTGAATATGGATAATGTTAAACCTGAATAGGACATGCATGAGCGTGGAGGGGCTAGGAAAGATTTTGGGAATCGTAGTTTGTCTCACCGGATTTTTTATATTTTTAAAGATGTCTTAGCATTATCAAGTATTTGGCGAAACAGCCTCACCAGTGGAGGGGACGGAATCGATTCTGGAGAAGCGAAGCGTTCGCCTTTGTCTCCGAATTTCTAACCATTTCAGAATAGTTCAAGAAAATTTGGAGACAACAGCGATCGAAAGAACGATCCGTAACCGGAACGGTCACCAGAAGAACATCAATTACTTGTATTAGTGTTGAGCCCTAAATATGAAATCAAAAAATCTGGGGATCAAAGCAATTGAAGGCTTTTCTAGCAATGTTACGTTCTGCATGGACAATTCAAGGGTTTGCTTTCTATATTCAATCTAATCATTCTATTCCAAATTTGAAAGGAGACACCCATTCATGGCTAAAAAAGAATTCCAGGCTGAATCCAAACGCTTGTTGGATATGATGATCAACTCCATTTACACCCAAAGAGAAATCTTTTTGAGAGAACTGATCTCCAACTCCAGTGACGCCATTGACAAAATATATTACAAAGCACTGACGGACGACACACTCATCTTCAACAAAGAGGACTACTACATCAAGCTGACCATCGACAAAGAAAATCGCACGCTCACACTGACCGATACAGGAATCGGGATGACCCAGGAAGAGCTGGAAAACAATCTGGGGGTTATCGCGAAGAGTGGCTCTCTGGCGTTCAAGAAAGAGAATGAAGCCAAAGACGGACACAACATCATCGGACAATTCGGGGTTGGTTTCTACTCCGCATTCATGGTAGCGGACAAGCTGACGGTAACGAGTAAAACGCTGGGCAGCGACGAAGCATGGAAATGGGAATCCGAAGGCGCGGATGGGTACACGATCTCTCCAGCCGAGAAAGATTCCGTGGGTACGGAAATCGTCCTAACGATCAAACAAAATACCGAAGAAGATTCGTATGACGAATTTTTGGAGGAGTACCGCCTGAGATCCATCATCAAGAAATACTCCGACTTCATTCGTTACCCGATCAAGATGGATGTGACAGGTCAGCGTCCGAAGGAAGGTACTGAGAACGAGTTCGAGGAGTACAAAGAAGAGCAAACCGTGAACAGTATGGTGCCGATTTGGCGTAAAAATAAAAGCGAATTGACTGAAGAAGATTACACCAACTTCTATATGGAAAAACGCTACGGTTTTGACAAACCGCTCAAACACCTGCACATCAGCGCAGATGGCGCAGTGGTATATAATGCGATCCTGTTTATCCCGGAGAACACTCCGTTTGATTATTATACAAAAGAGTATGAAAAAGGTCTTGAACTGTACTCTAACGGTGTATTGATCATGGACAAATGCGGTGATCTGCTGCCGGATTACTTCGGATTTGTCAAAGGTATGGTCGATTCGGAAGATCTGTCCCTGAACATTTCCCGTGAAATGCTGCAACACGACCGTCAGCTCAGCCTGATCGCGAAGAACATCAAGAACAAGATCAAGAGCCAACTGCAAAGCCTGCTTAAGGATGAGCGTGAGAATTACGAGAAGTTCTATCAAGCGTTTGGCCGTCAGCTGAAGTATGGCGTCTACAGTGACTATGGCGTGAACAAGGATACGTTGCAGGACCTGCTTTTGTTCTCTTCTTCCAAAGAGAAGAAACTGGTGAGCCTGGACGAGTATGTTTCCAGAATGCCGGAAGATCAGAAGTACATCTACTACGCATCTGGTGAATCCATTGAACGGATTGAGAAGCTGCCACAGATCGAGGGTGTGCTCGACAAAGGCTATGAAGTGCTGTACTTCACTGACGACATCGACGAATTTGCAATCAAGATGATCACGAACTACAAGGAGAAAGAATTCAAATCCATCTCCAGCGGTGACCTGGGCATCGAGGACAGTGCAGATAAAGAAGAAACAGACGCACAGGACAACGACAACAAAGAGTTGTTCGAAGCGATGCAAGCGCAGCTCGGCGGCAAAGTAAAAGCTGTTAAAGCTTCCAAACGCCTGAGAAGCCATCCGGTATGTTTGTCCACTGAAGGTGAGCTGACGATTGAAATGGAGAAAATCCTAAAGGCTATGCCGAACAGTGAAAATGTACAGGCAGATAAAGTGCTGGAGATCAACGTAAATCACGATGTCTTCAAATCCCTGAAAGACGCATTCGCACAGGATAAAGAAAAACTGAGCCTTTATACAAGCTTGCTGTATCATCAAGCATTGCTGATCGAAGGACTGCCAATTCAAGATCCGGTAGAGTTCACCAACGATATCTGCAAGGTTATGGTCTAACCAACCATCTTCTCCCCGACAGGGCACTTCCGCCCTGTCGGTTTTTTATTTTACCTACCCCATACCGGGGAGGGTAAGGGGGAAGACAGACTATTAATGAAGTGATGAAATAAACAATTTAATGGTATTCTTTAGCCTCTTAAAGTCTTGATTGAAGTCCCCCTTTAAGGGGATGTAATGTCATTTTAGAGTGGGTGTGAATCAAACAGCGACAGTAGTGAAGGGGACGGAATCGATTCTGAAGAAGCGAAGCGTTCGCCTTTATTCCCGAATTTCACCCTTTCTAAAGGGAATCAAAGAAATTTGGGAATAACAGCGATCGAAAGAACGATCCGTAACCGGAACGGCCAAGCAAACTGTATAAGGCACTTTTTTCGTCATAAGTTACTTTCAATATTAATCATTACCATTTAGGTGCACGGATGATAGTCTGGCGGGGTATAATAAGAGAAGACGACTGTGCATCACAAGTTGATGTGAGAAGAGATGACAATCGCAGACAGGTTTTGCTTTTCGAAACTGCAGAATATGTGTATAATCACTCAAAATAGAGACAGTCGGCTAGGAGTGATCAACATGCAATGGAACGATCTGAGAGAACATAGACAATATCCTGAACTAACGAAACTGGATGGGGTTCGTGCAGCCTATGAGCGCGACTATTCCAGACTGATACATTCACCGACCTTCCGTCGGCTGCAGGGCAAGTCACAGGTGTTTGGTGCAGGAACGGGCGATTATTATCGCACACGATTGACCCACTCCCTTGAGGTGGCGCAGATTGCGCGAGAAGCGGCAAGAAGCTTGCTGCGACGCTACCCGGAGGTGGAGTTGAACCAGGCAGACAGCCCGGGACTGATTATTGATTCGGAAGTGGTGGAGTGTGCCGCGATTGCGCATGACTTCGGTCACCCGCCTTTTGGGCATAAAGGGGAAGAAGTGTTGGATGGCATCCTCGATGATCTCATTAACACTGAGATCAAGAAAATCATGAAGAAAAATCGTGGAGCAAAATCACCCCAACCGGAACAGGAGATTCGTGCTGAGCTGAAGCGGAAATATGAGCATTTTGAAGGCAACGCACATAACTTCCGTCTCATTATGTACTTGGAGAAACGGGAGGATATCGATGGACTGAACCTGTCCGATGCAGTGCTGCTCGGCATCAACAAGTATCCGTATCCAGGTACGGAGAGCAAGAAGGGCATGTACCATCATGAATGGCAGTATATCCGCGAGATTCGCAATCGTTGGGATATTCCTGCTGGCAAAAAGACGCTGGAAGCACAGCTGATGGACCTCTGCGACGATATTGCGTATTCCGCACATGATCTGGAGGATGGCATCAAGGCAGGCAAAATCGAAGTACATGAGCATTTCCTGCAAGATCCGCATATCAATCGACTGATTGTGGATAAGATTACAACGCTGGAGGATCTGTTCTGGAACGGATGGACAAGGGAAGCGATTGGCAAAAAAGTCGAAGAAGTCCTTGCTTCGTTCCTGCGCATCTGGAATGAAAAGATGCCGTTTTGTGAGCATGACTACTCACGCACCCGCCGGGAGGTCAAAGCTTACTGGGTCAGTCTTTTTGTCGCAAGTCTGGGAGTTATTGATAACGGAGACTGGAAAAAGGTAACGTTTGTCCGTGAAGGTGCCGAGGATCTCGATATGCTGCGCACGGTGAGTGTGCTCAAGAGCTTTGCCTGGGTGACCATGATTCGTGACCTGCGTGTGCAGAGGTTGCAAAAGCGCAGTGAATGGATGATTAAGCGTCTGTGGGATGCTTTCCTTGACCCGGAAACGTCCAAATCCATAATTCCGTCCGATTGGCTGCAGCGCTATGAGAAGGATCAGGCGAAGGCGAATCCGATCTGGACCTGGGAGCATATGGTGATTGATTATATTGCCGGGATGACGGATGCATTTGCCGAGAAAATATACAATGAACTTTACGGTCTCAAGGTCGGCTCCATCTACGATTTGGACTAAGATAAGCGAGACGAAGGGAGATGAGACGCTTGGGTGCGACCATCAGTGGAAAATACAATCTGGGCGTACTTGACCTTGTTCCAAGGCTGAACGGCGCCACAGCAGAACAGGCGCTCCAACAATCCGTTAAACTTGCGCAGCGTGCTGAAGAGTGGGGCTATTCGAGATACTGGACGTCTGAACATCATGACATGGATGAACTCGCATCGGCATCGCCGGAAGTGCTGCTTGCCCATATTGGCGCACGAACGAACACGATTCAGCTTGGTTCCGGTGCTGTGCTGTTACCGCACTATAGCCCGCTCAAGGTAGCAGAATCGTTCCGACTGCTGGCGGCGCTCTATCCGGGGCGCATCGAATTAGGCTTGGGACGTGCTCCTGGGGGCGGCCCCCATGCGACGATGGCCTTGAGTGGCAATTACTTGCAACATGTGTCCAAGCTGCCTGAATCGCTCGCGGCACTGACCGAACTACTGGAAGACCGTTACACCTATGAAGAACATCCGGTGACGGCCCGACCGATTCCGGAGCTTCCGTTATCCTTATGGATGCTGGGTACCAACGTAAAAAGTGCCGAGTTTGCCGCACGTTTTGGTATGGGGTATGTATTTGGACAATTTATGAGTGACGCGGATGGTACAGAGGCCGTGCGGCGTTATCGGGAGGGGTTTATCCCCAGCGCCAACAGGAAAGAACCGGAGGTTATGGCTGCAGTCAGTGTTCTGTGTGCGGAGACGCAGGAAGATGCGGTGTCCTGGAGCCACGAGATGGAGGAGAGACGCAGAGCCGGAGGGAAAGAGCATTCGACGCAGTCTGACATTGCCAGCACGAGTACCCGCTCCAACGACGACAGTGCCAATGTTGATGGAAAAGAAGTACAACGACATTACGCAGGCACACCTGCACAGGTTTGGAACCAATTGCAGCAGGTGTGCCACAGACTAGACACGGATCAGCTGCTTATAGTGACCACTGGACCAGATTACGAGCGAAGGTTGGCCTCTTACAAGTTACTGGCGAACGCATAAGGGTGGCTGGTTAGCTGTTATGATATAAAGAATGGCGGGTTCCATACCTGCCCCTCTGTTAGATTCAAATCTTATGAGCTGCAGATCGGATATTTGCCGTATGCTGCAGCTCTTTTTTGCTTCATTTTGCTCATAAATTTACATTATTCGATTCCGTTCAACAGGTAATGTGGAATAATCACAAGATTTTACAAAATAAAGCATGACTAAAACAAAAGAATGTTATAATACTTTACGTCCCTTTTCCTATGGATATAATATAGAAAAGAGTATTTTGCAAGATGCCAAAAGAAGGGGAAAACAACGACAAAAGCACCTAAAATACGGAAGTGGCCGAAGATGGGCACAAGGGGGAAATCATATGTTTAGCAGATTCAAGATCAAGAGTATCGGTCTGCGTATCAGCATCGCGTTCTATCTATTAATCCTCTGTTTAATTCTTCTTAGTGTCACGATTGTTACACAAATGAACTCAATGGAAAAAAACACGAATAGGATCACCAATAACTGGATGCCTTCGATCCAGCAGATTAACCGTTTGAATTATACAACAGAACATATTTTGTCATTGAGCTATCGCCATTATGATGCACAGGCTGGGGCCAAAGCAGACCTCGCTGAAGAGCGCACCAAATACATTCGTGAAACAGCTCAGGCCATTAAAATATATGATCAGCAGGAAAAGGCAGCTGAAGAGAATGAACATTGGGAAGCTTTAAAGACAAAATGGGAAGCTTACCTCAAGATTAACACGCAATCCATCAAACTGAGTGACGAAGGTCAGGAACAACTGGCGAAGGAAGTCTCAGAAAAAGGGGCGGCTTCTTTCGATGCCATGCAAGTCCATATGGACTTTCTGGTGGGATACAATCAGGAGCAGTCTGACCTCTCGGCGGCTCAGACCATTAGATCCGTACAGGACGGACGAATAATTATTATTGTAGGTGTACTGGTGATGATTCTCATCACGGCAATCAGTATCCCGATCATCCGTTCACAAGTCGTGAAACCGCTGCTTCGAGTAATCAGTGCTGTGAAACTGATTGCGGAAGGTCAATTGAATGTTCAGGACATACATACCAAACATGAAGACGAGGTTGGTGTGCTTGCCAAAGCCGTGAACGACATGAAAGGTAATCTGACCTCCATGGTATTGAATGTCAGACGGATTGCTGAAGCCGTCAACCGCCAAAGCAGCGAATTGGCCATTTCTTCTGAAGAGGTTAAGATTGGCAGTCGCCAAATTGCCATAACGATGGAAGAGTCGGCAAAAGCAGCAGAGAGTCAAGCGGAAACGGCTGTTGAATCTGCTCGTACCGTCGAGGGACTGAACGAACATATTCAGCAACATTCGGAGCAGGGAAACCAGCTTCGCCTGATGTCAGACCTTATTCTGAAACAAGGACTGACCGGCCGCGAGTCCATGGAGCAATCCGTGAACCAGATGCAGCAGATTGCTGGGACAGTTTCGTCTTCCATGCACAAGATGGAACAGCTGGATCGCAAAAACGGAGACATATCGCAGTTGGTTCAAGTCATTCATGACATTGCGCGCCAAACCAACCTGCTCGCATTGAATGCTTCCATCGAAGCTGCCCGTGCAGGAGAGAGTGGACGCGGATTTGCAGTTGTTGCAGCAGAAGTGCGTAAATTGTCCGAAGCCGTTCGGACATCTGTAGAAGAGATTACCGTCATCACGGAAGATATTCAGAAGGATTCCCAGGGTGTGGTTGAGGAATTGCGAACAGGTGTACTGGAGACAGAGCGCGGGCAGCAGCAAGTACGTAATTCCGGCAATCTGTTCCGTACCATTAGTGAGTCGGTAGAGGGCATGGTTCAGGTCATTGGTACAATGACGGATGGTCTGGAGGGCATGCAGGAGGCGAGCGGACGCATGAATGATTTCAGTCAACAAATTTCGGCAGTATCGGAGGAATCCGCGGCCAGTGTAGAGGAAGTGTCAGCGTCGGCTGAGGAACAGGTGAGCTCCATGGAAACGATTAGCGGCAATATTCAAACCTTGAAAGAATTGTCCGAAGACCTTCTTGTTTCCATTGAAAAATTAAAAATATAACCTCTTCTTATAATAGAAGAGACATGAAGGACGGCTACCATGTTGAGCTCTACAAACAGCAAGGATTCAGTTGCTGGAAATTACGTATATACCTTTGCTTGCCATGAGAATGAACGTGCTTTATGTGAACTGGAGTTGGAAACGATGCTCGCTTCTGGCACAGATATTCATTCCGGCGATCATGCTTATGTTCGCTCCATTCTATGCATTCCACCAGGTAGAAGTCCATTTGTCCGAGGCAGACTGGATGTGATGGCTGAAGCAGATACGGTGGAGGATTTGAAGCCTGCGGCTTCACTGATCGATCTGTCTTCTGATGAAACGTTCAAGGTGGTCTGCCTGAAAGAGGGCGATGACATGCCGGATTATGCACATTCCCGTTTGCTGGAAAAAGAGCTGGGCATGTGCATTAGAGGCAAGGCGATGATGAAACAACCTGATGTGACTTTCGGACTAATCCATGCGAATGGGAAATGGCTCCTTGGTCAATGGACAGAAGCTGATCGCTCGTGGCAAACCCATCATCAGAAGCCGCAAAATTATTCCACAGGTCTGGGTGTGACGTTAGCCAGAGCATTAGTCAATATTGCGATTCCGCATGTGCAGGGGCATCAGTTACTCGATCCGTGCTGCGGAATGGGAACGGTAGTTATTGAAGCATTGTCGATGGGGATTGAGGCGAAAGGGAATGATTTGAACCCTTTGGCGGTACAGGGTGCGCGCATTAATCTTCCTCATTATGGTTATGATCCAGCCAGAATTACCCTCGGAGATATGAATGATCTGGAAGGTTTCTACGATGCAGCCATCCTGGACATGCCATATAATCTCTGCTCTGTTCTTCCCGATGAGGAACAACTTGCCATGTTAACTAGTCTGCGTAAGCTGACAGGACGGGCAGTTATCGTTTCCACCGAATGGGTGGAGGGGCACATTCTGGATGCCGGGTGGAACATCGATCAGTATCGAACGGTGAGCAAAGGCACGTTTATACGTCACATTTGGCTATGTAATTAACACGATTGTACTGAAAATAACAGAAAAAACCTCCACACGGGAAAAGATTCATTTTCCGGTGTGGAGGTTTTTGATTTTCACAGGAAAAATACCTCACATGGATTTGTACAATTTCACATAGGAACATCAAGCGTTTTTAGTATTTATGACTATAATTTACCAGATTTACAGGAAGGGGTTTTCCGTCAATATACGCCTCCAGATTTTGCACAAAAATATCAAGAGCCCGTTCGGTGTACTGTTCTGTACTTCCGGCAATGTGTGGCGTAATGAGGACGTTTTCCTTGCTCCACAGGGGATGGTCGGAAGGCAGTGGTTCCTCCTCGAATACGTCAAGTGCAGCAAAGGCAACCTGTCCACTATCCAGTGCACCCAGCAGGGCTTCCGTATTCACGCTTGGACCACGTCCCACATTGACGAAGCAGGAACCGGATTTGAAATGTTCAAATGCAGCCTGATTATAAATATGATGGGTTTCATCCGTAAGTGGCAAAATATTAATGACGTAATCGCCTTGACTCAGTGCTTCATGCAGACCGGACATATTGTACATTTGGTCTACATTCGGAACGTCTTTGCCGGAGCGCCGAACCCCAATTACGTTCATGCCCAATGCTTTGAGAATACGCGCGGTTTCTGATCCGATCTCTCCGACACCGACGATAACGGCTGTTTTTCCATGCAATTCCGGAAGCGCTTTGCCTGGTGATTTCCACTCCGCCCGCTGCTGGTGCAGCATCGCTTGTCTGAGCCAGCGGCTGTGGGACAACATCATGCCCAGAATAATCTCGGTAATGGGAATGGCGTGTACGCCATTAGCACTGGTTAATGAAATTCCTTTTTGTTCCAGATCAGAGAATGGAAGGTTGTCTACACCTGCGGACCAGACTTGAACCCATTTGAGAGGGCTGTTTTCTTTGAGTGCATTCTCAGTTACCAGAGGAGACCAGCCTACGATAATTTCGGCTTCTTTTAACTCCGATGTATTAATCTCTTTGGCTTTGCCAACCGTAAGTGTATAACCTGGCGCTGCATCCAGAATCCGTTGCTGCTGTTTCGTGGTCAGGGATGGAAAACATACAATTTTACCCATAGTTAGTGGCCTCCTGAATTCAAATATGTTGTGATTTTAGTTTAGCAGAAAAGAAGGTGATGTGCGTAAAAGGCAGGAATACAGCCTCATGTGCAAATCCCATAAATTGTGTCACTCTATAATTAACCAACTTGGAACCATAGAGACGACTATGAAATAATAAAACGAACTTTAGAAGAGGTGTTTACCATGAGTAACTATTCATATACGGATCTTCCATCCCGACGGGAACGATTATTTACTGCACTTCAGGTGCCTGCACCCATTCAGAACTCACTTCGGATGACTGCCGAACAGGTGCAAGGAAAGCTTGATTTTCGCAAGTGGACCGATTATAGAGATTATCATATTACATTGCAATTTCTGGGAGATACCCTTGTTAGTGACATTGGACATCTTCGGAAAACGCTGCGCTCGGCGACGGACGGATTTCAGCCTTTTGAGCTGCAATTATCCGGATGGGGAACGTTTGGGTTAAAAGAGGCACCAAAGGTGTTGTGGAAAGGTGTTGAGGGAGATATGGATCAACTTCATCTTCTGCAAAAACGGATTGTGGACGCAACTTCCTCCCTCGGATTCGAGGTCGAATTAAGACCGTATTCTCCTCATATTACGATTGCGCGTAAATTTATGGGTAAGGACCCAGGAAATGAAGATAAAGGGATATTTGGAGTGCTTCCTGAAGACTTTTTGGGTGTTAATTCTTGGATGGTACAAGATTTTGTGCTTTATGTGACACAGCCAGGTCAGGCGCCGATGTATGAGGTCGTGGATACGTTTTCTTTTTCCTGAAACTCATGGATATGACATAAAATCACATTGACATTACGTTATTCCCTATGTAATATTAGCCAACGTTATTCAAATTCTTTTTTTGTGGTTACTTAGATTAGGGAATTGTTTCGACAGGAGGAATCTTCGAATGGATATTATAAGCAAGAATCGTTGGGTGGCACCGATGTTATCTGTGCTGCTTGTATGTATAGTGGGGGCTAATGTCGTTCAGGCGACTGGAAAGTGGAATGAGGCAAGTGATAGCAAACAGATGACTGAACTTGCGGGTTCGGCAGAAAATAGCGAAAATTCTTTTAGCGAAGACAGGCGAATGATGGCAGACGGGACAAGTCTGTCTGCTGATGCGTCTATTCAGGCCGATTACTGGACCCAATCGCTCCCAGCCAAAAACTGGCTGACGGCTGCTCAGGAAGAGCAGGAACAGAAAGAAGCCAAGGCTAAACATGCGGCCCGAGCGGCAGCTGCGGCCAAAGCGAAAAAAGAGGCAGCTCTGAAATTGGCCAAAGTAGAGCGTGCCAAAGCTGTAGCTGCAATTACGACTCCCCCCCAAAAACTTTACTTTACACGGACCAAACTTCTGAACCAGGAAGACTCGAAACTTGCAGCCTGGTCATACAGTGTGTCCGATAAAGAGCTGCTTCTGCTGCAAAAAATCGTCATGGCAGAGGCGGAAGGTGAACCGTACGAAGGCAAAGTGGCAGTTGCCAATGTTGTCTTAAACCGGCTGCGGTCAGCCAATTTTCCCGATACTATTTACAAAGTTATCTATCAAAAATCCCAATTCAGTCCTGTAGCGAACGGGCGTTTGAAACGTGTTACTCCCAATGAGGACAGTATCAAGGCTGTTAATGCAGCGTTGAATGGGAAAAAGGAAGTCGCCGATGATACGTATTATTTCTTGTCATTGACGCTTGCGGATGATCTGACAGTGGCTCGTTCTCAGAAAAAAGTAAAAACGATTGGGCATCATACTTTTTACAAGTAATTGACCTTTAAATTCTGCAAACAGGCAGGGTAGTTAACTATGTATTCACTACATAGACCTCGAAAAGCCCTGGAATACAGTTTTATTTCATCGTTTTTAATTGAATTGTTGATGAGGGCTTGTTATTTAAATTACCCTTTTTTCCAGCAAATCATACGGAGATATGAAGGAAATAAAAGAAGGTTCCCTTCCGGATCAATGGAGGGGAACCTTCTTTATGCATGTCCTCAAGAGATGAAACGTCCTCGTAGAACGATTAGAAGGGGTCATAGAGCTGCTAGAATGGGATTCGGGTACCTGACAGCGAAGTGGCCCCAATTCCGGCTGTGAAGCGCTCCTTGGGTGCGGATGTGACTTCCGCTGTAGCCGGGAACAATAAATCATGAACAGCCTGGGCACAACATGTTGGATCATAGGTGCTCCTGCTGTCTGGTTTGAGGGCTGATTTCAGCTGGCTTTCAGCTTGACGCGGTGCATAGACCTGCTCACTCAAGTATTTGAAGCGATTAGTAATAACGTCAGCAGAGTGAATGACCTGGCCGTATCCGGCTTGTACAAAATATTCACAGTTTTCTTCTTCCTGCCCCGGTAATGGAGGCACGAATAACATCGGCAAACCTTTAGCCAATGCTTCCGTACAAGTCATGCCGCCTGGCTTTGTAATGAGCACGTCGGATACGTCCATCAGTTTGCTGACCTCGCGGGTATAGCCTAGAATGCGTATATTCGGATGCTGGAAGCAGGGCATTTCCTTCAACTTGGCAATCATTTTCTCATTGCTTCCCAGACAGAACAGCAGCTGTACCCGATCCGCCCAGGAGGCGAGAGCCTTCATATGCTCTTCATCAAAGGAAAGTCCCCATCCGCCACCCATCAGCAGAGCAGTGGGCATGTTCTGAAGCCCCATTTCCTGTCGGAGGCTCACTTTGTCTCCTGCTTCCCAGAAATCAGGATGTACAGGAATGCCGGTGATTTGGATGCGAGAGGGCTCAACACCCCTGATTTCAAGCAAAGCCTTTACCTGCGGTGTGGATACCAGATATTTGTTGACCTCGGGATTAATCCACGTTGCATGTACGTCATAGTCTGTGACGAGCGTATACAATGGAATATCGAGTCCCTGACGTTTCAGCCGGGAGATGACCGCATTTGGAAAAGGATGGGTACAGATCACGGCATCGGGTTTTAATTGGGATACGACTTGGGCCGTCTGTGTATAGAAAATCCGGTGCAAGGCCAGTTTGGTAAATCCGTTTAGTGATTTGTTGTATTGCGTCCGATACAGCAGACTGACCAGCTTGGGCTGAACCGTTAGCGTCTTACGGTAAGCGGACAGAATAAGCGGAGCCATGGTTGGATTTAAAAATTTGCCAAGCTCAATGACCCGACTATGCACATGTGGACTGACTTTCTTAATGCCGCTTGCGAGCGCATGGGCGGCCTGGGTGTGACCGGTGCCGAAACCTTCGGATAACAAGAGCACTCTTGGTTTTCGCATGAGTTCACCTTTATTCATCAATTTAAATTTAACATCTCATAGTCATACCGCACGTTGCATTACTACATGAATATACAGCGAAGCGGAAAATCATGTTCATTCGTTACATATTTACACTATAGTTGATGTTCTGATACATCGAAACTTCGTCTTTATCCGTGTTATTGGAGTCATCTTACACTATAGACGACGACACGAGCAGTTTCCACTGCATTTCGGTTAAAAAAAATTAACACAAATTTTTAATGTTAGGGTTGCAATCTGATGATGAGAGTGGTAATCTATTTTTTGACCGAATGACCGAATTGTATTTTTGGTCATTTAAAGAGAACGATCAAGAAAATAAGGAGGGGATATGATGGCTCCGATTGACAGGAGACAGCAGGTCATTCATGCAGCCTCGCAGTCTTTTGCCATGTTTGGATACAAGGCAACCACGATGGATCAGGTAGCGAAGATTGCGAACGTTGGCAAGGGAACGATCTATACGTTCTTTACGAATAAGGAACAATTGTTTGATCAGATTTTGGTGGAAGTAATCCAGGAAATGAAAAACATTGCTCACCGTGAAGTTCATCAGGAAAGTGCTTTTTTTGATAATCTGTTTCGTGTGCTTGATTCACTGCTGGAGTTTCGCCGTGATCACGATTTGCTGGTTAAATTGTCCCAGGAGCTTAAGGATTTTGGAACTCTTCAGGCCAAGGAAGGTTTGGAGAAAGTGGAGAAAGTCATCTCTGATTTTCTGGCACAGGAGCTAGAGAAGGCAAGGAGCAACGGAGAGATTCGTGACTGTGATCCACAGGTAGTAGCCTTTATGATGATTCGTTTGTACATTGCCCTCACCTCAGATTGGAGCAAGCAGCACGAGCCGCTGAGCAAAGAGGAAATCAAGAATTACTTTCGCCTTTTCTTAATGGAAGGAATTGCTGCCGCAACGTAACCCGAATTTATTCTACTATAATATGGGTTAATTATAAGCATGCAGGCAGTGAGGCTTGTCGAGAGACAGGTTTGTTTTTTTGCTCTAAAGTGACCGTTTGAGGGAAGTAGTCACTTCGTGTTTCGGTAATTTTCCGTAACAGGTCAAATGAATTTCATATTTTGGTTATTCTGCTCATGGAGCAGAGAGAACAAGGGGAGAAAATAACATGAAATCTTTATCCGTGTTTTTCAAGGATGTGGGATCGGCCGTGAGAAACCCGAAGGTGTTGATCCCCGTCATTGCTATTTTGTTTATTCCAATTCTATATAGCGGTATTTACTTGGCTGCTTACTGGGACCCATATGGTCATGTCGATGAAATGCCGGTTGCAGTGGTCAACCTTGATAAAGGTGCAGAGCTGGAGGGCAAATCGCTGCATGTTGGTAGCGACCTCGTCGATGAATTGAAGAAAAATGCAGATTTTAAATGGGACTTTGTCAGTGCCAGCCAAGCCAAAGAAGGCATGGAAAACGACAAGTATTATATGCAAATTACGATCCCGGAAAACTTTTCATCCCAGGCAACCACGTTGCTTGACGACAAGCCCGAGCCGGCTGATCTGATCTACGAACCAAATGGCAATTACAGCTTCGTGGGTGCGCAGATTGGCAAGACGGCCATCAAGGATCTGAAAGCTAAGGTTTCGGCCAAAGTAACGGAATCCTATGCGGAGACACTGCTCGACAAGTTTTCCGAAGTATCGGACGGATTGGCTGAAGCGGGCGACGGTGCAGGAGATTTGAATACCGGCGCAGGCAAGCTCGATGATGGGGCCGTGAAGCTCAAGGATAATTTGGAAAAGCTGGCATCCGGAACATTGGAGCTTCAGGATGGCTTGTCTCCATTAAGTGATGGTGTCAGTGCACTGCACACGGGTGCGACCAAACTTGAAAGTGGAACATCAAATCTGGTATCCGGTTTGCAGCAGCTTCAAGCGGCGGCAACAAGCCAGCTTCAGAGCGGTGCAGACCAGTTGAAGGACGGCAGTGCCAAGCTGGAAACTGGACTGAAGTCTTCCGTGGACGGAGCAGGCAAGCTGCAAGCGGGTCTGCAATCGTCTGAGCAGGGCAGTGCGAAGCTGTCCGATGGTCTGCAAAGCGCAGTGCAAGGCAGCGGCACATTGGCAACTGGCCTGCAATCGGCAGTAGACGGCAGCAGCAAGGTTGCAGACGGTGCACAGAGCGTTGCAGACGGTTTGAAGCAGCTTGCTGCATCCAACCCTGAATTGGCAGCCAGTGAGGATGTACAGAAGCTGCTGGCGGCCAGTGCGGCAGTAGCCGAAGGCAGTAAGCAGCTGCATGAGAGCGAACAGAAGCTTGCGCAGGGTGCAGATCAACTGCATCAGGGCAATCAGCAACTGGCAGCAGGTGCAGCTGAGCTCCATGGAGGCCAAAAGCAGCTTCTTGCGGGCGCAAATCAGCTGGTGGATGGACAGCAGCAATTGCTGGCAGGCGCCGGTCAGCTTAGCCAAGGCGGAGCGAAGCTCTCCGATGGTCTGAAGCAGTTCAGCGGCAAGCTGGGCGAAGCTGCAAGTGGCGGTACGTTGCTGGCAGATGGAGCCAAGCAATTGGGCTCAGGTACAACTGCCCTGCAAACAGGTGTAGGTAAGCTGAGCGGTGGCGTGAGTTCACTCACGGACGGCTCTAAACAACTCGGTGACGGAGCAGGCAAGCTGGCGGACGGCCTAACAGAGCTGAAAGACGGCTCAAGCGAACTGGCTACCAAGCTGAATGATGCTGCTCAGAAAACGTCAGAAGTCAAAAAGACAGACGATGTGGTGAACATGTTCGCCGAACCTGTGAATACGTCCGAGAACACAACAGAGAACGTAAGTAATTACGGTACAGGCTTGACACCATTCTTCCTGTCCATCGGTTTGTTTGTGGGATCGTTGATTTCAACGATTGTTTTGAAAATGCGGGAAACTTCCGTACCGGGCGCAACGGGCTGGAACCGTTTCGTCAGCCGTACACTCGTATTCGGCTTTGTGAGCATCATCCAATCCGTGATCGTGGCAAGCTTCATGCTGTACGGTCTTGGATTGGAAACACACAGCGTACCACTGTTCTATCTGTTCACGATCTTTACGGGGCTGACCTTTATGTTTATTGTTCAGGCCCTCGTTACCTGGCTTGACCTGCCAGGACGTTATGTTGTCATTCTGTTGTTGGTCTTCCAACTTGCAGCAAGTGCGGGAACCTTCCCGGTAGAGCTGATTCCGTCGTGGCTTCAGGCATTTAGCCCTTGGTTGCCAATGACGCACAGCATCATGGGCTTCAAGGCAGTTGTATCCAGTGGCAACTTCGATGTGATGTGGCATCAGGTCGGCATTCTGGCAATCTATGCAGGCGTATCCGTGCTGCTGACCTTGGCTTTCTTCCTTTGGAGCGGCAGACGTCGCAAAAAAGAAGCCCAAGTGGCTGAATCCGGTCAAGTTGTGACGGCATAAGCGGAATTGGACCGGAACAGGACAAAATATTGAAAATAAACTTTGAACTCAAGTATCAAAATTATGCAATATAGTAGTCAAATAGTGCAAAGAGTCTGTGACCCGAAAATGGGTTGCAGACTCTTTTTTTATACCAATGCATAGGGATGAAGATAATCGCTGGAGGATGGCATGAGATATTGGCCCAACTATAGATAAACACAGGCCACATATGGAATGATTTTCTTTTGTCAGTAATTAAAATCAGTTGTACTCTGACATAAAATGTGTATAATTATTCGAAAAAGAGATGAATTTTAGCATCAGTACACTAAAGCTGTACTGCAAAACATTTCTTATCAGAGGTATTAAAAAGTTTAAATTGCGCTGATGTTAGGTCGGTGTTAAAATAATAGAACTATATCAAAAAACGTCGCTCCATATCAGCGGCCGTGCCTGCGGTTGCGTGTTGTTATACCAAGCTGTTTGCCGGATAATCCGGATCAGCTCCTCTCATGGATGGCATGTCGCAATAGCAGCACTTATAAGATTGACAGCCATATTGCTGTCGCCCTCGTCCATTTAGCAGGCTTTTAATCAATGAATAAATGCCCGCTCCTCCCGATTTATTGTTGCTTGTTGCCTATGTTCTTGATCTTTCCGAAATACTTCATTATAGAAAGGTTGCGTTCCATGAGACACATCGGATTACCTCCTAAACAGGGTCTGTACGACCCACAGTTCGAAAAAGACGCATGCGGAATGGGTTTTGTTGCCAACATCAAAGGAGTACCTTCACACGACATCGTTAGTCAGGCACTGACCATGCTCAGTAACATGGAACACCGCGGAGGACAGGGCAGTGAGCCGAATTCCGGTGACGGAGCCGGTATCTTGATCCAGATTCCACATCGCTATTTTGCACAGGAAGCGGATCGTCTTGGTTTTGCTTTACCTGAACAGGGCTTCTACGGCGTAGGGATGTTGTTCCTTTCACAGGACCCGGTTATTCGCAGTGCACATGAAGAGAGTCTTAAGAAAATTATCGAAGAAGAAGGCCAGACATTCCTGGGTTTCCGGGATGTGCCTACGTTTGATGAGATGCTTGGGCGTTCTGCGCTTGCAGCAAAGCCATATGTACGTCAGGTGTTCATTGGAAGATCGGCAGAAGTTACGGATGAACTGGGATTTGAACGGAAGTTGTACGTCATTCGCAGACGTGCTGAGCTGGCTATTCGTTATTCAGCGGATGAAGCGGAAGGCGGTTCATTTTACCTGCCAAGCTTGTCCTGTCGTAAAATCGTTTATAAAGGCATGCTGACAACTGAACAGGTGGGACAATTCTATCTGGATCTGCAGGAAGATCTTGTGGAATCAGCGATTGCGCTGGTGCACTCCCGTTTCAGTACAAATACATTCCCAAGCTGGGAACGTGCTCACCCGTATCGCTTCATGATCCACAACGGTGAGATCAATACGATGCGTGGTAACGTGAACTGGATGCATGCCCGGCAGTCGCTGTTCGAAAGCGAATTGTTCGGTAACGACATCTCGAAAGTAAAACCGGTTATCAACCCGGATGGTTCGGATACAGCGATGTTTGATAACACGCTGGAGTTCCTGTACCTGAGTGGCCGTTCATTGCCACATGTGGCAATGATGATGGTTCCTGAGCCTTGGAGTACGGATGAGGGAATGGACCCTGCCAAAAAAGCATTCTATGAATACCACAGCACAATGATGGAGCCTTGGGATGGACCAGCAGCAATGGCCTTTACCGACGGCTTGCAGATTGGTGCAACACTTGACCGTAACGGTCTGCGTCCTGCACGTTACTATGTAACGAAAGACGACCGTATTATTTTGTCCTCCGAGGTTGGGGTACTTGATATCGCTCCTGAAGAAATTCTCTACAAAGACCGCCTGCGTCCAGGACGTATGCTGCTTGTCGATACACAACAAGGACGCATCATTGCAGATGAGGAAGTGAAAGCTCTCATTGCAGCCGAGAATCCGTATCAGGATTGGCTCGATGAGCATCTGATGGACCTGAATGAGCTGCCTGATGCACCGGAACTGCCTGATCCAAAACATGCTAACGTGACCCAGCTTCAGCTGGCCTATGGATATACATTTGAAGAATTACGCAAAGTGTTGGAGCCTATGGCTTCAACAGGTATGGAAGCCACAGGCTCTATGGGTTATGATGCACCGCTGGCGGTTCTGTCGGATCGTCCGCAGCGTCTGTATAACTATTTTAAGCAAATGTTTGCACAAGTTACCAATCCACCGATCGATGCGATCCGTGAAGAGATTGTAACGTCAACGGCAACAACGATCGGACCCGAGCGTAACCTGTTGAATCCTGAACCGGAGAGCTGTCGTCAGATTCGGTTGGATACACCCGTACTTTCCAATGAGGATTTTGCGAAGATTCGCCACGTTCGTCGTCCAGGCTTCCGCTCGATGACGATTCCGATCTTCTTTACAGTAAAAGAGGGCGCAGAAGGACTTCGCAAAGCGATGGAACTGCTCTTTGAAGCAGCGGACCGTGTCATTGACAAAGGCCATAACATTTTGATCCTGTCTGACCGTGGTGTGGACGCCGAGAATGCGGCTATTCCTGCATTGCTGGCTGTAGCAGGTTTGCATCACCATCTGATTCGTAAAGGAACCAGAACCAAAGTCAGCATTTTGCTGGAATCGGCAGAGCCGCGTGATATTCATCACTATGCCTTGTTGCTTGGTTACGGCGTGAGTGCCGTGAACCCGTATCTGGCCTTTGAAACGCTGGATGACATGATTCAGCAAGGACTGCTGCGTGGCATCTCACATGAGAAAGCCGTGAAGAATTATATTAAAGCCGCTACCAAGGGTGTTATTAAAATATTGTCCAAAATGGGAATCTCGACGATACAATCCTATCGCGGAGCTCAAATTTTTGAAGCAGTGGGTCTGAGATCGGACTTCGTTGACCGTTACTTTACCTGGACACCTTCCCGAATTGGCGGGATTGGTCTGGAAGAAGTAGCAGCTGAAGCACTGACCCATCACAACCGTGCCTTCACGGACAAAGATGGCAATGACAAAGTACTGGATTCCGGCGGGGAATACCAATGGCGTAATGACGGAGAAGAGCATCTGTTCAATCCGCAGACGATCCATACGCTGCAACATGCAGTACGGACCGGGGACTACAAGCTGTATAAAAAGTATTCCAAACTTGTGCAAGGTGAAAACGATCAGTTGCTGACGATTCGTTCCATGCTGAAACTGAAACCGGTCGGTCCTGCGATTCCTTTGGAAGAAGTGGAATCCGTGGAAGACATTATGCGCCGTTTCAAAACCGGAGCAATGTCCTTCGGCTCGATCAGTAAAGAGGCACATGAAGATCTTGCCATTGCGATGAACCGTGTTGGAGGTAAATCCAATACAGGTGAGGGCGGGGAAGATCCGGCTCGCTTCATTAAAGATAGCAACGGTGATTCTCGTCGCAGTGCGATCAAGCAGGTGGCATCCGGACGTTTTGGTGTAACATCCAACTATCTGGTCAATGCCGACGAGATTCAGATCAAGATGGCACAGGGAGCAAAACCGGGTGAAGGTGGACAGCTGCCTGGACGTAAGGTATATCCTTGGGTTGCTGAGGTTCGTGGATCAACACCGGGTGTGGGTCTGATTTCCCCGCCGCCACACCATGATATCTACTCGATTGAGGATCTGGCTGAGTTGATTTATGACTTAAAAAATGCGAATCCACGTGCAGAGATCAACGTTAAATTGGTATCCGAAGTCGGCGTTGGAACGATTGCCGCGGGTGTAGCCAAAGGTCGTGCCGATATCATTCTCGTCAGCGGTTATGACGGTGGTACAGGTGCATCCCCGCAAGGCTCCATTCGTCACGCGGGAATGCCTTGGGAGCTGGGTCTTGCAGAGACACATCAAACGTTGATGCTGAACAATCTGCGTGATCGTGTTGTTCTTGAAACAGACGGTAAAATGCTGAATGGTCGTGACTTGGCTATCGCTGCTTTGCTGGGAGCTGAGGAGTATGGATTCTCTACAGCACCACTCGTTGCACTCGGCTGTATTATGATGCGTGTCTGCCAGATGGATACATGTCCGGTAGGTGTAGCGACACAAAACCCTGAATTGCGTAAAAATTACACGGGAGATCCTGCACATGTCGTTAACTTCATGCGTTTTGTTGCTGAAGATGTTCGCGAAATCATGGCTGATCTTGGATTCCGTACCATTCAGGAAATGGTGGGCCGTACCGATTGCCTCGAAACGGTAGAGGCTGTAGACCATTGGAAGAAAAAAGGTGTAGATCTGTCTGTATTGTTGCATGTGCCTGAAATGCCTGAAGGCTCTGCACGTTACCGTACACAGCATCAGAACCACCAATTGGAAGAGACGCTGGATATGCAGCAATTGCTGCCACTGGCACAACCTGCGATCGAATCCGGTCAACCGGTTGAAGCGGTGCTTCCGATTACCAACGTAAACCGTGCAGTGGGAACCATTTTGGGTAGCGAAATTACACGCAAATATGGAATTGCAGGATTGCCAGAAGATACGGTTCAATTCAAATTTGTCGGCTCTGCTGGTCAAAGCTTTGGGGCCTTTGTACCTAAAGGTATGACATTGACCGTTGAAGGGGATTCCAATGACTATGTAGGCAAAGGTTTGTCCGGAGGTAAGCTGATCGTCATGCCTTCACCAAAAGCCACATTTGATGCCGAGGATAACATCATTATTGGTAATACCGCTCTATACGGGGCAACCAGTGGTGAAGCCTATATTCGTGGTATCGCTGGGGAGCGGTTTGCTGTACGGAACTCGGGTGCCAAAGTCGTTGTTGAAGGTGTGGGTGACCATGGCTGTGAATACATGACAGGTGGGCGTGTTGTCGTTCTGGGTGATACAGGCCGTAACTTTGCAGCCGGGATGTCCGGAGGTATTGCTTATGTTTATGATCCAAAAGGCACATTCCTGCAACGTTGTAATCTGGAAATGGTACTTTTGGAGCGTATCGAAGATGTTTCTGAAAGTGCAGATCTGCGGGGCATGATTCAGCGCCATGTTGCGAACACAGGCAGTGTGGCTGGTCAGCGCATTCTGGATAACTGGCAGCAGTCCGTAGATCAATTTGTTCGGGTTATACCAAAGGACTTCAAACGAATGACAGAGCAAATCGAACGGATTCAGGCAACAGGTCTCACCGGGGAGGCTGCTTTGCTGGCAGCTTTTGAAGCCAACATGCGTGAGCTTGCACGTACAGGAGGTTAATTTGTTCCTTTTCGAGTGCATGAACTGGTTGTATTAAGAATAATAGGAGCTTTATGGCGGCCAATGCGGCGCCATAGGGCTCCTATTTGGTTTTCGACAAAATTAGAACCCGCACAAAAAACGCTATCGCCATGAGACGACAACATTGAGGAAGTTTCTCAAGTATAATAAGGCTAGTTTTGGAGTGCAGCGAAAGTATAAAGATAAGAGAGGTTAGCGGAATGAATATGAAGCATCCAAACAGGGGCGATCGTAAGCCGAAAGGTAAACCAGTCGAAGCAACCCAGATGGACATCATGAAAGTTTTACTGCAATGCGGAATCGACCCGGAGCGTTGGAACCATTTCGTATCCTCCGACAACAACAAGCGGGCTTGACAACACATCGACAAGCATAGAATAGATGGAGGGAACACAAGACTTAAAAAAGCCCAGAAACCGGAGAAGTGTATTTCTCGGTACTGGGTCTTCTTTGCGGATTAATCCATGCTGCGTTCCATGCGGACAAAAGCAATAAAACGACGTGCCTCTTCTTCTGTTAAGGGTTTACCATCAATCATCAGGCCGAAGCGTTCCAGCACTTCCTTATCCGATAATTCAAGGGCGTCGACAAATTCCCTTACGTCCTCATCCATCACGACATCACTTTGTTTCGTCCGTCCAATGAGATAATCAATGGATACGCCAAAGATGTCAGCAAGTCTCGTTAACACTTCGAAATCCGGTTTGCGTCGGTTCTTCTCGTAGTGGGAGAGAGCAGCTCTTGTAATATGAATGGAGCTCGCAAGTTCTTCTTGAGTAAGTCCCCGCTGTTCCCTTAATTCAGCAATGCGATTTCCGTAGCTCATATGCTATTTCCCCCTGAACGCCATCAAATATATATTGAAACAATCCTGAGCCAAGTGTTTGATCAGGGCAGCTTTCCTGCATAATCGTAATGCCTTATTAGTCCTAGTTGTATATAGGTCTGTCTAAGGACATCTCATATTGTCGTAAATCAAAAGAACCATGTCCAAATACTGCTTGACATGATACAAATTGTATCGTAAATTGGACGTATGGAGTTACAAAATGTATCATTTGGGATATTTTAAGTATGACCACGTTGCCTAGCCAATATACCTGTGAGAAGGAGTGTAGGCAACTCTTGCAAGCTAAACCATTCTAAAGGAATGAAGCCATGAATTCAATGATTCAGGAATGGGCGGATCTCAAATTAAATGTCCATATGTACATTCAGGAGTTCCATGGCAAATGGGTAGACCGCAAAAGACGCCCCGTTTTGTTGCTTGGTATGGACACACGAGCGATCACCTTCCTGAGCGACCTGGACTTGCCAATATCATCAGAGATGCTGATCGGTTTGGATGTAGAAGATAGCCATGTATGTGTACGACTCCACGCAAGGTTGCAATGGAAACAGCCCTTCGGTGAGCTCACATTGTATCATTCAATCTTGCATATTCAGCAAGAGCAGACACTATATATAACGGGACAGTTAAATACAATGATTCGAGAAGTACAGTTTCCGACCATTTCCCGGTTCCAGTATGAGAAGGCATCGGAACAACCTAACTTGCAGGAAACCTATCATTACATTGATTTTACCATATGAGTTGAACATTCTAAACATATTCTGAACAAGCATGTACTTAACGCCATTTTACTATATTTCATAGCGTTATGCATTAGTTCTTTAACACCAAAAGCATTTGCGCAATGAATAAAGGGGCGAGGGGGATCATACATTGAGGAAGTTTGGATATGGTTGAAATGCACTGCCACATTTTATCCGGTCTGGATGATGGTCCTGTTCATATGGAACAGTCCATTGCGATGGCTGAGAAAGCGGCAGCCTCAGGAATTACCTCGATCATTGCTACTCCGCATCACCTGAACGGGCAGTACAACAATAAACCCAACGTGGTCAATCAGGCAGTGGACCTGCTACATGCAGAACTTCGCAAACGCAACATTCGCTTGGAGATCCGTCCCGGACAGGAGATCAGGGTGCATGACAACCTGATTGCAGACTTATACGCAGGAACGTGCTGCACACTCGCCGGGAGCCGTTACATGTTGCTGGAATTGCCCTTTGGTCATATCCCCTCGCAGTTCCCCGGGATACTCCAAGAACTTAAGTTAGCGGGTATCATTCCTATTATTGCTCATCCCGAACGAAATCGTCCAATCCAGAACAATCCCGATTTATTGGTTGAATATCTTGGGCAAGGTGCTCTATGTCAAATCACGGCTCAATCGGTCATGGGACTTTTCGGGCGAAAAGTTCAGAAATGGTGTTTCCATTTTTGCAAAGAAAACGGATTTCATTTCATTTCATCGGACGCCCATAATATGGTAGAAAGAACATTCTTGATGAAAACCGCATATCACCTGCTTGAACGTCGTTTTGGGAAGCATCTGGTTCGAAGTTTGCAAAATAATGCACGAGCGGTATGGAACAATGAAATCGTAAAGCTTGAAGTGCCCACGATCAAGAAACGCAGGGTGTTGTTCTGGAGACCAGCTAAACATGTTTAAAAGAAATAAGTTCTTTATCTTCATCATAATTGCAGACTTGAATGGGAGGAATACAAGGTGGAACTGAAAGAGTATATGCAAATTTTACGTAAACGAATTTGGATCATCATAGCCTTTGTTGCAGTTGCTTGTATAGGGGCGGGTGTTAAAAATTATTTTTTGACTGTACCTTTATATGAGGCAAACGCCAAATTAATCGTGAACCAGGCATATAACGTTCAAGGTGTTCCAAGCCTTGATATTAGTTCAATTCAAACCAATATTAAAGTGATTAGTTCTTATATGGAAATCATTAAATCTTCGGCAATCCTCGATAAAGTAGCTGCTACATACCCCGATCTTGGCATGAACGGTAATGAGCTGGGACAGATCCTACGGGTATCCACGGCAAATGAATCCCAGGTTATGAATTTGACCGTCACCGGTTTATCTTCTGAGAAAGCGGCAAAAACCGTAAATGCCGTCGCCAAAGTGTTTAAATCCCAAATCCCCGAAATTATGAAAGTGGATAATGTAACCATTTTGAGTGAAGCCAAACCTACGGATTCCTCAGGACCCATCAATGTAAATCCCGTTATGAATATCCTCATCAGTTTCCTTGTTGGTCTCCTACTATCTATAGGATTTATATTCCTGTTGGAATATCTGGATGATACCTTGAAGACGGAGGATGAATTGGAAAAAGAACTGGGTATCCCCACACTTGCTGTTATCTCCAGAATCAGAAAAGAGGAAGCTCGTTTATCCAAGCAATCAACAACATCTCAAAAACAGGTAGGTGATGGCCAGTATGCCACGGTTAACCAATGAAAAAGGAACGCTTGTAACAATGGCTAATCCTAAGTCTACTTCATCTGAATCTTACCGAAAGTTAAGAACCAATATTCAATTTTCATCTATTGATAGTCAGATTCAAACGATCATGATTGCTTCGGCATTGTCCGGTGAAGGGAAAACGACAACAATCGGTAATCTGGCAGTTACCTACGCGCAGGAAGGGAAGAAGGTCCTGCTGATGGATACCGATTTACGCAAACCTGCGGTGCATCGCATGTTTAATGTTCCCAACCATGTGGGGTTGACCAGTGTGTTGTCCAGCCAGTATAAGGTTACAGAAGTACTTCGGGAAACCGGAGTGGAAGGACTACATGTCCTGTCCTCCGGTCCCATACCTCCCAACCCTTCAGAGATGATTGGTTCCCGTAGAATGACAGCTCTGCTTCAAGATTTGAAGGAAGAATATGATGTTATTTTGTTTGATACTCCACCTGTTCTTGCAGTTACGGATGCTTTAATTATTAGTTCATTGTGTGATGGCGTCATTCTTGTCGTGAGCGCGGGCAAGGTAAAGAAGGATTTGGTCAAAAAGGCAAAAGCTCACCTTGAACATGTGAATGCACGTATTCTAGGGGCCGTATTGAATAATGTACAACTGCCCAAAAGGCGGAATAATTATTATGGCGGAAAAGCATAACGAATGCGCATTTAATTAAAGAGAATATCGTCAAGGTCATGTCTACTATACCTTTATCAAGGTAGGCACTCGGTCACACTGTGGGTAGTGTACCTTAGACGTATATCGTCAAGGGTGTGATGTGAGGATGGGTTTAATGCCCTTTTGTGAAATTAAAAGTAAGAATTGCATCAATTTATTTCATGGTTTCATGGATTTAAATGATCCAACTCATGCTTTTAAACATACAAAATAATAATGGATAGGGTGGTATTTATGACTAGAGTGAGGAAAGCAATCATTCCCGCAGCCGGATTGGGAACCCGATTTTTACCCGCTACAAAGGCAATGCCTAAAGAGATGCTCCCTATTGTGGATAAACCGACCATTCAATACATCGTGGAAGAAGCTGTAGCTTCTGGAATAGAGGACATTATTATTGTAACGGGCAAGGGAAAACGTGCAATTGAAGATCATTTTGACAGCGCGTTTGAACTGGAGCAAAACCTTCTTGAAAAAGGAAAGCTCAGCTTACTGGAAGAAGTCCGGAAGTCCTCCAACGTTGATATTCATTACATAAGACAGAAGGAAGCACTAGGACTCGGGCATGCGGTATGGTGTGCTCGAAACTTTATTGGTAATGAACCGTTTGCTGTATTACTTGGTGACGATATTGTGGTGTCTGATGTGCCATGCACGAAGCAGCTCATCCAACAATATGAGAAGGTCAACCAGTCTGTACTCGGTGTGAAAACGGTCAGTCCGAGTGAAACCTACCGCTACGGAATTATTGATCCCCTGCATACAGAGGGGCGCTTGTCCTCTGTAAACAGCATGATTGAGAAGCCGCCGTTGGGTACAGCGCCTTCTAACTTGGCTATTATGGGTCGTTATATTTTGACACCTAAGGTATTCGAATACCTGGAAGAACAAAATGTGGGTGCAGGCGGTGAGATCCAACTCACTGATGCGTTGCAAATGCTGAATCGGGATGAAGGTATTAGTGCTTATGATTTTGAAGGTTCACGGTTTGATGTGGGTGAGAAGCTGGGCTATATTTTGACTACACTTGACTTTGCTCTTAAAAATAAAGAATTGCGTGCACCTGTCCTCATGGCGATTGAAGAGATTTTGATGAAGGAACAATTGAATCAATTGCTTGTAGCTGGAGGGGATAGTCTGTGAAACTTTCAAGACCGGAATACTTTGGCAGTGGAGAAGCCCTGGCCAAGGATGGCACTTCGGCAGTATTGGAACAGCCTTACTCGCAGCGTGTTGGCGGATATGCTGACGTAATAAAACCGTTTATCGATTTTATTATTGCAGCGGTGCTGTTGCTGATTACATCACCGGTCATGCTTGTTGCAGCGATTATGATTAAGATTGACTCCAAAGGACCCGTGATATTCAGACAAGAACGTTATGGGAAAAACGGAGTTAAATTTAGTATCTATAAATTCAGAACCATGCGTACGGACGCTCCGAAGTACAGCGCCTCCCCCACAACAAGCGATGATCCGAGAATTACACGGCTGGGTAGATTACTTCGTAAAACTAGCCTGGATGAGCTGCCACAATTGCTTAATATTATCAAAGGTGATATGAGCTTCATAGGTCCCAGACCTGAAATGAAGCGAATCGTAGAAGAAAGCTACACAGATCTGGAGCGTAGACGTTTTCTGGTAAAACCAGGTATTACTGGGCTGTGGCAAGTAAGTGATGTTCGTAAGGAACCGATTCACCATAACCTGCAATATGATTTTCACTACATCTCTAACGTCTCTATGAAGATGGATATCATTATCATTTTTAAAACCGTTGGCGTTATGATTAAAAGTAATACATTTTAACCTACTCATTAGATAATATGGAGCGTGATCGTATTGAAGCATGTTGTAGTGACGGGCGCGGCCGGTTTCCTGGGCTCACATCTAGTCAAAACATTAATAGATCAAGGACATCAGGTTACCGGAATAGATAACCTTTCAACAGGCGTTTCTAAAAATCTGCAAGAGGTGGCTAACAACCCCCTCTTTTTTTTTCGTGAAGCTGATGTTTCGCTGTCCGACTCACTGGATTTTCTAGTAGATCAGCCAGTGGATGAAGTCTATCATCTGGCTTCACCTGCTTCACCCAAATTCTATCAGGCAGATTCGATCGGTACGATCTGGGTGAACACTCGAGGAACCTATCATTTGCTCGAACTGGCCCGTGTTAAAGGAGCAAAGTTCCTGTATTCGAGTACGAGTGAAGCTTATGGAGATCCTGAGATCCATCCACAACCTGAGAGTTATCGGGGGAATGTGAACACCTGGGGGCCTAGAGCCTGTTACGATGAAGCTAAACGATTGGGTGAAGTTTTCTGCTATGAATACTACACGAAACACAGTGTTTCCGTGAAGGTGGCACGCATTTTTAATACGTACTCATCCGGACTTAGAAACGATGATGGTCGTGTTATTTCCAACTTTGTGACACAAGCACTCACGGGGCAGGACATAACCGTTTATGGGGATGGCTCGCAAACCCGTTCGTTCTGTTATGTGGATGACAATATTCGTGGCCTGCAAAAGCTGATGGAAGCGGAAGAGGCGAATGGAGAGATTATCAATATCGGCAACCCAACGGAGTACACTGTCCTTGAAGTGGCGTATTTGGTAAAAAAGTTGGCCCAATCTGACAGCAAGTTGGTATTCCTGCCTTTGCCTCAGGATGATCCCAAAGTCCGTCGTCCTGTAATTGAAAAGGCACAGAAATTGCTTGGCTGGGAGCCGGAAATTTCACTTGAAGAGGGGCTGGGACGCATGATTCAACAATACCGTTCCATGCTGCTGGGGACGACCTGATCTCATGGTCAAAATATTGATTGCTCACAGCCTGTATCCGCCGAACATCATTGGGGGAGCAGAGGTATCCACCCAAATTTTAGCTCAGACATTGGGACGTCGATATGAAGTTCAAGTCATGACGGTTGGCCAACACAATGATAAGCGGATCCGATCAGATCGTGTCAATGGAATCGAAGTGTTCCGTTTGCCATACAACAATCAGTACTGGGTTGGTGATATCGGGAGACGTTTATCGGTGGCAAGTAAAATTATGTGGCGCGTTCAGGATATATTCAATGTGAAACAATATCGTCACATCAAAGAGCTTCTTGTCCGCGAAAGGCCTGATCTGGTTCATACGCAAAATTTACCGGGCATTAGCTTGGCCGTTTGGAGGGCTGCCCGTGAGCAGGGTATTCCGGTTGTGCATACACTTAGGGATTACTCTTTAATCGAACCGATTAATATATCGATGTATTCCAAAATCTACAGAGTCTTTTCACGAAAGTCTAGCCAGACTATATCGTCAGTCATAGGCATTTCCAGCCATATTCTTGACAGTCACACTGGAATTGGATTTTTCGAGGACTCCAGCAAACATATCATTCACAACATTGTAGAGATGGATGCAAGTTCGGTTAGGCTATATGAGCAGAAAAAAGTTAACGTTAACGCTCCGCTCCATATTGGGTATTTTGGCCAACTTACCGAAGTGAAGGGTGTTCAGTATCTGATTGAGGCGTTCAGAGGGCTGGGTCATGATATTGCAGACCGACTGCATATTTTTGGCGAAGGCCCCTCGCTTTATTCTCTGCAGCAATCCGCAGCGCCCGATAAGCGTATCGAATTCAAAGGTAAAATTGACAAATCGGAGATTGCCAGACAGATGGCCGCGATGGACCTTGTCATTGTTCCTTCAATTTGGGGGGAGCCATTCGGAAGAGTGGTCATTGAATCCTATCAGGTAGGAACACCTGTGTATGCATCGCATGTTGGAGGAATGGTGGAGATCCTGTTGGATACAGACGAGTTTTCGTTCGAAAGTCAAAGCTCGGAAGCGATTAGGCATTCCATCTTACATTATTACCACATGAGTGCAGAAGAGAAGGAAAGGCTGAAACATCGCTGTTATTATCATAGCCAAACCTTTAATGAATCGTATCTCCTCCAGAATCATGCAGATATTTACGATAAGCTGATCAGACATGGGGGTTAAATTTACAAATGGTATCTATAGTGGCAGGAAAACCTGTATATATGGAAACGTTGGGTGAACCCAAGTACTCCCTATTGAAGCTTTCGATCCACGTTTTATTAGTATACTTGGCCTGTTATGGCCTGATTTCGATATACGTTGATAACATCATTATTCGTTCTTTGAAGGACGTGGGAATGTCCTTGGTAGCAATTATTGCTTTAAGCAAAGTTTATCAAGATCAAAAAAACTTTACCGTGCCCTTTTTATTTTTGCTTGGGTCTATTTTTTTCTTAGGTTCATTGAATTTGTTACTCGGAGGAAGTTCTGTTGCGCTGATTTATGGGCTTAAGATTACTTTTTTGCCGATGATGATGCTATTCATTGGCATGTTAATTGCTAAATCCAATGCTACAGAATTGTTCGCCAGAACGAATCTGTTTATCCTGATTCTTCTGATTGCAGGCTGGCTAATTCAATATTCACTTGGAATAGAAAAGTTGATTTCGCTTGGGTTCATATATGGTGTGAATATAAAAAATTATCTTGAGGGTGTACCGCGACTGTCCTCTATTACATATTCACCAGACGGATATGCTTATGCTCTGTTGATCTCAGGACTGATTGCTGAGAAGGCTCGTTTAACTAAAAACTATCGACTAGTTCGCCTGCTGATACAACTCCTTACGATTAGTTTTTTGCTCATGTCTACCATTCGGTCTGCGTTGATTATGTGGGGTGTTTACCAGATTGCAATGTTCTTTCTTCGTATGCGTCGATATAACAAACATAATATGTTGTTATTGTCTGGGGTGTTTATTCTGCTTCCAGCGACAACTGTGTTGGGGATACAAGTTTTGAATAATTACAACTTATTATCAATTACGTCTATGCTTGATCGTTTTCAGAGCTGGGGATCTGATCTAACCTCACCATTCATATTAGAGGGGATTATTGGTAATGGAATTGGTTCTGTAGGTGCAGCCAGTCGCCGGACAAATATCATTGGTCTACAATCCAGAGATTATGCTGTGGATAGCCAATATTTCTCCTTTTATGAACAACTAGGTGTTATTGGAATGATATACATTTCGATTTTGTTCCTGTGGGTTTTGCGTAGCCTTATCCAAAGAATGAAGCAGTTGCCAGAGTCAGATAGCATGAAATTGCCGCAAACAGCTATCGCGCTTGTTGTAGGTGTTGCAGCAGCGAGCCTTACGACCAATGTGCTTGAGATGTTTCCTTCGAATGTCTCTATTTGGTTACTTGTGGGAGCAGCCTTGTATCAGCATCGCGAAACGGCAGAAATACCTTAAAAAATGGGGGATTGTCTTTGAAGATTTTGCATATAGGAGAATACGTTGTTGGGGGAGTTGCGACTTATTTAAACGAGGTCGTTGCATATCAATCTCGTTTTTTTGACGTTTATCTGCTGATGAGTGACTATAATTCGGCTTCGGACTTTGATTTGGAGCCGGATCGGATTGTACGTTACCAATATAAGCGCCATCCCAAACACTTTTTCTCTGCGATGAGACAGATCAACCAAGCCATCAAACGAATTCAACCGGATATTATTCACGTACATAGCTCTTTTGCAGGCATGCTTGTAAGAGGCTTATTTTTTGTTTCCCGGCGCCAAGCCGGCGTGATTTACTGCTCGCACGGCTGGTCTTTTCTGATGGACACCAAACATTGGCTTAAAAAGGTTTATTTTATGATAGAGAAGATACTGGAGTTCAAGACCGACTGTATTATAAATATTTCAAAACGTGAACAGGAACAGTCCATTCGGTATGGAATGTCACCTTTCAAATCGAAATTAGTCTACAGCGGAATTAGTGAGAAGCAGAGTAGTGAGTCTACTCATTTTCAACGGCCAGAATATCAATCATTGGAGGAACCATCTAGTATCAAGCTTTTGTACGTAGGTCGTTACGATTGGGCCAAAGGATTAGACATCATCTTGGATGTATTTCAACGACATCAACACTTACAGAAGCGTATTACATTAAATGTAATAGGCGAGCCTGTGTTAGATGATATTAAATTGCATTTTTCAGATAATATTGTCCGAATAGGATGGGTTAATCACGAGGAAATCGATGAACACTATCAGAAATGTGATGCGGTTATTGTGCCTTCCAGATGGGAGGGATTCGGTCTGACCGCAGTGGAGGCGATGAAAAACAAGAAGCCCGTGATCGCCAGCAATCGTGGAGCGTTACCGGAATTGGTATCGCATGGGATAAATGGTTACGTATTCGATGTAGATCAAACTGACGAATTATCAGAATTATTGATGAGTTTGGACAAAGCCACTTTATCCGAAATGGGAATGAAAGGGTATGACATTTATAAAGAAAAATTTAGTTCTACAAGAATGAATGAAGAAATTGTAAATCTTTACTATGAAGTATCTAATCTACGGGGGGGAATTCAGGTGCCTACAACGAAGCAACCGAAATTTTCGGAGAGAATGGGAGACGCACATGATTAAAATATATATCAATGCCCGGTTCTTGACCCAGACTGTTACAGGGGTACAAAGGTATGCAATAGAGTTGGTGAAAGAAATAGATAGACTGATTGAACAAGGTGTTATTAATTCAAATCAATATCAATTTTTCTTATTGTCACCTAACAATGTAATCACAAAACTTGAACTTAAACACATTTGTCATAGAGTTGTAGGCAAATTAAAAGGCCACCTGTGGGAACAGTTTGAACTTCCTTTATATTCAAGAGAGGGAATGCTGATAAACATGTGTAATACAGGGCCGGCTTTCAAAAAAAACCAAATCGTCACCATTCATGATGCAGCAGTATTTAGCTCCCCGGAAGGGTTCTCGTTTGCTTTTCGTAATTGGTATAAATTTTTATTGGCGCGCTTAGGAAAATCATCGAAGAAAATAATTACGGTATCTCAATTTTCAAAAAAAGAATTGATTCATAATTGCAAAATAGAGGAAGAAAAGATTGAGGTGACTTATTTAGGTATTGATCACATTCATCGTATACAGGCTGCACAGGGAATCTTAGAGAAGTATCAATTACAGAGTCCATATATTTTGGCTGTGTGCGCGATGAATCCCAATAAAAATTTTAAAATGATCTTTGATGTGTTGCCTGAGCTTGAAGGGCATAACTTGAAAGTTGTTATCGTGGGATCTAAAAATAGCAGGGTGTTCGGAGAGCAAGATACGCCATACTCTGATGCTGTTCATTGGCTGGGATATGTATCTGATGAAGAACTACTGGCTCTATACGAACATGCAGCGGGTTTTATTTTCCCCTCGCTCTACGAAGGATTTGGCTTACCTCCTCTCGAAGCAATGGCGCTGGGATGTCCAGTCGTTGTATCTTCTCGAGCTTCGATTCCTGAGATATGCGGGGACGCTGGCCTATATTTTAATCCGCTTGTTCCTCAGGAAGCGGCCGCGCATTTGATCGAGATTGCAACAAATTCAGAACTAGGTGAAAAAATGTCCGTGAAAGGTAAGGAGCATTCGGCGTTCTTTACCTGGAATAAATGCGCCAAAGACACTGTCAACATTATCATGAATGTGGTTTAGGTAAAGAGGCTTAAGGGGAATTTCAAAAAATCACATGATTAAAGGGGAAGAATAGAAGCTAAGGGAGGTTTAAACATGAGAATTTGCATCGTTAATCATAAATTTGTCAAAGGAGAGGGGCAAGGGAGAGTAAATTATGAAGTTGCTTCTGAGGCATTAAAACAGGGACATAAAGTTATATGCATTGCCAGCGAAGTTGATCCTCATTTACTGGGTACCCCAAATATGACATGGATCAAAGTATGTCCTTCACCCAAATTGTATGTACTTCTACGTCACCAAATTTTTGCCTTTCAAAGTGCGGACCATATACGCAGATTAAGAAATTCCGGGCAGGTCGATGTAGTTATTGTTAATGGTTTCATTACTTGGGCAAAGGCAGACATCACTGCTGTACATTTTGTTCACAGCACATGGATTAAATCCCCAGTACATGGTTTTCGCACACATCCAACTTGGAGACGTTGGTATTTGGGGTTTTATTCGGTTGTTAATTCCTATCTTGAACGTCGTGCATTTCGCAAAAGCAAAAAGATTGTTGCTGTATCTGAGAAAGTTAAAAGTGAGCTTACTCAACTTGGAAATACTCCAGATAAGATAGATGTCATTAATAATGGAGTGGATATTTTCGAATTTTACCCAACAGAGCATAAAAGCAAACTGCAGTTAGATAAAAAAAAAGTCGTGGGATTGTTTGCAGGAGGTATAGCTGATCCTCGAAAAAATTTAGAAACTGTCCTGAGGGCGATGGAATCTGTGCAGGGATTTTCACTTGTTGTGGCAGGGTCTACATATAAAAGCATATACCCACAAATGGCTATAGACTTGAAGATTGAAGACAGGGTCCACTTTTTAGGGTACCGGAATGATATGGATCATATCATGCGCAATGTCGATCTATTTGTTTTTCCTTCTCGTTATGAAGCTTGCAGTTTAGTTGTTTTAGAGGCACTTGCTTCGGGAATCCCGGTAATTATAACCGAAGAATCAGGAGTAACCGAAATGATATCGGCCATTAATGAGGAACACCAACCTGGTTTCATTATGCAAAGTCCTGATGATGTAGAGGGACTGTCTAATATATTGACTAGACTTGTTCAAGCTCCGGATGAATTGAAAAGGATGGGTGAAATAGCACGAAAAGTAGCTTTAAATAATACTTGGACGAATATGTCTCAGAAGTATCTGCATTATTGTGAAGAGCTGATTAATGAAGACGGCCGATTAGGGAGAGAGCGAAATGTAGGCAGTAGTGTTGAAGTGTAGTAATGAGAGGCGGAGTATTGGATGAGCATTGCTATTACTAAAGTGCATAGGCCGCAAAGTATGATTAAAACCATCCTCATGACCAGCATCATCAATATTCTTATCATGGGCATTACCACCCTTACCTCTATCTTAACGGCCAGGGTATTTGGAGCAGAAGGCAAAGGAGAACTAGCTGCCATATTATTTTGGCCAGGGTTCCTTACCAATCTTGCAACATTGGGATTGCCGACGTCATTAATTTATCATATCAAAAAAAACAAAGATTTGACTCCGATGTATACCAGCATGAGTTTTATGGTTCAAATTCCGATTAGCATCATCATTGGTATTATAACCTGGTTCGGGATCTCATCGTGGTTATCGAATTTTTCAGCAGATGTTATTTACATTGCGAAGATGTACATTCTCTCTCTGACGCCTGTCTTTCTCATGGCTGGCGTTCTGGCGGCAACTGCACAAGGAACCGAAAAATTCCATATTTTTAATATGGCCAGGCTTTTTGCTTCTTTAATCAATTTATTGGGACTGCTTTTGTTGTGGATAAGCGGGATTCTCTCTTTGGAGCGCGCCATACTTGTTAGTTTTATGTCACACGCTATTGTTTTGCTATTTTATTTTTATATGTTAAGGATGCATATCTCTAAACAGGTTAAGGAAGTCATTCTTCAGATTAGATCAAAATTATACTTATTTTCTTTTGCTGGAAGAGTTAGCGGAGTTGAGTTGTTCAATACGTTATACAATCAATTTGATAAAATAATCATTTTGGCTTTGCTCACGCCGCGTGATTTTGGTTTGTATTCTGTTGTTTACGCACTTTCCCGCATGTTTAACGTTATTCAGACGGCCATCGCCAATGTTATTTTTCCAAAAGCCGCAGGCCTGGAGAAGGAAGAGGTCTTCAGTCTTGTCAGTAGATCATTTAGAAGTAGTATGGTTCTTATGATAATTATAATCATACCCAGCATGGTTATTGGCCGATTTTTAATGGGGCTTCTATATGGAGAAGAGTTTTTGGAAGCAAGTATCGTTTTTTATTTGCTTTCATTGGAGTGCGTTGTTGCTGGAGGTGCCGGTATCTTGGCTTCTTCATTTAATGCACTAGGTCGACCAGAAGTAATTCTTGTCGGGCAAATTTCTTCAGTGTCAGTTATGATTTGTTTGTTTTTTTACATTACTCCGACTTTAGGGTTGAATGGGGTAGGGATAACACTGCTTGTTGGCTCCATTATACGAGTTTTTGTTTCGATGTTAGCTTTAAAAATGATTTACAAAATTTCCTTTAAACGGATTGTTTATGACAAGGATGATTTCCATTTTTTACGCGAGCGTTTGTACGAAAAAAATATTTTGAAGAAAGACACAGATATTAAAAGTGCCATGAAATAGAGAAGGAGGGAGTGATAACCATGAGAATCGTACTTCTCTCTGGTGGATCAGGCAAGAGGTTATGGCCCTTATCCAACGATACGAGATCGAAACAGTTCCTGAAAGTACTGGAGGGCCCAGAAGGGCAAACTGAATCCATGGTTCAACGGGTATGGAGGCAACTGCAGCATACGGGACTAAGCGAACAGGCCACGATAGCAACGAGCAAGCCGCAGGTGGAGATTTTACGGAGTCAGCTGGGCGATGAGGTTGATCTTGTCGTTGAGCCGGAGCGCAGAGATACCTTTCCCGCGATTGCCTTGGCAGCTGTATATCTGTACTCCGTACAGGGTGTCAGTCTGAACGAAACGGTGGCTGTACTTCCTGTTGACCCATATGTGGAGGAATCCTTTTTCTATAAAGTAACGGAGCTTGAAGGAGTATTGGCTGAGTCTGGTGCGGAGCTCGCATTAATCGGGGTGAAACCCACTTATCCGTCAGAGAAATACGGTTATATTATTCCAGATCAAGATGAAGCTGAAAAACACAAGCATTACGCCAAAGTATCACGTTTTCAAGAGAAACCCTGTGAGACTGAAGCGGCAGAGATGATCGAGCAATCTGCCCTTTGGAATTGCGGGGTTTTTGCATTTCAATTGAATTATTTAATCAATCTTCTCATTTTGCTTGAACTGCCAATACAGTATGAAGAGATGCTGAAACAATACGGAAGATTGAAGAAAATCAGCTTTGATTACCAGGTGGTTGAGAAGGCTAAACATATTGTAGTAACACCGTATGATGGATACTGGAAAGATTTGGGTACATGGAACACATTAACAGATGAGATGAGTACCAACATCGTAGGCAAAGGTGTCATGACGAACAGCTCTGTAAATACCCATTTAATCAATGAATTGAATATCCCAGTTTGTGTGCTTGGCGTCTCCAATCTCATTGTTGCTACAAGTCCTGACGGTATTCTTGTGAGCGAAAAGGAAGCAAGTCCGCAGATTAAGGAAGTGCTCAAAGATAGCACTGAACGCCCTATGTATGAGGAGCGCCGCTGGGGCTGCTATAAGGTCCTGGACTACACACGCAATGATAAAGCGGAAGAGGTTTTAACCAAACGGATGATTATAGGAGCGGCGAAGAATCTTTCTTATCAATATCATCTCAAACGAAACGAAGTATGGACGGTCGTTTCAGGGCATGGCGAATTGATTCTCGATGGTGAACTGAGTCGGATTCATCAGGGAGATGTCCTTTCAATTCCGGCTGGCAGCAAACATAGCGTGAAGGCTGTAACCGAACTTGAGATCATTGAAGTGCAGATGGGCAGTGAACTGGTGGAAGAGGATATCGTGCGAGTAGAGATGGAATGGACAGATATTATCCAAAATTGCGTGAATTGGGGGAAAACAAGATGAATATTGCAGTGATTGGAACAGGGTACGTAGGTCTGGTATCGGGAGTATGCTTTTCAGAAATCGGCAATCAGGTCATCTGCGTAGACAACAATGAGGCCAAAGTAGAGATGCTCAACGAGGGTAACGTTCCCATCTATGAACCTGGCCTCAAAGAGTTGATGGCTTCCAACATGCAAGCAGGTAATCTATCGTTCACCTCCAATATTGCTGATGCGATTAGCCAGTCGGATATTATCTTTATCGCTGTAGGCACTCCTTCTCTTCCGAGCGGCGAAGCCAACCTAAGCTATGTAGAGCAAGTAGCTATAGAGATTGGAAGCCATATTGAGAGCTACAAAATTATCGTGACCAAAAGCACTGTTCCTGTAGGCACCAATGATCGTGTTCGTGAGCTGATTAGCAGTATCTCATCTCAGCCTTTCGATGTGGCTTCTGTTCCCGAGTTCCTGCGCGAAGGATCAGCGGTCAAAGATACGTTGAATCCTGATCGCATTGTTATCGGAACAGACAGTGATCGGGCGATTAAAACGCTGAAGAAGCTTCACCGTCCATTAACAGAGAATCTTATAATTACAGACATTCGTTCAGCCGAAATGATTAAATACGCATCCAATGCGTTCCTGGCAACTAAAATATCATTCATCAATGAAATCTCGAATATATGTGAAAAAGTAGGAGCCGACGTTACTCGTGTAGCCGAAGGTATGGGGTATGATAAGCGTATCGGATCGGCTTTTTTGAGAGCCGGCATTGGATACGGTGGCTCATGTTTTCCGAAAGACACGCAGGCGTTAATTCAGATTGCGGGAATGGTGGACTATGATTTCAAAATATTGAAATCTGTGGTGAAAGTCAATCAGGAGCAGCGTTTTCATGTCATTCACAAATTGGAAGAAGCGTTAGGGTCATTGAAAGGAAAGACAATTGCAGTCTGGGGACTCGCTTTCAAGCCTGATACTGACGATGTAAGAGATGCTCCAGCTATTGACATTATCCAGCAGTTAAGCGAAGCCGGTGCAATGATTAAGGCTTATGACCCGATTGCAACAGACAATTTTTGCAAGGAAGTTAATGCCGTTTCCATTACGTGGGAAGAAAATCCACTTGAAGCCGCCAAAGGGGCTGACGCATTATGTGTTTTGACCGAATGGAAGGAATTCGTCCATATTGATTTAGCGGAACTTGCTGATCTGATGAATGATCCTGTCATGATTGATGGACGCAATCTGTACAGTCCCGAGCAGATTCGTGCATCCCGTCTTCAATATTATTCCGTAGGTCGTCCGGGGTTGACATCCGCGAAGGGGAAGACGGCCGCCATTATCTAATCAGCAGCTATTTAGGTCGAGCTCAAACATTTAGCTTTCATCTTGATTGTGAGTGAGGAAAAACGAATGAAAAAGTGGATGAAAATCTCGATTTGGATTGCTTCCTTTTTTGTAGTTGTTGTATTTGGTTATGCCATATATCTCTACCAATCCGTGAAAACAACTGCAGACCAAATTTATGAGCCTCGAAATCCTGTAAAGCCCGTCTCAGTCACAGATAGCAGGGGTGGGCTACCGGTGGATATTAACAGCAAAGAGCCTTTTAATGCGCTAATTCTGGGCGTGGATGAGCGTCCGAATGATCGAGGACGCTCGGATACGATTATCGTACTAAGTGTAAATCCGGGAAAAAAACAAGTACTCATGTTTAATATTCCAAGGGACACACGGACAGATATTGTGGGACACAATACGGTAGATAAGATCAATCATGCTTATGCCTTTGGGGGCGTGGACATGTCGGTAAATACCGTCGAGCAATTTCTGGGAGTCCCCATTCATTATTATATGAAAGTGGATATGGAGGGGTTTTCCAAAATTATTGACCTCGTCGGCGGTGTAGATGTAAATAATCCTTTTGCATTTGATTATGAGGGCCAGCGTTATGATCAAGGGAATATTCATCTGGATGGTGTTGCTGCGCTTGGTTTTTCAAGAATGCGTTATGATGACCCGAAAGGGGATTTGGGACGTAATGATCGACAGCGAGAGGTACTGAAGCAGATGCTTAAGAACACGATGCAATTCTCCAGTGTATTTAATATCCAAAATATGCTTGATGAACTAGGTAATCATGTCAGAACGGATGTAACTTTTGATGAGATGAAGGAACTCCTCCTCGATTATCGTAATGATTTGGAGAATGTAGATACGGTGGAGATCCAGGGCAAAGGTGAGAAAATCAATGGGATTTATTATTACATCGTGGACCAGCAGGAAAGAGATCGCATTCACGGAATAATTGAAGAACATTTGGAGAAATAAACAAAATCCATGAATGGCTTATGAAAGTGGTGAGAATCTTGCTTATGGAGGAGGAGTACGGGAAACGAAGGTATAAGCATAGACGTAAACAGCGACATTATGTTTATATCTTGTCTTTGCTGCTGATTGCGGCCTGGGTTCTGGTGATCTGGCACTTCTCGACACAATCGTATCAGCAGCAGACCATTCAGCCTTGGCTGCATAAGTGGTCTGAAAGAGTGAAGATCGGATTTGCATTACCCGATGTGCAGTTCACGTACGGTGAGCTTGATTATTCCTTAAGACAACGACCTTATGAATTTGTTGAGTTTATATTTCGGAAGAGTGCACATTTATTTGTATATGCTGTGTTGGCGATACTTATCTATGGTGGGCTGAGATACAGGAAAATGCGAATATTGGCTTGTTTCGCTGCTGCCCTGACCGTAGTAGCAATGATCGCCTCCGTTGATGAATATATTCAGCAGTTCAGCGCTAACCGGACGAGTTCGATCCGTGATGTTGGCGTGGATCTGCTTGGCGGATGTGGCGGAATTGCCATATATATGGGGGCTAATGCCGTTTTCAGAAGATTCAGGTCTCCAAGAGGATCTTCGATCAAAAGAAAGTGATTTCCCAGGAAATGCTGCTCGTTAGTTCCAGCTTCTACTTGCTTGCTATCCATCATAAGTATGGAAGTAGGACAAGGGGGACGGGGCATGCTGCGAAGAAGGAACCGGAATGCATTACTTAAAAAGATCGGATTCATAGCACTTGTATTGCTGCTGTTGTGGCTCATCGGCAGAACCATCCCATACCTGTTTCGTGCGGATGCACCAGACGAAGCTGCTGCTCTTGCCGAAGAGTTTTACAAATATGAGCAAACGGGTGATTTCGGCAGTTCATGGGAATTGTTTCATCCGCTGATGAAAGAGCGTTTTCCCAAAAGCGCTTATTTACAGTCCAGAGCGCATATTTTCATGCAGCATTTTGGGGTGGAAACCTTTGATTTGGAGATGGAGAAGCCGGAACGGGAGTTTGACGTTACGGTAATAGATGGCGTTAAGCCATTTGCAGAGGCGTATCGCATTGGGGTTACCCAGAAGTTTACGGGAACCTTTGGTCAATTTAAAATCGTGCAGAATTGTTATATCGTAAAGGATGGGGACGATTGGACGCTGCTTTGGTATTATCCGAAAAATGGGGACAACGAGACCGAGCATGACAAAACTGATTGATAGTATTAACCCATACTATGAACCGAATTGTATCATTTGAACTTAAAAAGGCTCTATGAATGCGAGACTTTAGTCGCATTTATAGAGCTTTTTTTGCATTTCATTTCTTTTTAAACCTGCAAGGGGTTGACATTAGTCCCGGTGTCAAGTAAATTACGAGTTAGATACAAAATGTATCAAAATTCAGCGTCTAACGACAAATAACAGGGACTTCAATGCTCCTTGTGAGGGGAAGGAATATCATTGATCGAAATGGACCGCTTTTACTGTGTCAGTTGTGGGATGATTGTGTCGGTCGCTAGGGGCTCTGTCGAACTAAAGGAAGAGGACTGTGGAGGCAATCACGTATTTCGCACCGGATTTTATCGGAGTGAAATGCCGCTTGGATGCTGTGAAGCGTGTGTAGTTCATACGAAACGTCAGGGGAAATCCCAGTTTGCGGGACAATATACTAAAGATTATGATACACTGTGTTCATATGAGAAACGGGCATGATGTGAATGTCCGTCGATGAAGGAGGGAATGGAATGCAGCAGGAGCCGGTCGTCCGTCTTCAGGGCGTCAGTAAAATCATCTCCTCCCGATCATTGGTCAGTGACCTGACTCTGGATATTTCTCCGGGGCAGGTTTTTGGTTTTTTAGGACCCAATGGGGCGGGGAAAACAACAACGATTCGAATGATGGTGGGACTGATGTCTATTAGTAAAGGAGATATCATCATCTCGGGACACAGTGTAAAGAATGAATTTGAGCAGGCCATAGCTCAGGTTGGGGCAATTGTTGAAAATCCTGAAATGTACAAGTTTCTGACTGGATACCAGAATCTCGTGCACTTTGCCAGAATGTCGCCTGGCATTACGAAAGAACGCATTGCCGAGACGATTGAACGTGTTGGGCTCACAGCCCGCATTCATGATAAGGTAAAGACCTATTCTCTGGGTATGCGACAGCGTCTGGGTGTTGCCCAAGCCATATTACATAAACCAAAGCTATTGGTATTGGATGAGCCTACCAATGGGCTTGATCCACAGGGAATACGGGAACTTAGGGATTATTTGCGTCAGCTTTGTCAGGAGGAAGGCATCACCGTCTTTGTATCCAGCCACTTGCTGTCGGAGATGGAATTGATGTGTGACACCGTTGCAATTATCCAGAACGGCAAGCTGATTGATGTGAGAAATCTCAGAGCTGAGGCGGGGGCAGATGCCCTTACTGAAGTTGCTTTTGAGGTGAATGATGCACCGCGTGCAGCTGAACTGATTAGTGAGGCTACAGTTCAGGGCAATGCTATTGTGATTCGGTTATCCCGTGAGCAGATTCCGGACTTGAATGCGAGGCTGGTCAGTGAAGGGTTCCAGGTATATGGTATCCGTAACGTTACCCATACGCTGGAAGATCAATTTTTGCAAGTGACTGGGGGCGGCAGCATTGGGTAATTTCGGCAATCTCATACTGAATGAAAATATGAAAATTTTCCGTCGTCCGCGTACCTGGATTATGTTATCCATTCTGGCATTAATCTCGCTGTTGATGCCGGTTCTGCTCAATGAAGGCATGGGGTCCAGTGAGGTTCCATACTGGCAAGCAGCTATTACAACCGTTCAGATCGTCTTTTTCCTGAATACTATCTTCTGTGTCGTCATTGCAGCTGAAGCGGTAGCTGGTGAGTTCACCTGGGGAACGATTAAACTACTGCTGATTCGTCCGTGGTCGCGCAGCAAAATACTGGCATCCAAATATTTGTCCGTGATTGGATTTAGTATTCTGAGTACGTTACTTGTTGTTATTCTGGCAACTGTAATGTCGTATATGTTATTCTCCCATTCTGCAGCTCAGGATGGAAGTGGTGCTTCTGCTTCGCACGCATTTGCACTATGGGGATATCTGTACGTGGACTTGTTTATTACACTCGCTATAGCCTTTATGGTCTCCTCCGTATTTCGTTCGGGAGCTCTGGCAATCGGGCTGTCTCTGTTTATCATGTTTACACAGAATTTGTTCTCACTAATTTTCAACCCCGAACGGTACGATTGGGCCAAGTATGTTCTGTTTAATAACATGGACCTCAGTCGATACATGGGTTCAGCAACAGACTTGGGACTAATGGGTGGAGGCAATGCAGGCATGACACTTGGTTTTTCTATTGCCGTACTGGCTGTATATTATGTGATTTTCATGGTGATCTCATGGGTTGTATTCAACAAAAGAGATGTGGCAGGCTAATCGCCTGCTTCTTTTTTTTGCCCAATTTCTACTTCAGGGTGGAAAAGAGAGTATATTCAGCATTCGCTGTGGCATGACTAGCATTTAAGGGTACATATAATCATACATGAGAATATGGCTTGGAGTGGAACACGCTGCCCAAGCTGTAGTAAGTTGCATTAATTACATACATATTATCGCCGCAGTCGTATTTGGCAAAGCAGCGTATGGAGGGATCACGTTTCTTGATAAACAACAAGTTTTACCGTATATGCACAGCGATTATTTTGCTGCTGCTCATCGTGTATTTGGGGGATAAAGTCAACTTTATCTTTACTCCCTTGACCTCGCTGATTCACATCATCATCATTCCGCTGCTAATTGCTGGTTTTTTCTATTATCTGCTGCGTCCGCTTGTCGACTATATGGAACGGCACAAAATGAAGCGTGCACTGTCAGTCCTTATCATTTACGTGGTGATTGCCTTAATTTTGGCAGGATTCAGTGTACTTGTATGGCCTTCACTGCGTGAGCAGCTGTTGAACTTTGTGGAGAATGCCCCGGTACTGGTTACTTCGCTCAGCGATCAATTGGCTGAATTCGAAAGGAGCGGTTTCCTTTCAAAATATTTACCTGAGGATTCCGATCTCTTCTCGCGCTTTTCTGATTTTCTGAGTCAAGGGATTGCTCAGGTAACGGATTATGTATCCGGGTTATTCTCGGTCGTATCCAATCTGGTTATCATTCTGGCGACGTTCCCGATCATGCTGTATTACATGCTTAAGGAAGGCAGCAAATTCGGAACCAATCTCACACTTCTGCTCCCGAGACGTTACCGTAAAGATGGAGAAGAGACGGTCCATGAAATCGATGAAGCTTTAAGCAGCTATATTGTAGGCCGTGTCATTGTCAATGTGGCCTTGGGAATTTTGATGTACATTGGTTTTCTATTTCTGGGGTTGCCGTATGCACTTCTTCTGACAGTTGTATCCATCATTTTGAACTTCATTCCTTATGTGGGGGCCTTGCTGGCAGCTATTCCTGTCGTCATTGTGGGGTTCATTGAATCACCTTCGATGGCGATCTGGTCGCTTGTCATTATTGTCATTGCCCAGCAAATCCAGGACAATCTGATCTCTCCATATGTCTATGGCAAACAGTTGGATATTCATCCGTTGACTACCGTCATCTTGCTGCTTGTAGGGGCGGACCTGGGGAACATTCTTGGGATGATTATCGTTATTCCGTTATATATGATCCTGAAAATTATAGTTCGCAAAATCCATTATCGGATTGTCGAAGATAAGACTGAACTTTGAATGAAATTTGAATACAACTCTGTCATGTGCCTCCACTAAGCTCTTGAATCACATAGATAAGCTCATCAGGATAAGCCGCATACCAATGGTGAAGGGTCAGGTAAGCTTGCCCTCGCGATTGATATGCGGCTTTATGCATAATAGGCTACTCAAAATATGGGTGAGCCAAAATAACTAATATACTCGTGATATAAACTCCCGCATCAATCCCCCTTGTACTCACACTTCATTATTTCATACGTATTGCTCACTCGTGTTATATCTGTTATACTTGATATATAACAGATAACAAAAGAAGGTGAACTCTTGATTATTCAACTTGATATGCAATCCGAACTTCCCATCTATTCACAACTTGTTTTTCAAATTATCGAAGGGATTGCTAGTGGTGAGTTACAGCTAGGTGAGGCGCTACCTTCGGTTCGGAATTTGGCAGCAGATATTGGAGTTAACCTTCATACGGTCAACAAGGCTTATACATTACTCAAGCAAGATGGATACATTCTAATTCATAGACAAAAGGGAGTCGTAGTAAACCCTGATGGAATGCCTGATTTAACGGATGATTTTTTGAAAAAGCAGCAAAGAGAAATAAGACCGATTATTGCCGAAGCGATATGTCGCGGAATGACCAAGGAGGAACTATCTGCGGTATTAGACCAAATTTATGATGATGTTAAGAGGGGTTACAACAAAGAATAAAAGAATCAAGGGAGTGTGTTATCTATGCAACTATTTAGTATATTACCTATCATTTTAATCTTTGCTCCATTAGCTTTATTTCTATCCTTTACACCATATGTGACAAGGGAAACAATTAGCTTTGGGGTTACGGTAAGTGAATATAATTACTACACACCAACCTTACGTAAGCTACGGAGTACGTTTGCTAAAATAAGTCTGATCGGGAACGGAATGGTTATACTTGTCTGTCTGTATTTACTCCGATCTGCTAATGAAGAGTCTAGCGCAATGATTACCGGTGTTTGCACAATTATGTTCATTGTGTATTGGGCAGCACTAAATATAGTATTTCATTTCAAAATGAAAAAGATAAACGGAACACATACAACTGTAGAAGCGCCTCAAAGGGTTAAAATTGATACCACCTTCCGCCAAAATAAGCTCACCTATTCCAACTATTGGTTTCTCATTCACATTACTATTATTGTAGCCATTGCGATCATTTCGATCCTGAATTATAAGGCTCTACCTAACGTCATTCCTATAAAATATGATCTTCAGGGCAATGTCACTTCCAGTGTGCCTAAAACCTACCTTTCCGTACTGGCTATTAATCTTGTACAGCTAGGAATAATTGCACTGATGATGTTGGTTAACTGGAGTATTAAAACAAGCAAACAACAGCTTACCACTTCTGATCCTTCCCAATTTGCTGCTAAAAATATTCAATTCCGCCGTAAATGGTCCCTATTTACGATAATAACAGGGTTGCTTCTTACCATTTTATTTGCCTTCATTCAGATAAATATGTTCGTCCCTAATCTGGTCTTGTTGACAGCTATTAGCTTCATCACCCCTGTGGTGATCGTGTTAGGTGCTGTATTACTGTCTCTAACAGGCAGACAAGGTGGTGGGAAGATTCGGAATCATCAAGAGGAACGCGAAAGATCCAAGGAGCAGCCTGTGAATGACGATGATTATTGGAAGCTTGGTTTTATTTACTTTAATGCCAATGATCCTTCCTTTACCGTAGAAAAACGTTATGGAATAGGCTGGACTATAAACTTCGCTCGTCCACTATCTTGGGTCCTGCTGTTATTCATCATTGCTATTGTTGTTATAAGTATAGTCCTGAGCCAATAAATGCTCATATATCTATGCATATAATAAATAAAATTATCAGGAGGAGTTATTACGATGAACAATTGGAAAAAGCTATTACTTTCTCTTACTTTCGTAGGTCTCATCCTGCCGGTGACATCCATCTCAGCAGCTGCTGAGAAACCCGCTGGTAGTGAAAATCTAGTTCCTATTCGTGAGATTGCAGAAAAGAATGGGGCAGAGGTATCCTGGCAACAAAAAACAGGACAAATCACAATAAGTAAAAATGAACTTACTATTGTAGTTAAGGTAGGAGAGAAACAGGCGATTGTGAATGGCCAAGTCATATCCTTAGACAATCCTATTCAGTTAACGAAAGGAGTTACCTTTATGGATGGGGGATTTCTTACCAAGACATTGAAGGCAGCGCCTGAGGATATATTCATTTCACTTATTAGTGAGGGCAATGGCAAGGAAGCTGCGAAGTATGTTCATACCTCTGTTAGCGGAGTGTTGTCACCCACGTTGTTGAGTCAGCTATGGGCAGCATTAGAAGGTCAAAATGGAAAAATTTCAAGTGAAGCCATAGCTAAACACGTAGAAAATAACACAGTGCATCGCAATGTTACCTATACTTTTAAGACAAAGCTGACTCCTTTAAATATTACGGTCAGAATGAATCATAACGGACTTGTGGATGACTTGTATATTGCCGCCGCTACTCCAGATGTATATCAAAAACCAAGCTACGACAACCCATCTGCCTATACAGAACAAGACATTACGGTCGGTCAAGGTGATTTAGCTTTACCAGGGACATTAACTTTGCCCAAGGGAGAGGGACCTTTCCCGGTTGTAATTCTGGTACACGGATCCGGGGCTAGCAATCAAGATGCTGCCATTGGTGGTGCAAAGCCGTTTCGCGATCTTGCGGTAGGCTTAGCTTCACAAGGAGTTGCTGTATTGAGATACGATAAGGTCACGTATGAGCATACCTATAAGGTGGCTTCACAGCCTAAATTCACATTAAAACAAGAGAGCGTGGATCAGGTAAACGATGCAGTGGAATTACTTAAAAAGAATACACATATTGATTCTACAGCAATTTTTGCTGCAGGACATAGTCAAGGCGGGTTTGCAATGCCGTTAATCATTGCTGAGGATAAACAACATGATATTGCAGGAAGTATTCTACTTGCTGCACCAAGCAGTAGCTTTGTGGATGTGCTTACCGAGCAGCAGGACGAATTAGTAGAGCGGATGAAGCAGCTCGGCTTAGACACGGAGATGATTAAAAGACAAGCTGATTTTTATAAAAATGTTGCTGCGATAGTTAAAGATCCTAAATATTCTGTAGATCATCTTCCTGAGGCGTTTCCACTTCAACCTGCTTATTGGTGGTTTGAGCAGAGAGATTACGTGCCTGCGGAACTGGCTAAAACACAAAATACCCCTATGCTTATTATACAAGGCGAAAATGACGTGCAAGTGTCTATGAACCAATTCCAAACCTGGAAATCGTCTCTTCAAGGTCATTCCAATGTAACGTACAATAGCTATCCAAAGGTAAATCATCTTTTATCCAGCTATGATGGACTTTCGATCGGTCAAGAGTACGCTGAGCCATCTAATGTCTCCAAAGCCATTATAGATGATATTGCGAAGTGGGTATTAAAATCAAACTAAAAAACGGAATGGTAAGATAGATTCTTGGTTAGTGATAACATGGGGAAGTGACACATTGAGCGGGAAATAATAAGAAGAGCACTTACCAAAGTAGGCAAGTGCTCTTCTTATTATTTATAAAGTTGCTTTATTTAGCCCAATTAGCCCTCTTTCTCATCTTCATCCGTGTAGTCGGACATGGTCAGTGGTTCCTTGGGAACAACAGCGACTTTGTAGAAACGATTCTTGTCTTTTTCCAGCAAAACAAAAATCAGATTCTCGAACTCATATTCTTCCTGTTCATTCATCTCTGGACGATGGCTATAAAGCCATCCGCCAATGGTGTCCCATTCGTCAGCATCGAGGTTTGAGGTGAACATGTCGTTTACCTTGGACAAGGATACCTTGCCATCCATAATCACATAGTTCTCATTGATGACTTGAATATCTTCCACTTCATCTGCGTCGAACTCATCCCGGATTTCCCCGACGATCTGTTCAAGCACATCTTCAATCGTTACGATCCCGGATGTACCTCCATATTCATCGACTAGCACGGCAATATGCACGCCATCTTTCTGCATCTTTTTCAGCAGGTCCTTAACGGGAGTCGTTTCGTGAACAGCAGATACAGGCTGAATCAGGGAAGATAGATCGACGGGCTCTTCATTTCCATACAACTCCAGGAAAAATTGTTTGGTATTAATAATACCGATAATATCGTCTTTGCTCTCATTTACCACTGGAAAACGGGTGTATTGCTCTTGCCGGATAATATCCAGGTTTTCCTCGTTTGATCTATTGACATAAAGGCAGACCATATCAGTCCGGGGTACCATGATTTCTTTGGCAAGCATCTCATCAAAAGCAAAGATCCGGCTTACATATCCGAACTCAGCTTGATTGATTTTGCCGCTCTCAAAACTTTCATTGATGATAATCTGTAATTCTTCTTCTGAGTGCGCATCCTCATGCTCCGATGCGGGTTTGATTCCGAACAACTTGACCAGTTGATTCGCTGAGCTGTTTAACAGCCAGATAAAAGGATACATAATTCGGTTAAACCAGATGATAGGTGTAGACGTCCACAGTGCAACGGCTTCGGCTTTACGGATTGCAATCGTTTTAGGTGCAAGTTCACCAACAACCACATGCAAGTACGTGATGGCAACAAACGCAATAACAAACGATAAGAATGAAGAAACCGTCTCAGGCATGTGCATGCTTTCGAACACAGGGTGGAGAATTTTCTCAACCGTTGGTTCACCCAGCCAGCCCAGTCCCAGAGATGTAATCGTGATACCCAACTGACAGGCGGACAAATATCCGTCCAGGTTGGCAACGGCTTGTTTGACAGCCAAGGCACGCTTGTTTCCCTCTGCAATCATTTGGTCGATCCGGCTCGGACGAATCCTCACCAATGCGAATTCCACCGCAACAAAAAACGCCGAAAATCCTATCAAAATCGCAACCAATACTAAATTTAACGCATACCTCTCACTGTCCATTAACTAGTCTTCTCCTTTAAGTAATAAGTTTTTAACGAATATTATATCTAATTTTACGTAAGAAGACCACCTTCCGGTCAAGAAAAGAGGAAGAGTCTGGAAGGCAATGTGTGCGAAATGGCGATGGAGTACTGATCTGCTGACTGGGAAGAAGCATATGTAGAAGGGAACACAGTCAGAATTTACAACAGCGAAGCTTGGAATGAAATGGCTTAGTGCTTTTTGCAGATCAGCTTTGTATGTAAAATTTTATCTAAGCAAACGTTACGAACAGGGTATACATTGGGTATCTAATGATTAGCTAAAGGCTTTATCGTCAAAGCTTATACAGTGAGAGAGAACGGCAGGGTTACACCTTGCCATGAGGAGGAAGCCGAATGTTTTGGCTGGTCATTATTTTGCTCGTATTTACTTTTCAGGCAGCCACCATTCTGTTGCTGGAATTCCGCAATCCGGCGAAAGCTGTGGCATGGCTTTTTATTTTATTCTGTGTACCTTTGATCGGCTTTGTTGTGTATTATTTTGTGGCCCAAGACTACAACAAACGCAAGAAGGTGCGTAAAGGCGGTTCACGTATCTTTCGTGAAATACGGGAAACGATCTGGGAGCAGGCTCATATTATTGATCATGCCGATCAGATGTCTGGCAGCCGATACACCCATCAGCACCGTTTGTTTAACATGCTGTCACACCTGTCTGAGAGCCCGATTACAGGCTGCAATCGGAGTCAAGTACTTACGAATGGTGAAGAGACATTTGGAGCCATGTTGAGGGCAATGGAGCAGGCAGAGCACCATCTGCATGTTGAATTTTATATTTTTCGGGATGATGTCATCAGTACCAAGTTTCAGGACGTGATGATTCGCAAGGCGAAAGAAGGCGTCAAGGTGCGGTTGATCTGCGATGGACTCGGCAGTCACAAGATGAGCTGGAGCTTTATTCGCAAGTTTCAGGATGCAGGCGTGGAATTTCATTATTTTCTGCCGCCGCTCATTGCAACGATTGACCGAAGGGTAAACTACCGGAATCACCGTAAAATTGTGGTGGTGGATGGAAGGATTGGATTTGTGGGTGGAATTAACATAGGAGACGATTATCTCGGACAATATCCGGAGGTTGGATTCTGGCGTGATACCCATGTACAGATCGAGGGAGATGCCGTATATTTCCTGCAAAATACGTTCCTGAACGACTGGAAACTCGCTTCCGGCGAGCAGATTACAGAGCCTCAACTGACAGAACTGTTCCCACCACATATTTGCAGCGGAGAAGAGCGGATTCAGATTCTGTCCAGTGGACCGGATCAGGACTGGGATGCCATTCAGGAAATGTGCTTTGGTGCGATTTCCGTGGCTTGCGAGCGCATATACATCACAACACCCTATTTCATTCCCGATCCCGCATTGTATGAAGCAATCAAAACGGCCGCTGTCAGTGGCGTGGATGTGAAAATCATCATTCCGTATCAATCGGATTCCCGACTTGTGCATTGGGCCTCAATGTCCTATGTAGAAGAATTGTTGCGTGCCGGAGTGAAGTTCTATCAATATCGTAAAGGTTTTGTGCATGCCAAGGTCCTGATTGTGGATGAATTGCTTGCAACGGTAGGCACAGCCAATATGGATATGCGCAGCTTTTTCTGCAATTTCGAGTTGACCGCCGTGTTGTTTGATACTTCATCCATGGATCGGCTGACTGAGGACTTTGAACGTGATCTGGATCAATGCAGCCAGATTGAAGTGAAGGTGTTTCAGCGGCGTTCACGGTGGCAAAAAGGGGCAGAAATCCTTTCTCGCATGCTTTCTCCGCTGCTTTAGCCGTTATAGGGCGAATTTCTCAAGATAAGTTCACTTTTTGTGAATTTATCTTCTTTTTGCTAACTATTTTGCTCAAATTTGATCTTTTATGATATAATGTTTATATAAATTATGTCTTGGCGAAGGAGGGGAGTCTGCGGGATAACAGGCTCCCTTTTGCTCTCTTTTGGAAGTGTTAACCAGAATTAAGACATACTTGAATACATTTCATATAGCCTTTAGGTGCTTTGATAACGGGGTGCATATCGCATTAGGACGGTGTTGTTCTTCTGTATGCAGGGTTCCTCTCGGGTACTTAAATGATTTATGAAATGGATTCACATATTGATCATAACGGGGGGATACGATGTCCAATGTATCGGTTAAAGAACTAACATCCAAGCCGGACCGCAATGTTAAAAGCTCGGTGTTTTCACTGAAGCTTCTGCAGCGCATTGTGATGATTCTGGTCGGTGCTGCACTGATGGCTGTGTCACTCGAAGTATTTCTCGTGCCGAATGGCGTTATTGATGGCGGAATAACAGGGATCTCGATTATGGTGTCAGAGCTTACGAATCTGCCACTCGGAATGTTCCTAACCTTGCTTAACTTGCCTTTCCTTATTCTAGGGTATAAACAAATTGGTAAAACGTTTGCGTTATCTACATTGCTCGGGATCGTCGTGATGTCCATTGGAACGTCGTTGCTGCACCATGTTCCTGCACTTACGCCAGGTGAACCATTGCTTGGAGCTGTATTTGGCGGATTGATCTTGGGTGTCGGTGTTGGTCTCGTCATTCGTTCCGGCGGTTCACTGGATGGTACGGAGATTGTCGCCATTCTGCTGAGTGAGAAATCACCATTGTCTGTAGGTCAGATCGTACTGTTCATTAACGTATTTATTTTTGCTGGTGCAGGTTTTGTATTTGGCTGGCCAAACGCCCTGTATTCCATGATTGCCTATTATATTGCAATGAAGATGATTGATATTGTGAATGAAGGATTGGATCAATCCAAATCGGTATGGATTATTAGCGAGAAGTATCGTGATATTGGTTCAGCGTTGACCGATCGTTTGGGTCGTGGCGTCACTTATCTTGATGGAGAGGGCGGCTTCAGCGGAGACGAGAAGAAAATTATCTTTGTGGTTATTACCCGTTTGGAAGAAGCGAAGCTGAAATCCATTGTTGAGGATTGGGACCCGCATGCCTTTGTGGCGATTGGTAACATTCACGATGTGAAGGGCGGACGTTTCAAGAAAAAAGGTATACATTAGCGAATCTCATCGCACATAAACAGAAAGATAGCCGGTACCCTTGGTTTGAGGGTGTGACCGGCTATTTTTGTTTTAAATGCTGGATGATCAGTTCAACAGGCTGGGGCTCGAGAGCTGCGATCAGGTCCCCGGTCTGCGTCAGGCGTTCCACGATGTTCATTAAGTGGTAATCCTTGACCGAAACGTTGCTCCGAACCTCATCCCATGTGAGTGGAGTGGACACCGTACCGCCTGGTTTGGCGCGGGGAGTGTAGGGAGCTGCGAGCGTTTTGCCACCGTAATGCTGGAGGTAATCGAAATAAATGCGGTCCCCCCGGTCTTTTTTAAGACGCTCCAGTGTAAATAGATCCGGATGTTTTTGAGTGACATATTTGCCTACAAAATAACCGATGTCCCTTAACTCATCGAAGGTTACACCTTGGTGAATCGGAACAATAATCTGTACACCTGTGGCCCCAGAGGTCTTTGGTACCGATCGTAAACCAAGCGAAGTCAGCGTTTCGCCCACAATTAGGGCAGCCTGCATGATGCGAGGTTCTTCTTCCTGGGAAGGATCGAGATCAATCATCCACTCACAAGGAAGATGGCTGCCTACGGCATGCAAGGAAGGGTGAAACTCCAGAGCAGCCAAATTCCCAAGCCATAGCAGGTCTGGAAGGTCGTTCATCACCACATATCGTATCCCCTCATGCACCTCGGTTCGTACAAACTCGGGAACGGGATCTGGAGCATTTTTCTGATAGAAAAACTCACCGCCTGCACCATGGGGATAACGTATTGTAGTAAGCAACCGATTTCGCGTGTAAGTCAGCAGATAGGGAGCCAAAGCCGCCAACTTTTGCAAATAGATGGCCTTGGTTACACCTGCTTCGGGCCATAACAGCTTGTCTGGATTGGTCACTGTAAGTTCCATTCCATTAATGGTTATGGTGCCCTTGATCGAACGGGGCATGAAGAACACCTCCTGTAGTGAACAAGTATGATTTTAAAGGGGAAGAGAAAGCCCTCTTACTATCTCAAGCGGATGGAAAAATGGTTTATCGTTCAAGTAAAAGGTGACTGATCTGACTGGCCTGGCACTCCTCCCGGGTCACGGAAGCAAAAGCCTGGATACTGGGATGACGTAGTGTTCGATGATGGGTGAGTTCCATGAATTGCACTTTGACACCGATTTGTGGTTCGATCCATGTCGTCTCCGCGCTTCTCTCGGGTAGGTTGTGAAAGGGTCTATCCTTCCGAATAAGAGGTTGTACTTCTTCAGTTAGTTTACGCCAGGAGTCCGAGTTCAGTTTACCCGTGCCGACATGACCAATATAGACAAAGTTAGGCCCATCATATACACCGACGGCGATTGCATTGACGATACCACTGCGGTACGTGACCCCGCCAATCATCGCATATAGATCGTGGAAAATCTTGACCTTCTGCCAGCGTTGATCCTTGCCGTTGATTCCATAGGTGCTGGAAAGGTCTTTACATACAATTCCCTCCATCTGGTGCTGTCTCATAACCGCGAGCAGGGCGTCGGGATCTGACGTGTTGGTCACCTCCTGAACATGAGGAGCAGGATTCAGAACTTGATGCAGAAGACGTTGACGTTCTGAAAGAGGTTGATCTGTGACCCATACCCCATCGCAAAAAAGAATATCAAACACCATATAAGTGACCGGAATCTGGTGTATAGCTTGGGCAATGCCATCCGGTCTGCTCATGCGATCTCGCCGCAGCACGTGATAAAAGGACGGTTTTCCCGTATTCGGATCAAGCGCAATAATCTCTCCATCCAAAATATAAGAAGGGACGGAGCACAGATTGCGTGGCTGGACCAACTCAGGATATTGTGCAGTTCGGTTGTGCAATCTGCGATTAATCAACTGAATTCCCTGTCCGTCCTCGTAAGCAAGCATACGAACCCCATCCCATTTGATTTGGGCAATCCAGTTGGGCCCGGTAGGGATTACATCTCGAGATACAGGTTCAAAAGGAACCAGGGGCTTGAACATGTGCTTAAAACTCCTTTCCTCTTTCAAATCTGCCTGAGCTTGATCATCCAAGGTTTGATTGGCGCAAGTTTAACCCTTACGCAGCCGTGTCTTTAGTTTATGTACCATAATGAGCAGCAAAGGAATTCCGATGCCACAGGTCAAGTCCCAATCAATCCAATACGGAATGACAACCTTGAGATAGAAAATTTCGTTGGGAGCTAGAACAATAGATATGGCCAAAATCAACAGGGCACCCGGCAAAATGAGTGGACGATAGCTGGACAATTTGAAGAGGTGAGTGATTCCCAGTACAAAGCTATAGAAAAACAGAATGCTCTTGAAAAAGACAGCAATAATCCAGACGGAGGCCATAAAGGCCTCAATGCGCTGCAAAAAGTTGCCTATATTGATTTTCAGCGACAGATTAAATGCTGCAAACCAATGGTGCTGGGTCATAAAGGGCCCCATGACCAGCAGACAGATGGTTAACGTTAGGGTAAGCATTAATCCGCCTATCATGGCTGCCAAGAGGACATCCTTTTCCCAATGAGTTTCCTTTTTGGCATAAGGAAAGAGCATAAGAAAGATGCACAATTCACAGTAAGGATAGGTAAGCACAGCGACAAAGCCTTTAAAAGGATTCAGAAAGCCTTCCGCAAGAATAGGCTTGATGTTGTCCAGATGTGAATGTGGGAACAGACATACAGTCAGAATGAGCAGGAAAACCACGATCAGGGGAAGAAAAACTTCGGCACTCCTGCCTATGGGTTCCAGACCGGAAAAGAGTCCCCAGGCAAGAGTACAAACAAAGAGAAAATTAACAATAAAGAGTGGAGATTCAGGCAGGATCTGGGTCGTCATGAAATCCCCAATTTCTCTTATGAAAGTGGAGGTACACATCAGAAAGTAGAATAAATAAAAACAGCTGAATAAGGCCCCAATCCAGGGTCCCAGAGTATGTAGTACATGTTGAATCAAATTCATCTGAGGCTGCAGTTTGTATACAACGAGCATAATGGCCAATACTCCCATACCTCCAGCAACACCTACTAATGCGGATAACCATGCATCCTGATGCGCATATGAGGTGATCATAGAGGGGAAGACGATAATCTGTTCACCAATTGTGCACAAGAACATCAGGGAACCCAGTTGTCTTACGGTTATACGCCCCTTCTCAATCATGTGGGATCTCCTTCGCATGTCGATCTAGATATTTGGTTAGGATGCACCAATTACACCAATTTTATTAGGCAATGGATAAAGACATATCAATATAAAAAAAGAAAGCAAAAAAAGCCCGGACAACTAATTTCCCCATATGGAGCGAGAAAATTTGTGTCCAGGCTAATCAGTATACTCAACTTACCGCATAACATTCTCGTCACGAATTTCCCGTGTTAGCTTGTTGTAGTCAAGCGAATGCGAATATTCTGTGGGTCTACAGTAAACCAGTCCGTTCCTTGCTGTTCAATAGACGCATTCGATTGACGCAGTTGTTCTACAGCTTGTTCCAATGGTTCTTTTCCGTCATAAATGATGGTGAAGTAGTCAATTCCCGTCGCATTGTCCGGATTCACTGGTGCACCTGCACCAGCCCAAATGTTCAGGCCGATGTGATGGTGATAACCACCTGCCGACACAAACAGGGCGGACATGTTGGCGAAATTGCCAACGACATCAAAACCAAGCACTCCCGTATAGAAACGACGTGACTCTTCCAGACTGCGTACATGGAAATGAACATGACCAATGACCGTTCCGACAGGCAGGCCTTGCCACGGCTCGTTTGCGGCCAGAGCGAACAGGCTGTCTACATCAACAGGATCACTTGACATAATGTAGTTATTATCTGCATCCCGTTTCCAGGTGTCGCGGGCACGGTCTGCATAGATTTCGATCCCGTTCTGATCCGGATCGGAAATATAGAATGCTTCACTGACCAGATGATCACCCTGACCAATTTCGATGCCGGATTCAGCCAGATTACGGAGGGCAAGGCCCAGCGATTTACGGTCAGGCAGCAGAATAGCGAAATGATACAGGCCTGAAGTGGAGCGAACAGGCATCGTCACTGCATCGGTTAACTGCTCAAGGCGTAGGAGGGACTGCTTTCCATCGGCTGTCAACGTAGCGACTTTTTCACTGCGTTCAAGCAGTTTAAGCCCGACCACCTCGGTGTAAAATTGAATGGATCGCTCCAAATTGCTGATTCGCAGACTTACTTCACCCAGATGGGTTGTAGCAGGAATCTGATAAGTAGTAGTCATAATGATTTCCTCCTGAAAACAAGTTTAGTTGGTTTGTTAAGGTGCTGTCCTCGGCAATGTATTCGGGCTATTGTAAGGTCTGGCTCATGTAGATATGAGGCTCATCTGTACATTTATAAATAAGTTACTTTTCATAAGTTAATATAAAATATAAACCAACTTTCGTCAATTGTATTTTCGGTTTATAAATATAAAACAAAAATCCGGCTTCAGGGCCGGATCTCCAATGTTGATGTTGAGGACAAATCAATCTATATGCTTCTTGCCGCTTACGCCTTGGGTTTGGGAGCAGCTTTTTTTCTTTTGGCAGGAGCAGGAGTGTCCGTTTCTCCTCCAGCCGTCGCTTGTGCCGAGGTTTTCTTGGGAGTACGTTTTTTGGGTTTGGCTGTGGTGGTTCCAGGGTCGGAAGGTATGGGCTTCACAGCTTCAATACTTGCTTGCAGCGCTGCCATCAAATCCATGACATTGGCTTCCGGTTTGGCAGGGGCGATCTTGATTTCTTCACCTGCCACTTTGTGATTGATCAGATCCAGAAGTTTGGCGCGGTAGTCGTCTGTATATTTACCCGGTTCAAAAGGAGTAGATAACTGATCAATCAGCAGTTTTGCCATGGTCAATTCCTTCTCATTAACGTTCAGAACCTCTGGGAGGTTTGGAACCTGAGAAACGGGACGAATCTCATCCGGATAGAAAATGGTTTCCATGGAGAGGCAATCTTCCAGCACACGAATCGCAGCCAAACTGCTTTTGGAACGAATGGATATTTTGGCGATGCCAATTTTGCCTGTATCGCGCATAGCAGTCATTAACAGCTGATACGCGTTTCCACCCGCCTGATCAGGGGAGAGGTAATACGTTTTTTGAAAATAAATCGGATCAATCTCCGTTAAATCCACGAAGTCCAGAATGGTAATGGTTTTACTGCTGGACTCATTTAACGCCTCAAGCTCGTCCTTCTCGAACAAGACGAATTTGCCTTTCTCATACTCATATCCTTTGGTGATTTCTTCCCATTGAACCTCAACGTCGCAGGAAGGACATTTGCGTACATATGCGAGTGGACTACCGCAGACTTTGTGAATATAACGCATGGAGATGTCTTTGTCTTCGGTAGCCGAAAACATTTTGACAGGAACATGAACCAGACCAAAGCTAATTGCACCTTTCCAGACCGTATGCATGAACGGCTCCTTTCCGAGAACATTTTATGATTAGTATGGGCATTTCACGGGCGGGATAACCGTATTTGCCCGGAACGGTATGCTTCAGAAAGAGTGGGGGATGATAACAGAAACATCCTTAAGATCTGCATATGTCAACGCTGGTTAGAAAGAGGATGATATTAGTTATCAACTATCACGTAAGGAGGTACCCCATGAAGAACAAACGAGACGAAGATGAAGCTCACGCCCATACGTTCTCTCCGTATCCTCCTGCTGAGTCGGAAGGATCTGAGGATTTTCATACGCCTGCAACAGCGGTTAACTGGGAGGCTGTCACTTCAGAAGAGCTGCCGCTGGACCGGGAGTCGTTCATGCTGGATATTGACCGGATGGTGAATGAGGGCCTGGGCGGGGGACAAGTCACGGAAGATAACGGTTATATAGGTGATAGTACAACGGACAGTATGATTCGGGAATCACATGAAGATCCGGAAGGGGAGTATGAATAATCATGATGGATGTGCAACGCGCCAAAGCTATTTTTGAATCAAAGGATACGATTGCTGTTACGTTGGAGGGAGATCCGGTCTGGATCGAAAATGTAGATGAAGCCAACGGCATGGCAACGGTACAAGTAGGCAGCAGACCGGGAAATACCCAGACCGTTCGTGTAGATCGTTTGGAAGAATAGAAGCAAAAGGACGTGCTGCGGGATGTCCAAGAAAGGCCGGTGCCGTCAGGGACCGGTTTATTTGTCGTTCGTGTGAATGTTTGGCTTGGCTTCTATCCTGCTTCTGATCCTTCGATGTTGCGGGGGAAGAATGGGACCGATATAATAAGGTTCAAAGTGAACTCAGGCGGCAGGACCGCCAAAGGTGGGGCGTATATTGAATCAGACGCACGAGCAGTGGGTGTATCACTCCCATGGCATTGCAGATACAGAAGTACTCGCGTCCGCACTCGCTGAACAGGCAACCGCCGGCATGGTGATTGCACTGGACGGTGATCTGGGCGCGGGCAAAACAGCATTTTCACAGAAGTTTGCCTGGCATTTGGGTGTACGTGATGTGGTCAACAGCCCCACGTTTACACTGATTAAGGAATATGAAGGGCGTCTGCCCTTGTATCACATGGATGTGTATCGCATATCACTGGAAGAAGCGGACGAGCTTGGACTGGATGAGTATTTCTATGGAGCCGGAGTCAGTCTGGTGGAATGGTCCAGCATTATTCCCGAATTGCTGCCGCAAGAACACTTGCATGTGCAGATCGAGACGACAGGTCCTGAGGATCGAACGATTACGCTGGATGGGTATGGTGAGACGTATGCTGCCATGTGCCAACAGTTCAGACAGAATGGAGTCAAATGATGATGGAAGATTTACAAAAAAAGCCGCGCCAGCGGTTTTTGGCGTTGGATACGTCGACTGCGGTGATGGCAGCCTCAGTTATGGAAGGTCACGCCCTTCTGGAAGAACGCAATGAACGGGCAGAACGCAACCATTCAGTGCACGTGGTGCCTGTGATGGAGCAGCTGCTGAAAGCCAGCGGCACGCAGCCGGGACAGCTGGACGGCATTGCCGTCGGCATTGGCCCAGGCTCGTACACGGGCATCCGCATTGCGGTGACCGCGGCGAAGACGCTGGCCTGGGCATGGGACATCCCCGTTGCCGGGGTGTCCAGCCTTCAGGCTCTGGCCTGGGGCGGCTGGCACAGCGGCCTCGCCGCCAAGGCCGAAGCTGCGGCAGAGGATGCCGCAGCAGGGGCTGGCGGAACGCCATCCGCGGACCAGGGCGGCACAGGTGCCGCCCCTGTCCACTGGATCGTTCCGCTCGTGGATGCACGGCGCGGTCAAGCCTATACCGCGCTGTTTGCCTCCGCCGGGAGCGCTGCGCCCCGGCGGCTCGCACCGGATGCCATCCGTCTGGTGGACGGATGGCTGGAAGCCCTCGCCGCCCGCATGGCGGAGGCGGCGCCGGAAGAGCGGCCCGCTGCCGTCTGGATTGTCGGCGAGACGGGCCCGCATGCGGCAGCAGCGGCTGAGCTTTGCTGCCCCGCAGGAACGGCGCTCCAGCTCGTGCCCTATGAGCTGGAAGGCCGCTGGGTTGGGCGCCTAGGCGCCGAAGCGCTGCTTGCAGGTCAGCGAGATGACGTGCATGCACTGGTACCCAACTATACCCAGCTGGCTGAAGCGGAAGCCAACCTGCTGCGCAAAGGCTAAAAGAGGTTGTTCAAAAAGTCCGCTTTTGATTACGAAGGATGCCTAGTGGCATCATCAGCATCGAATATGGAATTCAGCCGAAATAAGCGGATGCTTGCGAAGTATGTTTCCTTCGGAAACATTGTAGTTGCTCACGTAGTTTTCCCTACGCTCCGCTACTCCATTTCTAACTGCATCCCATCTTCTCGATACTGAAAACCGGTCTTTTTGAACACGCACTAAAGGGGGAGGGGAAGCAGATGGACAACGTGGAGAAAGAAGAGCAGGAAGCAGCGTTTCAGTTCAGGTTCATGACTCTGGATGATATTCCCGATGTAATGATTATTGAACATGAAGCCTTCACCCTGCCTTGGACGGAAGAAGCGTTTCAGAATGAATTGACACACAATCATTTTGCAAAATATATGGTCATGGAATTGGAAGGAACGGCGATCGGCTATGCCGGCATGTGGACGATCATGGATGAAGCCCACATTACCAATATTGCGGTCAGGGAAGCCTATCGTGGACGCAAGCTGGGCGAGAAGCTGCTGGACGAATTGATGAGAACAGCGGCTTATCTCGGGATGTTACGAATGACCCTGGAAGTCAGGGTTTCGAATCGGATTGCCCAGAGCTTGTATCAGAAAAAAGGGTTTGAATCGGCGGGTCTTCGCAAAGGCTATTACTCCGACAATGGGGAGGATGCGATGATTATGTGGGCGAATTTGCCGCCCGCAGACCGAAGCGGCGAAGAGGAAGGAAGCGTAACGGATTCATGAATGATTTCAAGGAAAAGCTAAGTTCGGAACCATCTTATATATTGGCTGTGGAGACAAGCTGTGATGAAACATCCGTTGCGGTAGTCAAGGATGGACGGGAAGTGCTGTCTAATCTGATCTCCAGTCAGATCGAGACACATAAGGCATTTGGCGGCGTTGTGCCTGAAGTGGCTTCGCGTAAACACGTTGAAGTCATTACATTGATGTTGAAGCAGGCTATTGAGCAATCGGGCATTCGTCCCCGTGATCTGAGCGCGATCGCCGTCACGCAAGGGCCTGGCCTGGTCGGTGCATTGCTGGTCGGTATCGTGGCAGCGAAAACGATGGCCATGGCGCTTGGCAAACCGCTTATAGGTACACATCATATTGCAGGACATATCTATGCCAACAGACTTACCCATGAGCTGCAATATCCAGCGATGGCACTGGTTGTTTCGGGTGGTCATACAGAGCTTGTGCATATGGAATCCGAAGGCAAGTTTAAACTGATCGGGCGTACGCGTGATGATGCAGTAGGCGAGGCTTATGACAAAGTGGCCCGTGCACTGGGTTGTCCCTACCCGGGAGGACCGCATGTGGACCGGATGGCTGCTGAAGCCGAGCAGGCGGTACCTTTGCCGCGCGTCTGGCTTGAAGCGGATTCGTATGATTTCAGTCTTAGCGGCTTGAAATCTGCTGTACTGAATGTGTTGAATCAAGCCAAAATGCGTGGAGAAACACTTGAACCATCTGCTGTGGCAAGGGGCTTTCAGGAAGCTGTTGTTGAAGTGCTGGTAGAGAAAGCGGTAAGGGCTGTCCGTGAGTATGGATCACGTCAATTGCTGTTATGCGGTGGCGTTGCGGCAAACCGGGGATTGCGTTTAGCTTTGCAGGAGCGTTGTGCGAAGGAAGGGCTCGAATTGCTGATCCCGCCGATGGAATATTGCACCGACAATGCAGCGATGATTGGAGCTGCGGCATATTTGAAATGGCAGCGGGGAGAAATCTCGGAATTCGATGCCAAAGCAGATCCTGGACTTTCACTTGAGGCATGGTCAGTTCAATCGCTATAGAATAATTCATGTATATCCATACTTGACAGCCTCATATGAAGACTGTATATTAATTACAAATTAAATCAGGAATTCGATATGTTCAACTAAACATTTACACGATAGCGGAGAGGACAGAAATAACCTGGAGAAGCGAAGCGTTCGCCTTTATCACCGGATTTTCCCTTTTAGAGAAGGGAATCAAAGAAATCTGGGGATAACAGCGATCGGAAGGTTGTTCAGTCATCGGAGCGCCAGTGTAAATACTCATTTGTTGACTTATATAGATTCCTGAACTGAAAACGCAATGAACAGGAACAGTAGGGTAATTCCCGGTCATAGAGAGCTGCGGGGTGGTGCAACGCAGTCGAAGGAAACCTGAAACTCACCTGGAAGCGGAACGATGGAACACGGTAACTCCCCGGGAGAAGCCGAAGGCCGATGATGGCCCAAAGTACATGGTTACGGGTTGCCTCCGTGAAAGGGCCGTTGTTGATGGAATACGGATGACATATCGGTAGAAAATCAACAATAACTGAGGGGGCTTTTGTCACTTTGGGCAATGATAACGGTATGGACGCATACAGGATCAGCTCGAAGAAAATGAAAGTCAACAAGAGTGGTACCGCGAAGGTGAACAGCCTGTCGTCTCTTGCAATATTGCAGGAGATGGCAGGCTTTTTTGATTCTCAAAATGGTGATGGGTCCATGATCACATATCATAAATGTAATGAACGGGAGCAGTAAAACGATAAAGCGCACAGAGAGCTGCGGGGTGGTGCGACGCAGCAGCTGAAATCGTTCGAATCTCGCCCGGGAACGGAGCTATGGAAGCATGGAGACCGATGTCTCATCCCATTGTCCTTGCGGACGAATGGGCATGTGGTACACAGCAACGGCTAACCCCCGTTACAGGGTGTTTCTCCGGCTGTCGGTTGTACGTGTTGCATGTACGCAGAGACAACTGATATGCCCGGAGACGACGAGGTGGATGGTGCCTGGCGCAAGCCTGGACCATCAAGCAAGAGTGGTACCGCGGAGGGATAATAACCCGCCGTCTCTTAGATGAGATGGCGGGTTATTTGTGTTTGCTGCCGGCAGCAGGGTGGGCGATGGGAATCAATAATCACAGTTAAAAGAAAATACGCATGGTGTGCAAGTCGACGTGCACACTGGCATGGATTGCGAAATGAATAAACATAGAAAACGAGAATTGAACGCTTCGTTCTGATCCCCAGTAACGAATAATCATTCAAAATTGATGGAGGTTAATGGATATGACAACGAACAATAACAAACGCATGATAGAGATTTTTGATACAACACTGCGTGATGGAGAACAAGCACCGGGAGCGAGTCTGCAGCCTGAGCAAAAAATTGAACTGGCACATCAGTTGGCTTCTCTGGGCATTGACGTCATCGAGCCTGGATTCCCGATCTCAAGTCCAGGTGAGTTCGCGGCGGTTCAGGCGATATCCAGACAACTGCAAAATGTGGAGATTTGCGGATTTGCGCGTGCGGTCAAAGGGGATATAGATGCAGCCGTTCGAGCAACGGCTGACGCAGCACGCCGCCGAATTCACCTGTTTATCTCCTCTTCGGACATTCATATTGAGCATCAACTGCGCCGTCCGCGCAGTGAAGTGGTGGCTACCGCGCGGGAGATGGTCTCCTATGCACGTCAGTTCACGGATATTGTGGAATTCACCGCCATGGATGCGGCTCGTACGAAGATGGATGATCTGATCGAGATGGTTGAAGTGGCCATAGAAGCGGGAGCAAGTATTATCAACTTGCCAGATACAGTCGGGTACGCACTGCCGCATGAATATGGAGAGATGTTCCGTCAGGTACGTGAGGGTGCAAGGGGCGGAGACAAGGTTCGCTACAGCGCACACTGTCATAATGACTTGGGGCTTGCGGTTGCGAACAGTCTGGCTGCCATTGCCAACGGTGCTTCCCAGATTGAAGTAACCATTAACGGTGTGGGAGAACGGACGGGCAACTGTGCACTGGAGGAGCTGATTATGGCTCTGGAGACACGGGGAGACGTGATTGGCGCAACGACGAATATCAAACTGAACCAGATGTATGAGACATCCCGTCAGATTAGCCGTGCCATGCATTTCCCGATTGCCTACAACAAACCGGTGGTGGGACGCAATGCTTTCCAGCATGAGTCTGGTATTCATCAGGATGGTTTGCTCAAGAACCGGAGTACGTATGAGATTATGGACCCGGAAGCGCTGGGGATTCCACGCAGCATGATTATTCTGGGCAAACACTCCGGTCGTCACGCTTTGAAAGATCGGGTCCGCAAATATGGTTTTGAACCGGATGAGCAGCAGATGGAACAACTGTATGAGGTATTTAAAGAAACTGCCGATCAACAAAAAGTGGTCAGTGATGATCAGTTATTGCAGATGGTTAGCCAAACTATGAATATCCCTGCACAGGATTATGAGCTGGTTGAGTTGCAGGTCACCGCAGGCAGCATGACCGATCGAATGGCAGCAGTTCGTATTCGTACGAGCGCAGGGGAGCATTCCTATTCTGCGGTTGGTGGTGGTCCGGTAGATGCAACCATTCGTGCGATTGGCCAAAGTATTTCGGACGATATTACGTTTGTCGACATGGAGATGCACGCGCTGAGCGGAGGAGAGGCAGCGAGTGCGGAAGCCGCGGTTACCGTGGAGCGTGCAGGACGTGAATTCAGAGGGACAGCCACTCACAATGATATTGTCATGGCTGCGGGTCTGGCGTATGTCGCAGCTTGTAATGCTGCCGGATTGAAGGCAGAGTCTTCCGAGAGTGATGAACCTATACACGCATAATAGTACTTCAGCAAATCACATAAATTTGTGATCACAAGCAGACCAATGGCAGGCCTTGAATACAGAGGTCTGCTTTTGTCCTTTTATAGGAGATAAAAAGAGAATGAATGATTACGTTTGTCAAGATGTGAGTATAATTATCCACATATCCAGTGCAAATTGTGGGTAACTGCACCAAAGTCAAACCAGTAATGTTTTCGAAAATAAAAAGCATTAGGGGATAGAATGTCTGCTATATATCCACAAAGTTGTGGATAATGTGTATAACTCGGTGGATAAATATGGTTTTTGTGCAAAATAAGCTATTCTACCGCCGTATAATTAAATAGATTCGATTGTTGGCTATCTTGCTTTTTTGTGGATAAATATGATGCTGCCGAGCGGAAAAAAATTTTTCGGATTTCGAGTGAATTTGACAAATATGAAAACACCCTTGTCAAATCTCTCCCATTATAATCAACAAAAAAAGCTGACCCCATCTAGGAATCAGCTTTTACTGTAGTTGCTTGTTCGGTATAAGAGTGCAGTATGGATTAGATTGAAAAAGGTCATCTCCGCTGCTATTCCAGAGCTAATTCTTCCCACTCTTCGTAAGCCTTGGCAAGTTGAAGCTTGTGATCCTCCGCCGACTCTTGGAGTTCTTGCAGCTTCATATAATCCTGATATATTTCAGGCAGAGCCATCTGTGCCTCAAGCTCCGTAATCTCCGTTTCCAGCTTCGCAATCTGTTGTTCCAGAGCCTCCTGCTTGCGCTGGCGGTTACGTTCTTCCCGCTTGGCCTGTTTGTCGGCTTCGAATGAGGCGGCACCGGATTTCTCGGTTACGGATAGGCTCGGGTCAGACTTGGCCGAGTTCTTGGAAGAGGCAAGGCGTGCTTCAGCAGCTTCACGCGCGATGTCTTCAAGCTCCTGTTTCTTCTCCACATAATCATCATAGTTGCCGAGGTAATGCTCTGTCCCACCGGGGTGCAGTTCGACAATACGCTCAGCCATTTTATTGAGGAAATACCGGTCATGCGAGATGAACAATAATGTGCCCTCATAGTCCATCAGCGCCGCTTCAAGCACTTCTTTGGCGAAGAGATCGAGATGGTTCGTAGGCTCATCCAGAATGAGCATGTTGGCTTCCTTGAGCATGAGCTTGGAGAGAGAGACACGTGCCTTTTCTCCACCACTGAGGGATGAGATTTTTTTGAGCACATCATCTCCACTGAACAGGAAGTTGCCAAGCACCGTACGAATTCTCGCTTCCTCCATGCCGGGATAGGCACTCCACAGCTCTTCCAATACCGTATTGGAAGGGTTAAGTCCTGTCTGCTCCTGATCATAATAGCCAATCTGCACTTTGGTTCCCCATTGGATCTCACCGCTTACGGGGCGTAAACTTCCAGTGAGGCATTTCAGCATGGTGGATTTTCCGATTCCGTTCGGCCCTATCAATGCAACCGTCTCCCCGCGTCTTAGATCAAATGAGACATTGCGGAACAACGGAGAAGCCTCATCGTAGGCAACCGAAAGCTGATCCACACGGAGCACTTCCTTGCCGGACATAACAGCCGTTTCAAAAGAGAAGTGAGCTTTCTTCAGATCTCCCATTGGTTTGTCGAGCCGTTCCATCTTATCGAGTGCCTTGCGGCGGCTCTGCGCCCGTTTGGTCGTTGAAGCCCGCACGATATTCTTCTGAACAAACTCCTCCATCTTGGAGATTTCATCCTGCTGTTTCTCATATTGCTTCATCTGGCTTTCATATTCAGCAGCTTTAAGTTCCATATACCGACTGTAATTGCCTGTATATTTTTTGGAGCGGTGCCGCTCGATCTCCACGATGGTTGTGACAAGCCGATCAAGGAAATACCGGTCATGGGATACAACAAGCAGGGCACCTGAATAACCCCTCAGGTAATCTTCAAGCCACGTCAGAGTGGCGATGTCGAGATAGTTGGTAGGCTCGTCCAGCATGAGCAGGTCAGGGGCTTGAAGCAAAATTCGAGCAAGCGCAAGACGTGTCTTTTGCCCGCCGCTCAGCGTGGCAATCGGGGTGTTTGGCGAGAATTCACCGAATCCCATTCCGTGCAGAATACTGCGAATACGGGTTTCCATCTCATAACCGCCATGATCCTTGAACCAGTCAGAGCGTTTGGCATAACGCTCAAGCAGATCGGCATATTTCTTTTCATCTTCCATCTGAGCCGGGTCGGCAATATCCTGTTCCATTTGACGCAACTCCGCTTCTGCCTGGGTCAGATGGGCAAATACATTCATCATTTCTTCCCATATGGAGCGATCGGATTGCAGTCCACTGTTCTGCGCGAGATAACCAAGTGTCGTTTCCTTGGATTTGAATATTTGTCCGCCATCGTAAGACATTTCCCCAGCCACAATTTTAAGCAAAGTGGATTTCCCTGCGCCATTAACACCAACGAGGCCGATGCGCTCGCGTTCTAATATTTGTAAGTTCACGCCGTCCAGGATTGGATCGACACCAAAACGTTTGATAATTCCGGATACTTGCAGCAGCATAAAATTAAGTTCCTCCATGGTCCAGTTCTTGATTTGACAACTACATCCCAGTTTACATGAAATACAGAGCAAATGCACCGATTAGGAGTGCCTGGGGCGTGTAGTCTTTTTGGTCAATCAATGATAAACTGAAAGAAGGCATGTTAATACATGAGGATTTTGCAGAAAATGAATCATTTTAACGATTTCAACACGATGACAACTGTGCATAACATATAAATGGTTTTAATTGAGAGCTAGTTTACCTTCTCGATCAACAGGAGGTTATTCAAAGACATGCAGGATCATACGGAATTGAAAAGCCGCCTTCGTTCCAAACTGAGACAGAGCCGGGATCTGATGGATGAAACCATGCGTCAGCAGGTGATGAATGAGATTAATGTGGTGACGAAGCGGGAGCTGGAGCGTCTTAGACAGGACAAATGGAAGCTGGGGAGCAAGCCGCTTGTGATATTCAGCTATTTGTCTTATGGAGGCGAAGCATCCACAGCCTTTTTATTTGAAGAGGGCTGGAGGCATGGAGATGTGATGCTCGCACCAAAAGTGCAAGCGAATCCGGCTCGAATGGAATTGCGGCGTGTCGTGGGTGCACAGGATATTCAACCGGGAATATGGGGGATACCTGAACCCAGGGATTCCTGTGAAGTGATGCAACCTGATCGCTGGCCTGATATTGACCTTGTCATAGTACCAGGGCTGGGATATGACCTCCATGGAGGGCGCATTGGATACGGCGGCGGTTATTATGATCGTTTTGCCGAGACACTTGCAGCAAAGTGCACGATGACGGACAAAAGACCACGTATGGCTGCATTTGTATTGCCTGGCCAGCTGCAGAACGAAATTCCGATGGACCCGCTTGATCTGCGGCTTGATCTGTTGATAACAACCGAAGGTATATTACATATCGAATAAAGGGTTGTGATGTGATTGAATTCAGAAGCGAATAACGACCAGGCTTTCAGCAGTAAACTGACTCATTTTAATGAACAGGGACGAGCTCGAATGGTTGATATTTCGGGTAAGGAAAGTACCGTGCGTACAGCTGTGGCGGTATCCAAAGTGACGATGAATCCGGCTACGCTTGAAGCGATTCGGGAGGGCCGCATCGGCAAAGGTGACGTTCTGGCTGTGGCTCAGATTGCGGGTATCCAGGGCGCGAAGAAAACATCAGACTGGATTCCGATGTGCCATCCATTGGCATTGACGGGTGTGGATATCCGTTTTCATGACAACGGTGTCGATGAACTGCAGATTGAAGTTACGGTCAAAACCGAAGGGAAGACAGGTGTCGAGATGGAGGCGCTCACGGCGGCCTCGGCTGCGGCACTGACGATCTATGACATGTGTAAAGCCATGCAAAAAGATATGATGATTGGTCCAACCATGCTGAATTCCAAGAGTGGTGGCAAGAACGGCGATTTCAGCCGATAAAGGACATTTATTTTCATAAAGGAGAAGGGTGATCTTTATGGTGTGGAGAACAGCAATCCTGACAGCCAGCGACAAAGGGGCCCGCGGGGAACGTGAGGATACGAGTGCCCAAGTGATCCGGGAGCTTGTGGAAGAAGAACTGGGTGGGGAAATCGTGGAGTACCGCATCGTTCCGGATGAACCCGATGAGATTATTGCGGCTTTGATTGAGATGACAGATTATTTTCACGCTGATTTGGTATTGACCACAGGGGGTACGGAGCTTGCGATTCGTGATATTACTCCGGAAGCGACCCGGCGGGTTATCGAACGGGAAGTTCCAGGCATGGCTGAAGCCATGAGATACAGTGTCATGGGCAAGAATCGTTCTGCGATGCTGTTCCGTGGCGTATGCGGCATTCGCGGACGTACATTGATTGTCAACCTGCCAGGTACACCGAAGGGTGTGCATGAGCATTTGGCGGCCATTATGGACCAACTTCCGGAAGCTCTGTTAATGGTTACAGGTCAGTTCAAGCAATAAGTGAGAAATGGCCTTAGCAGCAGGTGTGAAATCAAGCAGGAAAAAAGATTGGGTATCGAGGTCTTTTTGTGAAAAATGTGGGTTATGTAAGTGGTTACATCTATGGTATGATTGACATAATTCTGATAGTAGACAAGACATCTTTTGAGAATGCATAAAGAGTGCGCGATCCAAAAGCTTGAAGCTAGGAGGGATAACAATGGGATTTGGGGGCATTGGAACCACAGGAGTCATTTTGCTGGTCATCGTTGCTTTGCTTTTGTTCGGTCCGAACAAGCTGCCGGAACTGGGACGCGCCGTTGGGCGTACTTTCCGTGAATTCAAGGAAGGGGCCCGCGACATCATCTCGGATGACAATTCATCCAAGCGCAAAGAGCAGGAAAAAGCGAACCCGGCAGTGTCAGAAGCTGTACAGGTAGACAAGCCGGAGGATAAACGCCTGCCGGAATAATTGTGACGGCAATGAATGAGAACTCCCTTCCCGCTGGAAGGGTTTTGTATTTTAAAGCTGACAACCATGGAGGGCAGGAATGACGCAGCAGAATGAAGAAATGACCCTTACGGAACATTTAAGTGAGCTGCGCAAGCGGCTAATCTATGTGTTAAGCCTTTTTGTGTTGGGTCTGGTAGCAGGATTTTTTGTAGCAGACCCGGTGTATCGCTACTTGACAAAGGCAGAGACGGCGCAAGGTTTTGTGCTCCATGCCTTCTCGTTCTGGGACGGGATCGGGATCTACATGAAGATTGCCGGTCTGTTCTCATTAATTATTACGCTGCCGTTTACCGTGTATCAGATTTGGAAGTTTGTTAGTCCAGGGCTGCGACCGATGGAGCGGAAAGCTACATTGCGTTATGTTCCTTATGTGCTTTTGTTGTTTCTGTTCGGTCTGGCGTTCTCCTATTATGTTGTGTTCCCGATGGCATTGGCCTTTACAACATCAATTACGGAGAAGATGGGGCTTGTGGAGACGTATGGAATGAAGCAGTACTTTAGCTTTTTGTTTGGCATTGTACTTCCGGTTTCCCTGTTGTTTGAGCTTCCATTAATCATTATGTTCCTGACAGGACTGCGAATATTGAATCCAATTCGACTTCGCAAAATGCGCAGGATGGCTTATTTTGTCCTGATCTTCATTGCGGTTGTGGTTACACCGCCTGACTTTATATCCGATTTTCTCGTGATGATTCCCTTGCTTCTGTTATATGAGATCAGTGTGTTTCTGTCTGGCTTTGTGTATCGCAAACAGCTTGCAGCTGATGCGGAGGCTGAATCCCGTTACATCCGTGCCGAGGATAAGCAGAGTGCAGTATAACAAGAGAGGAATTTCATCCGCTTGTTGAAACGGTAATGATCTTGTATGATGCCCGTCCTGGGATAAGCCGATCGTTTCTTACCCGGGATATGAAGGGCTGTAGAGCGATAGCTTTTACAGCTTTTAGTCAGACATACGGGACAAGTAGGCATATTATGTTCAACAATGGATACAATGGAAAAGGGCTGCCTGAAACGTTGCAGGAGGACCAATGGATTCTGTGGAATAAGTTATATGGTATTTATGACATTTGCTCAGGTAAATCGGGCGTTTTTTGGCTGGGGTGGTGTAAATACAACGTAAAATCTCGCAGGAATTCATGAAAAGGACTTGAAATCATGCTTCAAGTTGAAGTATCATAAAGTTGGTTGTTAGCACTGAACACTGTCGAGTGCTAATACATATGGCTACAACCTACAAAGCAACGTTATATAATTTCAAAAGGAGGCTATTTTTCATGATCAGACCTTTAGGTGAACGCGTATTGGTAGAACCACTGGAGCAAGAGCAAACTACTTCTTTCGGGATCGTACTGCCGGACTCCGCTAAAGAAAAACCGCAAGAGGGTAAAATTATTGCTGTTGGCGCCGGAGTATTGAAAGACGGAGTACGTGTAGCTCTGGAAGTGAAAGAAGGAGATCGCGTTATTTTCTCCAAATATGCCGGTACAGAAATCAAGTTCGAAGGTAAAGAATATTTGATTATGAAAGAAAGCGATATTCACGCGATTCTCGACTAATTCAAATTTAATCGGTTAACCGAACCATATAGCAACACCATTTTACACAATATTCTAGGGAGGTTTTCTTAACATGGCTAAAGACATTAAATTCAGTGAAGACGCTCGTCGTTCCATGCTTCGTGGTGTGGACGCATTGGCTAATGCAGTAAAAGTAACACTCGGTCCTAAAGGCCGTAACGTGGTTCTGGAGAAAAAATTCGGAAGCCCGCTGATCACGAATGACGGTGTAACGATTGCTAAAGAAATCGAACTGGAAGATGCATTCGAGAACATGGGTGCACAACTGGTTAAAGAAGTAGCAACCAAAACCAATGATGTTGCCGGTGACGGTACAACAACTGCAACTGTATTGGCTCAAGCGCTGATCACAGAAGGTTTGAAAAACGTAACTGCAGGCGCTAGCCCAATCGGTATCCGTAAAGGGATCGACAAAGCGGTTAAAGCGGCTGTAGCTGAACTGCAATCCATCTCCAAACCAATTGAAACCAAACAATCCATTGCACAAGTTGCAGCAATTTCTGCAGCTGATGATGAAGTAGGCGAACTGATCGCTGAAGCTATGGAAAAAGTGGGTAAAGACGGCGTTATCACGGTTGAAGAATCCAAAGGATTCGCTACAGAGTTGGAAGTGGTTGAAGGTATGCAATTCGACCGCGGTTACATCTCTCCATACATGATCACAGATACGGACAAAATGGAAGCCGTTTTGGACAACCCGTACATCCTGATCACAGACAAAAAAATCTCCAGCACTCAGGACATTCTGCCATTGCTTGAAAAAATCGTTCAACAAGGCAAACCGCTTGTATTGATCGCTGAAGATATCGAAGGCGAAGCACTGGCGATGCTGGTTGTGAACAAATTGCGTGGTACATTCAACGCTGTAGCTGTTAAAGCTCCTGGCTTTGGTGACCGTCGTAAAGCAATGCTGCAAGATATCGCTGCCCTCACTGGTGGCCAATTGATCACGGAAGAACTGGGTCTGGACCTGAAATCCGCTGTTGTGGAACAACTGGGTACAGCTCGCCAAATCCGTGTAACCAAAGAAAACACAATCATCGTTGACGGTGCTGGTAACAAATCCGATATCGATGCACGTGTAAGCCAAATCCGTACACAACTGGAAGAAACAACTTCCGAGTTCGACAAAGAGAAACTGCAAGAGCGTCTGGCTAAATTGTCCGGCGGCGTAGCAGTAATCAAAGTCGGTGCGGCTACTGAAACAGAATTGAAAGAACGCAAACTTCGCATCGAAGATGCCCTGAACGCAACTCGCGCTGCGGTTGAAGAAGGTATCGTATCCGGTGGTGGTACAGCGCTTATGAACGTATACAACGCGGTTGCAGGAGTAGCCCTGTCCGGTGACGAGCAAACAGGCGTAAACATCGTCCTGCGTGCTTTGGAAGCACCAATCCGTACAATCGCAGCTAACGCTGGCGAAGAAGGTTCCGTAATCGTGGAACGTCTGAAAAAAGAACAAACTGGCGTAGGCTTCAACGCTGCGACTGGCGAGTGGGTTAACATGATCGAAGCAGGTATCGTTGACCCTGCGAAAGTAACACGTTATGCATTGCAAAACGCTGCTTCCGTAGCAGCAATGTTCCTGACTACTGAAGCAGTTATCGCTGACAAACCAGAACCTGCAGGCGCTGCTGGCGTTCCTGACATGGGCGGTATGGGTGGAATGGGCGGCATGATGTAATAAAGGTGTAAAAACCTTTGTAATGCCGATAGATGAAAGGCTCCCGAAAGGGAGCCTTTTATATATTTAGAGTAGGGTGCTTTGAATTATGTTTTAACACTGAATCGATATCTGTTAGCTTACTTCTTCGTATGTACAATGAAACATATATATGATTATATGGAATTTGATTGAGGAGGAAATGAATTGAGAAAGAGTACAAAGTGGACGTTGTGGATTCTTGGCTTGATGGTAGGTGCAATTTTCATCAATTTTTACATGAACCTATATAGTTTCGCTTATGCTTTGATTACTGTGCTTTTATTTGTATTCATGGGGTGGGGATTCTTGGCCAAGTTAAAGAACGACGTTCGTCAGCATGAAGATCACCATAGAAGAGAGCATCAATCTGCGATCGATGACATTGATCGATACACGAGGTAGTAATCAATGAGCATACCATACATAGCTGTGTTGTTAACAGGCAGACCACCATTTTTTATTAAGCAGTTTCATACCACACGTTAAGTCGTTCCTCAATGGAACGACTTGTTTGCACATTCGGAACTTATTTAACTGCTTTTATTCCAAAAGTAGAAATATCGTCTTGGATGCTGAAGCGATATTCAAATTCATTTCGAACAGTCGCTTCATCAAATTCACTCTGACTTACATCGCGATCTAATATGCCGATATCCTGAATCACGTCTTGCGCATCATTATATGTGTACTCGTTATTGGTTGTCAGAATAAGTGTAGCGATCGCAGTTAATAGGTTACCACCGGTTGGTTTACTGACATCACCAGACTCGTATAACATGACTTCCTGAACTTTTTGCTCTGAATTTAACACACCAACCATACGTAAATTGTCTTTGAAGATATACTCAAAGGTTTTTGTGCCATGTTCTGAGGCCTCTTTCACGTTCAAGACGGTTATACTCAGACCATTTAATCGGTATTTGCCTACGATTGAATTGAATTTGTTTTTGAACGCATCGGTAGTCATATTCAAAACAGAGAGAGCGGTCTGGTCTAGGTCATCATTGTTATTTTCAACTGTAGTATTCACTTTGTTCGTAGTCGAAGCCAACATACCATACATTCCTATAGAAGCAATTGCAAAACACATCGCTGTTAGCATAACGTGCTTTTTCGTTATCCGGTTATGCTTTCTTATGGATAAGATCATCAAAAGAAGAAAAACGAAGAAAACAATAAAGCCTAGTGTGAATAGTATTGTGAAAAACGCTTGCAACAAAATCTCACCTCGTAATACATCTTTATGTATTCTCATTATAATGTTGCTTTGGGAAACTTTAAACCTATACTCTTCATTTCAAAAAAAGCACTGCTGGCATACGGCCAGCTAATCAGGTACCCATACACCGGACACTTAGAAAAAGAAGTGTTTAGGGTATGGGTACCTTTGTAGTTGCCTTCTGTTCGTTATTACCTCAATCTCTGTTTAATCAGGCATGATCCAGACGATTTCGGCGATACGAACTAAGAATTTTTTGTGTCTTTCTTCCAGGACAACATGATCATGCTTAACAGCGACGACGCATCCATCAAGTCTGCCGCGAGTTGTTTCCAGGATAACCACTTTTCCCATCAGGGCCATCAGACTCTCGACTACGCAATGATCTACTGGGTGAACCACAATATTATGAGGCATGTGGTGCATTTGCTGCATATAAGGCGAGTTAGCCATATGATGCATCATTGGATAATTATTCAAAGTAAAACCTCCCAAATCATTTATAGGGCATTCTATGCGATGGCCTACCCAAATGACTGGGCGTTTGACCTGAAATCTGTTCATTTGGTAAATCTGAATGAGGCAGAACACATGTCAATAGGTCACCTTGTAAAATCATTTCTTCCATTTGTCTTACAAATGGTGTGATACGTTCTCACAATCAGTCTGCCGGAGCTGTTGAATTTTGATGTTCTTTTCATCTCCATTTCAGATTTCATTAAGGTAGCAGGGGTAAGATAAGTCTTGTAAACCCCTTCTCGTGTTAAATAGATGTGTGACTAGCCCCGTCGGATCCTCCGGCGGGGTACTTTTTTTCTCAGTTTACCGGTTGATGGTATGATAGATGAATACATAATGCTAATAACGGAGGGATGGTTCGTGGACCTGAGTCTGCATCCGCTGTTCAGACCCATTCAGATGAATGGGACAGGTAGGCACACGTATTACATGGAGCAAATACCTTCTGCACCCCTGATGGCTCATATAGCTTGTTATTGGGAATCCGGTTTGATTCTACAGTCTTCTAAGAAACCTGATATCGATGGAGGTATAGTTCAGCCTGATATGTCTGTACCTGCCCGGGTATTGCCGGATGGCTGCACGGACATGCTGATTACATACGACTCGGTCAGTTTGTTGCATTCTTATGGTTACTGTGGCAACTATACGCATCCGTTTGCTGTACCAGGGCCGTCTGATGCGCCTGCTTCTGCCGATTACACATTTGGGGTGCGCTTTTTCCCAGGTGGAGCATATGTCTTTCACGGTTTGCCGTTGGAGGAATTTACAGATAGACGAATTCCGCTTCATGAATGTTGGCCAGTCGAGCTGAGTGAGCTTCAGGAGCGGATGGCTGGAACGAAAAGCTTTAATGAACGAGTACAGGTGATGAATACCTATCTGAGTCCGCTATCCTTGCAACCCAATACATATGAGCATGATTTGATGAAAAACGTGCTTCACCGCATTTTTAAGGATGGGGGCCGCATGAGCGTCAGTGAGTTGGCGATGCGAGAGGTTGTCAGTGAACGCCAGCTGCATCGGAAGTTTGCAGAATGGGTTGGAGTCAGTCCAAAGAGATTCAGCGAGGTTGTTCGTTTTCACCGTGTCCTGGAAAGTATTCATCAGGGGCACACGGCAGATGGGGTAGCGCTGGCCCTGAATCATGGTTTCTATGACCAAGCCCATTTGATTCGTCAATTTCGTAAGTTCTATGGAGAAACCCCGCTCACTGCTGCCAAAGAATATCAACAAATGTTGTCCGATTTGTACAATAACTCGGTTGTCCCTTCCGTTATACTGAATGGTGAGAATGAATAGTAAAGGAGATATCATATATGAATGGAACATTGCAAATCAGAGATCATCTGCTAAGTGAATTGGAGACGGGCGTGCGAACGGGGGCTAGCCTGATCCGCTTGATTCGTCCGGAGGACTGGGCTTACCGCCCGCAGGACAATATGCGTTCACTGGTGGAACTGGTCCATCATTTTATTCAGATTACGGCTTCGGACCTTGCGATTATGCAGGAGGAAGGCGAAGCAGAGGTAGGCGTGGTGGAGAATAGTCTGTCAGGGATCGAAGATATTGAAAAACTGGAGTCAACCCTCTGGGCCAATTTGGAGGCCTACAAAGCGTATATCCTTTCATTAAGCGAAGAAGATCTGCTGAACCGCTCAACTAAAGCATTCTATATGGAGCATGGTCATTTACAAGTCCAATGGCAGATTGAAACGCTAACGCATGTGTTCCATCACCGTTCACAGCTTTATAATTATCTCAAACAGCAGGGACATGAGTTGAACTTTTTCATGCTTTATGCGTAAGAATCTTAGAAAATGAGTTTGTGTGTCATTGGCTCCGCCGGATGATCTGGTGGGGCTTTTTGGTTTGTAAATCTAGCACCTCTATCAAAATGTACGTTATCACACGGTCACTTCACCGTTACATTCATAGATTTCATACATAGAATACGGTATCCAAGCCAAAAGGAGGTGATTTCCATGGCCATCCTTTTACCGCAACAATTTTATGCCTTAGGGGCTAGTGTGGGTAAATCGTATTATGAAAACCTTGCTGGAGGCACGAATGCCAGCATCACAGTGAACAATTTTGGTCCTTTTCCGGTAGACCTGGTTGTAACTCGTGTTAACGCTCCAGTGATTACGTATATGATCCCTACTGGCAACAGCCTTACGTTGTCTGTTGACTTGCTGCTCGTAGCTGCTCTGCTGACTACTCCCGCAGGTGCTTCAACAGGCACAATTCAAATCGCAACATCTGATTTCTAATGAAATCAGGGTGCTTTGAGAACCTCTGTCGGACATGTTGTCCGCAGAGGTTTTTTTCTTTTTTTATGGCTGCATCTGGGGTGGTAGTGATATTATATTAGGGTCTTTATAAATTTAATTAGTTGTTATAGGAATGTTTGATATTCTTATTTCAAACGAAAGGGAGATTATAATTTTGAAAAAGATGTTGTTGTACGTTTTGGGGTTGACCTTGTGTTTATTGTTTTTCATGCCTTTACACACTTCAGATGCAGCCTCTTCAATGAGGACCTTGGAGTTTGGGAATGGAGTAACTTATTATGGTGAAACCAAGAATGGCAAGCCTCATGGCTATGGAACGATGACCTGGAGTAAGAGCAAAACTTATAAGGGAAATTGGGTATCAGGCGAACGTTCGGGGTATGGTATCTACAAAGCTGTGACGAGTGACGACGACCGTGTTACAGACCTCAAGTATGATGGCTTTTGGAAGAATGACAAAAGGGAGGGAAAAGGAGAATTGGAGATCAGAGAAATATCCTACGAAGCGGTTATGCTTGAAAATCGTATTCAGAAAGGGACATTTTCCAAGGATCAGTGGATTTCAGGATATGATGTTCGTCATGGAGAATATGACCCACCTTATTATTTTGCGTATAAGGATTCAAATATAAGTCTTAAAATACTGGGCGATGCCGGAAATATTTTAGACGGATTGAAGAGCGGTTATTTCTCCTCATTTACATACCAAAAAGGAAAAGTATATAGAAATGTTGGCGTTGGGGGTGAATTCAGCCAGAAGCAGTTTAATTCTTTTATCAAAAGTGTAGAAAAAGAAATTAAGCCTTATATCAATCAATTTGAGAAACTGGCACAGAAATTATAGCTATTAATCTTGAGTGATGTAACTTGTGCAATCATATTTTTGTTTACAAAGGCTGCAATTCGAGTAATTTATTGTAGAAGTAGTAGTATACTGATGTTGTGAAACAGGAGGTTATTGGATTATGGATAGAACAAATGAAACCGATAGAATGGAAAGAACAACGTTTCTTGAAACGGAGCGGCTTGTATTCTCGATTTGGAATGAAGAAGACCGTGCCCTGGCATTTGCTCTATGGGGAGATCATGAGGTAACGAAGTGGATCAGCAGCAAGGGATTTTTGAGTGAGGATGAAGTAGAAGCTCGGCTGACGCAAGAAATAAAAAGGCAGGAGGAAGTGGAGGTGCAATACTGGCCTTTCTTTGAAAAGGAATCGGGAGTGTTTGTCGGTTGCTGTGGCTTGCGCCCGTATTCTCCGGAAGAAAACATATATGAACTGGGATTTCATCTTACCAGAGACTACTGGGGCAAGGGTTATGCGATGGAGGCTTCACGAGCGGTGATTGATTATGCATTCGAAGAATTGAAGGTTAAAGCGCTGTTTGCCGGGCATCATCCGGACAATGAGGCATCCCGTCACATGCTGTCCAAGCTGGGTTTCCAATATGTACGCGACGAGCGCTATGAACCGACAGGATTGATGCACCCGTCCTATTTGCTGAAAAGGGAGTAGAATCCTTTGCACATTCAGGCCAGCTCAAAGTCTTTAAATGTATAGCCTGAATGGATGGATAGAAGCGGTGACCGGAATTATTTGGTAAATGGGCTTTTCATCGTTTTTTTATTTCATTTTCAGCTTCTATTAAGGTAGCAGAGGTAAGATTATTCTTGTAAACCCCTTCTCGTGTTAGATAGATGTGTGACTGACCTCGCCGGACGCCGGTGAGGTATTTTTTTGTTTTATTTTATAAAAAATACATAAAACAAACACAAACAAAAATAAATGAGTTTATATATCTGTGTATCATTGACTTATAAAGATAAACAAAGGTATAATGAATGTGAAAAAAGGAACTTACTATGTACGTGACAGCCATTCTATTTTTAACCTAAGGAGAGAATGATGATGAACGTGACCCTTACCAAAGAAACTACGCAGGCTGCTGGATTCCATATCCCATTTGTCCGTGAGATGGCGGAGATTACTCAACATATGTGGAAAAATGGATGGGATGAACGCAATGGCGGCAATGTCAGCTATTTGCTGGAGGAAGAGGACGTTGCCCAATATATTGATATCAACCATGTGATCCGCAAGATCAAACCTGCCTTTTCGACGCAGGAGCTGGCAGGCAAGTATGTTATCGTGACCGCTTCGGGCAAATATTTCAAAAATGTGCTGGCTGATCCGGAGAGCAATCTGGGATTGCTGCGTGTCTCGAAGGATGGACAGGAGCTTGAGGTGCTGTGGGGTCTGAAGTCGGGAGCGAGCCCGACGAGTGAATTGCCTACGCATTTTATGAGTCATATCGAACGTTTGAAAGTGGACCCGAACCATCGGGTTGTCATGCATAACCATGCGACTCATGTGCTGGCAATGACCTTTATCCATGATCTGGATGAGATGAAGTTCACAAAGACGCTGTGGCAGATGTGTACGGAGTGTGTAGTCGTTTTCCCGGATGGCGTTGGCATTATTCCGTGGATGGTGCCTGGATCGAATGAAATCGGACGAAAAACGGCTGAAAAAATGAAGCAATATCACGCGGTCATTTGGCCGCAGCATGGGATATTTGGAACGGGCACAACGGTCGATGAAGCTTTTGGCCTGATTGAGACCATTGAGAAGGCAGCCCAGGTATATATGCTGGTTGCAGGTCATGAGATCAGACAGCGAATTACGGATCAGCAGCTAGCTACATTAGCTCAGGCTTTCGGTGTCACTCCACGTCCTGGTATATTGGGCACGGAGGTTTAACAAATCGAGATCGTATAAAAGAAAGAGTTCCAACACAGCCTAATATGAATGGTCTTTGGTTTATTAAACCGAAGGCCATTTCCTTTTTTTCGGCGAACAAACGCCGTTTTGGTTCAAAAAAGTTCAAAAATCTAATAAAGCGCGGCTTTGTTATCGATTATTGAATCGTAGAATGCATTATCACACGCTGGCGAAATTCAGGTGAAATGACTTATTGTCAATGCCTCAGCGATTTTGCATAATAACAATGCTTCACAGATGATTGATGGAAGGAAGTTATGATCATGCTTGGCAAAATGAAGAGAATCTTAATAGGCAAGCCTATGAAATCGGCTGAATTGGATGCAGAAAAATTGGGGAAATGGAAGGCACTCGCCATCCTGTCCTCCGATGCCCTATCGTCCGTTGCCTACGGTACGGAACAGATCTTACTGGTGCTCATTGCGGCCGGAGTCGCGGCCTTGTGGTACTCTGTTCCAATCTCCATCGCCGTGTTGGGATTACTCGTCATTTTAATTTTTTCCTACCGCCAGACGATTTTTGCTTATCCAACAGGAGGCGGCGCGTATATCGTTGCCAAGGATAATCTCGGTACGGCTCCGAGCCTGATTGCCGGAGGATCTTTGCTGGTCGATTATATTCTGACGGTTGCGGTAAGCTCGTCTGCAGGGACCGATGCGATTACATCTGCCTTTCCGATGCTTCATGATTACAGCATAATCATTGCATTGATTATGATTGTGTTTCTGACGATTATGAATTTGCGGGGAGTGACGGAATCTGCTTCCGTGCTGGCGATCCCTATATATCTGTTTATCTTTTCCATTGCGATTCTGATTATATCCGGGGGCATCAAATTTCTCGTTGGTGGCATGGAGGCTGCGGCCCCTGAATTCGGAACGACGATGTCTCATGTGAGTCTGTTTCTGTTGCTGAAGGCATTCAGCTCGGGATGTTCCGCTTTGACCGGGGTTGAGGCAGTGAGTAACGCGATTCCAAACTTTAAGCAGCCTGCCGAGAAAAATGCAGCAGGAACCTTGATGCTGATGGGATGTATACTGGGAGCCATGTTTATCGGTATCACGTTACTTGCTTATGGTTACGGGGTAAAGCCTGATCCCAAAGCCACAGTCATTTCCCAGATTGCCGAAGCTACGTTTGGCAGGGGTACAATGTATTTTATTATTCAGGGTGTAACGGCACTGATCCTGTTTCTGGCAGCCAATACGGCGTATTCCGCTTTTCCGCTGCTGTCCTTCATGATGGCAAAAGATAAATATATGCCGCATATGTTTATGGTTAGAGGAGACCGCCTCGGCTTCTCGAACGGTATTATTTTTCTCAGTGTAATGTCTGCCCTGCTGGTTGTCGGATTCAAAGGAAACACGGAAAGCCTGATACCGCTCTACGCAGTGGGTGTGTTCATTCCATTCACGCTGTCGCAGCTGGGCATGATGATTCGCTGGATCAAAGTCAAACCGTCCGGCTGGGGTGTGAAGCTGCTCGTCAATACAATTGGTATGCTGACCACTTTGTCGATTACATTGATTTTTATTTTCACCAAGTTCACGCAAACATGGGTTATCTTTATTTTCCTGCCGCTCGTCGTCTATGTATTCATGCGCATTCACCGTCATTATTGCAACATCGCAGATGAATTGCGGATTGATATCAAGCTGGAGAAACCGGTGAGAAAGGGCAATACCATCGTTATTCCGGTGGCTGGCATTACACGAGTCGTGATGAACACGATCAGTTACGCGCAGACGATGTCTGACCAGGTGGTTGCCTTGTATATCGGGTTTGATGATGAAGCGATTCGTAAAATGGAGCAGAAGTGGGAGGAGTGGAATCCTGGCGTTCGTCTGGTTGTGATTAAATCGAGATACCGCAGCATTATGGGGCCGCTCAAGAAATTCATTGATACCGTGGAATGGAAAACCGCCGAGACGGACCATATCACCATTCTGATTCCACAGTTCATCACCAAGCATTGGTGGCAAAATGTACTGCATAACCAGACCAGCTTCATGATTCGTGCCTATCTGATCAACTATAAAGATGTGATTGTGACGACTGTACCGTATCATCTCAATCGTTAAAAGGCTTCATCTACAATAGGCAATGGCATGAGAAAAGTATGTGATTTTCTTACTATTCATCCATTTTATTATAAAATTTAAACTGAACATTTTGCGTTTACATTAAATATCCAGTTTTATGTAAAATTTATTGAGTTTATATCAAATTTTTGTTCATCTTCTCTTTACAGACAAAACTGCAGGAACATTCCCGAACCAAGGGAGTTCTTGCGGTTTTTTGCTGTTCACTGACCCTGGTTTGAAGTCTATTTAAAGTCCTTTGTTTGGTAAAGCCACTTGTCCACGATTAACGCTGCGTTGATTCAGAACGGATGCTGCTGTGACAGTTGGCTTTTACACTAGATAACGTGGGTGATAAGTTCACACACCGAATGCGTAGATCAAGGGGGAAGAAAATCCGATGAGTGAGCTTGACAACCGGATCGGCTTGCCTGCTGCCAGACGGCGCGTAACCAATACGAGTCAGCGCCGGACAGCTTCGCTGCGTGTGCAGCGGATACGGGAGAACATGCTGGCCTATGGTTTCCTGGCACCATCGCTGCTTTTATTCGCAGTGTTCCTGTTTTATCCGATGTTTAAATCGGTGTACCTAAGTATGCATTCCACGGACCCTACCGGACAGATTGCAGCTTATGTGGGGCTAGACAATTTTAAGGCGGTATTCCAGTCCGGATTGTTCCTGCAGGGGATGAAAGTAACGCTGTTGTTCGTTCTGTTTACCGTGCCAACGGGCATGCTCGCTGCTCTGATTCTGGCGGCACTGACCCACAACCGATTCAAGGGGATGCGCGTGTTTCAGTTTGTATTCTCTCTGCCTGTGGTGTTATCTGTTGGTTCTTCGGCGGTCATCTGGAAGTTTCTGTTCCATCCGACCTTGGGCATGCTGAATTATTTATTAGGAAAAGTAGGAATTGACCCGATTCCCTGGCTAACCAGCCCGGATTGGGCGTTAATATCGATTTCCATCATGACGATTTGGATGAATCTCGGATTCAATTATATTATTTTGTCCAGTGGATTACAGGGCATCCCGGAAGAAATTTATGAGAGCGCAAAGATTGATGGCGCAGGTCCTTTGCTTACTTTTCGCAAAATCTCGATGCCACTGCTGTCGCCAACCCTGTTTTTCGTGACCGTAGTATCGATCATTGGTGCGTTCCAATCATTTGGTCAGATCAACATTCTTACCCGGGGCGGCCCGATGGACAGTACCAATGTATTCGTCTATTCCATCTATCAGGAAGCATTCGTTAATTTCCGATTCGGGACGGGCAGTGCGCAGGCACTTATCCTGTTCGCGGTGATTATGCTGCTGACCCTGATTCAGTTCAAATGGGTGGAAAGGAAAGTGCATTACCAATGAGAACACCATGGACGAAAACATTGCTGTATGTGTTGCTTACAATTTGTGCGGCGCTTGTGCTGTATCCGGTGCTGTACACCTTTTTCATGGCCGTGATGACGCCGGAGGATGCCAGTGCGTATCCGCCGCACATCATACCGCGGTCCATAGACCTGTCCAATTTCGCTGAAGTATTCGATATCGTCCCGATTGGTTCATTTATCGGTAATACGTTCCTCGTTGCAGGACTGACGATGTTAGGTCAGCTTGTTACGGCGAGCATGGCGGCCTATGCATTCGCGAAAATGGAGTTTAAGGGCAAGAACATCATCTTCAGCATGTTTGTAGCCACGATGATGATTCCTTGGGAAGTCACCATGATCCCAAACTACTTGACGGTGCGCAGTTGGGGCTGGCTTGATACGTATCAAGGGCTGACCATACCGTTCCTGGCAACGGCGTTTGGTACATTCCTGCTGAGACAATTCTTCATGCAGCTTCCGAAAGAGTTGTTTGAAGCGGCGAAGATCGATGGCTGCGGACACATCCGCTACTTCGTATCCCATGTTCTGCCACTGTCCCGTCCGGCACTTGGAACACTGGCGATCTATTCATTCCTGAGTATGTACAACTCATATCTGTGGCCATTGCTCGTCACGAATACGCCGGAGATGAGGACGGTACAGATCGGGATCTCGATGCTGGAGTTCCAGGAATCCACCGCATGGAATCTGGTGTTTGCCGGTACGGCTATGGTGATTCTGCCATCGCTTCTGCTTCTGGTTTTCGGTTTGAAACAGCTTGTCCGCGGTATGGCAGCAGGCGCGCTGAAGGGATAGTAGGAGTAAGGTTTGTTTTAAGGATTTAAAAGGTTGGCGGTTTGGATACCAGGAGCGAATAAACAAGGCTCACTCTTGAAATAAGATGTTGAGAAGATATACCACGGTAGTAGTGGAGGGGACGAAATCGATTCTGAAGAAGCGAAGCGTTCGCCTTTATCTCCGGATTTTCCCCTTTGAAGGGGAATGAAAAAAAATCCGGAGATAACAGCGATCGAAAGAACGATTCGTAACCGTAACGGCCACTCCGTGTCATCTCCAAGATTTTATTTTGAAGTGAGTCCCAAAAAAGGAGAGCGATTATGATCGGGTTTCGTTTGAAAAAAAGAGGTACATTTGCACTGATGCTGGCTGCACTGATGTTGGTACTGGCCGCTTGCGGCGGAAAAACCGAAACGACAAGCACAACGAGCGGAGCGCAGGCGGATGCCGCAGCTGCTGAACCGGTACAACTGACATGGTGGCATTCGATGTCGGGCGCAGGGGAGAAAGCCATTAACCAACTCGCTTCCGATTTCAACGCAAGTCACCCGGACATTCAGGTAAAGCCGATCTATCAGGGGAAATACGATGAGAGCCTGAACAAACTCAAAGCTTCCATGGGCTCGGACAGCGGCCCGGACATTATCCAGGTATATGAGATTGGCAGCAAGTTCATGATCGACTCGGGCATGATTACGCCAGTACAGCAATTTATTGATAAAGACAAGTTTGACTTGTCCCAACTGGAACCAAACATCATCCGTTATTACACCATTGACGGCAAATTGAATGCAATGCCTTTTAACACATCGAACCCGATTTTGTACTATAACAAGGACATGTTCAAAGCAGCCGGTTTGGACCCGGAGAACCCGCCTAAGACATACGAGGAGTTTGAGCAAGCAGCCAAAGCACTGGCGAAAGACGGTAAACCCGGCGCATCCATGGCGATCTATGGCTGGTTTATGGAACAATTCTTCGCGAACCAGAATGCAGATTATGTAAACAATGGTAACGGTAGAACCGGCGCAGCGACTGAATCCTTGCTGAACTCCGAAGCTGGCGTGAAGACTTTGACATGGTGGAAAAAGATGATGGACGAGAAGACCGTCTCCAATCTGGGACGTAGCACAGACGATACGACCGCTGCATTTACTGCGCAACAAATCGGCATGACGCTGGATTCTACCGCTGGATTGCGCAAAATTGTAGAGGGTGCTGGTGGCAAGTTTGAGCTGGGAACAGGCTTCCTGCCTCGTCCTGCTGATGCCAAAGAAGGTGGCGTCGTGGTTGGTGGCGCAAGCTTGTATATCATGAACAACAAATCCGATGCTCAACAGCAAGCCGCTTGGGAATTCATCAAGTATCTGGCAACACCTGCGGTACAAGCCAACTGGAGCGTTGCGACAGGATACTTCCCTATTACGACAGCAGCCTACGATGAGCAAGTATTAAAGGATAATATGGCGAAGTACCCGCAATTCCAGACAGCAGTCGACCAATTGCACGCTTCCGCGGATTCGACAGCAACATCCGGGGCCGTTATGGGTGTATTCCCCGAAGCCCGTCAAATTGTCGAAGGAGCGATCGAGACGGTTCTGAATGGACAAGGAACTCCACAAGACGCATTGGATGCAGCAGCGAAGCAAATTACAGACAAGATTGCACAGTATAACAGCACGGTGAAGAAGTAACTTATTGCTTGAAAGAGGATAAACTTCAAGCTGGGTTTAGCAAAATTGAAATGTATAGCTTAACTTAGGGTGTTATAACGAAGTGAGATGTATGCGATGGTCAATCCTGACTGTCGCATCGTTTTGCTGTGAAAAGATCTAAGAGCAGAATCGCTTAAAGGCGAATTGTAGATAGGGATATCTATCTATAAATGTCGAATACAGAGATTTGAATCTTTTATATGTTAGTTAAAGTTACTCAATATAGGCTGTTATACACAGATTTTTGATGTAAAAGTGATGGAAGTGAAATTAGATAGTTGTTATGTACTACTTTTTTACGTTTTTTTATTTCTACTTATATTCTTTTGTGATGTATATGTTCTATTTTATATCATATGAAAAGAATATTGTTTACACGTAATAATACTTCAGTTATCTTATATTCGAACTAATGTCCAAGCTTAATGAACAAATGATTACGAATTTAAAACATGGAGGTAGGTAAAAGATGCATGTTCTGCAAATAAAGAGGTGGCTCAGGTTGTTTCTGGCTATGGTCCTGCTCATCACAGGTGCCATTCCGGCTGGATTGTTCAGCAGTAAGGCAGCCGCCGCGGATGAGCCGTTAACGGTTGCTCAGGCAATTGCTCGCAGCAATGATGGATTACCGGCGACGGTAGAAGGGTACGTGATCGGATATTTTAACAATAATTCCAAAAACCAACTTCAATCCTCACCCCCGTTCAGTGGAGGAAGTAACTTTGGATTGGCGGACAATCCAGGTGAAACAGACTTAAATAAGATCATGTCTGTTCAAATCCCTAGTGCTACTTCAATACGAAATACGTTTGGATTGGATAGTAACCCCGATCTTCTTGGCAAGAAAGTTAGGGTAACGAATGGAACACTAGCTTCCTATCTCGCTCTTCCTGGCCTCAAATATGACTCCACTTCAACAACCTTCCAACTAATCGATGAGACTCCTGTAACCAAAGTGGAAAATGTAACAGCCAATCCTACTTCAGGCGCAGTTCCAACAGGGACCAAGGTGGCCTTGGAAACATCTACTGTCGGTGCAACTGTATACTACAAGCAGAATACGGACGCTAATTATCTTCCCTACACCGTGCCCATCACGGTAAATGAGGCAACGCACATTGAAACCTACGCGGCTAAAGAGGGGATAGACAATAGTGATGTTACAAGTTTCGATTACACCCTCGTCGACACAACTCCTATTCCAATCTCTGAGGCAAGAAAAGCAACTGAAAACAGCACCGTTACCGTTCAAGGTATTGTAACCTATAGTGAATTATCTGGTGTATTCAATCTGTATATTCAGGATAACGATGCCGGGATCGTTGTGCGCGGCAATGCTTCTGGTGTGGAAGTTGGAGACCGGATAGAAGCCTACGGCCCAATTACGATCTACAACGGCCTAGTCCAAGTTGAAGCAAGCAAATCCGGATTTCAGGGTGGCTATATTCGGACTGTCGAAAAGTCACAGGATCTACCTTCACCTGTATCGCTCAACTCATCCCATTTTGCTCCGGGTGCGGGGGGGAGTAAGGGTTCTGGAGGGCAGTATGAAGGGATGCTTGTCGAAGTAAACAATATTCAAGTGACAAAAAGCAACACGCCCACTTACACGGCGACAGATGAACAAGGCGGGGAAATGCTGATTTATGCTAAAAACAGCCCGTCTGCTCTCTCCGTTGGCAAATCGTATCATAAAGTGACAGGAGTCTTGACTTACCATTCCACTTACGGTCTGGAGTTGATTCCTCGAACGGCGTCGGATATTCTGGAAGATCTGCTCTCCGTAACAGCGAGCACACCTTCCGGTGGCATTGTGAAAGGAACGGAAGTTACGTTGACTTCTCCATATGTTGGTGCCCAAATTTTCTATACACTGGACGGTTCCGAACCAACTGTGAATTCCATGAAATACACACAGCCTATTACGATTAATCAAGATCAAATCATTAAAGCTGTTGCCACTGCTGATAGCAGAGTAAGCACCATTTTTTCTTTTGAGTATACTGCGGTGGATCGGGTGGATGGTGTACGTATTCACGAAATTCAGGGGGCAGGCCATTATTCCATCTATGATGGATTGAATGTACAGAATGTAGATGGGATTGTTACATCTCTAGTTAACGCAGATTCATTCTATATTCAATCCATTCCTGGTCAGGAAGATGGAGATCTTGCAACTTCTGAGGGGATTTTAATCTATAAGAAAGATCATGGAATGAAAGTCAAGGACCAGGTAAAGGTTGCCGGCAAGGTGAAAGAGTATGCAGCAAGCGCAACAGACCTGCCAACCACTGAAATTGTAGCTTCTGAGATCACGTTGGAACAACCAAATGTTGAATTGCCACAACCCGTAATCATTGGAAAAGGTGGCCGCGTAATACCGAATGTCATTGATTCGGATGGATTGAGCGAATTCAACCCGGACGTGGATGCCATTGATTTCTATGAAAGTCTGGAAGGCATGCGTATTCAGTTAGATAATGCTACTATTCTTGGACCTTACTCCTACAATCCTGGATTAGCAGTGACGGTAGACAACGAACCTAATAATCCATTGAAGACTCCGGCAGGAGGATTAATCTTACGTGGAGACGGAACAGGAGAGTTTGAAAGTTCACTTAATCCTCAACGCTTGTTCATTAATAAAAAACCTTCTCAAGCTGTGACCACGGGTGATAAATTTACAGGTCCGATTAATGGTGTGCTTTCTTATTCGAGTAGTAATTATAAGGTCACGTTGGAAGGCGACTTGCCTCCGATTACGTCCAGTGGTTTACAACAGGCAACAACCTCAATTGAACCGCAACAAGACAAGCTGACCATTGCGACGTTCAATGTAGAGAACTTCAGTAAAAAGGATGCAACACGTGGAAATAAAATCGGCAAGATTATCGTTAACAATCTAAAAAGCCCTGATATTATAGGGATCATGGAAGTTCAGGATAACGATGGCGATACAAATAGCGGAAACACAGATGCGAGTGAAAGCTTCAAAACGCTTCTGGATGCAATTAAAAGTAATAATGGACCAAGCTATCAGTATACCGATATTGCGCCGCTAAATAATATGGATGGTGGAGCAACCGGAGGCAATATTCGTGTAGGTTTCCTGTACAATCCTGAGCGGGTATCCTTAAAAGCAGGTACCAAAGGAGATGCAACAACAGCATTGGCCCTTGATGCAAGTGGAGATCTGTCTCTGAATCCAGGACGAATTAAACCGAATAATGCTGCATTTGAAACTTCAAGAAAACCGCTCGCGGCAGAGTTTGATTTTAATGGTGAACGTGTAGTTGTTATCGCTAACCATTTCAACTCCAAAGGTGGGGATTTAGCTCCAGTTGGTAATGTCCAGCCTGCAACCCGCAAAAGTGAAGTGCAACGTGCGCAGCAAGCGACAATCGTCAATGAATTTGTAACTGAATTAATCGAAAAAGACCCTGAGGTGAATGTCGCTGTGCTTGGAGACTTCAATGACTTCCAGTTCTCCAAAACATTGAACATTGTTGAAGGCAATGAGCTGGACAATCTGGTAAACAAACTGCCAGAGGACAAACGTTATTCTTACATCTATGACGGAAACTCTCAGACACTGGATCACATTCTGGTGAGTAAAAATTTGTCCCAAACTGCTGCTATCGAAGCTGTTCATGTAAATGCTGATTTCGAAGACTCGCATGGACGCGTCAGTGACCATGATCCGCTGCTCGCGCAGCTAAGTATTGGAAGCACGGCAGAAGAGGGCGACTTTAACCTGCGAGTATTGCACACCAATGATACCCATGCGCATTTGGATAACATTCCGCGCCGTGTAACAGCGATTAAAGAAACACGCAATGATAACACCCTGGTGCTGGATGCAGGGGACGTCTTCTCGGGTACATTGTATTTCAATCTCTTTAACGGTCTGGCGGATCTGGAGTTTATGAACATGATCGGATACGATGCCATGACCTTCGGAAATCATGAGTTTGATAAAGGTCCTAGTGTGCTCAAGGATTTCGTTGAACAAGCGAACTTCCCATTCGTGAGTGCTAATATTGACTATACGAAGGATGCGAATTTGGGTGGCCTGTACAACAGTAACATCGGAAATCCAGGCGAGAATTCCCAAATCTATCCGGCTATTATTACAGAAGTAAACGGCGAAAAGGTCGGAATCTTTGGTTTGACGACACCGGATACCGTATCCCTGTCATCGCCGGGAGATGATCTGACGTTTAAGGATTACAAGACAAGTGCTCAAGCGACAGTGAAGATGCTGCAAGATGAAGGTATCAATAAAATTATTGCGCTGACGCATCTGGGTTACTCGGAAGACCTGAAGCTGGCAGAAGCGGTGGAAGGCATCGACATCGTGGTCGGTGGTCATTCACACACCATTTTGAACAAACCGGTGGTTGTAGATACTCACACTGATCCGACGCTTGTGGTACAGACAGGTGAGTATGATGTTTCATTGGGTCAACTGGATGTCGCATTTGATGAAGCAGGCGTATTGAAAACATGGAACGGCAAGTTGCTGAACCTGGATGCGAAGGATGCCTCTGGTGCATACGTCTACGCCAATGATCCGGAAGCAGCGGAGAAACTGGCAAGCTATGCCGAACCTCTGGCCGAGTTCAAAAAAGAAGTGATCGGTAAAACGAATGTACTTCTGGATGGAGAACGCGGCACTGTGCGCAAGCAGGAAACCAACCTCGGGAACCTGATGACAGACGGCATGTTGGAGAAAGTGAAATCCATCGTGAAAGAAAACGATGTTAAAGGATATGTTGCGATCCAAAACGGTGGAGGCATTCGAGCTTCATTCCAAGCAGGAGATATCACGTTGGGTGATCTGCTAACTGTAATGCCATTTGGCAACAACCTATCTGCGGTGAAAATGACAGGTAAGGAAATTACGGCTGCGCTAGAAAATGGCGTGAGTGGTGTGGAAACAGGAGAAGGACGCTTCCCGCAAGTTTCAGGTATGCGTTTCTACTACGATTCCACGAAGCCAGGCGAAAAAATTGATGCGACAACGAATACGGTGACCCAAGTAGGTCAACGCGTGGTCAAAGTACAGATTAAGAATGCGGACGGCACTTACACAGATATCGATCCAAACGGATACTACATCGTAGCGACGAACTCGTTTATGGCGAATGGCGGAGACTTCTACCGCGCCATGAGAGCGGCGAAGGATGACAACCGTTATTATGAGCTGAATCTGGTCGACTATGAAGTCTTCCATGAACATCTGGACCGTATAGGTACAGTAAATCAGACAACAGAAGGACGCATTACCGATCTGAAGGGTTCCCCTCTTCCGGGTAATGGAAATGGAAGTACCCCTGGTAACGGTGGTGGAAATAATGGAAGTAATCCGGGCAGTGGTAATAGTGGTGGAGGTACAACGACACCGACTACACCTGTAACACCAACGGATCCTACAACTCCGACCACTCCTACAACACCATCCGTTCCAGGTAATGGGAACGGTGGAGGTACTACACCAACGAATCCGGGTGTGATTTTGAAAGATATCGGCAACCACTGGGCGGCAGCTGCCATTGAGCAGGCCATTTCCCGGGGAATTGTGAATGGGTATCAGGACGGTAACTTCCGTCCGAATGCTCCGGCAACACGCGCCGAGTTCATTGTGATGCTGGCAAGAGCATTTGAACTTCCAGCCAGCACAAAGGCGTTGACGTTCAAGGATGCTTCCAAAATTCCGGCATGGGCACAGTCCTTTATTGCTCAGGCTGTGGACCAAGGAATCATCAGTGGATATACGGATGAGACGTTCCGTGCATCCGGCAAAGTATCGCGTGTGGAAATGACCGTTATGCTTGTAAGAGCATTGGGTCTTCCCGTTGATTCGAAATCCACATTAACCTTTGCAGATGCGAATAAAGTACCTGCATGGGCCGTACCTTACATCGCGGCTGCATATGATGCAGGACTGGTGAAGGGCACAGGCAAGAACTTGTTTAATCCGCTCGCTGAAGCAACTCGTGCTGAAGTTGTGACATTACTGATGTCAGCAAGTGAGCTACAGTCCAAGCAATAAGATCGAATCATGTGCCACCGGAGCAGAGCAAAAACGCAGTTTTATACTGCATGGCTAACTCCGATATTCAAACGAAAACGGCTTGCAGACTCTCATCTGCAAGCCGTTTTTTTACTAATTAATGACTGTTCATTTTCACTAGAGGAAGGTATAGTAGACAGGATTATAATGAAGGAGTGTTGACATGCAAGATCAACCGGTTTTAATCGCACTACTGGCTATCGCCGCAGGTATTTTCAGTTTGTTGGGTGGGATCAACAATTGGGATTGGTTTATGAGGAGTTTTCGAGCAGGTCTCTTTGTAAAAACGATTGGACGCCAGGGTGCAAGAGTGGTGTACGGTATTCTGGGAATTGTGCTGATAACCATTGGCGTATTATTGTTGCTGATTGGGTAAGCGTAGAAAAAGAAAAGAATTTGCAAAGCCTGAGTACATAATTCAGTTTCACAGCATTTAAGATGATAGGTAAAAGAAACAAAAAAGTATGTTCAGCTTATCCTTGAGATTTTCGAAGTTAGTTAGGGTGTGTCCTCAAATTCATTTAGGTAAGCTATATGATGATCTAGGTTAGCGTTTTAAAAAGTCTTGAAGCCCAAGTCGACTTATCCTGGGTAATGGGTAGACGGTTTTCTAAGGAACTCAGGACGCGTTATTTTGCCTGAAGGTCCTCTCTTTATAAAGTAAGGAACATCAGACACGTTATTTGCTAAAATCCATGAGGAAAACACTGCAAACGACTATTTTATTCTGACATAACGTGTCTCAGATTCCTTAGATTTCTGCAATCACTTCAAATTCTCGAATAAGACGTCTCCGATTCGTTAGCGCTCGCACCATGCTCTGCTCCAACAGAGAGAGAGAAGCTGACCCCGAATCCCATCTGGAGCGAAGCTTTTCATTTGGTTTCAGGTACACTTCGGCTTTTAGCATGTTTGAAGGCACGCCCTAGTAAAAGTTACACTAAAAAAAGCCCACCGAAAAAATTTCGGTGGGCTTTTTACCAAATTCAGGTTTATCCATCTCAATCTGGTTTAATTATCTTTTAAATCTTCTATGGAATTGATGTCCATATAGGTTGGTACAACCAGACCTGTTTTGGCACCGTCCATATTTGGACCGAGATCATCGATCTGATCCTTATACTTGTTGAAATAATCGGCAGAGGTGAGTGGCAACCATGCGGCTGGAGTTGCATCCACATCACCGTTGGCAATACCAGTCCACATTGGACCAATCTCTACCTGCAGGGAGGTTACTTTGTAACCCAGTTTTTCTTTCAGAATGTACTCCAGCAAGTTGGTACTTGCAATCTCGGAGTCCCAGGCTACGTAACTCAGTTTAATGGAATCTCCATTCACGGGGGTCAGCCCTTTGGTCCATTCAGCCACTTTGTCGCTATGTTTCTCGGCAAAAGCTGCTGCGGCTTTTTGGGGGTCTTCGCCATCCTGAATGGCAACCATGATTTCACCCATGTCCTCAGGTGTCCAAGAGAAGCGATCCAGGAATTCATATGCGACAGGTTTGTCTTCCTTTAACCCTTTGCGGGCAATGGTATGAATTTGTTCTGCTTCACCGTAGACACCTTCTGGATCGTCCAGATATTTCAGGTCATATGCGTTGAACATCCAATGCGGTGTCCAACCGGTAACAATAATCGGTTCTTTATTTTTAACGGCTTTATCCAGCGTAGCTGTCATTGCCGCTCCTGAACCTTCAACCAGCTTCCAGTCAGACAAACCGTATTTCTCAATAGCACTTGCAGTGGACTTCATAATTCCGGCACCTGGATCGATACCGATAATTTGGTGATCCACTTCATTACCCACATTGGCATTCGCTGATGGAGTAGAGGAAGCAGCTCCTGTTTCCAAGTCTGCAATCGAATTAACATCTGTCATGTACGCAGGAACAACGAGCCCTGTGCGTACACCGGTCATGTTGGCCCCCAGGTCATCCACCTGGTCTTTGTAACGTTCCCAGTAGTCAGCGTGAGTCAATGGCAGCCAGGCTGCTGGTGAGGCATCTACGTCGCCTGTGGCGACACCCGTCCACATTGGTCCAGCTTCAACTTGCAGGGCGTTAACTTTATAGCCAAGTTTGCTTTCCATGACATATTTCAACAGGTTGGTACTTGCGATCTCGGAATCCCAGGCTACATAGCCAAGTTTAAATGCATCACCGTTAACGGGTGTCAGACCTTTGGTCCATTCGTCAATCTGGTCTGCATGTTTCTCAGCGTAGTCTTTAGCAGCTTCTTCTGGTGATGTACCATTTTGGATGGCACTCATCATTTCGCCCATTTGATCTGATGTCCATTGGAATCGGGACAGGAATTCATAAGCAACCGGGTGATCCTCTTTCAAGCCTTTACGGGCAATGGTGTGAATTTCTTCTGCATCACCAAAAGATTTTTGCGGATCTTCCAGATATTTCAGATCATATTTGTTGAACATCCAGTGTGGAGTCCAGCCTGTAATAATGATCGGTTGTTCTGCTTTAATCGCTTTGTCCAGTGTGGCAGTCATCGCTGCACCAGATCCTTCAATCAGGGTCCAGTCTGTCAGATGATAATCTTCGATGGCTTTGGCAGTGGACTTCATAATGCCTGCACCCGGGTCAATACCAATGATCTGATAATTGACTTCTTCACCTACAGCACTAGCTGGTGTGTTGTTACCTCCGGCAGAAGAACTATTTCCACCAATGAAGTATTGTGAGAACCCTGCTACGAGTACAACCAATACTGCTGCGGCAGTAATCCAGGCTGTTTGCTTCGTTGAGAACCGGGAGCTCTTTTTGCGGCCTGGCATAAACAGATTTTGAGTGAAGCGGTCAAGCACGATTGCCAGTACCACGACAGCCAAACCTGCTTCAAAACCTTTACCAATCTGCAGCTGTGTTACAGCACGATAGACTTCCGCACCAATACCCTGTGCACCGATCATGGAAGCTATAACAACCATGGACAGCGACAGCATGATGGTTTGGTTAATCCCTGACATTACGGTAGGCAATGCAAGTGGAAGCTGTACTTTAAACAACTTTTGCATGGATGTGGAACCAAAAGCATCCGCTGCTTCAACCAGTTCGCCAGATACCTGCTTAATTCCGAGGTGAGTCAGACGAATTGTAGGCGGAATCGCGAATATAACGGATGCGATAACACCTGGAACCACACCAAGACTGAAGAAGGTTACCGCGGGCAGCAAGTAGACAAATGCAGGCATGGTCTGCATAAAGTCAAGCAATGGTGTGATAATCTGGGCTGCAGTTTTGCTGTATGCGAGCCAGATACCAACAGGCACACCGAGCAGGATGGATATCAATCCTGATGTAATAACGAGGCCAAGTGTGTCCATTGATTGGGACCAGTATCCGAGGTTATCTACGAGCAAGAAACCGATAACCGTAAACAGGGTCAGTGGTAATCGGCCAACAAGATATGCGAGTACACCGAGTATTACGATAAACAGGAGCGGATGGGGGAGCATGAACAGCCCGGAGAAAAATCCGACAACCTCCTGAATGACAACGGAAATGACTTTAAATAATCCGGAGAGCGAGGAGCTCATCCAGTCAACTATCGATTCAATCCACGATGCTAGTGGTATTTTGGGAATCATTCGCAAGTTCCTCCTTTACTGCAACTTCACCGCTTAGTGCGCCAAGCAGGGCACCGCGGACGATAACACCTTGCAGACGGCCAGTTTCGCCAACAACAGCGAGTGGCACATGGGCTGAACTTACAATTTCGAACAATTCATGAATCAGGGTATCCGGTGACACAGTTGGTCCATCCGTGATCAGAATGTCGTTCAACACTTTGTTTTCGCGCATCGCACGGGTTGCATCTTCAGCTGTAATGACACCAAGCAGTTTGATCGAACGGTCAATGACAAACAGGTTGGAAATACCACGTTCGCGCATTAATTCGAGGGCAACACGAGGACCACGGTCTAGCGTAATCGTTTCAGGACGTCTCATAACATGAGCTGCGGTAAGGACCTTGGACAAGTCCACGTCTTCGACGAAGCGGGCCACATATGAGTTGGCCGGTTGAATCATGATTTCTTCCGGAGTACCGATCTGCACGACTGCGCCGTCCTTCATGAGGGCAATACGATCGCCGATGCGCAGCGCTTCGTCCAAGTCATGGGTAATGAAAATAATGGTCTTTTTCATTTTATCCTGAAGCTCAATCAGTTCGTCCTGCATATCACGGCGAATCAGTGGATCTAGTGCACTGAATGCTTCGTCCATTAACAGGACTTCCGGGTCATTAGCCAGCGCACGGGCCAAACCTACACGCTGCTGCATACCGCCACTTAACTCATCCGGCATTTTATCTTCCCATCCCTTGAGGCCAACCAGTTCAAGCGACGTTTTTGCTTTTTCCCGACGTTCATTTTTATCTACCTTTTGAACTTCGAGTCCATACTCCACATTATCAAGAACGGTACGGTGCGGGAATAACGCAAACTTCTGGAATACCATGCTGATCGTTTTCCGACGCACTTCGCGCAATTGTTCTTTGTTCATTTTGCGTAAATCTTTACCATGGACAAGAATCTCTCCGGATGTCGGTTCAATCAGACGATTAAACATCCGAACAAGCGTCGACTTACCACTTCCGGACAGCCCCATGATGACGAAAATTTCACCTTCCTGAATCTCCATGTTGACCCGGTTGACACCAACCGTTATCTGTTTTTCTTTGGCCAACTTTTCTTTGCCCCAACCTTGCTCCAGTAATTGCAGACCTTGCTCGGTTTGGGGGCCAAACAGTTTACTTACATTCTTTACTTCAAGTATGGTCATGTTTTCACCCCTTCTGATGTGTTGTGCACTTCGAACGGCTTTCAGCATCCACAAGCCCATACACTTGTGCGCCCAGCCACGAAATCCGGTAATTGTTGCTTCGCTTCCCGTCTTTCTGGGTAACGTTTTGTATTCTAACAATACTTAACCTGTATAGCAACTGAATAAACAGTACATAATGTTCGTACAGTAAAAACTGTACAAAGTTTTCCGTCCATATGCTCTGTCATTCTCCTTATTCTGGCTAAGAAGACACCTTTACTTTTGATATCGCTTTTTCTACAATAGAAAATGTGCTGAATCTAAGCAGTTTTTTTTGGTTAAAAGATAGTCGTAGGCGTTTGCAACTTGGTAAAGCTCCCATGATATACATTGGGTAACCTAAAGCCTGTTGGCATATAGGATGTCCTGCCGGATACGTTCCCATGTAAGCAGGATCTTAAACAGTTGCAATTATTTTGCCGAGACTGGGAATGTTCAGAATGGAGGTTGCAAGCATGAGCTTGGACCATTTACAAGAGGAACAGCAGGCCACCGTTCTTAGAATCCGTAAACGCGTCATTGAAGCCATTGGGCGTAATATGGATCTCTACGGCGTTACGCTGTCCACGGGACACTTATATGGATTGCTTTTTTTTGCAGATAAACCTATGACCCTTGACGATATGGGCCGGGAAATGGAAATGAGCAAAACGAGCATGAGTACCGGCGTACGTACACTGCTGGATCTAAAAATGGTAAATAAAGTATGGAGCAAAGGCTCCCGGAAAGACCTATATGAAGTGGAGTATGACTGGCATCAGACGTTTACGGATTATTTTGTGATTAAATGGAGAAAAGCCGTGGAGAGTAACCTTCAGGTACTGCGCAAATCCATTGAAGAAATGAATCGTTTGATTTCTGATCTGGATGAACAAGCAGATGCTGAACTTCTTCATATCCTTAAGGAAGACAAGCATAAGGTGCTTCAAGCAGAGGCCTACTACAAATGGCTGGACCGCTTGATTGATACTATGGAAGATGAGGAAATATACAAATTGGTTCCAAAAGAAGAAATCAAGGAACATTAATAACAGCAAAGCAAAGGGCCCTTTCCAAATCGGAGAGGGCCTCTTTTGTCTTGGTTAGTTATGCACTTGTACATTTCTAATGAAGAAATACGCACGCATTAATCTTAGTTTATGCTTTGCAATTGTCCAATTAATCCCACATGGGATAAGGTCACAAGTTGCTGAACGATCTGTTCCAGTTCATCCATGATCTGATGACGTCCGATTGGAGTCCAGGATCGTGCGGACCAATCGGATATATCGTGCACGCTGCCTCTCAACACGGCCGGAGAGCGATTCCAGGCGGTAGTTTGTTTCATGCGCCGAAGCAGTTTCTCACTCACAGGAGAAGTGGAGACGCGATGTATGAACAGATGATCCGTGTCCAGCATGGGGATGCTCTCTGCCGCATACTCGTCTGACATTAAATCTGTTGATATGATCTGTGCAGGCTTTAGTCCCAGTTCACCGTAAACAAAGTGATGTAATGGATGCTCGGCATTTTCCTGGATCCGAATAGACTGATTCGTCACTTGCATAAGCATAATACGTTCTTGCCCGAAGTGGTGCTTCAAACGAAGTCCGATGTCCAAGCTGCGAAGCTCCAGCTGCTTGAAATTCTGCAAGGCCTGCTGCTCCCGTCCGACCAATTCAGCCAAGCGTAAGTGATTTTCTTTCCAGTCATGGGCCTGATCCAGGATGACAGTAGGTGCAATACTTTTGAGCTTATCGTAAAAGGGTTTATGATAGAAGTCACCGATAATCAGGTCCGGCTTGGCCTGACGTAATTTCTCCAATTGTGCGACTAGCCGCTGCTGCTGCTCGACTTCATCAAGCTCCCGATCAGGGAATCCATCCATTATTGCTACGGGGTGCAATCCGAGTGAAGAAAGGTTCTCATGAAGTCCCATCAAGGAGGCCGTAGCGACGCGAATTTGGTCTTTTTTCATATATAGGCTGGGTGCGATCCCCAAGCTTTGTTTGAATTTGCGGCTAAAATAATATTCATTGCCATAGCCAACAGATACGGCGACGTCTTTAAGTACGCACGATTCCTGTTTGAGCTGTTTTTTGGCTTCGTCAATCCGTAAGCGATTTAGATAATCGGTAGGAGACATGCCTTTGGCTTTTTTGAAACTGCGAGAATATGAGCTTGGCGTCAATCCGGCAATTTTGGCTAGTTGATCCATGCTGATGCCTTCACTTATGCACCGTCGCATATACATAATACTGCGTTCAAGTGCTGGGTCGACCTTCTCATCATTTTCCTCAAGCCGATTCTCCGAGAGATACTGCAAAAGCTCGTGGAGCTGGCTATGTATACTGATAAAGTGATCGGGCTGAATGCCGCGATAGGCTTCAACCAATTGTTCAAATCGTGCTCTGGCTTGTTGGGCATGGCGAACCCTCAGTCTGCCTGTCTCCCAATCCAGCGGGAAACCAGAGGAGGAGGTCATTTTCCATTGGCCGCGCACTTGCTGCAAACAGACCGTATCCATACTAAGGAGTATGAACTCCGTAACAGCCGAGCGTGCAGCTGCCTCAATCGTTGTTCCTGGCTTCAGAACGTACAGTTGATTGGCTTCGGCGGTATAGACCGTATCGTTCAGGACCAGGACACCGTCTCCTTGTAAAATAAGACAGAGCATGGGCCGGGACACCGTCTTGCCTTGCACACGGAAATGCTCCCCGCGCCGTAGACGGCACATGGAAGAGAGGAGCGGTAGAGATGAGGTTTCAGAAATGAAGGGAAGCTGTTCAGTCATACGGACCATCCTTTTGTCTTATTTTCTTAATGATAACAATTATCATTCTCATATGGAAGATGTTTTTGAAAAATAGTTTTGCACATGACAAAAAGAGGATAACCAGAGCCGTGATGGCTTAGGGTTACCCTCTTTCTTTGTTTTGGACAAGAATATTGAGATGGCTATGAGCCATCATTAACATGCGTGGGTTAGTTTGGCACGACCAACAGGATATCATCCAGGAAAACGTCGCTTAACACCTTTTTGCCTGTGCCATTGGCCTGAACATGATATAGACGGTAGAGATCATTTGCGTTGATATAGAACATGCCCGGAACATCGTCATGAAGCTGGAACGTTGCCCATTCCTCTCCGGCAAGCTTGGTTACTTTGAGAGCTGTGCTCACGGAATAAAGACCGTTGGTACCGGATAGATATGCAAGCGTTGATGTTCCGTTGGTCAACTGTGTTGTTACGAAAGTGACGTTGTTCAAATTCAGATTGGCAGATTTGGATACCTTGTTTCCGGCGATGGTTTTGGCATACGCCTTTTTGTCTGCATCCACAACGACAACCTTATCCGTACCCAGTGAACCAACTTCCCGGATGCTCTTGCTATGAATCTGAAGTGTTTTGCCGGAAGTAGTTAATGCAAAGGCTTTACCTGTTGAATAATCATAATCCTTGTTGCTGTCCAGCTTGATGCCTTTGTTATACACATAAAGATTGTTGCCCCAGCCGCCGGCATAAACAGCGTTCACATCGAGCTTTGCTTTTGGATTAACGGCTGTACCCTTGCCTGTATTGTAGTTTACCTTGTACATGAGAATGGCGTTGGTAGAGTAAAACTGCTCGTACGGGTCAGTGTTCACCATAAGTTGCAGTTCGTTTTTGGCAATATTCATAAAATAACGACTTTCTACTGCACCAGCAGCAATCCGCTCTACGGCTCCGCTGCCGTTGGAAGCTTTGGATACAATCCAGGGCTTTCCATTAACAAGCCCGTTATAATATACACGGCCTTTCGTTACGGCGAGCAGGGGGAAATCAGTATCCGCTTTGTCCGCAATTTTGGTGGCAGCCGAAGCTTCGCTATTGCCATTCCCACGATAGATTGCGCCTTTGGAATCCATATAATAAATGAACTCACTATCCGTAAAGTAGCTCAACACATCTGTCGCATACGTTTCAGCCGAATCGCTGGAACCGTCATTGGGAAAACGAAGCAGCGTTGTGGAGGAATCGGAACGGGTGTAATAGAGATAAGATCCCGCCGCAGCAAGGCCATCTCCTTCGAAATCAAGCAATACTTCCGTGGTTCCACTACCGTCACCAGATACTTTGTACAATACACCGTCGGAATCATAATATACCGTAGTTTGGCTGAGGGAAGCTGCATGAGCACCGGCTCCGCCTCCAAGCATTGCCGCAGCGACCAGTGTAGACAGCAGCAGGGTGCAAACCGTGCGTTGCATGCGTGTAAACCAATTGTTCATAAATCAATCGTCACCCTTCTTCTTTATGTATGTAATAAATACCTTAACACCTTAAGTTATATCGGTAAACTATGGAAAATATGTTATACATCTTAGCCTTCGTAATCAACGTTTAAGATGCGGCAAAAAATTAAAACACCGCGCGCAAGAAGATGCACACGGTGCGAAACTTAAATCTGACTTTCAGCGAGCTGCTGACGGCTGTTCCACAAGGTGACCAGACGAAGCAGAGCGAAACTGATGAGTAGAAGCACGGCTCCAACTAAAATCAACATGAGTGGACTGATAAGAAGCATGCCGCTCGCCTGTCCACCTATCAGGGCGAGCAATGGAATCACCACCAATCCTCCCAGTTGATAGGCCTCCTGAAATCCACGTACCTTCGCCGAGATCAGGACATTCAACAGAATGACCACAAGACTGCACGCTGGAACAACCCACAGAACCAGAATGATCCAGTTCAGATTGGGGAACATCCATGCTCCGAACATCGGGTACATCAGGATATTGGCAATGATTCCGTAGATGATGAATGTAGTCCAGGATAATATCAGAGAAGGAATAAGAGCTGCTAACACCTTGCCTTTAAACAAAGTATCCATACTCATCGGAGTGAAGAGAAGGCCTTCCAGTGTCTTGCGTTCCTTCTCGCCTGCAAAGCTGTTGGCCGTGAGAATGCTGGATGCCATCACCGGAATGATGAGAAACAGCGGTGCGAACATGTACAACGCCAGGTAATAGACAATACGATGATTATCCGTAGGCATCGAAGCAAGCTGTGGAATCCGCCCGGCATGGGTTAGGCTATCCAGCGTATCAAGCAGGAAGCTCATATTGCCGAGGGAAGCAAGCTCCATCCTTGAGGCTGCCCAAATGAGTATCCCAGGCATGATGATCCCGATAACCAGCGGAACGATCAACATGGGCAGCCAGAGCTGTACGCTGGCTGTAATGGCTCGAATATCTTTACGAACAAGTGCACGTATGGCTTGTCGGTTATTCATATTGGTGTGCCTCCCTAATGGCAAAATAAATGCTCTCCAGATCATTGCCCATAATTCGAGCCTGATAGACTTGTCCATGCTCGGTCAGTTGTCGAAGTAGCAATGGAATATCTTCACGGGCTTGAAGCTGGAATACCGCCTTGTTTGCGGAGATCATCTCCGGTGTATATTCAGTTACCGTTTGCCAGCCATTCGGCATGATCGCTTCAACTTCAAGCCGGGGTGAGGTTAGGTAACGGTTGATGATCTCCTGCTCCGTACCTTCCTCAACCTTGCGCCCCTTTTCCATAAAAATATACCGATCACACACGGCCGATAGCTGGGATAGGACATGAGACGAAACGAGAATCGTCATTTGTTCCTCTTGATTTAACCGGCGAATGATACGAAGTACCATCTGAATCCCGTCCGGATCAAGCCCATTGGTCGGCTCATCCAGAAAGAGAATGGAAGGGCGATGCAGCAGCACTCGTGCCAGACCTACGCGTTTCTTCATACCTGTGCTGTAGGTGCCCACTTTTCGATACTGATAATCCTGCATTTCGAACAGATCCACGAGCTCGTCTATCCGGGCTTTGGCATGTTGTACACCGAATGCTTCAGCGAAAAATATCAGGTTGTCCCGTCCGCTCATATTTTCATACAATCCGCTCTGCTCCGTTAATGTTCCGCATATAGCCAGTACGTTCTCCGTCTCACGAAAGGGGTCCAGGCCGTTAATGCTTACTTGCCCACCCGAAGCGCCGAGAACGCCATTCATAATGCGAATCAGGGTGGTTTTGCCTGAACCGTTAGGCCCAATTAACCCGGTAACGCTGCCTTGTTCAACCGTGAAGCTGACATCGTTCAGTGCCTGATGTACTTTAAATTGCTTGGAAATGTTACGAACTTCAATCATGTTCCTTCACCGTCCGATCTGAGTTTGGAGATTATACGTTCAGATGAGTCATATCGTTCAAATGATGGACCGAAAATTAAAATTTCTCCGTCTTTAGTCCCAAACACAGCAAGCAACTTTACCCTAAAGTCCGGCGAAATCGGGTCTCAGGTTTGTTTTCACCCTGGTCTTTACCATGTATTCTGATAAAAAGGGATGCACTATCCCGTTTCATTGCCATCCATAACGTGGTAATTAGATTTAAGGCCTCTTACATATTATGAACGCCTGAATATTCATCTAACGCCGGTCTTGGTTAGCCAAGGCCGGTTTGACGTCGTCACTTGGTGATTCCATTGATGGATCGCCGCATTTATTGCGATTACATAATTGATTTCGTCTAACACATCATATGCACACACATCTTTTGGAGCATGTGATGTGTTTGGACCCAGAGGAAGGTGAGCAAAATGACAGCATCCAATGAGTATCGCTTTCAGGTGAATCTGAGCGGCATGATTCAGATTTTATCAAACCATCTATACAGCAGCCCCAAAGTCTTTTTACGTGAACTAATGCAGAACGCGACTGATGCCATTACAGCTCGAACAGAGGCGGAACCAGGATATCAGGGTGAAGTACGTGTGGAACTGACCGGAACAGGTGATCAACGTACGATGATGGTGGAGGACAACGGTATTGGCTTGACGGAAGCGGATATCCATGAGTTTCTGGCGATGATTGGTCAATCTTCAAAGCGTGGTCAGCAGGCGTTGCTGGATGGAGAGACTTCGTTTATCGGACGATTCGGGATCGGATTATTGTCTTGTTTCATGGTAAGCCATGAAATCGTCATGCTCACACAATCCGCGAAGGGTGGACCTTCGATGGAGTGGCGGGGTAAGCCGGATGGTACCTATACGATTCGGCAATTGGAGACACAGCTGTCTCCGGGAACGAAAGTATATCTTCGCTGTACGCCGGATGCAGCCCATTATTTCGAAACGGAATATGTGAAGGAAGCCTTGTTCTTTTATGGAGCGCTACTGCCTTATCCAGTCATCCTGCATAGTGACGGTGTTCAACATATTGTAAATAGCGAGTCACCGATCTGGTTGATGGAGCCTGAGCTTGCACGTGGACGCAGAGCGGAAGTGTTGGCTTTTGGTGAACGATTACTTGGAGAGAAGTTTCAGGATTTTATTCCACTGACGACGGCTTCGGGGCGTACAGGGGGCATTGCTTTTGTTCTACCGCATGCTGTCAATCTGAATGCCAAGCGTTCCCATCGAGTGTATCTGAAGAGAATGCTGATATCGGAGAAGGCGGAAAATATATTGCCGGACTGGGCGTTCTTCGTGAAATGCCTGATCTGGACAGACGAGCTTCAACCAACGGCTTCGCGGGAACACTTTTATGAAAATGAAAAGCTGGAAGATGTACGCTTTGAACTCGGTGATGCCCTGCGTAAGGGATTGGCCGACATGGCTGAGAGCCAGACGGAACGGCTGCAGAAGCTGATTCGCCTGCATGCACTGTCGATGAAGGCACTGGCTGTGCAGGATCAGGAGTTCTATGCCATGATTCACCGCTGGCTGCCGTTTGAGAGCACCCGTGGTCATCGGGAACTGGGCGAGCTGATGAGTGAGGGAGAGACGTTGTACTTCACTACCACGGTGGATGAGTATCGTCAGATTCATCATGTCGCCTCAGCCCAATCCTTGCTGGTCATTAACGGAGGATACATCTACGACAGTGATTTGATGGCCATGCTGCCATTGGCGGTGCAGGATGCACAGACGGAACGATTACAGCCGGATGAAGTATCCATGAGTTTCACCGACGTGCCGCCGGCTGAACGGAATCAGTATTATGATGCCTTGCGCCTAGCTGATTCTGCTTTGCAACGTTTCCGCTGCCGTGCAGAGGTCAAGGGGTTCAAGCCGGCCGATTTGCCGGTGCTGTTCACGCTCTCGCAGGAATCTTCTACGCTGCGTGCATTGGAAAAAGCAAGTGAGGAGAGTACAGAGTTGTTCTCTTCTGTCCTTGGATCATTGTCATCCGGCATTAGTTCCGCAGGTTATTCGACCCTGTACCTAAACATCAGCAATCCAATTATTCAGCGGGTGCTGACTTCACCAGATGCCCAAATGACGCCAATTGCCATTGAAATGTTGTATGTCAACGCGTTGATGATGGGGCATTATGCCATGAATCGGCAGGAGCTCGAGGTGCTGAATCAGGGCATCGTTCGTTTTATTGATTGGGGTTTGCGTGCGAATACAGATCGTAAGGGGGATGCCTGATGCAGACCGAAATGGATTTTGAGGATTTGATGGATGAGGCCTATGGCCTGCCTAATGGAACAGCAAAGCTGGGCATGCTGGAGGAAGCGGCAAGAGTCGCCGATGTGAATGGCATGGAGGAAGAGGCGTACGAAGCACGTTCAGAGATCGTGGAGACAGCGACATTTTGCGGTTATCCGATGAAGGCACTGATTGCTTTTTCCTGGCAGCTGGGCAAGTTTGATCAACAGCCTGAACGCTATGACGAAGAAACGTTAATGTGGTCGTATAAATGGATTTTGGGCGAACTATCCAGCTTCCCGGAAGTGTCACGCGACAAAATGATGGAGCTGCTGGAGGACTTCGGACGTCGCTTTAAGTCATTTGGGTACAGCGAGCGTTCGTATTGGTATTATCGGTTCCGCATATCCATGGATCTTGGGGATCTGGAGGAGGCTGGAAACAGCTACACGAAGTTCAGAAGCTTGGATCGTGACTTTATGAGTGATTGCGAAGCCTGTGAGCAGGACGAGATTATGCGTTACTGGATACTTGTTGGAGATGATGAGAAGGTGCTGGAAGCGGCGAAGCCCATCTTGAAAGGGCGGATGAGCTGTGCCGAAATTCCGCACCTGACCTTATCGGAGATTTTGATGCCACTATACCGACTTGGGAAGACGGATGAAGCTGACAAATATCAGCCCAAAGGCTACCGCCTGATCAAAGGACATAATGACTTTGTGCAGAGCTTTGCCGAGCAGATGGATTACCTTGCACGTACCAACCCGGCCAAGGGTATTGATGTACTGGAAGAATGTCTGGTTCTCGCCATGGATCATGAAGATCCGTTTGCCAAAATGATGTTTTATGCCAGAGCTGCCCAGCTACTGCGCCGCTGGGCTGATGAGTCTCCAGAATACCGATTGCGGCTTCCTGCTTCATTCCCTTATGAAGGAGATCCGGGAGATTTGCATAAACTGGCCGATTATTTTGCGGCGTATGCCAAATCAGCCGCAGACAAGTATGACCAGCGGAATGGCAATCAACATGTTTCGTCGATGTTGGGCGAGGTATAGTTAGAATATTTCACTAAAGCAGTAACGAACTCATCCACCTTAATAGGCAGTATTATGTAATGGCCACCGCCCCGAACCAAAACAGGCTTGTTCAGAAGGAGGGTTTCCTCCTTCGAACAAGCCTGTTTATCTTTTTTTATAACGTGAATATGAGGTGGTTATTCAAGTTATTCAGGAGTCACGGTTGCAGGCGCCGGTGTATCTTCGGCCGGATCCTCATCTACGGAGGTTTCGGGCTTCGGCTGCTTTGCCAACAGGTCAGCTACAATCTTGTCGGTTGGCTGTGTAAACAATTGGTACATAATTGAGGCTTCTTCCTGACGGATCAGTGGTTTGCGAGAGAGGAAGTCAACCGATCCATCCTCCAGCACCTTCACTTCAGGACCGTGGATACCAAGCTTAACCATCATTTGAATTGCAGGCACAGCCCAGGCATCTGTCTGCCCAGCCAGCTTCACATCCTCGAACAGTTCATTTGGGTATTGAAGCTGGAGAGATCTCCAGATCATCACCATGGCTTCCTGACGGGTAATGACCTGATCCGGCTTGAACTGTTTCTCATCCGCACCCGTGATCATGCCAGATTCATAACCAAGCTGAATGTAACCCGCAGCAGGATGAGTAGCCCAGTCGGTATCCGCAGGTGGTGTCGTTTTGCTGGCTTTCAGTCCGCTCATTTTAAGGACGTCCTCAATGAATTCAGCCCGTGTAACGGCATTTTTGGGTTGAAAAGCTTCACTTGCATCATTGGTATAGTATCCAAGCGATTGTAATCCATAGATGGCTTCAGCATAAGGGCTGTTCTCACGAACATCCCGGAAACCTTGAGGCTTTTGCCCTTTTTTCTCATAGCCCATTGGGTTGAGATAAGGCTCTTTCATATAGATGGTTCCATCAGCATTTTCCTTGAAAGCCGTGAACTGACCTGTTAACTCATCCTTGAAGAGATTTTCTTCAACCTGAATCAGTGTACGTGGGCCGAGGAAGACGTCGGAAATGCTTAATTGTCCGGGTTCTGTGCCGCCATCTTTCAGGGAGCTGACAATGGTGCTCAGCCGCAGATCCGCGTAAAGCCCAGCGAAGCGTTGCAGCTCATCCGCAGATTGAAATGTATGTTCCTTGAACTTGACTGGTTCCGCATATTGCGGGAAGAACGTCTGAATAAAGGCCGGATAGAACAGATTACGAAGTGCTCCTGTCTGGTTGTAGGTAAGGAAGACGCCCGTGTTTTGCTCAGGAATTAGGAACAGATAAGAGCTGAATCCGATCAGGTCGCCAGCTTTGGTCATAATTTTGGAACTGCTGCCTGCACCCGGAAGCTGAAAAGCAGCTTCGAATCCATAAGTCGTATCTGGTAGCAGCGGATGAATGGAAGAACGGTATTGTTCCATGCTTTTTACCGTAGATTCCTTCAAAATACGTTCGTTATCCTTCACACCATCATTTAGGAAAGCAATCATGAAATTCCCGATATCCTCTGCCGTTGAGAGCATGCCGCCTTGAGGCATAGGTGTTGGGGAAAGGGTATACAAGCCAAGTGGATTATGAGCCGCATCATAGGCTGTTGCGAGTTGGTTCTTGAACTTGCCGTTCAGCATAAAACTGCTGTTATCCATACCCAGAGGTTTAAAGATATGTTGCTGCATATACGTTTCGAACGGTTCGCCGCTGACATTCTCCACAATCATGCCAAGCAGCAGGAAGGAGAAGTTGTCGTACATGTAGGCGCTACCAGGTTCTCGAACGACAGGTGGCATATGTAACTTGGCATAATCCTCCATCGATACAATTTTGTCGAAGTCATTATGGATGTCTTCCTGCTGTGGGTCGCGAATCTCGAACCCGGTGGTGTGTGTGAGCAGATTCTCCACTGTTACAGGTTTGTCAAAAGGGTTATCGAATTCCAGTCCTTTTACATAGGTCTGAAAGTCGGCTTTTAAATCGACTTTGCCTTGCTCCACGAGCTGCATGACAGCGGCTGACGTAAATGTTTTGGAGACCGAGGCGATACGAAAGGTGGTACTTTTTGGATCAACCGGTGTTTTGCTCTCCAAATCGGAATATCCATAGCCTTTCTCTGCTACGACTTTTCCATCTTTGACAACGACTACGGAAGCGCCAACATATTGGGCCTTCGCTTCAGGGGAATCGAAAAATGTATCGAGAAAAGCTGCAGCGGAATCAGTAGTCAGCGCTGTTGCCTTCCCCTTTTCATTGACCGCAGCGGGTGCGGTTTCCGCCTGAACGGCGGGTGCCCATAGACTGAGGGACAGGACAAACGCCATGAACGCCCCGGTTATGGAGGTGAGCCTGAAGCGGGTGCTTCGATTGGATAAATGCATGCAAACACTCCTTCTAAAGAAAATTTTGTAAAAAGAACTCTCCTGTTTATTACTGCTTACGGACACGATCGGTTTCAAGATCGTAGATTAAGATGTGTACATCACAATAGAATTGAGAAACAATGAGCCAAATACAGCCAGAAGAGGCGGGTATTCAGGATGCATCTGCACATAGTCGTGGTTCACCTTGACCCGCTGATGGAGGAGTACAGCGGACATAATAAGCAGCCAGGCCCAATTGCTAATTAGGGAAGAACATACACACCACGTTTCGCTTCAGGATTATCGTGTAGTTTCATTCGGCATGCCAGATCTGCGTCGACTATGGGTGAAGAGAAGTCCGAATACAGAAGAAGAGAATGCGAGTTATCCGGCATATATCCCATTGTGGTAAAGAGTGTAACTTCACAATGGGATAGGCCGGTAGGGGGTGTTTTTAGACGGATGGTGTCTTTATAAATTCAATTGGATTCGTGCCCGGTTCAAGCAGCAGCGGAATGGATAGAGAGCTTACGCTATCGTGTTCATCCATCTTAAATGTAAATGTGACCTTCAGGCCAAACAGGGTAAGTTCTACGGAAAAAGTATCATTTCCTGTGTATTCCATAGGCATGTCAATGGCATTCAAGGTGGCTTGTAGCCCATCATTCGACTGTTGAATAACGATTTCGCCGTAACCCGGATGTGTATAGCTGCCCGCATAAGCATGGATAGGACGATCATGGGGGTGAACCTGGGTTTCGTCTGGTTTTTCCTCAACAGAGGTTTCTGAAGTAGTTGGTGTTTCTATGGTATCTGTGGCTGCTTCAGATTCATTCGATTCTCCAGCCACTAATTTGGCTAATCTCCCGCTCCAATCCACAGGTTCCACTTCAAGCAAACGATCAATAACGTTAAAAGAAATCGTGTAGGGAAGAATGCTCCCATTGGTATTGCAAAGGACCACAACACCGATCTGTTCCTCTGGTAAAAAGGCGACCTGTGAAGCGAATCCATCGATTGCTCCGCCGTGATGAATCATGGCGTGTCCGCGATAAGAATCAATCATCCAGCCCAGACCGTACGTGCTAACAGGCAGCTCTTTGCTGTGGAATGGTGAAGTACAAGCCATTTGCGGGCTGTGCATAACAGCCAACTGTTCTTTGGAGATCAGTTGAGCCCCATCCTGTTGCCCTTGATTCAATTGAAATTGCACCCAGGCGATCATATCGACCAGATTGCTGTTAATGGAGCCAGCGGGGCCTACGGCATCTATTTTTCGAAAAGGTATTCGTGTACTCTCTCCGTTTTGATCCATATAAGGGAAGGCGAAGTCAGGTTGATTCTGCATCTCATCGACAGAGAGGACACTTGAATTCATACCGAGCGGATTAAACAGAGACTCCTGAACAACATTCTCCCATGAAGTTCCTTTGAGTTGCCCCACCAGATAACCAGCCGCCATATACATCAGATTCTGGTATTGCCACTTGTTCCGAAAGTCTTCATTTGGCTCCAGATACTGAAGCGCGTTTACGAGTTCTTCTCTGCTCCGTGATGAGTTGTACCACATCATATCGTGCCTTGGAAGTCCGGAGCGATGACAGAGCATATCACGGATGGTCAGACGTTCTGTGGTTACGGGATCGAACATTTTGAAGTCTTTCAAATACGTTCGAACAGGCGTGTCCCACTTCAGAACGTCCTGATCGACGAGCAGGGCAGCTGTTGATGCTGTAAAGGCTTTGGTACTGGAACCGATCGCAAATAGTGTATTGGGCGTAACTTCGAGCTTGGACTCCAGGTCGCGATAACCGTATCCTTTTTGCAAAATAACTTCATCCTTATGGATGACCGCTACTGCCACACCTACGCCTTTCCAGCGTTGAAGCTGCTCTTCCACAAGATCATCCAATCCATTCAGCAATGAGTGATGATAGGTTGTATTCATTATTTTCCTCCAATTTGAAATAGAGTTGTACCTCAATTAAGCTACATCATAGCGGTATGTAATTGCATTGGTTGAGTTGTTATCTGTATTTACTATGAAGAATCTGGTTGAATTTAACATCCTACCCGAGACCGATTTTGTTACCAAATAGAGTATTGTGGCATTTGAAAAAAGGGAATGCTTGTCAAACTAGTCCGCATATATCGAACAAGTCCCTCATAACATGTACTAATCAAGTAGGGGTTCTGCTGTACGCACAATCCTGAAGTGAAAACATGTGCTAAAGGGGATGATGTCATGCGCCGAATATCATGGATGCTTGCCATGGTATTGGTCTTATCGACCTTACTTGCCGCCTGCGGGAAGAAGGATGCGGCAGCCGTGGTCAAAGATCTGAACGAAGTCGTAGGAGAAATGGAAAGTTATCAGGGGGCAGGCGTCATGACGCTGCATACCGGAGATACGCCGCAGCAGTACAAGGTCGAGGTATGGCATCAAAAGCCTTCGTATTATCGTATCGCGTTAACGAATGCCAAAAAGGATGTAACGCAAATTGTACTGCGTAATGATGAAGGCGTATTTGTCCTGACGCCGAGCCAGAACAAAAGCTTCCGTTTCCAGAGTAACTGGCCGGATAATCAAGGCCAGGTTTACCTCTACGAGACGCTGATCCGCAGTATAACAGGTGATTCGACCCGCCAGTTTGCCGATGAGAAGGAAAGCTATGTATTCGATGTAGCTGCCAACTACAATACACATGCATTGGTCAGACAGAAAATATGGTTAAACAAAAGCGATTACGCACCGAAGCAGGTAGAAGTATCTGATTCGAATGCCAATGTGGTCGTGGATGTGAAGTTCGATAGCTTCAAATTTGGTACCGAATTTGAGAAAGACGCGTTTGACATGCAACGTAATATGACGGCTGCTTCAGAAAATGGTGGCAAGGCCGGTACGGACTCAGGCGCGGCTCCTGCTGGGGATGGCAAAGAGGCTACCAATCCTCAAGCTGCAACAGAGGAAGGTTCTGCATCGAATCCAAGCGGAACCGTTAGTGATGGACAGACCGGTGTGAGCGATAACGCCGAGCAGCAAGGTTCGGAAGATCCAGCCAGCGGGCAAGGCACGGAAGAACCGACATCGGCAGAGCCGGACGGCACAGGCAGCTTCGGGGTTATTCAGCCGACCTACGCCCCAGAAGGAGTCAAGCTGAAAGACGATCAGATCGTGGAAGGATCAGGAGACTATTCGGTTATGCTCCGCTATGAAGGAACGTATAATTACACGATCTTTGAGGCACGGCCGCAGGACAGAGCCGTATCGCTTGCCCCATCCCGTGTTCTGGATCTTGGATTCACCCTTGGAATGATAAGCGGAGATGCGTTGCAGACACTCACATGGATGTCAGATGGAGTGGAGTACAGGATTACAAGCGCAGATTTGCCAGATAACGAGATGATTCAGATTGCGACCTCCATGCAGGAAGAGTCAGGGAAATGATTTGGAAAGTATAGTCGTCCTAACATAAGGAATGCTAAGAAGCATCGGAGATGATTTCTCCGGTGCTTTGCTGCATACACAGGTCAATGTTCCTGTTTTATTTCCGTAATTTGCAGGATTTGATTTCGGTTGAAGTGATTAGTATCAACAGGCTATGATCCTGCGTAAGATAAGCAAGGAATAGGTCCGGTGCATTCAATAATGCAAAACACGCTTCTACGCGGGAGGAACCGGGTAAATAATACGATATAAGCAGATAAGTAAGTTATGGAGAGATGAATATCTCATTCATGGTCTCGCTTATAGGTCTTATTCTGCGTTTGCTCCCGACTCGAGGATAGTACTCCTGTATGTGTTTTGGTCTGCAGATCTTTCGTTCATTTGACAGTCACATGCTTGAGCATTACGATGGAGTCTGACGTGAGCCGGATTAAGATGATTAGAGAAGGTGACTTAGCGTGCAAGAACAATATCGGCCGACCCAAGCGGAAATCAATTTGGATCATTTGCGCAACAACGTAGAAGCTTTCCGTGAAGCATTGCCGCAAGGCAAGAAACTGCTCGCCTGTGTGAAGGCTAACGCCTATGGACATGGGGCAGTGGAGACGGCCAGGGAACTGGAACGAGTTGGTGTGGATTACTTAAGTGTAGCTTTTCTTGACGAAGCGCTTGAATTGCGACAACACGGAATTACCCTTCCGATTCTGGTATTGGGCTACACGCCGCCAGAAGGCATCGCTGAAGCATGGAAACATGATGTAACCATTACGCTGTTCAGTAAGGAAGTGCTCGACGCCATTCAACATTTGGAGACGGGAATTTCCTCTCGTAAGCTAAAGGTGCATATCAAAATTGACAGCGGCATGGGCAGGCTTGGCCTGCTGCCTGGCGACGAGGCACTTGCTTTCATTCAGGAAGCAGCCAAGCTGAAGCAGGTCATGCTGGAAGGTATGTTTACTCATTTTGCCAAGGCGGATGAAAAAGACAAGACCTATACACTGGAGCAGTATCGACGGTTCCAAGGCGTGGTTGATGCGTTGCGGGATCAGGGATGTGTCATCCCGATTATACATACGGCGAACAGCGCCGCTACCATTGATACACCGGAATTGTCGGATGATATGGTTCGTGTAGGAATCAGCCTGTACGGATTATACCCGTCGGCAGAGGTGAATCATCAGGTAGTGAAGCTTTCCCCGGTATTGACACTGAAGACGAAGGCGGTTCTGGTCAAAACGCTGCCGCCCCACTGGGGTGTCAGCTACGGAACCCGTTATGTAACACAAGGGAACGAACGAATAGCGACCCTGCCTATCGGCTATGCAGACGGATTTTCAAGAATGCTGTCAGGTAAAGCACAAGTGCTTGTACGCGGCCGTCGTGTTCCCGTCGTCGGTACGATCTGCATGGATCAGTGTATGGTGTCGCTACAATCTTTTGCTGCAGAAGCAGAAGAAATTCAAGTCGGCGAAGAGGTTGTTCTCATCGGTCACCAATCAGGTGCAGTTATAACTGCAGAAGAGGTGGCATCTCAGCTCGGTACAATTTCCTACGAAGTGATCTGCATGATGGCGCATCGAATCCCTCGGGTCTATACCCGTAATGGAGCAGTAATCGCCAGAATCAACCCTCTTTTGACATCCTGACAGCTCGACTGGACGCTATTTCCAATAAACTTTTTTTCAGAACAGAAGGAAAACTGTCGGAGCATCTCGAATTATGAATGATGACTGGGATGAAAAATCCTGAAAAGAGATGTTTGGTCTGTACGAATAATGTTCCCCGTGTTTATAATGGAGTACAGCATACTTGATATACTCGGGGCATATATATTCCTTTGTATAAAAGTTCTGGAAAAACGTAATACTGGTTCACAATGGCGAAAGGTTTGTGGGGGTGGAAGAAAGGTGGCCAACTTGCAGAACACCAAGCGGATCATGATCAGTTTGCCTGATTATCTTTTGCAGGAAGTGGATGGCATCGTAGCGCTGGAGAATTCCAACCGCAGCGAATTGATTAGGCAGGCCATGAAGCTGTATTTGACGGAGCGTAAGAAACGTTACATCCGTGAATCGATGCAGCGAGGGTACATGGAGATGGCGAAGATTAACCTCACCATGGCATCCGAGGCCTTTCACGCGGAGGAAGATGCGGACAGCACTCTGGACCGCTTAGTTAGCGGGGTGTAGACATTGATCGTAAAACGCGGTGACGTTTTTTTTGCGGATCTTTCTCCCGTTGTCGGTTCCGAGCAAGGTGGAGTCAGGCCGGTTCTGGTTATCCAGAATGACATCGGCAACCGGTTTAGTCCTACTTGTATTGTGGCGGCGATCACCGCCCAGATCCAAAAGGCAAAGCTGCCGACGCATGTGGAAATTGATGCGGCGGCACACGGCTTTGACCGGGACTCGGTTATTTTGCTCGAACAAATACGGACGATTGATAAGCAGAGGCTGACCGACAAGATTACCCATCTGGACGAGGAGACCATGAAACTGGTCAACGAAGCCTTACAGATCAGCCTGGGTTTAATCGATTTTTAAGGCATCAGGCAGTTGTTTCTTTGTTCTGCCGTGCCGCCCGTAGACAATGGATGTTCCTTGCAGGAACACACAATTTCAGACAGCAATCAAAAGAGCGTACAACAGCCTAACGGCTGGGGTACGCTTCTTTTGATTAAAGCTTCATGAAAGCGTAGAACATTTAGAGTCTTTTCGTTATAATGATACCTGAGAAACCGTTTACGTTAATTAACATATATAGAGGTGGAGGAGACATATGAGCATTTATATTGACCAGGAGAAACTTCAATTTCATCTACAGACTCAAAAGGCAAGCTACGTATTCCAGGTGCTGCCTTCGGGATATTTGGTACATTTGTATTATGGCAAAAGACTGCGTGATACCGATCTGAGCTGGCTTCATGTGCGTACGGAGCGGGCCTCATTCAGCCCGAATCCGGTACCGGATGATCGGACGATCTCCTTCGACACGTTGGCGCAAGAGTTGCCAGTATACGGTACGAGTGATTTCCGTAATCCGGCAATCCAATTGCAGCTTGAGAACGGTTCAACCGTTTCGGAATTTACGTATACAGGCCATCGACTGATCAAAGGAAAGGCAGCACTTACCGGGCTGCCGGCAACTTATGTTGAATCTGACGATGAAGCGGAGACACTCATCGTTGAACTGGAAGACCGTGTTGCAGGGATCAAGATTGAACTTAGCTACACGGCCTTTACGGCATTTAATGCGATTACGCGTTCCATGCGTATCGTTAATGAGAGCGCTGCCTCGGTGAATATTGCACGTGCGCACAGTTCTTCCGTTGATTTCCCGCATGCCGATTACGAATTACTGCAGCTGTCAGGAGCATGGACGCGTGAACGGGACATCGTTCGCAGACCGCTGGCTTCCGGCCTGCAAGGCATCGAGAGCCGTCGCGGCTCAAGCAGTCACCAGCAGAACCCGTTCATTGCTCTGATGACACCGGGTACAGACGAAGATCAGGGTGAAGTCTACGGGTTCAGCCTTGTATATAGCGGCAGCTTCACTGCACAGGCGGAAGTGGATCAGTTCCACACCACTCGTGTATCGCTGGGAATCAATCCGTTTGAGTTCGGCTGGAAGCTGGATTCGCAGGAGTCATTCCAGACGCCTGAGACGGTCATGGTTTATTCGGATGCAGGTCTGGATGGGATGTCTCAGTCGTATCATCAACTGTATCGCGAGCGCCTTGCACGTGGCAAGTTCCGTAATGCAGAGCGTCCGGTTCTGGTCAACAACTGGGAAGCGACCTATTTCGGCTTCAACGCTGATAAGATTGAGCAGATCGCACAGGCAGGGAAGAAGCTTGGTATTGAACTGTTCGTACTGGATGATGGATGGTTCGGACATCGGGACAGTGATAATTCCTCACTCGGTGACTGGATTGTGGACAAGAACAAACTGCCACAAGGCCTGGATGATTTGGCCAACCGGGTAACCAGTCTGGACATGCAGTTCGGACTATGGTTCGAGCCTGAGATGATTTCGCCGGACAGTGAATTGTACCGTGCTCATCCGGACTGGTGTCTGCATGTGCCGGATCGCCGCCGTACGGAAGGGCGCCAACAGTTGGTACTCGATTTCTCCCGTCAGGATGTGCGAGATGAGATTGTACGCATGCTAAGCGATGTGCTTGGATCTGCCCCGATCACTTATGTGAAATGGGACATGAACCGGAATATGACGGAGGTAGGTTCTGCATTGCTGCCAGCAGACAGACAGCGTGAGACTGCGCACCGGTATATGCTTGGATTGTATGAAGTCATGGAACGGATTACTTCAGCGTTTCCGGATATCCTGTTCGAGAGCTGTTCAGGTGGTGGCGGCCGTTTTGATCCAGGTATGCTGTATTACATGCCGCAAACGTGGACCAGCGATAATACGGACGCGATATCCCGTCTTCGTATTCAGTATGGTACAAGCCTGGTATATCCGGTAAGTTCAATGGGGTCACATATCTCAGCGGTTCCCAATCACCAGGTTAATCGAATTACTTCTCTAGAGATTCGTGGACATGTCGCCATGTCCGGTAACTTTGGATACGAATTGGATTTGACTCGATTCACAGAGGAAGAGAATGCCATTGTGAAGGCTCAGGTTGAGCTGTACAAGGAAATTCGGGGAACCATTCAATACGGAACGTTCCGGCGCTTGCTAAGTCCGTTTGAAGGAAATGAAACGGCATGGATGTTTATTTCACCAGATGGCAGTGAAGCCGTTGTATTCTACTTCCGTGTGCTGTCTGAACCCAATGCACCGCTCCAACGTCTGAAGTTGAAGGGCCTGGATCCTAACGCGGATTATCGCCTCAAAGGCGGCTCCGAGACGTTTACCGGGGATGCGCTGATGTATGGCGGGATCTCCGTAGGTCGTGCATCGGGAGACTATCTGAGTGAAATGTTCCGATTCGAACGGGTCTAAATAAGTTGAACTACAGATTATTTACACGGATACTACGATGACAGAACAACCTTCCAATCGCTGTTATCCCCAGATTTTTTTCGATTCCCTTTTCTTAAGGGGAAAATCCGGGGATAAAGGCGAACGCTTCGCCTTTTCAGGTTTTTTTCTGTCCTCTCCGTCATCGTGTAAATGAGTAGTTTCACTTATTTAGAGTTCAATTGCATATAAAGTCCTAATGAGGAAGACCGAACAGCGTCGCGTTGACGTTTTTCGGTCTTTTTTTGACGTAATGGGGAAGGCTGGAGGAAGACGTAATTCTGTCAGAACTTGTAACCTGGACGAATGCTGGAAATCTGAACGGGATTTTGTGATAATATAGGGGAGAGGAATCTGCATGAATGCAGGTTCGATACTGTGATTACAGCAGCAAAGCTGCCCTGAACAAGCTTCAACTGAACGATTCAGGAAGGAAAGAGGGATTTATTTGTCTGAACAGGAAACGGTTCTGGAACCCAATGAAGAAACAATAAAGGCAGAACGCCATGAACGAATCATCAAACAGGTAGCCAAGGAACTGTCACTGTCCTTGAAGCAGGTCCGCACAACGTCGGAGCTTCTGGACGAAGGCAATACGATTCCATTTATCGCCCGCTACCGTAAGGAAATGACTGGAGAGCTGGATGAGAACGAGCTGCGGCTCATTGAAGAACGCATCGTATACTTGCGTAATCTCGAAGACCGCAAAGTGGAAGTCATCCGTATTATAGAGGAACAAGGCAAGCTGACCGGAGAACTGAAACAGTCCATCACCCAGGCAGTTAAGCTACAGGAAGTGGAGGATTTGTACCGTCCGTTTCGTCAGAAGCGGAAAACCCGTGCCAGTGTAGCGAAGGAAAAAGGTCTCGAGCCACTCGCTGTATGGATCTGGGGTCAACCTAAGCAAGGGAATGTCCTGGAGGAAGCTGCGCGTTATATCAATGCTGAACTTGGGGTAGACGATGCAGAGGTCGCACTTCAAGGGGCCAAGGACATCTTGGCTGAAAATATCGCAGATGATGCTGCTATTCGTGCCTGGATTCGTCGATATACACTCGATCATGGCATGCTGACTTCGGAAGCGAAGGATGCGGAGCAGGAGTCTGTATATGAGAACTACTATGATTATCGTGAGTTAGCCAAAAAAATGCCTCCTCACCGCATTCTCGCCATTAACCGCGGTGAACGTGAGAACATTTTGAAAGTGGGTCTGGACGTACAGCCTGAACCGGCTCATCGTCATATGGAAGGGCAGATCATCAAGGGTGCATCTGCGGTTCAGGACATTTTGCGTGCTGTGATTGAAGATGCTTACAAACGATTGATTGCCCCTTCGATTGAGCGTGAGGTTCGGGCAGAACTGACGGAAAAAGGTGAAAACCAAGCGATATCCGTATTCTCGGCTAATCTTCGGAATTTGCTGCTTCAGCCACCAATTCATTGCAAACGTGTGCTTGGTGTCGATCCTGCCTATCGTACCGGCTGTAAGCTGGCCGTGGTTGACGATACGGGCAAGCTGCTTGAAGTGGCTGTTACGTACCCAACGCCACCACACAACAAGAAGCGTGAAGCTGCCGAGGTCTTCCATCGGATGATCAAGCAGTATGATATCGGATTGATTGTTATCGGTAATGGTACAGGGTCACGTGAGACGGAACAGTTTGTTGCCGAGATCATTCAGGAGAACGGGGACGAAAGTCTCGTGTATCTAATCGTCAATGAAGCTGGAGCGAGTGTGTATTCTGCATCCAAGCTGGCCCAGGAAGAATTTCCGGATCTTGACGTTGCTGAGCGTAGTGCTGCTTCGATTGCCCGTCGGGTGCAAGACCCACTGGCTGAGCTGGTCAAAATCGATCCAAAAGCCATTGGTGTAGGTCAATACCAACATGATGTATCCCAAAAAATATTGGAAGAAAGCTTGAAGGCTGTTGTGGAATCCGCAGTTAACCACGTAGGTGTGGATGTGAACACGGCTTCACCTTCACTGCTGTCATATGTGGCTGGTGTAAATGCCACTATTGCCAAAAATATCGTGAAATACCGCGAAGAGAACGGCCGATTCACGAATCGTCGCCAGCTGCAGAAGGTGCCGCGTCTGGGTGCCAAAACCTATGAGCAATGCGTAGGCTTTATGCGGATTGGCGAAGGGGAGAACCCGCTGGATCGTACACCGATTCACCCTGAATCGTATAAAGTGGTTGATCAGCTCTTTAAAGAGCTTCAGGTTGAGCTGGACAAGCTTGGTAGCAAGGAACTGTCTGTTCTTCTGTCTGAGCAACAACCGGAACAGCTGGCTGTGAAGCTGGATGTGGGTGTACCTACACTGCGTGACATTCTGGACAGCTTGCAGCGTCCGGGTCGTGACCCGCGTGAGGAAATGCCGCTACCGATCTTCCGCACCGATGTACTCAAAATTGAGGATTTGGTGGAAGGCATGGAGCTGCAAGGCACGGTTCGCAACGTAATTGATTTTGGTGCATTTGTCGACATCGGCATCAAGAGTGACGGGCTTGTCCATATCTCACAGCTGAGCAACGGTTACGTCAAACATCCGATGGATGTGGTATCTGTCGGGGATAATGTAACGGTTTGGGTGATGAATGTGGATACCAAAAAAGGCCGTGTCGGCCTCACGATGAAGAAGCCTGCTTCTTCTCAGCAGTCTTCCTAATCCAGCACAATGCTCGGAGAACAGCCTTCCCTGTAAGGGGAAGGCTGTTTGTTGTCAGCTATAATACTACTATTGCCCGTACTGTATTCTTCGAAGGGATTTTATGAAAGAAGTGAGAGCTTGAAGTGGACGAAAGAGAGTGGTGTCAGATGCTTAAAGTTCGCTGTCCGCGCTGCGCGGGGTGCCACTTGTCGGTTTGTTTCGGTAAAAGAACCAACATTCGTTCAGCAGCTTGATCTGTCTGCTGTCCTTTTTATGAAATGCACGCATCAGTTGATTGCAAAGCCATTGAGGCAAGGGTATCTCCTCCTCTTGCATAATTCATCTGTACGTTAGCATATGTGGCAATAGCCTGGACTGTGCGGATTAACCAGTGAGGAACACGGAAAATTCAATTTCTATACGGATATGGATTATAGGGCGAAAAAAAAGCACAACTCCCGCTTTTAGGAGATGCGCTTTTGGTTCCATCCTGCATGAAAAATAAGTCTATAAGTGGATTAGAGTGATTCCATCTCTTCTTCATACCATTGCTCTAATTGAGCCTGAAGCGCCCGGATTTCAGTGAGCAGGGAAATCAGAGGATATTCACTCTCTCTAAGTGTTGCGAAGCTTTGTTCAAGGGCATTGATATAATCAAGGCCTCCAATAATGGAGAGTTGCTCGTCCAGAAGGTCAAGATTGTCACATTCAGCGATTGCCCAAGGCAGAACAGGTACATCTGCTGCGGTAAGTTTGTCAATTTCTTTGTGCAGGCGCAGGTTGAGCGCACTGAGTTGGTAAGCGTAATCGGCGGGCATTTCCACAAACTGCAAGTGCTGTTCCTGCTGCAGGATGACGTAGCGCATTGTAGGCATAACGAGTAATAATCTCCCCTCATACATTCTACTTGACAGTGTAGCCTACGAAACGGTTAAAATTCAAGTATTATGGCGGAAAAACAAACGGCCCAAGGGGAATGAAAGGAGGGAAAACCGATGGAAAATGAGGAATTGCAGCAATGGATTGAGCAGGTGTCGCTGGATCATTTCGGGGTTCCGTTCACTCACGAGGCGCTGTTTAACCATCGTCTGACCACGACTGGTGGGCGTTATATGCTCAAAAGTCACCGAATAGAGATTAATCCTCATCAGCTCGAAGCCTATGGGCGGGAAGAGGTTGAGAAAATCATCAAGCATGAGCTGTGTCACTATCATCTGCACATCCGTGGACGCGGCTACCAACACCGGGACCCGGAATTCAAAGCCTTGTTGCAGAAGGTGGGCGGTTCGAGGTTCTGTCAGTCCCTTCCGGATGGAAAGGGCAGAAAGCCACTACCGTACCGTTACAAGCTGGTGTGCAAGAGCTGTGGCACGGAATATTTGCGTAAACGCAAAGTGGATCCGAAGAGGTATCGCTGTGGTCGATGTGCGGGCAAGTTAGGAATTCAGAGTATCTAAAGCTTATTAAGAAAGTCATCGGAGGCATGTTGACTTGGAATATTAATCATGATAAATTTAGGATATTCAAGATCAATATTCCCTGATAGCTCAGTTGGTAGAGCACTCGACTGTTAATCGAGTTGTCACAGGTTCGAGCCCTGTTCGGGGAGCCATTCTTGGAGAGATACCCAAGTGGCTATAAGGGGACCCTCTGCTAAGGGGTTAGACTGCGTAAGCGGTGCGAGGGTTCGAATCCCTCTCTCTCCGTTCTGATTTACTTCTCTGTATAAGGGATGAGAACCCTAAAGGTTCGTCGAAGCATACGCTTCGTAAGGAATACATCGCAGTCTCGAATGAAGTGAGAGTATCCCTCTCTCTCCGTTCTGAACAAAACATAATCCCCCTTCTCAAGAACCATCAACGGTTTGTGAGAAGGGGGATTTTTGATGTATCGTCATTTTACTAATGTACACGAATGCCTAATTGCCACCCTACAATGAAATGCCTAATACCTCGTACAAACCCTTCTTGCCGGCTTCCGTGACTTCAACCGAACGGCTGCCTGCCTTCTGACGGGTCCAATCCAGTTCAGACAAGCGGCGCCCGAGTTCGTCTCCCAATACACCGGAGATATGATGACGACGTTCACTCCAGTCCAGACATTTGCGAGCCATAGCGCGACGCGATCCGGCTTTAACTTCAAGTATGATGCCAAAAGAAGTGAACCATTGAATTCCTTTCTCTGTAATGTGGTAATCCTTGGCCTGCTCATCCTCAGGTTCTTCGAGATAACCATCCCGCAATAAAGCTTCGCACAACGATATCCCCAATTTTCCGGCCAGATGCCCATAACAGGTTCGAGCAAAGCTCAAATGTTGAAGCTGATCAGATTGTTTGAGGGACCTCACTTGAACTGGTGCAGCGATACTACCCATTGTCTCAATCAGAAAAGCAACCTCCTTGCCTGCAAGTCGATAGTATCGATGTCTTCCTTGCTGTTCAACGACGAGCAGCCCGCCTTCGACCAGCTTCGCGAGATGACTGCTTGCCGTTTGGGGGGTAACACCCGCCATGTAAGCAAGTTCGCCTGCAGGAAGTGCACGACCATCCAACAAAGCTTCCAAAAAATTAGCACGACTGGGATCTGCAACTAACGACGCAACAGCGGATATATTCGGATATGCATTCATACTTCGATGATACCTGAACTATTGGTGTATTACAATTCAATGTGTATGAATGACGATCCACGACACCCATTGGATGGATTGAAGAATGGAGGAAGAAGCAATGTATACAAATGACATAACGAAAGAAGGTCCTGAACCAGAGAGTCACCGAGGCTCAAACCGAGAGTTGATGCAGCATGAGGTGATAACTCCAAGTATTTTGTACTATGGCACACCTGTATTGTTACTGAGCACGTTAAACGAAGAGGGGACAACAAATCTATCTCCACTTTCCTCATCCTGGGCACTCGGCGACTGCTTGGTACTTGGAATCGGTATTCAGGGCAAAGCCTTTGAGAACCTGAACCGACGCCCTGAATGTGTAATTAATTTGCCCGATGCATCCATCTGGGAGCAGGTTGAGATACTGGGACGTTATACGGGGAAATATCCCGTTCCTGAAGAGAAAAGAAGTATGGGGTTTGAATTTTGTGATGATAAATTTGCTGCTTCTGGACTGACACCTCAAAATTCAGTTCTGGTTGAGCCGAATAAAATAGCGGAGTGTCCACTCCAGATTGAAGCCGCGGTACAACACATACGTATTCCCGAACACACGCCATTCATGGCGATTGTGGAGGTAAAAGCGTTGAAGGTACATGCTCATCACCGCCTGCTATCAGATTTGAACAAGATTAACCCAGAGAAATGGAATCCTTTAATTTATAATTTCCGACATTATTATGGACTTGGAGAGCGGCATGGGGAGAGCTTTCGGGCAGAGAAGTGATGTATTAGGATACTAAATTAGCATACGCAATCCATAAGTGATACAAAATATACGAAGTGGGGCCAGTTGGGGCACCGCTTCTTTCGGCCTACATTGAGAATTATTTAGGAGTTCGTCCGGTGAATGTATAAGTGCGGCTATTTTATTAGTCAAGGATTGGGTAAATAGTAAAGAAAGATACATGTAAGCATATACATAAGAGAGGTGATGAGCATGGAAACGGAATACTTGATGCGTGTACTCATAGCTGGCATATGCGGCGTGTTGATCGGATATGAGCGCAAGAACCGAATGAAGGAAGCGGGAATACGTACTCACTTTGTTGTTGCTGTGGGTGCAGCATTAATGATGATTGTATCCAAGTATGGCTTTCAGGATCAGGCAGGCTGGGTGAATCTCTCGCTTGACCCATCCAGGATTGCAGCACAGGTGGTCAGTGGGGTCGGCTTCATTGGAGCCGGGATGATCTTCACACAGCGTCATACGGTCCGAGGATTGACGACAGCGGCGGGAATTTGGGCGACTGCAGGAATGGGACTGGCTGTTGGTTCGGGATTGTATTGGACAGGTGCGGGGGTAACGCTGCTTATTGTTCTGGCCCAGATGCTGCTGCATCGGCCGACACGCTGGTTGGTATCCGCGAGAACAGAGACGTTGACCATTCGACTGCTAAAGGAAGGGGACACCCTCAAAACCGTTTTGGCTTTGCTGGGACAGGAAAAAATCTCGGTAATCGGATTCAAAACAGAACAGCAAACAAGCACAGACTCCGGAGAGGAGACAGTGCTTGAATTCACTCTGCAACTGCCCGGTTCATATCGGGCCGAGCAATTGATTATTTTATTGCAGGATGTGCCTCACGTTCGATCCGTTGATATGAGGTGAGCCAGGCCATCGCTAGATCGCTAGCTCCTCGTACCGAACATGACGAAAAACGATTACTGACCGCCTTCAATGACGGACTCCGGCTGGGAAACAGGCGTGCCTTCAAGAACACAATGAATGGCATGTGCGACACCATGCTCTACATTAGTCAACGACACAGCTTTGGCAAGCGCCTTAATCTCCGGTTCAGCATTGCCCATGGCAATACCGAGTCCTGCCATTTTTAGCATGGATACATCGTTGAAATTATCACCAATGGCAGCTGTATCTTCCATGGAGATGTTCAAATGCGCAGCCAGTTTGGTTAAGGCATTACCTTTGGATACATCAGGATGCTGCATTTCGAAGTTGTGTTCAGAGGATACCACCATGGCTACATCGGAGCGAGAAGCAAAGTATTCGCGTCCCTGCTGCAATTGAGCGGGGTCCAATGAAAAGGCCATAATATTGTAAATAAAAGCTTCGGAAGGGATTTCTTGATGGGAATTAACGCGATGGTAATCTTTCTTGTCATAGTGCTTCTTAACAGCTCGAATGAGGCGTTCAATATCCTCCCCTGGACTCGAACCCAGAATGCGATCCATTTCAGCGAGCATCGCCTCATGACTGCTTATAGGGGCGTAGATTCCCTGTTGTGTGGAGGCCTCGTAGTAGCAATGATGATCTTCCAGCCACTGCATGACGGATGCGGCCGTTTCACGCTCAAGTGGAAGATGGAACAGGCGCTTACCGTTGGCATCATGGATGGTAGCTCCGTTGGAGCCGATGACTGGTGTGTTAATTCCGCCTTCGCTGCTTATCATTAATACGTCGGAATAAACCCGTCCTGTAGCGATCGTAACCTTCAATCCTTCTTGTTGCGCCTTATGGATTGCAGCTGCGTTTTCCGGGCTGATCTGACTGTCTCTGTTCAATAGGGTTCCATCTAAATCGGTAGCAAATAATTTCATATGTTACAACTCCTTTTCAATTGTAGGTTCAGGGATGAGAATCTCCACTTGCTGTTCGGTCAAAAAGGTTCGCCAATCCTGGGAAGGCCATTGATCTGTAATTAACATATCAACGAGTGACCAGTCCGCAAAACGATAACCATAACGCTTATCAAACTTGGAATGGTCAGCGAGTACAATAACCTGTTTCGCAGCTTGCATCATTTTGTGCTTGATCTTTCCTTCTTCTTCGGAAGCGCTGAAGCCGTCCATCGTAATTCCGCCAATGCCGATAAATGCTTTGTCTACATAATAGTGGGAAAGAGTTTCGATTACGGAAGTGCCATAGACATAACGCTGCTCTTTATCGACTTTACCGCCAAGCAAACGTATCTCGACAGCCGTATGATTGGAGAGAAGTTCAGCTGAGTAAATGGAATTGGTAATGACGGTACAGGATTTGCCGTTCAGATTTTCGGCACAAGTCTGCACTGTAGTGGAAGAATCCAGAATAATGTGTTCGCCTTGGCGGACGATCGCAGCGGCTAGTTTGCCAATAGCTCTTTTTTCATCGGAAATGTGGAGCAGACGATCTTTATAAGATCGGTGCTCAACTGGTGGAACGGGGAGAATTGCACCGCCGCGTGTTCGGATGATGGCATCCTGTTCTTCGAGCTTGATCAGATCCCTTCGAGCCGTGTCCCGGGAAACGTCAAACAGGGATACAATATCCTCAGCTGAAATGCGATTGTGTTTACGTAAGTGCTCAATAATCAGCTGCATTCGTTCTTCCTGAAACAAACGTGCCGCCTCCTTATACGTAGCTGACCGTGTTTATAACTGATAGGTTAATTATAAGTACTAATAATGATATTTGCAATATTATAAGTGAATGTAAGTGTATTTAAGTTTTTTGATATTAATTTTACAAATTACGATGATTACGGTGATAAATATGTGAAAGAGATTTTGGAGTGAGTAGGCTCTTAAGCTCATGAAGAGGGGTAAAAAGGAGAGGATAAAAAAATCAAAAAAAAGTGTTGCACATTTTATTTAGCCTGTGATATACTCATTCTTGTCGCCAAGAAAGACAACTTGTTAATAAGGCCCGTTGGTCAAGGGGTTAAGACACCTCCCTTTCACGGAGGTAACAGGGGTTCGAATCCCCTACGGGTCATTATCTTCACCACCTCAGGGATGTACAATCCTGATGAGGAATCCTCATAAAGTCATAGCTCCTGAACAAAAGAGTTACGCATGGCACATCCGGTGAAGTTACAGCAAGAGCCATTAGCTCAGTTGGTAGAGCACCTGACTTTTAATCAGGGTGTCGAAGGTTCGAGCCCTTCATGGCTCACCATTTTTACAATTAAATATGCGGTCGTGGTGGAATGGCAGACACGCTATCTTGAGGGGGTAGTGGGTGTATACCCGTGGAGGTTCGAGTCCTCTCGACCGCATCACAGCAACAGACGTTATAAGATAGACTCTCATGATTATTCATGGGAGTCTATCTTTGTGTTATGAGAAATACCAGAACGTATTCCTGGGATTAAAAGGCTGAGGATTCAGGAAGGTTGTGGTATAATTTAGGTACATGTATTGATTATTACGGTTGGAAGGCGGTTCTGTATGCAGTCGATCTATGAGCGAATTGAACACCTGATTGCCGAACGAGGAATGACCAAGAAGGCTTTCTGCCAACAGCTGAAGATCAGCACGGGCAATCTGGGTGACTGGAAACGCGGTAAATCTATTCCGAGTACGAATAAACTAATCGAGATTGCTTCGTTTTTTGATGTGAGCCTGGACTGGCTCATGATTGGCCGTCCATCCAAGGAGGCGATGGTGCGGGAAAAACGGGAGGATTATTTTTTTGACGTGTTGCGGCAATTGAATTGCCAAGAAAGCGAATTATCGACTGTGGAACAGTCTTTTATCAGTGAATATATTGAGTTTACCCGTTATCGCAAATCCAAGGAAAGCAAAAATTCAGGCGACTTTCGTTACAATGGAGAAGATAAGCCGGTAGCGGATGAATCGGTGCACCGGAAAGATTAAGCACTTCTCTTCATTACAATTTTTATGTAATATAATGCCATAATTGGGTTTGATCATTTGTTCGGCAATGAATTGGAGAGACGTAAAATTTTTAAGTGATTCGGATAGGAGGAAGTTCTGTATGCAGTCGATCTATGAGCGAATTGAACATCTAATTGCCGAGCGAGGGATGACCAAGAAAGAGTTCTGTAAACAACTGAAGATTAGCACAGGTAATCTGGGTGACTGGAAACGAGGCAAATCTGTCCCGAGTACGAATAAACTCATTGAAATTGCTGCGTTTTTTAATGTGAGCCTGGACTGGCTCATGATTGGCCGTCCATCCAAGGAGGCGATGGTGCGGGAAAAACGGGAGGATTATTTTTTTGGCGTGTTACGGCAATTAGATTGCCAGGAAAGCGAATTATCGACTGTGGAACAGTCTTTTATCAGTGAATATATTGAATTTACCCGTTACCGCAAATCCAAGGAAGGCAAAGATTCAGATGACTTTCGCTACAAGAGAGTAGATACGCCCGAAGACGATGGCACGATATAGCTCCAATTGCGATGTGATCGGCTAGCTCGGATAAGCTTAAAAACCTCTGAACAGATCCGAATCCATTCGGTAAGCTGTCCAGAGGTTTTTGGTTTTTTAGAACAGTGTCATTATGAGTTTTCGAATGGCTCATCGGACCGAATTAAAACCGTTATTTGCGGAAAGCCAGCATTTCTTTGCCCAAAAGATCGGGTCGAAGAGTGTTCCAAATCTGTAGGCACTGCTCCTGAAGTTCCCAGGCTGCCATTCCGAGCAAACGAACACCAATCCCGCCTGTAGCGAGCAAGCTGGCCCCGGCAAGCATGCGACCATCTGGGGGAAGAATGGACCGTACGGACTCCAGCTGTGCTGCACCCAAACCAGGGGCAATCATCCATAAAGCCGCAGTGTGGGTGTAGTCTAACAACGCTGCGGATGATTTCGGATCATCGGATTCTGGTTCGAGCCCAAAGCGATCCCAGACGGCCAATTGCTTCCCTTGCCAAATTTCTGTCAGACTGCGATATCGCTTGAACTGAAAGGCTTCCCCTCGATGAATTCGCCCAGCGGACCAGATATCCGCATACGCAAGTACTGCTTGTTCACCCAGCTCGAAGGTCGTGGTGAGTGAGGATGAGCTGCCTTTAAACGGAATAACACATTCAGGAAAGTACTCCAGCACCGCTCCTTGTTCCAGTCGGAAGTGATGGTTCACAGATGACGGAACAGTAGGTGTGGGATGAAGCCTCGTGGCTGATGTGCTGCTTAGCATTACGTGAGTGTTCTGGCACAACTGCCACTCGGATCGATAATGATCACCGTTCAGCACGCCTGGAGAGACGTCTGAAGTGTATATACATAATTCATCTCCGCCACCCGGAGGTCGAAAGGATCGACTGAACCGGAGAGGGGCGCTATAATACCGATCAGTCATGACGGTGCGCCCGCCTTGAAGAACGAAAGTGGCCCGAAGCTCGCTGCGGCGTATCACGGCCTCTCCGGCACTGCAATTCAGTCCGTGTTCAACTCCATGTAGAGAGGAGGATGAATTAGTGGCTGTGTGTCGTACCGTGCTCATGGGTGTGCGTATGCAGATGCGCAGCGGAAGCATCGTCATCCATATATTGATGTTCAAGCCAATGGACAATTTCGGATACCCCTTCACCGCTCATCAGGTTTGACATCACATATGGCCTTCCTTCACGTACCCGTTCGGTATCATCCTTCATCACTTGCAGACTTGCGCCAACATAAGGAGCAAGGTCGGTCTTGTTAATCAGCAGCAGGTCTGAGCGTGTGATACCCGGACCGCCTTTGCGAGGCAGTTTTTCACCCTGAGCCACGTCAATAATATAAATGAATACGTCCGCCAGTTCCGGGCTAAATGCAGCAGAGAGGTTGTCGCCACCGCTTTCGATAAAGATCAGCTGCAGGTCAGGAAAGCGTTCAATCAATTCATCAACGGCTTCGAAATTCATTGAGGCATCCTCTCGAATAGCGGTATGCGGACAGCCCCCTGTTTCTACACCGATAATACGTTCCGGTGCGAGCGCGTTCTGACGCAGCAAAATCTCGGCATCCTCTTTCGTGTAAATATCATTGGTAATAACGGCCAGGCTGTAGCGTGTGCGCAATGCCTTGGACAGCTTCTCCACGAGGGCTGTTTTTCCTGAACCTACCGGTCCGCCGATTCCGATTCGCATCGGGCGACTCCGATCAAATACCTTACGTTCCCATCCTGCATGATGCGTATGATTAGCTCCTCCACACATAACAAATTCCTCCTTGGTTTTGAATTAAATATAGTCAGGACATGAATAGACGGGCTGGCAGACTCTCATGCCTCATGGCATAGATTTCCTGGGCAATACCGAAGCTGTGCATATCTTCCGGGTCGTTATCCCGGATTTGAGACCATTCTGAATCAATATCGTTCAAAAGTTTCTGAATAAGCATCTGTGCCTCGGTTTGCCCGATGGGTAGAAGGCGCAGAGCACTATTAACATAAGCGTTAACAGAGGTGTACAGATGTCCAGTGACGGCTTCGTCCAGTCCGATTTCCAGTTGATAATTGATGTAGCCGTGAATCGTTGTGATGCCGCAAAAGGCACCATGATCCTTTATGGCTTCATCAATTAGTGTGAAATCCATCCATGGGTAAAGTGACCTCGCGAGCTTGAGTAATCGCTTCCCCATCTTGTGTCCGCTTTCCCGCAGCTCCCTGGGGGTCCGCTGTGCGTGTACGCGTTTGTCATAAAGGGCCAGAAGGGCGGCGTCCTGTTGCTCGATGGCTTGGTAGACACCTTTAATGGCGAGACCATCGATCCGCACGAGGCTGGAATGAAGCTGGCCGCGAATGAATTGTTCAAGCTGGGCGGTGGTCCGTATCCTGCCATCATGAGTGTATGCCTCCAGACCGAACGAGTGGGAGAACCCGCCAATGGGCAGGGCTGAATCCAGCAGTTGAACATAACGGAGCAGTTTCGTGCCGCTGTGCATCATCATGCGTGTCCCCTTCTTATGTGTGTAAATTACAATCCAAATCTAATATAAATTTTTTAAAAATATAAGATGAACAAGCGGTTTACACGAGAACGTAGAGGGCAGAAAAAACCTGGAGAAGCGTAGCGCTCGCCTAAAAGATTTCTAAAAGAAAGCTACGTCGAAAGCATACGCTATCACAAGATTTCTCCCTTTCAAAAGGGATCAAAGAAATCTGGGGATAACAGCGATCGGAAGGTTGTTCTGCCAGCGGAGTGATCAAGTGTAAGCGGAACAGTTCTACTTATATTTTGCTTTTTTATATTAGATGTCAAAACATGAAATAGCGTTGAGCCATTGGCAATTCATCCGCAGGTTCACAGGTGAGGAGTTCACCATCGGCCCGAACCTCATAGGTTTCGGGATCGACTTCGATGACGGGTGTGACGTCGTTATGGATCATGTCCTTTTTGCTTACTGAGCGGCAGCCTTTGACAGGTTCTACGCGTTTGTTCAAGCCCAATGTCTCCTTGATTCCTGCATCTGCTGCGGCTTGGGAGACAAAAGTGATCGACCCTTTGGCAATTGCGCCGCCGTAGGCACCGAACATTGGTCTACCGAATACGGGCTGCGGCGTAGGGATCGAGGCGTTGGGGTCACCCATCTGGGCAAAGGTGATCATGCCGCCCTTGATGACCATCTCGGGCTTTACTCCGAAATAGGCCGGGTTCCAGACGATCAGGTCTGCGAGCTTGCCTACCTCTACGGAACCGACGAGATGGCCTATACCGTGAGCAATTGCCGGATTGATCGTATATTTGGCAACATACCTTTTGATCCGATCGTTATCGGAGGGGGAGCCTGAGGTCAGTTCAAGCTTGCCTCGCTGCTTTTTCATCTTGTCGGCGGTTTGCCAGGTACGAATAATCACTTCGCCAACCCGGCCCATCGCCTGCGAATCCGAACTGATGATGCTGAATACACCAAGATCATGCAAAATGTCTTCGGCCGCGATCGTTTCGGGACGAATCCGTGAATCAGCAAAGGCAACATCCTCAGGGATGGACGGGTCCAGATGGTGACAAACCATCAGCATATCGAGATGTTCTTCTACGGTATTGCGTGTGTAAGGACGTGTTGGATTGGTTGAAGAGGGGATGACGTATGACTCTCCGGCAGCGCGAATAATATCCGGCGCGTGTCCGCCGCCAGCACCTTCCGTATGGTAGGTATGGATCGTGCGTCCGTTAATGGCTGCCAGTGTATTTTCTAGAAATCCGGTCTCGTTCAGCGTATCGGTATGAATGGCTACTTGAACATCATGCTCTCCGGCTGCGGTCAGACAGGCATCAATAGCGCTTGGCGTTGTGCCCCAATCTTCATGCAGCTTCAGTCCAATGACACCGGCTTCAATCTGTTCAATTAATGGGGCGGTGCTGGAACTGTTGCCTTTGCCGAGATAACCGATATTCATGGGAAATGCCTCTGCGGACTCCAGCATGCGGTGGATATGCCACGCTCCGGGTGTACAAGTTGTGGCTTTAGTTCCGGTTGCAGGTCCTGTACCGCCGCCGATCATGGTTGTTACTCCTGAAGATAATGCCGTTTGAATCTGTTGTGGACAAATAAAATGAATATGGGTATCAATACCTCCCGCGGTCACAATCATGCCTTCTCCGGCAATGATTTCGGTCGATGCGCCAATAACCAGCGCGGGATCAACTCCGTCCATCGTATCGGGGTTACCGGATTTGCCGATTGCGCAGATGAGGCCATCGCGGATGCCGATGTCTGCTTTTACAATCCCCCAATGATCAATGATGACGGCGTTGGTGATGACTGTATCAGGCGTACCATCACTGCGAAGGGCAGATGTGGACTGACCCATTCCATCACGAATAACCTTGCCCCCGCCGAATTTGCTTTCATCCCCATAGACCGCATAATCATGCTCAATCTCCGCCCATAGTTCCGTATCTGCCAATCTGACGGCATCCCCGGTCGTCGGCCCGAACATGGACGCGTATTGTTCCCGGCTCATTCGTTTCATATAGGGTCCCCTCCGTTCTGCACAGGGGGTGCGAAGGCCTTCAGAAATGCTTCCAGTTTCTGTGGATCAGGTGGCTGATCTGCCGAACCCTCAGTTAATCCGTTAAATCCATAAATCTGACGTTTGCCGCCAAATGTGGTGAGTTCGACCGGTTTTTCTTCACCGGGTTCAAACCGGACAGCAGTGCCTGCCGGAATATGCAGGCGGTGGCCGAAAGAGGAAGGGCGATCGAAGTCCAACGCAGCATTGACTTCATAGAAGTGAACGTGAGAACCGACCTGAACGGGACGGTCGCCGCGGTTCAGTACAATCAGACGCACGGTTGAGCGATCGGGATGACAGACGATCTCATCATCCTGTTTTAAGCGATATTCACCAGGGATCATGGAGTTCTCCTGCCTTTCTCAGCGTATAGGTTCATGGACCGTGACCAGTTTTGTTCCGTCAGGAAAAGTGGCTTCCACCTGTACCTCAGGGATCATATCGGGCACACCATCCATGCAGTCTTCACGTGTCAGGATCGTGCCGCCGTATCTCATCAACTCTGCGACACTCATGCCATCGCGTGCGCGTTCCATAAGTTCGGAGGTCAATAATGCGATTGCTTCGGGAACATTCAGTTTAAGTCCGCGTCCTCTGCGTTCGCGGGCGAGGTTAGCGGCCACGGTAATCAGGAGTTTTTCTTTTTCCTGTTCAGTCCAGTGCAAGGCAATCCGACCTTTCCCTTAGATAGTCTATATCGTCATGGATCATGTTATATGTTAAATATACTCACACAGGGTGGACCCTTTGTCAATATGGTTCTAATTATATTAGCAGTATGCATGAAACGAGTATGCAAGAAATAAAATTGTGTAAGCATTATTGACACGGTGAGTGTGACCCTCCATAATTTGGATCAACGAACATTTCGGACGTATATGACCTTAATGTTCGTCAATAGACTAAAAAAAGGGAGTGTAGGCTATTGAAGAAGAGGTCGATCAAGTTATGGAGTGTTTTGCTCGGTGCAGTCATTGCGTTGACAGGGTGTGTGGAAGGTGGCTCGCCGCCTGAGGCATCGGGTTCCAGTGGGACGGGAGAACCTGCTTCGTCCGGAGATACGATTAAAGTAGGTGTTCTTCACTCCCTGAGTGGAACGATGGCGATCAGTGAAGTGTCGGTTAAGGATGCGGAGATGCTTGCCATTGAAGAGATCAATGCAGCGGGCGGAGTTCTGGGTAAACAGATCGAGCCTGTGGTCGAGGACGGCGCTTCCGATTGGCCTACATTTGCGGAGAAAGCAGGGAAGCTGCTTCAGCAGGACAAAGTAGCCGCTGTATTTGGCGGATGGACCTCTGCGAGTAGGAAAGCGATGCTTCCGGTGTTTGAACAGAACAAGGGTCTGTTGTTTTATCCGGTGCAATATGAAGGATTGGAATCATCACCCAACATTTTTTATACAGGAGCCACAACGAATCAACAGATCGTACCGTCTGTAACCTGGTTGCTGGAGAACAGGGGCAAGAAGTTCTACCTGCTGGGTTCAGATTATGTGTTCCCGAAAACGGCCAATCAGGTCATTAAAGCCCAGCTGGCAGCTGAAGGTGGCGAAGTGGTAGGCGAAGAATATACACCGCTGGGGCATACGGATTACAGTACGATTATTAGCAAAATCAAGGCTGCCAAGCCGGATATTGTATACAACACGCTGAACGGGGACAGCAATGTCGCCTTTTTCAAACAATTGAAGGATGCCGGGATCTCTTCGGAGCAGTTGACCACTCTGTCAGTAAGTGTGGCGGAGGAAGAAATCCGAGGGATTGGTGCGGATGTGCTGAAAGGGCATCTGGCTTCGTGGAACTATTATCAGACAACAGATACTCCTGAAAATAAAACATTTGTAGAGAAATATAAAGAAAAATATGGAGCTGATCGGGTGACGGCCGATCCGATTGAAGCGGGATATGTGGCGGTTTATCTGTGGAAAGCAGCTGTGGAGAAAGCTGGATCAACTGATGTTGAAAAGGTGAAGGAGGCCGCCAAAGGTTTAGAATTCGATGCGCCGGAAGGAAAAGTGACGGTGGATGGAGAGAACCAGCATATCTACAAAACGGTGCGGATTGGCGAAGTGCAGGAAGATGGACAGTTCAAGGAGTTGTGGAACTCGGGCGCTCCAGTCAAACCTGATCCGTATCTGAAAACGTACGAATGGGGTGCTTCCCTTAGTAATAAATAGCAAAGGCATCTCACGTCAAAACTGCTAAAAAACCGACGAGGGTGAGACAACACACCCTCATACAACATTACGGTAAAGCGTTGATGTGGAATGGAAATGGTGTCTTGTACCCATTTTTAATTCAGATGTTCACAGCATGAGGAGGGAAAGGCGATGGATATGTTTGTCCTGCAACTGTTCAATGGGTTAAGCATCAGTTCCATCCTGCTGCTGATTGCTTTAGGCCTCGCAGTTACGTTTGGACTGATGAATGTCATTAACATGGCTCATGGTGAATTGATCATGATCGGCGCTTATGCTACGTATGTGACGCAGAACCTGTTCATTTCGTACGCTCCGCCAGCGTGGTTTGATGTCTACTTTATTGTAGCTTTGCCTATCGCCTTTGGTGTGGCGGCTCTTATAGGCTGGTTGCTGGAAGTGGTGCTGATCAGACATCTGTATGGGAGGCCGCTCGACAGTCTGCTTGCGACATGGGGCGTAGGTATGATGCTGCAACAATTGGCCCGAACGATATTTGGAGCACCAAATGTAGGAGTATCCAGTCCGGCTTGGCTTAATGGAGGTCTGACCATCGCGGACGGCATTGTGTTTCCGTACAAACGGATTTTCATTATTGTGCTGGTTGCGATTGTGTTGTTGTGTATGTACTTGTACATTTATCGGACTTCTTCCGGGAGACGGATGAGGGCGGTGATGCAGAATCGAAGTATGGCGGGCTGTCTTGGGATTTCCACCAGACGAGTGGATGGCATGACCTTTGCCATTGGTTCGGGCATTGCCGGGATCGCTGGATGTGCCTTGACGCTCATTGGCCCGATTGGCCCTTCACTGGGTACGTATTATATCGTGGATGCATTCATGGTGGTTGTGCTGGGCGGTGTCGGGAAACTGGTAGGGACCGTGTGTGGTGCCCTCGGGATTGGCATGTTCAATACGTTATTCGAAACGTATACCTCCGCCTCCATCGGTAAGGTGTTGGTATTTGTCTGTATTGTAGCTTTTCTCCAATGGAAGCCGCGCGGGCTCGTTGCCATACGGACCCGGAGTCTGGATTAATGCGAAAAAGGGGGTTATGTAATGTCTGCACTTCTCAAGACGGGTAGTCTGAAAATGAAGATCATCTGGGCCGTTGTCCTGATCATGATGTGTCTGGCTCCGCTTATTTCCACGGAATTCCGGCTTAGTTTGTTGGCGAAATTCCTGGCCCTGGCCATTCTGGCGATTGGTCTGGATCTAATCTGGGGATATGGAGGGGTGCTTAGTCTGGGGCATGGCGTATTCTTCGGACTTGGCGGGTACGCCATGGCAATGTATCTGAAGCTGCAGGCCAGTGGTACAACACTTCCGGACTTTATGGGATGGAGTGGTCTTAGTGGTCTGCCGTGGTTTTGGGAGCCATTTAGGTCATTTCCGGTGGCGCTATTGCTGGGCATTGCTCTTCCGGCATTACTGGCCTTTGCCTTGGGGTGGTTCACGTTCCGTAACCGGATCACCGGTGTGTATTTTACAATCCTGACCCAAGCTCTAGTCCTCATTACAGTGACGTTATTCGTTGGCAAACAGGAATGGACGGGAGGGACCAATGGTATAACGGGATATAACGCCATCTTTGGTTTTACCCTACATTCGGCAGGGACAACGATTGCTCTCTACTATATAACGCTTGTCGTACTGGTGCTCGCCTATCTGCTTTGTCGCCGGGTGGTGAACAGCAGGTTCGGTCAGGTGCTTGAAGCTGCGCGCGATGGGGAGAATCGGGTTCGCTTTCTTGGATATGACCCGGCAGGTTTCAAAACGCTGGTCTTTGCCCTTTCCGGAGCGCTGGCAGGAATTGCTGGTATGTTATTTGTGCTCCAGGTAGGGATCATCTCGCCTTCGATGATGGGAATCGTGCCTTCAATTGAGATGGTGTTATGGGTTGCATTGGGCGGTCGGGGGACGCTGATTGGTGCGGTGATCGGAGCTGTGGTGCTGAACGCGGCCAAAACGGGTATCAGTGAAGCTTATCCGGAAGGTTGGTTGTTTGTCATTGGAGGGCTCTTTGTAACCGTGGTCTTGTTCATGCCGAATGGACTTGTTGGTGTGTACCGTCATGTCGTGCGCTTGCTGAAACGGAGAGGAGAGGTTGTGCATGTTCCAGTCAGTCAGGAGAAACCAAAAGTCTACTGAGGTTCCGGTAGTGCTGGTTGCTGAGGAAATTACGGTGGCATTTGGCGGTTTTGTTGCAGTCAAAGGCATGAATCTGAAGCTGTATGAACATGATCTGCATTTTCTGATCGGACCGAACGGTGCGGGGAAAACGACAATGCTGGATGTCATTTGTGGCAAAACCAAGCCTGTGTCCGGTACGGTGAAGATGGCGGATGGTGCGGATCTGACACGCCTGAAGGAGCACCAGATTGTTCGGAAAGGGGTAGGGCGCAAGTTCCAGGCCCCATCGATCTTTGCTGGGCTGACCGTGCAGGAGAACCTGACGCTGGCTGCGGAAACTCGTCGTTCTCCTTTACAGGCGCTAGGCATTCAGCGGTATTCGAAAATAAGTCCTGCGATGGAGCGGATTACGCACCAAATTGGTTTGAAGGAACGTGTGGATGCACGTGCAGGGGCCTTATCCCATGGGGAGAAGCAGTGGCTCGAGATTGGCATGCTGCTGCTGCAGGAACCCCGTGTATTGCTGCTGGATGAGCCGGCAGCGGGAATGACGGATGAAGAGACACATAAAACAGGCCGCCTATTGCAGGAGATTGCACGAGAACGGTCTGTTGTGGTGGTGGAGCATGATATGGAGTTTGTGCGCGAGTTTGCAGCCAAAGTGACGGTGATGCATGAAGGCAAGCTGCTAAAGGAAGGTACGATGGCGGAAGTGCAGGAAGATCCGAGAGTGGCTGAAGTGTATCTGGGCAAAAGGAGGGATGAGCATGCTGTCGCTGCAACGAATTGAATCTGGTTATGGGGAAAGCAATGTGCTGCGCGGCGTAAATCTGGATGTCCGGCCGGGTCGGGTGGTATGCCTAATGGGGCGCAATGGTGTAGGGAAAACCACCTTGATGAAAACATTGATGGGTCTTCTTAAAACGCGGAAGGGAAGTGTTCAGTGGAAAGGTCAGGAACTATCCACCCACGACCCGGCCAGGCGGGCCAGGGCGGGAATTGGATATGTGCCACAGGGACGAGAAATCTTCCCGCAGCTTACGGTAAAAGAAAATCTGTTGCTGGGTCTGGAGACAAGCAGCTCAGGAGTGAAGACGTTCCCGGAGGATGTGCTGGCCATGTTTCCGGTGCTTGCCACAATGTATGGAAGGCAGGGTGGTGATCTGAGTGGCGGTCAGCAGCAGCAGTTGGCCTTTGCCCGCGCGCTGGCTTCAAGGCCTGGTCTGCTGCTTCTGGATGAGCCGACAGAAGGCATCCAGCCTTCCATCGTAGAGGATATCCGGCAGGTTATTTTGCAAATTAAAGCAAAAGGTGAGATCTCCATCTTGCTGGTAGAGCAGAGTATTGATTTTGTACGCGGTGCTGCAGATTATATCTATGTAATGGACAAAGGGGCAATTGCACTGCAAGGAACACCGCAGGAACTGGATATGTCGCAGTTTGAGCACCATCTGTCTGTGTAGCTAAGGTTCGTGGTGGTAGGGAGAGTTCAGGCGTGCTTGTCCAGAATGTTGGAGTACTTCGGATATAGTCTTCGGATGCAATCCGGGCAGATATCATGGGTGAATTCAGCATGAGTATGCTTCTCCAGATAACTCTCAACTGAATTCCAGCTGTCCTGTTCATCCTTAATCTGTTTGCAGACAGCACAAATGGGAAGCAGTCCGCGCAACGTGCGCACTTCGGACAGAGCTTTCTTCAATTGGCGTTCTGTCTGTTTCTGTTCGGTAACATCCGTGTGTGCAATCAGTGCGAGATCAGACAGCAGGGATGGGTCGGCCTGAATCAATGGGGTGAGTTCGAGACGGAACCACCGTTGTTCGTTGTGGGCCGTTTGAACGAAGATGTCATATGTATGACTGTCTTTAAAAGGTGCAGTGATACTTTTCAACTCCTGAACGATCTTCGCATTCTTTGCTTGTTCCTCGCGTAATGTCCACCCCTCTATTAAACGAAGGTAATAAGATGTTTCGGGTATGGTGCTGGAGTGGCTGGATACGCCCGGTTTGGGAAGCAGTTGCCCGAGTCCTTGTTGCCAAGCCGTATTGCAGCTGCGGATGATCCAGTTATGGTCTACGATGATGAGCTGGTGTTGCATGGACTGGAACGATAATCTCTCCAGATCGGATATTAAGTACCTCATGAAATGAGCTCCTCCTTGGCAGAAAACTTATCTTAAATCATCTGGAATTTCCAAAATATCGGCGACCTGGTTCCTGAACCGGGTTGCTTTGCGTGTACCGTGGATGAGATTGGACAGACGGTATGGCGGGATGTCGTACTGTTCACAAAATGTCTTTTGGTCGACCTGGAGCTCGGTTAGTCTTCGTTTGATGGCCCATCCGAAAGGAGTCACAGGTTTCTTTTTGTTCAAAAGGGTTCACCCCTCAGTGGAATATAGTATTCAGCCGGTTATTCTTGATGTAGAATATATAGATATGCGAGCTGTATAATTTATTATATACGTATTTGCGTCATCTAACAATTAAAAAAGACGGAAATAAGTGTATTTTATTATGTAAAATGGCGTAATTACGTTAAATAGACAAAATAAATGACATGAAAAACACGCCAGCGATGAGGTGCGGCGTGTTTTTCATGTTTTACTGTATGAGGAGGTGAGTTGTATGGGGGTGAAGGGGTAGAGATCAGGCCCTATAGGCGTGAAGTCCTGCTCCAAGCATATGGAAGCTGGGGAATAATGTTTTCATGGACATTGAGGCTGGTTGTACCAGTCCATCCGCAGCGGAGGCGCTGACGGTATGCCATTCATGCTCCAGGTCTGCGGCGAGGCGAACCAACAGGTTCTGGGTTGTATCGGGAGTGAGGGGAATCACCTTGGAGGCTTCGGTTATGCAGGCACTCATGGCTGAATACAGATAACCAAGGACTGCCTCCTCGACAGGGATTTCGAGGTGGTGGTTAATCCAGGCGTGAACAGTGGAAAGGCAGCCAACGGATTCATACTTAGCCAGAGTCTGTTCAAGCTCGCTAAAATCAATCCAGGGGTGGAGTGCACGAGCCAGCTTAATCAATCGTTTTCCCATTGTAGAGGCATGTTCTCTGAGGCTTGCTGGGGTGCGCTGGACATGAACGAGTTTGTCGATAAGGGCTGTACGCCACGCGTCATTATGATCTGTGGCGGTGTATATGCCTTTAATCGCCATACCTTCCAGACGCACGATACTGGGGTGCAATTGACAGCGCATGAATGATTCTAGATCTTCAGCACTGCGAATGGTTCCTTCAGTAATATGGGTATCCATACCAAAAGAATGGGTGAACCCTCCGACCTGGATAGAGGAATCAAGCAGTTTGACGTAATCGAGCAGCTTATTCCCACGGTTCACAATCTTTCGCCTCCTACGTTCGTTAAATGTAATGTAAAATAACATTTATACTCTGTTTTAGTTCGTTTTAAGTTCGTAAATCCGAATTATATGATATATATGTTCACATAAATATCCGCTTTTTGTCAATAGTTTCTGGGTTTTAAATTTAAAAATCTTTATTATGTTAATTTATATTACAATTTAAGTTATCTTGTTTAAGGTGAATGGAGTAATTGTTCCTTATAAAGGAAGTAGAGTGATCCGCCTGCTCGGATATAAAAACGGGATCAATTTTAATCATATGTGCTTTTTAGGAGAAAATGACGAGATTATACGATTTTTGGAAGGGAAAGCGCAGTTAAAATGATAATATTAAAAATGCTTTACATTTAAACTTGAAGCGGGTATAATCAATTCTGTTGCCGATTATTTACGACATGCGGTCGTGGTGGAATGGCAGACACGCTATCTTGAGGGGGTAGTGGGTGTATACCCGTGGAGGTTCGAGTCCTCTCGACCGCATCATAAGAACGATTAAGAAGAAGCTTCCCATACGGGGAGCTTCTTTTTTATGTTTTTTTACAGTAAAGATGAGTCCAGACAAAAAAAGGTCACCCGTTTCCCTGAATGCATGCTCATTCTGTCTGCAGGGTTCGGATGGCCTTGAATTGTTATTTAAGCAATTCTTTGATGTCTGCTTCAATTTTATCAGGTGTTGTTTTGGGAGCATACCGTTTCAAAACACGTCCGTTCTGATCCACAAGGAATTTGGTGAAGTTCCATTTGATGGCTTTGGAGCCGAGTACGCCAGGTGCTTCTTTGGTTAGATGCTGGAATAGAGGATGAGCGCTTGAACCATTCACATCGATCTTCTCAAACATGGGGAAGCTGACACCATAGTTCATCTGGCAGAACTCGGCAATATCATCAGAAGAGCCTTTTTCCTGTGCAAACTGGTTGCTTGGAAAACCAAGAACTTCAAATGGGGAATCTTTGAACTTATCCTGGAGTTCTTGCAGACCTTTGAATTGAGGTGTAAGGCCGCATTGGCTTGCTGTATTCACGATAAGCAGTACTTTGTCACGATAGTTGGACATCTCAACTTCCTGACCGCGAAGGGTGTTTACTTTGTAGTCGTAGACTGACATGAAAATCGCCTCCATTTCATATTCTTCTATCATTTATTATATTGATTGCAATTAAATATTGCAAAATTAATATTGTTTTTTTAACGCTATTTGGACCTCTCGTGTATGAACTGTGAATGTTTTGCTACCTGAATTTCGCTAAAGAGAGAATTAGAGAGCTTTGAAGAGATGGGTGGAGAATGGATGTGTTGTAAGCGCTATTATTGATGTGAAATGGCAAAAATCCGTCGATTCGGTGATCTGCGCAGACTTTACACCGATATGGCACGGGTGTATGATTCATATCGTAATTCCAATTTCAATTAAATTTTACATGAAAAACGAAACAAACGATAATATCGCTCTGATTAAGGAACATAATGGAACGATGTTTTAATCGCTGAGTTTCCATTCATTCATGGGTGGGAAACGGGGGAACCAACAGGATGAACTGTCCAGGACAGTAGGCATCCATGGGGTGAATTTTCCGGTGACAGCCGGAAATAGGGCGACTCTCGCGCCCGAATCCGTCAGCTAACCTCGTAAGCGTTAAAGGGAGAGGCAACAAGCCGTACGCTGGTTCATAGTGTCTTTTTGCTATGGATTATTGAAGAAGCGTCCGGGAGGCCTTGGTCCCCCACGCTTCTTTTTTGTTGTCTTTTCACGCCAAGGGAGGAACGAATGATGGATAAAGAGATGATCTTAGTGACTGCTCCAAATGAAGCAGGACGTAAATTTATCAAATTGCTGATGTACAAAAAAATGCCGTTTGCCGTTCTGACCAACAGTGCAGGGGAAGAGCGCAGGCTCCGGAGAATTGGTGTGGAGCATGTCATTCGCATGAACACGGCTGCAGCTCAGAAATGGTTTTTGCCGCAAGGCAGTGTAGGCAATGTTTTTATTTTTGAAAATAGCCTAAACCTGACCTGCCGATATTTGCAGATCTGCCGCTCCTGGACATCCAAGTCCCTGTGTGTCATTACAGAACAAAGCCACCCCAAAGGGATCTATCGGGGAATGGGAGCAGACCGTATCGTATATTCCTTGAATGGGGAAGTTGGGTTTCTGCTTAATGGTTAGTGGTACTATTCCTGTGATTGATCCAGTGTCAGCTGCCTGTTATAATTGAAATCATAAATATACGGAATATTGAGGAGACTCATGCATGATGGTGGGTCTTCTTTTTTATGGTTTGGGAAATGGGGAAATGAATTTCCTGTGGCTAACGAGGAGGAATAGGCGTGCCGGATGTACGTGGAATACAATGGTTGTTCTTTGATGTGGGGGATACGCTTGTGGACGAGTGGGAGCCGGTGGATGATATTATTGGTCAGTTCGTTCGAGAAGCTTGTGCGCTTGGTTATCAGGTGGAGATGCAGACAGTACGAGAACTATTTGCCGCCTCCTACCGAAATTACGAGCAATGGCCGATGAAACTGGCTATTCGTACCCTGATCAGCGATGAGCGGCACCGGGAACAGATACAGGAGAAGCTGAAGTTCCGCAAAGAGCTTGAACGCCCCTTCGCGTCAGCCGACGCTGTTCTCCAGACGTTGTCGCAACACTATAAGATTGGCATCATTGCCAATCAGAGCCCGGGGACGGAAAATCGGCTGGATAGCTATGGTTTGCGTAAGTACGTGGATGTGCTGGCCTGTTCCGCTGAAGAAGGAGTGTCCAAGCCTGATCCTGAATTGTATGCTGTAGCTCTGAAACAAGCGGGATGTAAACCGGAGGAAGCGGTCATGATCGGCGACCGGATTGATAATGATATTATTCCGGCTAAGAAGCTGGGTATGCACACGATCCGAATTTTGCAGGGGTATGGCAGGTTCCAGCCGGAGCTAGCAGATGCAGACCGTCCAGACTGGACGGTTGAATCACTGGATGAACTACTTCCCTTGTTGATGGTAACTCAAAATTGATAAATAAACTAAAAGCGGTATTTAGAGCTGATCTCTAATCGGTATGGATCAGGTTGGATTAGGCTGCTGCTAAAAAATATAAAAGGCTGATCATCTCAAGGGATACGTTACTTGAGTTGATCAGCCTTTTTGAGTTAGACAAAATACGGATTAGTTTTCTTTAACCTAGAACAACCGAATGGTCTGGATGATCAGATACACATTCAGGATAACGATAACTCCGGCAATGATCCAGGAGATGATTTTGAGCCACAGCTTGTTAGCAAAATCCCCCATGCTTTTTTTGTCACTCGTAAACATGATCAGTGGAATAACGGCAAAGGGGAGCTGCAGCGACAACAGAACCTGGCTCAGAATCAGCAGTTCTTCTGTTCCGTGCTCTCCGGCAATAGCTGTTACGATAACGGCCGGGATGATTGCAATCAGACGTGTTACCAGCCGACGAAGCCACGCCGGAATACGAATGTTCAGGAAGCCTTCCATTACAATCTGACCGGACAGTGTGCCGGTGAGTGTTGAGTTCTGGCCTGAAGCCAGCAGGGCTACACCGAACAGGATGCTGGCGATGGTGGTTCCCAGCAAAGGTGTCAGCAGATGGTAAGCATCCGTAATTTCCGCAACCTGGGTCATGCCTGCACTATGGAACACGGCAGCAGACACAATCAGGATGGCTGCATTGATGAACAGGGCCAGTGTTAAAGCGATTGTTGAATCCATGGTGGTATACAGAATCGCTTCTTTTTTACCCTTAGTTGTCTTTTCAATCTGACGGGTCTGTACGATAGAAGAATGCAGATACAGATTATGGGGCATCACGGTTGCGCCAATAATGCCGATGGCGATGTAGAGCATGGCTGGATTTTGCAAAATTTCGGCACTGGGTACAAAGCCGTGCATGACGCCGCCCATATCCGGTTTGGCGAGAAAAAGGTCAATCCCGAAGCAGAGGGCGATGGTAGCCATCAGCACAATAACGAGCGATTCCAATGCGCGGAAGCCTTTATTTTGCAGCAAAAGAATGACCAGTACATCGACAGCGGTAATAATGACGCCATATAACATGGGAATGTTGAACAACAGTTTGAGCGCGATGGCTGAACCAATAACCTCGGCAAGGTCGGTGGCTGCAATTGCAAGCTCACACAATATCCATAACACCATCACGACAGGCATGCTGAATCGTTCGCGGCAGGCTTGCGCCAAATCCCGTCCTGTGACAATCCCGAGCTTACCAGCGAGAGACTGTAACACAACAGCCATCAGGTTTGAAATCAGAATAACGGACAATAGGGTGTAGCCGAATTGTGAACCACCTGCAATATCAGTTGCCCAGTTCCCGGGATCCATATATCCAACGGCAACCAGGTAACCCGGTCCAACAAAAGCTAGGAACTTTTTCCACCAAGCAGCGTTCTGAGGCACCTTCATGGAGCTATGGGCTTCCCCGAGAGAGGGGGCCATACCCGCAGCCAATGGTTCATTGGAAGGAGCGTTGAACGGATTTTTTTTACTCATAATATAATCACCCGACTTTGAAGTATTGATATTCTATATGAAGAGGAACGATGTCATTCCTTTGATTAAATTTGAACATTGAAATCAAAATGAAATCAAAATCAAAAAACGTAATTAAACTACTTTCGATATGTCTAAACGTTTATGTTGATACTTACATTGTACTCCTTCAATTATTTTTGTCTAGTGCAACTTTTGTGTAGAAGGACAAGATTTACCGGAGAAGGAGTTGTGCCTTAGTATATTACCCAACCCTTAATAAATAACCAATGTGCATCTCACGTGCATGAAAATAATAAAGATGTAAAAGCTGAATAAGGAACAACATGCGTTTCAAAATAAGCCAGAAGTTTAAATTGAATAGTAGGCATTAAAAAATTTGAAGGTGAAGGAGAGATTTTTAATGGAAGCTTTATATACAGCAACAGCGACAGTTAAAGGTGGACGTACAGGTTCGGTGGCTTCTTCGGATGGTGTGCTCAAGCATGATCTGAAAATGCCAAAAGAGCTTGGAGGCCCTGGTGGTGAAGGTACCAACCCTGAACAGCTCTTTGCAGCTGGATACGGTGCATGTTATGAGAGTGCCCTCGCCAATGTGGCGCGCAAAGCAGGCGTGAAGTTGGAGAATGTGGTGGTAACCAGCAATGTATCCATTGGCAAAGACCCTGCGGATGACGGTTTCCAGCTGTCGGTACGTTTGGATGTGAGCATGCCTGGTGTGGATCACAGTCAAGCCGAAGATCTGGCGCGCAAGGCACATGATTTCTGTCCTTACTCCAAAGCAACACGCGGCAATATTGATGTGGTACTTAATGTAGTTTAAGACCTGACTCCTAGGAGTAGAGGGAACATATAGAGCAGGGTATCTTTGGATACCTGACGTTCGATTACAAGACCCTGCTGGCCATCGGCAGGGTTTTGTATTGTATAATCCCGTTGGAATGCAGGAGATTGCATGGTGGACAGCGTACTATTTTACATAATCTACTCTTGCTTGATGTCATACATTCGAATGAGGGGGGAACAATATTGAGTATTGAAGAGATGATAGAACGACGATTTGTATGTACCAAATGCAGGGGGACGGACTGCAATATTAAGGAAGTGTCCATGTCAGGAGCTGGACTTAGCAAAATGTTCGATATTCAGCACAATCATTATCTCTTCGTCGCCTGTTCTTCCTGTGGATATGTTGAAGTATTCGATCCGGATGTGTTGAAAGGGAAAAAACAGGGTCAGGTGGGTACCATTCTTGATATTCTATTTGGCGGGTAAATGTGCGTGAGTTGACATCGAACTAAAATTTCTTTAATATGACTTAGTACTAAGAAGTGTCATTGCATGAACCAAATTTGAATTAACAGGTGATATCCATGTCTTATAGACCGCGTATTGCAAATTTAGAACTAGCTAGTGGCAACAAGGAAGACGGATTGTATGAATTTAAAATGAAATTGGTAGACGGTACACAATGCCGTGTATTCTACTCCCATTCCCCGGAATGGAAGCTGACCAATATCAGCCGTCTACAGAAAACGCCTTGTCCGGTATGTCGCAAAGATTTCATTTGCAAATGCATGGACCAGTGGGCTGGTGACCTTCATCAACAGATGATCGACGACCAATGGATGGAAAAGGCAATTGCCGAGTAATTGCCAAAACAGATACGAGCGTGGGCACAGAGCCTGCGCTCTTTTTCTTTTTTTCGTTACACCTAAATAAAATGTAAAAAAAGCGACCGAGATAACTCGAAAACGGGTAATTTACTCTAATAGCACAACTATGAGGAGGCCACGATTATGACTGCAAATCAAACGGATCAGCATCAGGGACACCCGATTGTGCTTGTGGACGGAGTGTGTCATTTTTGCCAAGGCTTAACGAAGTGGATTATCAAGCGTGACCCGGAGGGGAAATATCATTTTGCATCACTTCAATCGGATGTAGCGAAAACATTGCTGGAGAAGGGCAATCTGTCCACAGACAGCATGGATACGTTTGTACTCATTGAGGATGGGAAATATTATACGCGTTCCACCGCAGCGCTGCGGCTGGCCAAAGGATTGAAATTCCCTTATCCATTATTGTACGGGCTAATTATTATACCGAAATTTATTCGCAATGCAATATATAACACGGTAGCTCGCAACCGATATCGCTGGTTCGGTAAAGATGAAGCGTGCATGCTGCCTACACCTGAAATGAAGGAGCGTTTCCTTTGAATAACTGAAGTGTAACATATTGTATCAGGGCGATTGATTAATAACGGGAATAATTGGGTAATGAGTACGGATCAATTCTATTTTGGGAGGCAAATAACTTGAAGAAGTGGACTACATTAATTATTGGGGCATTATTGGCAGTAAGCATGACCGCTTGCGGAAGCGATGCAGATAACAGTACAGCAACGCCGCCAGCTGGCAACGAAACGTCTAACGAGGGCAATACAACTGCGGAGCAGGAGACAAAGATCCCAACATTGGACGAGTTAATTGAAAAAACGAATGCAGCGACAAAAGACATGAAAAGCTTCACTACCGAAGCCAATATTGATCAAAATTTGAAGCTGGTGTCTGGCGAACAGTCCCAGGATCAACAGGTGAAAACATCGCTGAAGATGGATATCATCAAGGACCCGATGATGATCTATCAGGAGATGAAGATGGAAATGTCCGGACAGGAAGCGCAGAATGTGAAGCAGTATATCACTTCGGATCATATTTATTCCCAGGTGGGAGAGCAATGGGTCAAAATTCCTGACGATCAAACGAAACCATTGATTGAGCAAATGCAGTCAAGCATGAATCCGGAAGGTGAGCTGGAGCAATTCAAAAAGATTGCAGAGGACACCAAGATTACGGAAGAAGGCGACAACTATGTCATTAACGCTGATGTATCCGGTGATAACGTGAAGGAGCTGGCCAAAGCGGTCATGGAGCAAAACGGATCGGACGCCCAGACTCAAGCCATGCTTGATCAAATGAATATTACCAGCATGAAAATGAAATATATGATTAACAAAGAAACCTACCTGCCTGCAAGTACGGATGTCGACATGGTGATGGAGATGGAGCAGGAAGGACAGAAAATTTCGATGGACATGAAAATGACCAGCACGTTCTCCAACCATAATGGCGTGGAAGAGATCAAAATCCCGCAAGAAGCCTTGGATAGCGCTAAATAAGAAGCGAGCCGTTTGAGTGGGGTTCATATTCTCTGATGAGAATATAGCCTAGTTAAAGCTAAGCTACGGTGAGGTGGATTTTCTGGAGAAAGCACTTCAGAATATGAATTTGTGTGAACCGATAGGTTCGATGCATTTCATTCAGGGGTGTTTTTCTTTTTTTTTGTAGCATTCTGGTCAGCGTTTAAGGTGTTATAGTATAGTCAATGTAAGCGATTCGATTTAGAGTTGATGGAAGTTGAGGGAAGGCTATTTCAGGCAGGAGGTCAAAGAAATGATTGAATATGCACATATCCACCATGTGAGTCTGGCTGTACGTGATCTTGAGGTTGCGAAAAAATTCTATTCCGGTTTGCTCCACATGCAGGAGATTGAACGGCCGCCTTTTAACTCCACAGGCACATGGTATGCCATTGGTGATCAACAGCTTCATCTGTTACAGCATCCGCAGGGACATACGCTTCGCACGGCTGGTATCGATACAACGGATGGACACTTTGCGATCTGGGTGAAGAGTTACAAGGAGACTTTGGCCTGGCTGGAACAGCAGGGAATTGAGTATGAGGCTAGACCAGATAGTGTTGCCGGTTTTTCACAGATATTTGTGTTAGACCCTGATCGCAATATTGTAGAATTTGATGCACCTTATCATTCTTGATCGGATTATCGTTTGAATAAATCCCTTGCTCCTCCAGAAATTGTATGCTATATTATCCATACATTCATAGCACGTGACGGAAGCACCGTCCATATACTGCATAATTTTTGCGGTTATTGGACGGTGCTTTTTTGTGCTTTTTTTGCAGGGAGGGAAGAAGAATTGATTGTTCTAAAGGCAGTGCTGGCTTCCAAAGACAGAGAGTATATCAGCGCATGGCTTGATTTTGTACAAGGCAGTTCGTCTGGCTCCAGTATACGTTTCACCGCTTTTTCACAATGGGAACCATTCAAAGACCATATGGACGAACAGGAAGGACGGGAACTGCCAGATCTGGTTATTGCGGAACCTGATTTTCTGAACAACTGGCTGAGTAACGGTGGCGAAACCTCGGGTGTCCCATGGCTGATGCTGAGTGAAGGACTGGATGAGGTGGATGAGGATAAACGGCTGATGAAATATCAACCATTGCCTGCCCTAATGGACGCTGTTCTCCATGCTTGTCGGCAGCCACGTCGGAAGAAGACTCATCGTCCGGGACAGGGGGCGCTCTCTATTGGAGTTGTATCAGCTTCCGGCGGGAGTGGCAAGACTGCGGTGGCGATGCATATGGCAAAGCAACTGGGGGTTGCGGGATATGCTGTTCTGTATCTCAATCTGGAGACGCTGGATAGCTCAATGCCGTTTCTGGAGAAGGGTCTGTCCAGAAGTGCACAGCTTATACCTGATGCAGAAACGGGGCTGTCACGTCTGCTTTATGATTTGAAGGTGGGCAGGAAGGAATCAGGCAAACAGGGACAGGTGCAATCTTCCTCCAAAGGAGTCGACGGATACGTGCTTCGTCACGAAGCGCTGAAGTCGGATGTATTCTGGCCATTATCGAATCGGAAGGAACTGTTGCAAATGTCCCGTGAGGATACGAAGAGCCTGATCCGGTATTTGGCGGACTGTGGGCAATATGATGTGCTCATTCTGGATGGGGACTCAGGCTGGGACGGGCGCAGTGAGGGGATTTTCGATGCTGCCGATGCATTTGTGTGGCTGGTTGAGGATGACATCTCTTCTATGCACCGCTGGGGTCAATGGATGCAGCATATGAAACGCACCAAACCGGATCTGTATGAAAGTGTAATTGACCGTGCCCGGTTCATTGTCAACAAGTATCGGGACAGCGTCATCAATGCCCTGCCAGGGCCTGATCTGCATCTGGATGCTGTGCTGCCGTATATCCCTTCCTGGAAGCAGCTGAGTCAGGAGGAAGTAATGCTCAGCTCACCGATCTTTCAACGGGAAGTGAAGAGACTATGCGCCATGATCGTGCAGGATGGAGACGAAGAACTGAAGCAGACGGGACGGATACAGAAGGGTGATGGGTGGTCATTATGACGGATTCATCCAAGATGATACTGGACCGTGAAGAGCAGTTTCAAATCATGCGTCGTGAGGTCAGAGCAGGTCTGGATTTAACATCCTCTGCTGGAGATGATGAACTGTGGCAGGGGATTGAGCGTAAAGTGCTCTCTGACCCGAAGCTGGATGATCTGACCTCCGGGGAGCGTCATACGCTGGTGCAACGGTTATTTGATTCCTTTCGAGGGCTGGATATTCTGCAGCCATTAGTGGATCATCCCGAAATTACAGAGATTATGATCAACAGCCACAGGGAGATTTTCGTTGAGCAGGAAGGTGAAGTGAGACAGATCACGTTGGAGTTTGAGTCCAGGGAACGACTGGAAGACATTATTCAGATGATTGTATCCGGGGTGAACCGGATTGTGAATGAGTCTTCTCCAATTGTGGATGCACGGTTGAAAGACGGGTCGCGGGTCAATATCGTGCTGCCTCCGATTGCGTTGAAAGGTCCGACCATGACGATTCGGAAATTCCCGAGTGAACCAATGAAGATGTCCGATCTGATTGATAAAGGTGCCTTGCATGAGGAAGCGGCAGAATTGCTGCAGCAGTTAGTGCGCAGCAAATACAATATTTTTATCGGCGGTGGAACCGGATCTGGGAAAACCACTTTCCTAAATGCATTATCTCAATTTATCCCGGCGGATGAACGGATCATTACCATTGAGGATTCTGCTGAATTACAGATTATCACGGTACCCAATCTGGTATCGCTGGAGACGCGGAATGCCAATACCGAGGGCAAGGGGCAAATATCCATTCGGGACCTGATCAAGTCATCCTTGCGGATGCGCCCGAATCGAATTGTTATTGGTGAGGTGCGGGGAGCAGAAGCGCTGGATATGTTACAGGCCATGAACACTGGACATGATGGCTCGTTGTCCACGGGACACGCAAATACGATCTCGGATATGATCAGCAGATTGGAGACCATGGTGCTCAGTGGAGCGGATCTTCCCATTGCAGTTGTCCGGCAGCAGATCAGCTCGGCCATTGATATCTTTGTACATTTATCCCGCTTACGGGACCGTTCACGTCGGGTGACCGAGATTAGTGAAGTGATTGGCATGCAGGACGGAGAAGTACTGCTGAATCCACTGTTTCGTTTTCAGGAGATCGAAGAAAAAGAAGGCAAAATTATTGGGGGACTTGTTCAAGTTGGGACGCTGAGACAAGTGGACAAAATTCAGATGGCAGGGCTGGGAGACTGGCTGAGCGAGTACATAGAATGCAATAATGATAAGTTAATCAAATCGGGTAACAACGTAAATTAGTTGATTTTATTGGAAGGTGATGAATTTGGGCGAGGCCAGACAGGCGTTAACGGACTACACCGTATATACGCTATCCCAGAGACAGCGGATGGTCTGCATGCTGATTAGTGGTTTGTTGTTCTTTGGCGTCGGTATCCTGTTCTATCATCATTGGTTGGCCGGACTGATATTGGCTGCGGGGTGTATATGGGTACCGAAACATTGGACCAAAGTGCTGCTGGAACGCAGAAGAATGACACTCAGTTTACATTTTAAGCAGGCATTATATGCGTTGTCCTCCGCGCTGGCTGCGGGAAAATCAGTAGAGAACGGTTTTAAGGAGTCAGTAGAGGATCTGCGCATGCTGAATCCTGAGGCGGATACAGATCTCATTCGTGAATTCACTATTCTAAGGACGCGGATGGAGTATGGTCAGCCCATTGAAGAGGCACTGCAAGATTTCTCGGATCGCGCCAAAATTGAGGATATCACAAACTTTGCCGATGTGTTCATCACTTGTAAGCGAACCGGTGGAGACCTGGTCGAAGTGGTGAGGCGAACCTCTGCGGTGATTGGTGAGAAGCTGGATATTCAGCAGGATATCATGGTAGCGGTGGCGCAGAAAAAGTTTGAATCTAAAGTGATGTTTGCCGCTCCGTTTATTTTTCTGATTTTTCTGAACTTTACGGCCAAGGATTTTATGGAGCCGTTATATAGCGGGATGGGATATATGATCTCCAGCGGGGCATTGGCGTTACTTGCCTGCTGTTATTTGTGGATTACACGCATTATGGATATCAAAGTATAAGGAGCTGACACGATGCTGCTTCCCGTTATTTTCGGAGGGGTGCTCGGAACAGGGTGGCTGGTGCTTGATCGAACGCGAGGGCAGACCTACCGACATCTGCGCAAACTGGATATGGAAGGATTACGTCTGAAGAAGCTGCATGGCCCCTTTTTGTTTTTACTGGACAAGTTCGAGGTGGGCCGCAGATTGCCTGTAATCATGTTCCGCATGCAGCACGCCATTCAGAAAATGTATGGCATACAGCATAGTGGCGAGAAAACAATGCTCTACTGTGCTGAAATGCTGACTTATTCGTGGCTGATGTTGCTCGTAAGCTGCCTTTTGTCGCTCGTTGGGGATATGGGGCTTGGCGGCATGGTAGGTGGACTGGCATTGGGTGTTGCACTGCCCTTTGCACTATATAAAGACCTTAACACCAAAGTGCAGCGAAGAGATCAGGACATACTCATGGAGCTGCCGGAGTTATTGAACCGAATTGTCTTACTGGTTGGAGCAGGGGAAACGGTACAGCGTGCCATTGTTCACTGTGTAGCCAGTCAGGGAGAACGGGATCATCCCCTCTACAACGAGCTACGAAAGACGGTTGGGGATTGGAATAATGGTTATTCGTTTCAACAATCGTTTGAACAGTTCAGTCGTCGCTGTGGTGTGCAGGAAGTGACGATATTTACAACAACCGTGCTGCTGAATTTCCGGCGAGGGGGAGGTGACTTTGTACTGGCGCTGCGGGATCTGTCCCATGTGTTATGGGAGAAACGCAAGGCCGTTAGTCGGGCTAAGGGAGAACAGGCTTCTTCCAAACTGGTGTTTCCGATGGTGCTGATCTTTTTTTCGATTGTGGTGATGATTGGAGCACCGGCTTTTATGATGATGAATATGTAGGAGGAATTGGGATGCTGGACTTAATGAAAAGCAAGGTAACTGGATTTTGGAAGGAAGAGGATGGGCTTGGCACACTGGAGCTAATTCTGATCATCGGCGTTATTATCATTATTGCATTGATATTCAAGAATCAAATTTCAGCATTAATTACGAGCCTGCTTAGTAAAGTGGACACGAAAAGTAATGAATTTTTCCCGAGTAAGTAGATTGAAAAAGGAAGAAGGGAGCTTCACCATTGAAGCCTCCCTGGTCTTCCCTATCGTGTTGTTTATTCTCGTGTTGCTTTTATTTTTCTCCATGTACATGTATCAGAAGACATTTCTGAACCAGCATGCGTATGCAGCTTCTGAACGTGCAGCCTACAGCTGGGACAACAGCCACAAGCAGGCGATGACGGGTGAAGTTGTGGCTGGGGAACATGACAACTTGTACTGGAGATTGACCGATGATCGATTGCTCGGAGCACTGTTTGGTTGGGCGGGAGCGGACAATGAGGTTATTGTTGCTGTACCGGCGGGAGAAGGCGGAAGCCTTTCGGAAAAGAAACTGTCCCAAGCGGCACAAGGCATGCCTTCTGGGATGAATGGAACGATTGAATACCAGAACTCGCTGATCCAGCGAAAAGTAACGACCAAGCTGGAGCAGGTGATTTCCTTACCGCTGCCTTCTTTTTTATTTGATTCAGGTAACAGTGTATTAACACAGGGATCATCTGCGGTTGTAGAGCCGACGGAATTCATCCGAACGGTGGATCTGGTCCGTTATTATGCAGCCAAATTCAAAGGCAAGGGAGGAGCCACAGCCAGTACTGCCGCTGAAGCAGGACAGGTTGTGCAGCATTTTGGCAAAACCAAAAAATGAGGAAAGGAGGAGGAAACGCTGTTCAGAAAAAAAGACGGTGAATCAGGAGCTGTAACCGTGTTCTTGATCTTGATTTTGGCTGGAATTTTTATGTTTGTTTCCATTTTCATTGATTATGCACGTATTGCTGCTTTCAAAGTACAGGCAGAACGAATGACGCATGCGGCGATGAGATCCGTGATGTCAGCCTATGACACGTCCCTGCGGGAGTATGGTCTGTTTGGATACGGTGACAGCAGTGGTGAGGCCATTATGGCCAAGGTGCTGAATGATAGTGTGAAGCCCTCGGCTGTAAAAGATGGATTTCCTATTTTGGATATCCAATGGGATACGACTTCACTGAGCATGGAGCGTGAGTTGGGCAGGTACGATATTTTCAATCGCCAGATTCAGGAGGATATGAAATATCGAGCGCCAGTTGATTTTACCCTGGAAGTAGTCAATCGTTTTAAGCCAATGTCGGAAGAGATGAAAGAAGCTGCTCATACCGTGGATTTGCTCAAAAAATTGCAGAAACTGTATGACAAACGTGAGGAGTTGCTGGACGAAGCAATAGCCAATCAGACGGAGTCGGCTGAAAAGCTGAAGGCTCTTCCGGCTTTGATCATGAACCCGCCTTCCTCTGCGATATACGATGAGATGCTGAGAGACACACCAGAGACAGCCGCTGAGGTAGCAGCACGATATGCGGATTATCTGAACAAGAAACAAATGGATGAAGGACTGCCCTTCAACCAGCAATCGTATATGCTGGAGCTGGCTCGTTATCGTACAGGCGCAGGGAGTGTGACGACAGGCATAAGCATGATCATACAGCCAGCAATGCAGGTTCACCAGACGAAATTGGAGGAAGCACAAGTCAAGATTGAAGAAGCTCGCAAGATCAATGAGGAAATGAAGCGGGTAATCGCCGAAGGGGAGAACCGTTCACAGAATGCCAGTTACGAAAAAGTTGGCAACTCAACGCTGCCTGGGACGAGCCCTCCGTCTACCGGATCGGGTAGTGAAGCGAAAAGTACACGCTCCCTTGCCTCGGAACTTGTAAGAGCTGACACGCTGTTCGATCAGTTAAACGCACGTATACGCTCGCAAAATTCGGATTTTACCAATGTCAGAAATGACAGCATGGAGCTTAATACGCAGCTTCGCACTGTTACGGTGATGAGTGGTGTTTCCATTAAACCAGCGGTTAGGCAGGCTAGTCAGGTAACGGAACGATACATGGACACTTACGTGAGAAGTGGACCCTCCAATGTCATTCTTCAAAGTAAACAGCAGCTGGAGAGCGGTCGCGGATCTGATGCCCAGCGTAAAGCAAATGACAAGGAATCCAAAGGGAAGTTGAAGGATGTTAAACGGATTTTGTCGCAGATTGAAAAGGGGAACTCCGGATCAACGGAAGCTTTCAAACAGCTGGAAGAGTACTACAACGCCAACATCGCTTTTAACAAAGCGAGCCGGGAGGAAGCCAAAAAGGCAGAGATTGCTGGCGATCCGTATGAATCTGGTGGTAACGCCATGAACGGAATGGACAGTTTATTCAGCGGCATGTCCGGTCTGCTGGATAGCCTTGGCGATGAATTGTTCCAGAATGAGTATGCACTGGCGTATTTTAATTCAATGGATTTTGGACAACTGTTCAACTGGACTGAAGGTAGCGGAGATTCTGGTGAAGTATTCAAACTGGAGAATCAGGAACTGGAATACATCGTCTATGGTTTTCATAATCCTTCGGGCAACATTGCTGCTGCATATGCGGAGATCTTTGGTATGCGTCTTGCCATTCGAACAGCAGAAGGATTAATTGAGAACAGCAAGCTCGGGAATCCGCTTCTTGTACTATCTGCTGCCATTTTATATGGAATTACAAACGCTATAGCAGATATGGTGAAATTGGCTAAAGACGGTAGTGTGGAATTGTCTAAATATATCAAAGTCAAGCTTACCTACAGGGATCATCTCCGTTTGTTCCTTTTAATGCATAGCAACAATGAACGCAAAATGTCCAGAATGTTGGCTTTGATCAGGTTAAATACGGGCGTGAACCCGGACGAGAAGCAGACCTATGCCTCGGGAAACATGCGCAGCAGTATCAAGCTGTGGTTTTTGCCGGGAGTCACCAGAAGTATAGGTGCTGTCATGGGTAGTGCTGACCAGGTAGAAGATGGGCGATTTTTCATTGATCGGAAGGCCGATTATTCCTATTAAATAATCCGGGTCGTTTCGGTGGAGGGATTATGGATAAGCAGCATCAGCAGGAAAAAGTTTTGGCATCTTTGCACAAACGACTAACAAGAATAAACAGACTGGAAAGATTGAAATTCCTGAATAAGCAGACACGTTTTCTCCAAAAGTTGCGTTCTCCAAAAAGGGAACAAGGCAGCATTGTTTTGGAAGCCTCACTGGTTTTGCCTGTATTTCTGTTCTTTGTCATGTTCCTGATTTATATCGTACAGATGACTTTAGTATCGACAGCGTTGCAGAGCACGGCAGGAGAAGCGGTAAAGCAGTTATCCACTAAAATATATCCGGTCTCTCTTGTATTCACGCCCTCTGATTCCGCTGGTAGTGGAGGCTCGGAGGGTGGATGGAAAATACCTGAGCTGTCACTGACGGAATGGGCCGAAGAGTATGCCTCTTCACTACCAGAACCGCTAAGCGATTGGGTGCGTGCTGCAGCTGCCAGAGGTGAACAACCGTTACAGGAGATCAAGACATCCGTACTTGAGACCGTGCTTGATCCGACTGTTAAACCGCTACTTCAGCCATTTATTAATACTTCTGTGCTGGATATTGAACGTGTTCATGTTAACGGTATTTCCATACCTGATCTCAAAAATAAAACGAATCCGTACTTCCGGCTTGAACTGAGCTATGAATTGCCTGTTAAAGTCCCCTTCCTAGGAAAATCTTTACGCATTCAAGCGGCAGCAGCAGAACGGGTATGGATCGGAGATACCGGAGAAGGTTCCAGCAGCAGTGGAGGAGACGCGGATTCCGCAGGAGCTGCAACCATTTTATCCAAACCGGATCCGGCATACATAGGCAACAATGCGACGATTAAGGTTAAAGTGGAGCCCGGAGCTACAGCGAACTTGACGATATTTTACAAGTCCGGAGAAAGTTCGGCCAAGCATATTGGATGGGCGACTGCCGATGAAAATGGTGTGATCGAGTGGAATTGGTTTGTAGGAACACGTACAACGGAGGGCACATGGACGTTTGTTGTGGAGACAGCGGATGGTGCCAAGACGGTTACTGAGTTTAATGTAGCTTCCAGAAAATAATTAAAGGAGATGATGGAGGTGCAGTGGTTTTACCTGGCCTGTGGTCTTTATGTGATTGCAGCTTTTGTTACAGATGTTCGTTCGATGAAAATTCCAAATCGTTTAACTTTACCAGTGACTGTCATGGGAGTACTTGCCCATATTATCTGGGGAGGATGGGAGGGGGTTCTGTTCTCAGCAGCCGGGTTCGCGGTTGGGTTCGGTGTGCTGTTCCTAATGTATATGATCGGTGCAGTGGGTGCCGGAGATGTGAAATTGTTTGGAGGCATTGGCGCCTGGACTGGGCTGGCCTTCGGCGTTCACGTTATTATTTACTCCGTTTTGTACGCAGGGGCAATTGGATTAGTCATTCTCTTGTTCCGCAGGGATTCAGCGAAGCGGGTACGGGCCATGGCAGGAAATCTTGCTGGTTTCTTCATGCTCGGTTCGCTCAAGCTGGTCAATCAGGAAAAGACATTAAAGTTTCCTTTTATGCTGGCTGTATTGCCCGGATTCATTAGCGCCTATCTCTACATGTCTTAATAAGATGTAGGAATTGTGGATTATAGCTTGTTAACGGAAAGAGAGGATTGACATGTATGGATTAACGAGAGATTTCATTCGAAACGGCGGATCGTTTATGGTTTTGGAGAAAGCGGAAGGGCTGCGTATGGACGAACTGAGCCGTGTGCAGATGGGTATGCTGTCTTCCAATCAAATTCCAAGGCTTCTTCCCGTTCATATCCGCGAGGTGGATCGAAATGTAACGTTACAGTATGACATTTCAGGGTATAAGATGTTACCTCAGATGTTAAAGGCAGGAAAAATCAAATTGCGCGTATTATATGGTCTATTGTTTCAGTTGGCAGACACATTTACGGAATGTAGACAATATATGTTGGATTCACGTAAATTACAGATTCAGGAAGAGTACATATTTATTAATGGTTCACTGGAAATAGGAGAACTTGGATTGGTATACATCCCGATTGTCGATGCGGTTGAGGTTGATCCGACCCCTCAGCAATTCCGCGAACTGGTTATCCGGCTAATGGCCCATGTTCAGGAACTCCAAGGCGAAGGGATTCAGCGTGTCCTCCAGCTATGTGACAGTGAACAATGGGATATCAGACAGCTGCGTGAACTTTTGCTTGAATTATATGCAGATGAGCAGAGTGGTTCAGGCCAGGCATCGTTTATGTCTTCGCGTGGGTCATCCGGGTCAACTGACAGTGAGTTAGGAATGCCAATCTCTGCAATTCCAGAGCGGGGAAATGAGCCGTTTTCAAAGAGAAGTGGGCAAGATCATCAGTATCGTCAATCGGATGGAAATAGTGAAGCTGAGCAGCAATTGAAATCATTCCAGCAACCACGAGTAACTACTATAGAGGATGACAAACCGCCTAACAAACACTTTTCAGGATTTTCCGGCAGACGTTCACCGATAGAGTCTTCATTGCAATCAAAAGGTGTTACGAATCCGTCACAGCGCCAAACATTTGATTCATTACAGGACGATGACATGGAAAAGGACGAAAAGCAAGCATCCTCCAAAACGACTTATATCCTTCTGGGCTGTATGATTGCCATGGCGCTGGTATGGAGATTCATCTATATGGAACAACCGGGTCAGACACAAATGATTCTATCCGCAGCATTAAGTGCTGGGTTGCTTGGTATCGCGGGTTGGGCGTGGGTGACTAAAGGGGAATTCGAAAATTCGAAATCCAATCTGCTACGCAAAAAGATTCCGAATGAAGAATATGCAGATGGCGAATTGCAGGAGGGCTCATCGAATAGGCGATCTGCTTTATTCGGCTTGGGCAGAGGCAAAGATAAACAAAAGGAAAGCGAAGAAGAGATGTTTCAGGAGAGCTGGCGTTGGAACGCATCTGAAATGTCACCAGAAGGTAATGCATATGCACAAGGTTACACGAGTAAACAGAGGTCTGGTGATATGCAGAGTCAAAGTGCTCAATCAGAGCGGGGGCATTCTTTTGAATCCAGGTCACCTGTAGCAGGGAATTCTCGCTTTCAAAATCTGCATATACCATCCGAGGCTTCTGATGAACCTTTCGTTCAGCATGCTATCGAAGCCACTGCTGCAACATCGGAGCTCTTCCATCATCATGCGGCGGCTGATGCAACTGTAAACTTGCAAAGTGTTGCTGGCGGAAGCATTACAGGAGCAGGTCCAGTTGCACCTTCTTTTTATCTTGAACGCAGGTCAGCAACAGGGGACAAAAATGAACGGATGGATGTCTGTGGAGCATCGTTTGTTATTGGCCGATCGGCGGACATGGTCCAGTGGGTAGATTCAGCAACCGGTGTGTCCCGTGCTCATGTGGAATTGAGCCGGAACAAATCGGGCTATGTCATTAAGGATTTGGGTTCTGTGAATGGAACCATTCTCAAGGGCAATGTCCTTGCTCCGTACAAGGAATATCCACTGGAAGATGGAGATACCTTTACGTTGGCTGAGTCTGTTTACACGTATCGATCAGTCGGATAGACCCCGGTGTTTCAGATCTTCCAGTGCTTCGGTCAATGTAGGGAAGGTAAACTGGAATCCGTGATCCAACGCTTTTTGCGGGATAACCCGCTGTCCCTGAAGCAGCACGACAGAGAGTTCTCCAACCAGTGTTTTGATCAGAATTCCGGGTACGGGGAACCAGTGTGGACGATGATACACCTTACCTACCGTGCGTCCGAATTCATCGTTGGTTACCGGGTTGGGCGAAGAGGCGTTCACCGGACCGGAGATTTCTTTATTTTGGATTGTGAAATCAATCAAACGCACAATATCCATAATGTGAATCCAACTGGTCCACTGTTTGCCACTTCCCACCCTGCCCCCAACACCAAGCATATAAGGCAGTTTCATTAATGGAAAAGCCCCTTTTTTATGACCAAGTACGAGGCTAACGCGGATTTTTACAAGTCTCACATGTTTGATGGCATCAGCAGCAACTTCCCATTGTTCAGAGACACGGGATGGGAAATTCATCGATTTATGTGGGCTGTTCTCATCAAATGTTTCTGTGGGAGAGGTGCCATAGATTGCCATGGCAGATGCCTGTACGACCACCTCCGGTTTGTGCTCCAGTGAATCTACCAATTTGGCTACGCGAGCTACAGTAGTCACTCTGGATTCAACGATCTCCAGTTTCGCCTTGGTTGTCCAACGTTGATTCAACGTTTCCCCGGCAAGATTCACCAAGGCATCCATTCCTTCGAGCAAATGAGGCTGCTCCTCCACCTGTTCCCAAGAGATATAGGTAAGATTTTGGCTGGGATTATGTAAATTCGGCAGTTTGCGTGTAATAACTTTCACATGATGGCCTGCCTGAAGCCAGTAATCAACGAGCGCTCCTCCGACAAAACCGGTACCTCCACAAATCGCAATCTTCATCTTGGCGACCTCCTTGTTATTTTGACTGTACTGACATGTATTACTGGATCGACAAACAGCCCCGATGGTAAGCACTGCCTTGCTGAGGATGACTTACCTGACGGAGCATGTTTGCACATATGTAAGCGAAATACATGTTCGGCTGAATTCCATTTTCTATTTATTCATTAGATGTTTATAAGGCGAATAGTCAATGTGGTTTTTCTCCAGAAATTTCACCAGAAACTTATTATCCCGCTTCGGTGTGGCTATAATGTATCCTTTAATGCAATGATCTCTGGATACTTCAGGTGCATTATTTTCGTACGCAATTTTACCGATTTCTGCTGCGATGGAATGTTTGGCGATATCTCGAAATGGGCCGGGAACAGGCTCTACAAGCTGGTCGAGAAAAGCTTTTGCTTCATCTGTCCATAAATGACGGCTGGTTTCAACCCAGTGGTTCTGCCAATCGAGTTTGGACTTCCCGTCTGCCTTCGGAAGCACTTTCAAAAACTTGCGCATCATAAAAAATCCGCCAACACACATACTTCCAAGCAAAAGAACGGTCCAGAATGCGATTGTGTTCATAAACCAATTGCTGGGGGAACTGCTGGTCAACGTCAAAGCGTAGGAGCCGAAAATCATTGCGGAGTCACCTCGGATTATTGATTTTCACGGAAAGACGGATTCCGCCCACCCATGTTCCAATTACAGCTGTAAAAAATAGCCTATATCCCGAATTATAGCGCATTTCTAGATTTATTTCGATAATCGCGTTAGAATAAGGGATAATTCAGAAAAAGGGGGATTAATGATGCTTAAAATCGGCTCCCATGTGTCCTTTTCGGACAAGGGATTATTGAGTGCAACGAAGGAAGCGTCCTCGTACGGTTCCAGTTCGTTTATGATATATACGGGTGCACCGCAAAATACCCGCCGGAAGCCTATTGAGTCCATGTTTATTGAGGAAGGCAAGCTTGCGATGCAAGAGGGCGGAATGGAAGATATCGTTGTCCATGCGCCATACATTATTAACCTAGGATCATACAAAGAAAACACGTATGAGCTGGCCGTAAGTTTCCTTCAGGAAGAGATCCGTCGTACACATGCGATTGGTGTCAAAAATATCGTGCTGCATCCTGGCGCATTTACGGACAAGGATGCACACTACGGCATCGGACGTATTGCTGAAGGCTTGAATGAAGTGCTGGACGGTGTAAAAGAGACGGATGTGAATATCGCTCTGGAAACAATGGCCGGCAAAGGAACTGAAATGGGCCGCAGCTTCGAAGAAATTGCTCAGATCATCGAGAAGGTTACACACAATGAACGCCTTACTGTATGTATGGATACATGTCACATTCACGATGCGGGTTATGATATCGTGAATGACCTGGACGGTGTTCTTGAACAATTTGATCGTACGGTAGGGCTTGACCGCATTGCCGTAATGCATATTAATGATAGTAAGAACCCTGTGGGTGCGCACAAGGACCGTCATACACCGATTGGCTCCGGCTGGATTGGTTTTGAGGCAATTAACCGCATCGTGCATCATGAAGCTCTGAAGGGCCGTCCGTTTATTTTGGAAACGCCTTGGATTGGTAAAGATGCCAAAACGCAGCGTCCAATGTATGAAGCGGAAATCGCGTTGCTTCGCGGGGATGTTGCTGGTCGATTTGGCCCCGAGTTCCTGACAGAAGTGGAACAACTGCATCATTTCTTCAAAGGAAAAGAGATTGAGTCCCGTTCGTACGTTCTGGATGTTTGGACGCTGCTCAAAAATGATGCCAAAGCCAAAAAATCCGACCCGCGTGAACCGTTGGAACGTCTGTATGACCTCGTGGCTGAAGCCGAATTGTTCCCGCATTTGAATGAAGAACAACTGAATCATCGCTTGATTGCCTGGCTTGCAGGAAAAGAACTGCTGGTCCTGGCATAGTTGAAGGAGGAAGAATAACCCGATGGAGATTCACGCTAAACAAGTACGTCCTGATGTTAAAAACCGCGCCGATCGGGCGCGGATGCTCATTTCCTGTCCGGATGGACCCGGAATTGTTGCTGCAGTTTCCCATTTCCTGCACCAGCATGGTGCAAACATTGTCCAGTCGGACCAGTACACCATGGACCCGGCTGGCGGCATGTTTTTTATGCGGATCGAGTTCGATCTTCCACAATTGTCGGCGAACCTGCCCAAGCTGCAAGCAGATTTTGAAGAAGTGGCAAGCCGTTTCAAAATGGATTGGAGTCTTTCCGCGGTTAGCCGCAAGAAGAAACTGGCCATTTTTGTATCCAAGGAGGATCACTGTCTGGTTGAGCTGTTGTGGCAATGGCAGGCTGGCGATCTGGATGCAGACATCGCACTCGTCGTGAGCAATCATCTGGATATGAAGGACTATGTAGAATCATTTGGCATTCCTTATCATCATATTCCGGTTACAGCGGATACGAAGAAGGAAGCGGAACAGCGCCAACTTGACGTCATTGGTAATGATATCGATGTAATCATTCTTGCGCGTTACATGCAGATCATTTCCCCAATGTTCATTGAGCATTACCGTAACCGCATCATTAATATTCATCACTCGTTTTTGCCTGCCTTTGTCGGCGGTAAACCGTATGCCCAAGCGTACAACCGCGGTGTCAAAATTATCGGTGCGACGGCTCACTATGTTACGGAAGAGCTGGATGGCGGACCGATTATTGAGCAGGACGTACAGCGTGTAAGCCACGGGGATGATGTAACCGAGTTGAAGCGCATTGGACGTACCATTGAGCGTGTTGTTCTTGCCCGTGCCGTCAAATGGCATGTTGAAGACCGTGTACTGGTTCATGAAAATAAAACCGTTGTATTTTAAGCTAATGCTTTAATACTGCGCAAGGTTGATTCGGAAAGATATATACTTCTATTCCTAAAAAAAGAAAAGGCGATTCCCTATTCGTGTCTGAACGGGGGATTGCCTTTTTGGTTGTGTCGCCATATATAACCGCACAAACCAACGACCACACCAAATAACAGATGCCCTGCCAGCCAGTAAAGGATCGCTTTTACATCATACAGATCAGGCACACGACTCGACAGCTGGGAGAGCGGAATATACAGCAGGGAAGAGAGTGCGCCAATCAGGACGCCTTTGGATATTGGATGACCCGAACGCTGAATCCACCATATGTACAAGATGCCGAGGATTATGGAAACGATAATATGAAGCACAAATTCGATGTATTCAGGTAATGTTGGCGGGAGCCAGGGAACAAAATCGATGTTCAGCAGCAGGGTATAGACTTTTACACCGGTGTAAGTCTGCATGGCCTTTAAAAAGAATCCAAGTACAAAACCTGATGTAATCCCTGTTAAAACCCCGGCTTTCCAGGGTAATATGTGCTTTGACGACTTTGTTGACTTAGCAGAATGATTCAGCATAAGCGAATCCTCCTTTTGATATGAAGTATAGCCTGATGTGCACAAAAGTCCGATTTTCCAATCATGATCAAGGATCATTATATGCAAAATCAACTTCAATATCTAAAAAGAGTATGGTTTTCCGCTTAAAGGTTATACTTCATCCGATGGATTTGCGATGCTGGCTGAGCTAGAAGATATACTGAAATGCTCAGTATGACACTCTTTTTGCGCAACTGGAAACAAATCCCTCGTCACAAACAACCGAATTTTCCCGATCTTCTAAAAGAAGGTTATGGAAAACATTCACGCCAAGTGATACAATACAAAAGTGAATAAGTCAAAATGAAACACTCAAGCGGATTCACTTATTGTGAAATTCGGTTTGCTTGTATGATGAGAGGGATTCGCTTGCGCAACCCGACTTATCTAAAGACATGAGGAGGACAAACCATGACTGACAAGAACGAAGCGATTCAAAAGGAAGAAAACAACACCATCGACAATCTGTCAATCACTACCGTACGTACACTGGCGATTGATGCAATCGAGAAGGCAAATTCCGGACACCCGGGAATGCCTATGGGCTCCGCTCCAATGGGGTACCAACTTTTTGCAAAAACGATGACACATAACCCGGACCACCCAACTTGGGTTAACCGGGACCGTTTTGTCCTGTCCGCAGGACATGGCTCCATGTTGCTGTACAGCTTGCTTCACCTGAGCGGGTATGACCTGCCTATGGATCAACTGAAACAGTTCCGTCAATGGGGAAGCAAAACGCCGGGTCACCCGGAATTCGGGCATACTGCAGGTGTTGATGCAACAACTGGACCACTGGGTCAAGGTATTGCAATGGCTGTAGGTATGGCTATGGCTGAAGCTCAACTGGGCGCAACATACAACAAAGACAAATTCAACGTAATCGACCACTACACGTATGCAATCTGTGGTGACGGTGACTTGATGGAAGGCGTATCCCATGAATCAGCTTCCCTGGCTGGACGTTTGCACCTGGGCAAATTGATCATGTTGTTCGACTCCAATGACATCACATTGGATGGTAAATTGAACCTGTCTTCTTCTGAAAGCATTGCGAAGCGTTTTGAAGCTTATGGCTGGCAAGTGCTGCGCGTTGAAGATGGTAACGATCTGCCTGCAATCGAAAAAGCGATCCAAGAAGGTCAAGCAGATACACTGCGTCCTACACTGATCGAAGTTAAAACTGTTATTGGTTATGGTAGCCCGAACAAACAAGGTAAAGGCGGCCACGGCGGTACTCACGGATCTCCACTGGGTTCAGACGAAGCCAAATTGACTAAAGAATTTTACAAATGGGTTTACGAGGAAGATTTCCACGTACCAACTGAAGTTCGCGAACACTTTGCACAAGTGAAAGATCGTGGTATCTCTGCAAACAAAGCATGGGACGAGAAATTGGCCGAGTACAAAAAAGCATTCCCTGAGCTGGCAGCTCAATTCGAAACAGCAATCAATGGCGACCTTCCAGAAGGTTGGGATCGCGATCTGCCTAAATATGCAGCAACAGACAAAGCGGTATCCACACGTGTAGCATCCGGTAATGCGCTGAACGGTTTGGCTCATAACGTGCCACAACTGACAGGCGGATCTGCTGACCTGGAAAGCTCCACAATGACTCACTTGAACAATCTGGAGAACTTCTCACCAGAAGATTATTCCGGTCGCAACATTTACTTCGGTATCCGTGAATTCGGTATGGCTGGAGCAATGAACGGTATGGCACTGCACAGTGGTGTGAAAGTATTCGGAGGTACATTCTTCGTATTTACAGACTATCTGCGTCCAGCTGTTCGTCTGGCTGCTCTGATGGGTCTGCCTGTGACGTATGTTCTGACTCACGACAGTATCGCTGTTGGTGAAGACGGTCCTACTCACGAACCAATCGAGCAATTGGCATCCCTGCGTATCATTCCTAACCTGACGGTTATTCGTCCGGCTGACGGTAATGAAACTTCTGCAGCATGGGCTTATGCGCTTGAGAACAAGAGCAATCCGGTTGCACTCGTACTCACTCGTCAAAACCTGCCGATTCTGGAAGGTACCGTTGAAGGTTCCCGTGAGAACGTGAAACGTGGTGCGTATGTTGTCTCTGATGCAAAAGAAGGCAAAGCTGTGGCCCAAATCATCGCAACAGGTTCCGAAGTGCAACTGGCTGTCAAAGCCCAAGCAGCACTTGCTGAACAAGGTATCCAAGTTCGCGTAATCAGCATGCCGAGCTGGGATCTGTTCGAGAAACAGGACAAAGCATACAAAGAATCCGTCCTGCTTCCGGATGTTAAAGCTCGTCTGGCGATTGAAATGGCTCATCCAATGGGCTGGGAAAAATATGTCGGCGACCAAGGCGACATTCTCGGAATCAGCACATTTGGTGCATCCGCGCCTGGCGACCGTGTTATCCAAGAGTATGGTTTCACTGTGGAGAACGTGGTTAGTCGCGTGAAAGCATTGCTGTAATAGCTTTGAAAAATGCTGCCAGGAGGGACAGTTTAATTTCTGTCCTGCCGAGTAGCAAGTGATTTCCGGCAGAGAATGGGCGGGTAACCGCCCTGATCTGTTTTGCCTTTTGTTTTCATTAACTTCAGGGGGAGCGGGTACGCATGTCACAGTTTGATCAAGTCAGTGTAGTCAAAGAGGCCAACATTTATTATGAAGGCCAGGTAACGAGCAGAACAGTTATTTTGGGGGATGGCAGCAAGGTGACTCTGGGCATTATGCTTCCAGGCAATTATGAGTTCGGCACAGATTCCCGTGAGATTATGGAGATTCTGTCCGGCGATCTGAGAGTATTGCTTCCCGGAGAAGCAGATTGGCAAGAGATTCAAGGTCAAGCTACGTTTCACGTGCCTGCCGAATCCAAATTTAAACTGGAGATACGCAGCGTTACCGACTACTGCTGCTCGTACCCGGCGGAATAATACAAGAAGGGTAACCAGAACCGCGACTCGCGGATTCGGTTAACCCTTTTTGCTTCTTAAACTCTTACGACAAAGTTCGGGCTGCAAGCTTGTCAGTCCTGTGGATTTGAAGTATCCTTAGGCTAAGTTGTTTCGAATGGAAAACGGAAAAAAATACGCTACCGATATCAGGAGGTTTTATAGATCATGGCAAAAAAAGTGAAGTTTGACTACAGCACAGCTCTGCAATTCGTCAATCAGCATGAAGTGGACTATTTCGCTGAACCGATTCGTTTGGCTCACGAGCAGCTCCACAACGGAACAGGTACAGGATCGGATTATCTGGGCTGGATCGACCTGCCTACCGCTTATGACAAAGAAGAGTTCTCCCGTATTCAAAAAGCGGCTGCCAAAATCCAAAGCGATTCCGAAGTACTGATTGTTATCGGTATTGGTGGATCATACCTGGGTGCTCGTGCAGCGATTGAAATGTTGACACACTCTTTCTACAACAACCTGCCTAAAGAAAAACGCAAAACGCCTGAAATCTATTTCGCAGGAAACAATATCAGCTCCACATATGTAACTCATTTGCTGGATCTGGTTGAAGGCAAAGATTTCTCCGTTAACGTCATCTCCAAATCCGGTACTACAACGGAGCCAGCAATCGCATTCCGTATTTTCCGTGCAGCATTGGAGAAAAAATACGGTAAAGAAGAAGCTCGCAAACGTATCTATGCAACAACAGATAAAGAGCGCGGCGCACTGAAAAAACTGGCGAATGAAGAAGGCTATGAATCCTTCATTATCCCGGATGATGTAGGTGGACGTTACTCCGTTCTGACGGCTGTAGGTTTGCTTCCAATCGCAGCAGCTGGCATTAGCATTGAGGAAATGATGCAGGGCGCGGCTGATGCTTCCAAAGAGTACAGCAACCCGAACGTAGCTGAGAACGAAGCATATCAATATGCAGCTGTTCGTAACGCGTTGTACCGCAAAGGTAAAGGAACAGAAATCCTCGTGAACTACGAGCCATCCCTGCACTTTGTATCCGAATGGTGGAAACAGCTGTTTGGAGAGAGTGAAGGTAAGGACTATAAAGGGATCTATCCTGCATCCGTTGATTTCTCGACTGACTTGCACTCCATGGGTCAATTCATTCAAGAGGGTAGCCGGAACATCTTCGAAACCGTCATTCAGGTTGCTGAAGTATCGGAGCATATCTCGATCGAAGCGGATCCGGATGATCTGGATGGTCTGAATTTCCTTGAAGGTAAAACGATGGACTTTGTTAACAAAAAAGCATTCCAAGGAACACTGCTTGCACACACCGATGGTCAAGTACCAAATCTGATTGTGAACATTCCAGATATGTCTCCATATTCTTTCGGATATCTGGTATACTTCTTTGAAAAAGCATGCGGCATTAGTGGTTACCTGCTCGGAGTCAATCCATTTGACCAACCAGGCGTGGAAGCTTACAAGAAAAATATGTTCGCTTTGCTGGGCAAACCAGGCTTTGAAGAAGAGAAAGCAGCGCTGGAAGCGAGACTTTCCGAATAATTCATCGGTCTGCTCATATAGCTAAATAAGGTAATGTAATTACATTCGGGGAGTCTTTGTCAAAGCAATGGTTCCCCGGATGTTAAACCAAGGCAGTTCGTCCGCGTCCGCGCGGGGAACTGCTTTCTTGTAAAATGGATCAAATTGGAAAGTTGGATAGGAATGATTGAACGTTATCGCACGGTTCGAGGACCGGGCAATCTGGAAATTGTAATCAAGAAGTCGCGATTTATCGGTCATATTATGCCGGTCACGACGGAAGAAGAAGCCAATGCGTTTATTGATGAAATCAAGAAAAAACATTGGAATGCCACTCATAACTGCTCGGCTTACATGATTGGTGAGCGGGATGAGATCCAGAAGCAATCCGATGATGGGGAACCAAGCGGAACCGCGGGGAAACCCATTCTTGAAGTGATCAAAAATCAGCAATTGAAAAATGTGGCTATCGTAGTTACACGTTACTTTGGGGGAATCATGCTTGGAGCAGGTGGGCTAATTCGCGCTTATACGGATGGAGCAGTTGCAGCCATTGAAGCGGGGGAAGCGGTTACCAAAGTGCTTCATCGTGAAGTTTTTGTTGAACTGGATTACACATGGCTGGGCAAAGTGGAAAATGAATTAAGGAGCCGGGAAGTCCGTACAGGTGAAACTGGATTCACCGATAAGGTTACGTTGACTTGTCTTCCGCCGGATAGTGAAGCCGAGGCATTTGTAGCCTGGATCACAGATTTGACGCAAGGGCAATCCCGGATCACGGAGGGACAGCGGCTTTATTTTATTGAAGGGGAATAAAATATATGGCTAGAAGAGCAGTCGAACAGGAGTTGTCGAGGGAGCGGATACTGGAGGCGGCGAGGCATCTTTTTATTACCAAAGGATACCGCGCCATTTCGATGCGAAGCATCGGCCAGCATCTGGGCTATAGTCATGGGTCGCTGTATTATCATTTTAAAGAAAAGGCGGAGCTGTTTTATGCCATTGTGGTTGAAGATTTCAATCATCTGGGGCATCTGCTGCTGCAAGCCATGGTCAGGCCAGTCGTGGTCGGCGTGAGCAAGGTGGAACATATTATGATGGAGTTTATTCGTTTTGGTTTGGAGAATCCGTATCAGTACGAGATCATGTTCATGATTCGGGATGAGGAATTGCTATCGTATTGTCGTACGGAGCAAGGAAGATGCTTCGAATTGTTTGCCTCTATTATTCGGCAATACATGAATGAAGAGGGTTGCACAGAAGAGGATATTCAATGTGTACCACGTACGCTGTTTTTGTCTATGCACGGATTCATATCATACTATATTCAGGATCGTTTGACCTTTTCAGAGATTGAATCGGCTGCGTTATCTCATGTCAAAGTACTCTGTCGAAATCTCCAACACCAGCCTGGCGTCCAATAAGGCGCTTTTGTCGCACTCCTATACTTCAGGGCGGTGAATTGTCATAACATTAATTCTTTATAACGTTGTCTCGCGAAAGTTTTTAAGCGAAGAAGACCAAGACAGGCGGATTACATCCCGGAAATAGGATGGACCGCCTGTTTGTTTTATTATTTTGATGAAGAATAGTTGGACATGGGTGTAAATGAACTATCCTTCCATGATTTTAAGGAAATATTTCCGTTGACGGGGACCGTCAAATTCGCAAAAATAGATGCCCTGCCATCTGCCGAGCACTAATCTGCCCTCATGTATGATCACCGTTTGTGATGGTCCGGTTGTGATCGATTTCAAGTGAGATGCCGTATTCCCCTCAGCATGGCGATATTCGGGATGCTCCCAAGGGTACACTTCGTTCAGACGAAGCAGTACGTCATGTTTGACATCCGGGTCAGCATTCTCGTTAATTGCAATGCCTGCTGTCGTATGTGGACAGTAAATCAATACCGTTCCATTTTGCACACCACTTTCACGGACAACCTGCTCCACTTCCCGCGTAATATCTTTCATCTCATCCCGTCTGGATGTCGATAAATTCTTCGTATATAACATATTGCTCCCACTCCTTTTGCTTCAAATTAGTCCTCTAGATTGTACCTTAACCATTACATAACAAACAAACCAGGAAGCTTGCGGATAACAGCGATTGGAAGGTTGTTCTGGCTGCGTAGCGGGCAGGAAATTTTTTATTAATTCCATCACATGGCTGCCCCAATTTTATTCCATAAAAGCATTGACGATTAGCACTGCAAACTGGTAAAGTATCAGATAAGCAAAAAAACCAAGTAGACTAATGGGAATAATGTTGAAGTAATAAAATCCAACTTAGGAAAAAGGTTGTATGGAAGCAGGAAGACTGCCGACCGGACATAGAACCGGAGGCTGGGAGGGAATGCAGCAATGAATACCGTTCTTCGTCATAAGGGATGGACTTGGGGATTCCGTAGTACCGTATTGTTATATTTTATCGTACTCATTGTACTTCCAATCATCGGTGTGTACGTCAATTCCTTCTCAGAAGGATGGAGCAACTTTATCCAAAGCATCATGGACCCTATTGCGTGGAAAGCCGTGCTCTTAACGATCCGGCTGGCCGTTATCGCAACGGTGATTAATGTTATTCTGGGAACCATGATAGCCTGGGTGCTAACACGTTATCGCTTTTTCGGGAGGTCATTCCTTAACAGTCTGGTAGATCTTCCTTTTGCATTGCCTACCGCCGTTGGTGGACTGATGATTATGCTGCTCCTAGGTCCGGTCAGTGCCATCGGAAAACTAGCGGAATCTATGGGGTTTGAAATTGTGTTTCACCAGCCTGCGATTGTGATCGCGATGACCTTTGTTACGTTTCCTTTTGTCATCCGTGCGGTGCAGCCTTTACTTGAAGAGATCGATCCTTCGGAGGAAGAGGCATCCTACACGATGGGAGCATCGAAGGCGCGCACGTTCAGGCAGGTCATTCTACCGTCCATGGCTCCGGGCATGATTAGTGGGGGGATGCTTGCATTCTCCAGAGCACTGGCCGAATTTGGCGCTGTTGTGCTGGTGGCAGGCAATATCCCGGGAAGAACTTTGACGGCTTCCGTATTCATATATGGCGAGATCGAAAGTGACAATCCAACCGGTGCCGCTGCGGTATCCGTACTGCTCTTAACACTCTCTTTCCTGATCCTCTGGCTCATTAATCTGGTGCAGATGCGGGGGAGAAGACGATGAGGCGACTATTAATCGGACTGACGTTTGCGGTGTTCATTGTACTGCTGATCATCCCGCTTGGACGAATTGTTATTGGTGCATTTGAAGACGGGGCAGGAGGTTTCCTGGAAGGGCTGTTGCGTCCTGAGGCGCTGCATGCCCTGATGATGACAGGACTTGTTGTACTTGTCGTCACGCTGTTAAATACATTGTTTGGCGTAATGATGGCTATCTATCTGGTCCGCGCCGGATGGCTGAGTGACCGGGTAAAAGGGCTGCTGAACAGCATCGTGGATCTGCCCTATGCCGTATCCCCAGTCATCGGCGGATTGATGATTGTATTGCTGCTGGGACCCAACAGCATTATGGGCGCTTTTTTTGAAGGGATAGGATTCAATGTGGTGTATGCCTTCCCGGGCATGGTCATAGCAACGTTGTTTGTCACTTTTCCACTGATGGTCCGAGAGGTGATGCCTGTTTTGCAGGAGCTGGGATCTCAGCAGGAAGAGGCTGCATCAACGCTTGGTGCATACGGCTGGAGAACGTTCTGGAGTGTTACCTGGCCTTCCATTCGTTGGGCGGTAGTATACGGTCTTGTGTTGACGGTTGCCCGCTCGCTTGGAGAATTCGGTGCGGTGCTGGTTGTATCGGGTAACATTATGAACAAAACACAAACGGCAACAACGCTGGTATATCAGGATGTTGAGAATTTTAACGTTGCTGCCGCAAATGGTGTGGCATTGGTACTGGTTACCTTTTCCGTCGGTCTCCTGCTTATGATGGAATGGGCCAAGAAGCGAAAGGAAGTGCATTGAGATGCATGTGGAAGTCCGTGATCTGAACAAACATTTCGGTGATTTTCATGCGGTAAAAGATGTCTCGTTCGATATTGCCAAAGGCCATCTAATCGGTTTGCTAGGCCCCAGCGGAGGTGGGAAAACGTCCATTCTGCGTATGCTTGCGGGGCTTGAGAACCCGGGTTCCGGGGAGATTCGTTTTCACGGAAAGGTCGTAAACCATCTGCCTCCGCAGGAGCGTGGGATCGGATTTGTATTTCAGAACTATGCCTTGTTCAAACATATGACAGTATTTGATAATATCGCCTTTGGACTCAAGGTCAAAAAGACTCCCAAAGCTCAGATCCGTGATCGGGTCATGGAGCTTGTGGAGTTGACGGGATTGAAAGGTTTCGAACAGCGTTATCCGCATCAGTTGTCTGGTGGACAGCGGCAGCGTGTTGCTTTTGCCAGAGCATTGGCCCCGGAGCCACAGCTACTATTGCTGGATGAACCTTTTGCCGCCATTGATGCCAAGATCCGTCAGGAACTTCGTTCATGGCTGAGAGAGCTGATTGAGCGGGTGGGCATCACTTCGATTTTTGTAACCCATGACCAGGATGAAGCGATTGAAGTTGCCGACGAAATTATGATTATCAGCCAAGGACGGTTAGAACAGAAGGGCACGCCATGGGATATTTACAAAAACCCGGAGACACCTTTCGTTGCTACATTTATCGGGGAATCTACCGTCGTGGAGGATGCTTCACAGCTCAAGGGCTTTGAACATGCGGTGGAAGGGGAACGCACACGTGCACTGATTCGGCCTGAGTATATCGAGATTGGTTTGAAAAACGAGTTTAGCATGCTGTCCGCTACTGAAAAGGGTACCGTCAAACACCTTCATTTCCGTGGAAGTGAATGGATGGTAGAAGTGGAAGTTGAGGGGCATAAACTCATTACGTATCGTTCTCTGGAGAAAACAACCTTGCAAGTCGGTCAACAGATTCGTGTGCTCGTGCATCGTGCTTATCTGTTCAATGATACCCATAGCTGGGTTGTTGAGAATCGGTTGAAAGAAGATCCAATGCCAGTCATTATCTAATCAGAAGATCATTTGATTCAGTAAAGTTTTAGAATTTTGGAGAGAGGTGCTGCCCATGCAGACGAGGAAGAAGAAAGCCATACCTATATATGTTGTCCTCATGCTTCTGCTCGTCTGCATGACCGTTGGATGTAGTAAGCAGGAGGAAGCGAGCGGACAGAACGGAACCTCGACAGGCGACCAATCTAACACATTGGTTATCGGTGCTTACAGTGTAGCCAAAGATGCCGTTGGAGAGTTGCTGCCCGAATTCCAAGCGGTATGGAAGGCGAAGACCGGACAGACTGTGCACTTCCAGGAATCCTATGAAGCCTCCGGCACACAAGCCAGAGCGATTGTGGGTGGATTCGAAGCTGATGTAGCGCTTTTGGCAATGGAAAGTGATATCGACAAGCTGGTCAAAGCCGATCTGGTCAGTTCCAATTGGAAACAGGCACCGAATGATGGCATGATCACCCGTTCGATCGTCGTTCTGGGTACAAGGGCAGGCAACCCGCTGGGGATTCGCGATTTTGAAGATTTGACCAAGCCGGGTGTTAAGGTGCTCTATCCGAATCCGAAGACGTCAGGCGGAGCCCAGTGGGATATTAATGCCATCTATGGTGCAGGATTGAAGCTGTCTGAGGAGCAAGGAAAGAAAGATCCTGCCGTGGCTAAAGCCTTTTTGGAAAAGGTGCATGAGAATGTCGAGTCATTGGATAAGAGCGGTCGTTCTTCAATGGCGGCATTTGAGTATGGCGTGGGGGATGTTATCGTCACGTATGAGAATGAATTGCTTGCCCGGATAGCGAAGGGTGTAAATTATGACATCGTGGTTCCCAAAAACACGATACTGATTGAAAATCCAGCGGTTGTCGTAGACAAATATGCGGATAAACATGGCAACCGTGAATTGGCTGAGGCCTTTATAGCGTATCTGCGTACGCCGGAAGCACAGCGCATTTTTGCCAAGCATGGTTTCCGTTCGGTAGACCCTGAAGTGTTTGCAGAAACGAAGTCCTCGTTCCCTACGCCTGAAGGTCTGTTCGATATAAACTACCTCGGCGGATGGGATAAGGTACGCAGCACACTGTATTCCAAACGAGGCGTATGGTACCAGGTGTTGGCAGGGTTATAGTGTTTGCGATCCCAACCTTCATTTCACTCTATCCAGTGAGGTGGAGGTTTTTATATTATCAGGGAGAACACCGACCCATCCGCTCGGGGACGGGATGAAGAACCGGAGTGGATGGAAGTTTCGCCAGGCCACTTTGTATCCGGCTATCGGGACAGGATATAATGAATTAGGAATATCCATGGAATAATGATATATAGTGACAGGAAGGTGTGAGTTGGATGAGTGCTGAGTTTAAGTTGTCCCAAAATACAGCCATTCGGCTGGAACAGGCTCGTGGCAAAGGCATGTCGGATGCAGCTTTACTGGAGGCGATACAGGCCAAAGATGTGGCTGCGTTCGATGCCGTGTCTGAGGAGCACTACAGATATGATGATTTTTTCTCCTATGCGGACGAGCATGGCGAGAATCTGGAAGGTGCGGTTAAAGACGGCTACCGGATTACCTTTAATACTCGTGGTGGTCTGGGGATCTACTTGCAAAAGTCTTTCGGATTACTGCCGGAGCAAGATTTCACTGTTGGTGAAGGCATCGTAACCGGGTTAAAATTAAAAACAGAACAGGCAGATGTACTGGCCAAACGCCTTGCATCGAATTGGGTTATTACTGAGTCAAAGGAAGTGCCTGAAGGTCAGGAATTGACGTTGAAGCTGAGGGCTTTGATTTAGCTGATAGTGAAACAAAGGATATGAAGTTGGACTGCTAAATGTCAGACAACAGAGACGGTCCCGTTTGCAGTGAATAACTGCGCGGGAGGGTCTTTTTTTTGCAAAAACAGAGGTGGGAGATTACAATTTACATATCATGAATCAGATGGAATATAAATTGGGATGCATTGCTTCCGGGATAGAGAGGGGACTTTCATAATGAATCAGCTAACATTTCTGGGAACCGGGGATGCGATGGGTGTTCCGCGGGTGTATTGTGATTGTGACGTCTGCACAGAAGCACGGCTTACGGGAATCAACCGCCGCAAACGCTCTTCTGTTTTGATCCATGGAGATGGCGAGCACGAACCTTTCATGATTGACTGCGGACCGGACTGGAGGTCGCAGATGGAAGACCTCGGGATGCGGATGGTGCAGACGCTGCTAATTACTCATGCGCATTTTGATCATATTGGAGGCTTACCGGAATGGGCCGATGCCTGTCGCTGGTTGGGTGTAAAAGGGCAGTTGTATGCACCACGGGAAGTAATTGCGACCATCCAAAGTCAGTTTCCATGGCTTGGTCGCCATATGGATTTTCTGGAAACGGATGATGATATCGAGCTTGGTGGATGGAAGGTGTACTCCTGGAAAGTTTGCCACGGTCATAATGGCTATTCGTATGCGTATCGACTGGAACGTGAAGGATACACCTGGGCGTATTGCTCGGATGCCATTGATTTGAAGGCTGCGGAGAAGCAGCCATTGTACGGATTGGATCTGCTGATCCTCGGAACGAGCTTTGTTCATGAGCTTGCGGAATTCTCCACACGTTCGGTGTATGACATGGTTGAGGCGCAGGAGCTTTTGCAGGAGTTGAAGCCGGGTCAGACTTATTTTACACATATGTCTCACGACGTGGATGTACGACAGAATTATAATCTGGATCAGGGAATTACGCTGGCACTTACCGGTCTGCAGGTGAAGCTGGGAGAATAGGATAACCATCCTAAAAATAAATTCAGAAGAGCGTATCCTTTGCCGGAGGTTCTTCGTTTACATAGTGTAAAGCAATTACAGCAAGGGAATTGAAGCAAGATCAATCAGGAACCAACAAAGGGGGGCCCCAAACATGGCCTTTGTGAAGTCCGTGGATTGCAGAATCAACAGACCACATGATGATAAACCGATTGAACCATATAGCCATTACAGTGTCCAAACCGGATATACGTTAGAGCAAACGATTGAAGCTGCGCTGCCGAACCTGCTGGGCTCATTGTACGCCTACTGCATGTCATTAACTGGTTCAGTCTGGGAGACGGAGGATCTGGTTCAGGATACCTGTGTTAAAGCACTATCCTCTTCAGCTACCCGAAGAACGGGAATGACAGAGGACATGAACTGGGAAGCCTATCTCATCCGTGTTGCACGCAACACCTGGATTGACGCCATACGGAAGCGTGAGAACTTGGCGAGCAAACTGGAAAGCATGAAGCCATTTATGCAAGAATTTGAGGAAGAAGAGCGATTCGAGGAAGTGGAGTCCGCTGTTCAGATCCTTGTGAATGAACTGCCACCGTGGCAGCGAGCGATATATATGTTACGTGATTTGATGGGATACACAACGGTAGAGACTGCTGAACTGTTGGACACGACGGAAGGAGCGGTCAAAGCCGCCTTGAATCGTGCCCGTTCTGCACTGGCTAAAGTGAGACACAGCCTGAACGAAGCGGATTCTGATCAGACAAATCAAGCGGATGAGAATCAACAAAATCGGGAGGAACTGCGCAGTTATTTACTGGCATTCCGCAGCGGTGATACAGCCCGTTTAATTGATCTATGCCTGAATCAGACCGATGATCCGATGGCTGTAGCGGGAACGATTTTGCAGCAGACTCTGCCGTCTCAATCGATGCAACCAGTGATGTACAGTTATTCAAGCTCCGGTACGAATTCCATGTCGTATGGGGGAGGATATACGGTCAGCATGGTTGCATAAACCGGGGAGGCAAAATGCATGAACGTGGTACCTTATGTTGTTGAACAGACAGCCCGCGGAGAGCGGAGCTATGATATTTATTCCCGTTTGCTGAAAGATCGAATCATTATGGTATCCGGGGAAATTGAGGATCAGATGGCCAATGCGATCGTGGCCCAATTATTGTTTCTGACCGCAGAGGACCCGGAGAAGGATATCCAGATGTATATCAACAGTCCAGGTGGTTCCGTGACCGCCGGTTTCTCCATCTATGACACGATGCAATTCGTGAAGCCTGACATTTCCACGATCTGCACAGGCATGGCGGCGAGCTTCGGTACGATTCTGCTGGTTGGTGGAACAAAAGGGAAACGACTGGCGCTGCCGAACAGTGAAATCATGATTCACCAGCCGCTTGGCGGTACGCGAGGGCAGGCATCGGATATGCTGATTCACGCGAACCGGATTATCCAGCACCGCCAGCGCCTCAACAAGCTGCTTGCCGATCATACGGGACAGCCAATGGAGCGGATTGAAAAGGATACTGACAGAGATTATTTTCTGACTGCGGCAGAAGCCGTGGAGTATGGACTGGTGGATAAGGTCATATCCAGTCCGTAGGCTGCTTGCAGATAACAGAAACGCTGATTAGTATAACATAATAGGACAGAGTAAACGCAACAGCCCGAAAGGTTATTTAGTGCCTTTCGGGTTTGTTATGTTTAGTTTTTTTACTGGTATAGCGAGTATATCTTTTAGCTTTTGGACGACAGGCTGGAGCTGACCTCAGCAACGTGCCATCAGGTATTTTCAGCCAGCGCAATAAGTCTGCTCATGCCCTCCCGGATCTGCTGCTCGTGAGCATAAGAGAAGGAGAGACGCAGTTTGCGACTGGCGTCCGCATCGGAAGGATCGAACACCGTTCCCGGCACAAAAGCAACGGAATGCTCCATGCATCGGTGAAGCAATCGCCCTGTATCAACGCCTTCCGGAAGCTCTGCCCAGATGTTAAGTCCACCTTCGGGGCGAGTCCAAGTCCAATTGGTTTGTTGAAGGCACTGTTCCATGACTTCCATCCGTAGCTGAATGGCGGTACGCAGCTTGGACAGGTGCTGGTGCATGCGTGGCGACTGGAAATAACGGAGGAACAGCTTCTGATTCAGCAGAGGTGATCCGTTATCCGTCAGTGCCTTTACAGCCTGTAATCCCGGCATGAACCGGGGACGGCACATAATGGCGGCAATCCGCAGACCCGGCACAACATATTTGCTATAGCTGCGAATATAGAGCGTATGCCCTGTTGTATCGTATGTGAAGATCGGCGCCGGAGGCTTTTCTTTGAAATAGATATCGTAAGTGCTGTCGTCTTCCACCAGGAAACATCCGTACTGTTCCGCCAGTTCAGGCAATTGTTTGCGTTGCTCGGTTGGAATATTGATGCCCGTAGGATTCTGGAAGGTCGGCGTCATATAAAATACTCTTGGTTTTTCTTGCTTCATAAGGCGTTCAATCTGTTCCAGATCGTAGCCGTCAGGATGAATATCGGTAAAAATCAACTTTGCACCCTGTTTGCGGAAAATCTCCATCGCAGGCCCATACGTAGGCCTCTCCATGAGTACACGGTCACCGGGTCTGACGAGACTTCGAGAGATGACATCAATGGCCTGCTGTGCACCGGAAGTAATCAGCACTTCATCGGCTGAGAGATAGAAACGCTCCCTCGTCGTCAGATGGCTTGCCAAGGCAATACGCAGCTCCAGATCTCCCTGAATTGTGGAGTATGTGCCAAGCAGACGGGGATATAGATCCAGCAAATCCCGCATCAGCTCGCCCCAATATCGGTTTGGCAGCAGGGCGGGATCAATCAATGATTTAGAAAATTGGAATTCCGCCTCAAGGGATTGTACGCGGGCAAGTGAATCCCAATGCAGCCAAGCGGATACTGCCGGGTCATCGGCCTGGTCTGTCACGGGAGAAGGGTCAACAGGACTAACATAATAACCGGACTTATCCTTGACGTATACATTCCCGCGATCTTTTAACTCCTGATAAGCCTTGAAAACAGTGAGGCGATGAACGCCGAGCAGCTCAGACAGGCTCCGCACGGACGGCAGCTTCTCATTTTCTTTCCACTCTCCCGCTTCGATCCGTACAACAAGATAATGTACCACTTGCTCATATAGTTTCAGGCTGTTATCTGTCATCAACATGGCTTTGCCCACCCCGCTCACACTCCTTTTGAACTCCATTGTAACAGCAAATGAGAGCTAACTGTTCTGTTTTATTCATTCTGTTCTGTAGACGGTGCTATATGATGGAGAACAGATGAAGGAGGGGCTAGCATGGTTGGATTAGCATTTACCGTAATGTGTCTTATTTTTGGAACAACGTTTCTGGCGATTAAAATTGGCGTGGAGGCAGGCATGCCGCCTTTTCTGTCGGCCGGACTACGCTTTATTATTGCAGGTGCTCTAATGTTTGCATGGATGTGGATGAAAGGGAAAGTGAACCTGTCATTACTTTGGCGGAAAGAGATGCTTCTGACAGGGGCCGGACTGACGTTCGGAACCTTTGCGACTTTATATTGGGCTGAACAATATGTGAGCTCTGGTGTTGGCGCGATTCTGTCAGCAACAGGTCCGCTGATGATTATGGTAATGCAGACAGCATTGTTGCGTCAAAAAACGTCCGCACGCATGATTGCGGGCTGTCTGATCGGTTTTGCCGGGGTTATTCTCGTTGTATTGCCGGGTGTATCCATCGGTGCAAATTCCCTGTGGTTATGGGGGTGTATTGCCGTATTGGTGGGTGAAGTCTGTTACTCGGCGGGTGCATTGTACTCCAAAAAGGTCATTAACCAGTTTAAGGAGGCCAGTCCTGTAGCGATTAATGCGGTGCAGATGATGTACGGAGGATTGCTTTTATCCGCGCTCTCAGCAGTGACGGAATCATGGAGCACAACGGGACTGGATTGGGTGCCAGCGGTATCATCTCTGATCTATCTGACGGTAGTCGGTTCGATGGTTGGTCACAGCTTGTTCTACTGGATCATGTCTCGTACCAACCCGCTGTTTCCAGCAACCTGGTTATACATCTCCCCTCCGATTGCGGTTGGTCTTGGGGCGGTTCTCTACAATGAGCACGTAAGCTGGATTACGTGGATCGGTGTTGCGCTGATCGTTTCGGGTTTGCTGGCGATGAATGAGAAAGTGATGGGCTGGTTGCAGAAAGGAAAACGCAAAACTCTATTGGGTCAGACTTCCAATTCTATGGTAAAATAGGAAATATATATTTTTACGCAGGAATGAGGAGAGACATCACATTGAACAGACAGGGACTCGGTGTTGTGTTATTGTTTGCGGGAATTGTGCTCGTATCTTTGAACGACTGAATAGAAAAACAGCCCGGAATCCACAATCTACTGTGGTCTCCGGGCTGTTCTGTCTCTGAAGCATTTACTCTGCGTTCAGCACAAATTTCTCAATAACCTGCTTCACGCCGTCTTCGTTATTGCTCGCGGTGATGTAGTCTGCCAGCTCTTTCAGAGCAGGGATCGCATTGCCCATCGCTACACCCAGACCTGCAACTTCCAACATTTCATGGTCATTCCAGGAATCGCCGATGGCGATGCATTCGCTCAGTTCGCGGCCAAAGTGATCTGCCAGGAACGTAAGTGCATGGCCTTTGGTTCCCTCATGATGCATGATTTCAAGGAAGTATGGCTTGGATTTGGTGATGTGCACTTCAGGTCCGAGCAGTTTGCGCAAGTCAACTGCAACTTCGTCGAGGTAGTCCGGCTCATCAATGATGAGCAGTTTCGGTGTTTTTTGCTCGATCACTTTGATGAAATCCGGTTCGATATGGTACTGCGTACCGTTCAGCTTGGCGTAATCACGCAGCTTGTCGTTTTCTTCACGGGCATATAATTTATCGTCAATGTACGTTTGCAGGTGCAGATTATGCTCCAGGCAGTAGTCGTACAATTTGCGGGAAGCGTCCTGTGGAACGTAGCGCTCATAGAGTACTTTTTCATCCAGCAAGTTTTTCACCAAAGCGCCTTGATACGTAATGATTGGCACGTTCAGTCCTGTCTGACGAGCCAGTGCTTGTGCAGAAGCATAGGCACGTCCAGTAGCCAAAGTTACAACGACACCATGAGCAACCGCTTGTTCCAGGGCGGTCTGTGTTGCGGGCGTTACTTCCTTGTTGTCGTTGATCAGGGTATCATCAATGTCAATTGCGATTAATTTGTAGGTCATCTGTGTTTCTCTCCTTTTTATCTGTATCTATACCCGACTTAATCTATATCAGTTCAACAAAACTTTTTACACGAGAACGGAGAGGACAGAAAAAACCTGAAGAAGCGGAGCGTTCGCCTTTATCACCGGATTTTCCCTTTGAAGAAGGGAATCAAAAAAATCTGGGGATAACAGCGATCGGAAGGTTATTCTGTCATCGGAGTGGCAGGTGTAAACTTTCTTGGGTTGAACTTATATATCTACTCCTCCAGGAAAATAAGGCCAATAAAGTCCTCCAGCTCCAGGTTGCCGAAGTAATGTTTTACATCCAAACCCTCAAGTGCAGTACGTACCTCGGATTCCTCGTAACGCTTACCACGCAGCATATCTTCGATATCCGCTACATCGCCTACGCCGAAGAAGTCACCAAAGATTTTGACATCTTCAATGCGTCCATCTTTGATATTCATGCGCAGGTCAATGATGCCGACAGGGAATTTGCGTGTATGCTTCACATTACTCTCCGGTGACAAGCCGTAGTTCCAATCCCAGTTGCTATAACGCTCGGCGGAGATTTCCTTGATCTTGTCCCAATCTTTCTCCGTGAGTTCATATTGAGGGACGTCCTGTGGCTCCATGCGGAAAATGTGACGCAGCAGCTCGTCCCGGAATTGTTCAATGGTCAGATTGCTATCGATCAGATCACGAATGTTGGCAACCCGGCTGCGTACGGATTTGGTGCTCTTGGACTTGAACTTCTCGGGATTCACGTTGAGTGAAGCCTGGACGTGGTCGAGGTTCAGGTTAAACATCAATGTGCCGTGACTGAACATGCGACCGCGCGTGGAGAATTGGGCGTTGCCCGAAATTTTCTTTTCTCCGACTTGCAGATCGTTCCGTCCCGTCAGTTCGGCATTGACACCGAGTTCTTGCAGGGCTTCCACCACAGGCTGCGTGAATTTGCGGAAGTTGTGGAAGGATTGTCCGTCATCCTTGGTAATAAAGCTGAAATTGAGGTTGCCCAGATCGTGATAAACGGCTCCGCCTCCCGAAAGACGACGTACGACTTGAACACCGTTATCCTGAACATACTCAATGTTGATCTCTTCAATGGTATTCTGATGTTTTCCGATAATAATGGACGGGCGGTTGATGTAAAACAGCAAGTAGCTGTCATCCATCGGCAGATGCTTCAGGATGTATTCCTCAATGGCGAGGTTTACAGAAGGATCTGTAATGCCCTGGTTATCAACAAACAGCATGGTCATTCCTCCATTAATGTATGTGAGGGATAGAATATCCCTTATGTAGTGATGCTTTACGGAATCGAAATTCCTTCTCTATTGTAAACGAATTGTCGATAGGACACAAAGGAATTACAGCTCGAACGGGCTTGAACAGGCAAAACAGGATTGACCCCTGACTGTCACGACATCCATAATAAAAAGGACATGCAGAAAGGATGACGGATAGAATGACCGGTTTAATTGAAGTTTTCGGACATGGCGGTGATGTGGAGACAGCCGCTGCACGTTTTGGAGGGAATGCTGCGGATTTCCTTGATTATAGCGCGAACATTAATCCACTGGGTCCACCTAGGGAAGTGTTGGAGGCTCTGGAGCATGGATGGCAGACGGTACTTCGTTACCCCGATCCGGGTCATCGGGCGTTCAAATTGCTGCTCAGTGACCGACTGGGTTTAACCCCGGATCACATATCCGTGGGCAACGGGGCGGCGGAAAGCATGGCTCTAATCCTGCTTGGACTCGCGCCACGTAGAGTAGGCACGGTAGAGCCTGGTTTTTCGGAGTACAGTGCATTATCCAGACAATTTGGAGCAGAAGTCCATTATGTTCGAGGACGGGAAGAACTGGACTGGCGAGCAGAACCGGAGGATATCGAAAAGCTGATGGAACGGGTGGACTTGCTTTTCCTTGGACAGCCGAACAATCCCAATGGAGTGCAGTATCCGGTTGAGGTTCTACATCGGCTTGCGCGTAAAGCGGAGATCACAGGCAGCATATTGGTGGTAGATGAGGCGTTTATGGACTTTATTCCTGAGTCACAGCGGCAATCGCTTGCGCCCAGATTGAAAGAGTATCCCCAAGTGATCATCATTCGTTCGATGACCAAGTTTTACGCCATTCCAGGCTTACGATTGGGCTATGCGCTGGGTCATCCTGAGCTGATTCATGCCATGACTGAGAAGCAAGTGACCTGGAGTGTGAATGGGCTGGCGCTGATCGCAGGACAAGCCTGTCTGCGCAGTGGAGAGAATTTTGAACAGGAGACCATGGCACTGATGTCCTACGAGCGGGATAGATTAACGACAGGGCTGGAGACTTTGGGATGTAAGGTGACACGAGGGGAAGCGAACTTTATATTGGCAACTCTGCCAGAGCCGTGGACAGCGACATCCATGCAGGCTGCTCTCGGTGAACGCGGTATACTGATTCGGAGTTGTGCCATGTATCCGGGACTTGGGGAGCGCCATGTACGCTTTGCAGTCAAGGACGCGGAGGCTAACGGGCGTTTACTGGAGACAATGGAAAATGTAATGGAGCTTGACACGACAACCGGACTAGAGGCAGGGGGGCAGAACGATGGCACTGCCATTCTATAACGCTTATAAGCAATGCATGGATGTACAAACAGACTATAACGAATATAGATCTTCTGTGTGGCCGGGACTAAACATCTCTGTACATGAACGACATATTAAAGCTTCAAGCCCCTCTGTTGTAAAAGCACTTTCCAGTGCCGTGTATGGGGGCGGTATGATTGAATTGGACCGTATATTCAACATCTATGTGGACAGACATTATCGGTGTGACGATCCACCGCGTGATATTGCCGATCTATTGAGTGAATGGCAGGAGCAGCAGGATCAATGCGCCGGACTTCTGACTGCAGTTCAATTAGAGCACACGGCTATCCAGGAATATGAAAGCGATGAGTTCGGATTACTCTGCTGTACGACAGCAGGGGTATCCAACGCTGCACGGGCAGGTTCTGCAAGAACTGTGTTTGATGCTGCGGGGAATGAGATGGGGCATGAGACCGTGCCTCAGAACCTTGGGAAAAGCTCAGTTTCAAGCTACAAACCCGGTACGATCAATATCATGTTGTGGATGAACGGGCGAATGACCGCCGGAGCGATGGTGAATGCCATTCAGACTGCGGTAGAAGCAAAGGCCGCTGCGTTAGCTGATTTCGGTGTGATGGATTCCGAAAATGGGCTGACCGCAACTGGAACAACAACGGATGCTATCGTGCTCGCGGTAAGTCAGACTGAAGAAAATAAACCGCTCATCAGTTACGCCGGAACGGCTACGGTCATGGGTGCTGCGATCGGCAGGCTGGTATATGACACGATAACGGAAAGTTTGCAAGCCGCGCAGGAGTGGAAAGAGAGGAATAACAAGCAATGATATCTCTGCTGCATCAATGGGCTTCCTGGCCGATCTGGACGGGAATGGCCGGAGCCTGGATTATTATAGGGGCATACATACTGGATCGCTGCATCGGAGATCCACGCTGGATTCCTCATCCGGTGATTGGCATGGGCAAGGCCATCTCTACACTGGAGCGGGCGATAAGGTCGCGTGTGGACTCAAACCGGGCCCTTAGAAGGGCAGGAATTTTATTTCCCATTTTGATTGCAGGGGGAGCTTTTGCAGTGACTTGGGGATTGGTATATGTACTGGGCCTCATTCATCCTGCCATTGCGGTTGTGGCTGAAGTGGTGTTGATCGCAACCACCATTGCTTCCAAAGGTTTGAAGGATGCAGGCATGGAAGTCTACCGCCATCTAAGTCAACAGGATTGGCCTGCGGCGAGACGTTCACTGGGCATGATTGTAGGGCGTGACACGGCTCATCTGGATGAACCGGAGGTTGTGCGGGGAACGGTAGAGACGGTTGCCGAGAATATCGTGGATGCCATCGTTTCTCCACTGTTTTACGCCCTGATTGGCGGTGCACCGCTTGCCATGGCTTATCGGGCCGTGAATACGCTGGATTCCATGGTAGGTTATAAAAATGAAGAATATCTTTATCTCGGCTGGGCATCTGCCCGTCTGGATGATTGGGCCAACTGGATTCCCGCACGGCTTACCGCCCTGCTTTTGATTATAGGAGCCTGGTTCATGAAACTGGATGCGAGAGGGGCAGCGAGCATGGTATCCCGGGATGCACGGCTGCACCCAAGCCCTAACAGCGGTTTTCCCGAGTCAGCAGTGGCCGGAGCGCTGGGCATAAGACTTGGCGGTCATAACGTGTACCACGGAGTGGCTTCATTTCGCGCTTATATGGGCGAGCCGTCACGTCGGATGGAAGCAGAAGATATTGTACGAACAACAAGACTTATGTTTTGGTCAGCAGGTTCTTTTGTTTTATTATGTTGGCTGTTCACCCTAGGGATATGGGCTGCTGGAGGTGCACTGCTATGGATATAGAAGCTGGACATAGTGGAATACAAAGCCGAGAGATTATGTTGATACGTCATGGTATAACAGCGTGGAATTTGGAAAAAAGATATCTCGGGCATACCGACATCGGTCTGCTGCCAGAAGCAGAGCAGGAGCTGGCTCTGCTGCGCGAAGAGATCAGCCATGTCACATGGGACGCCCTCTATTGCAGTGATTTGTTGCGTTGTCAGCAGACACTCATACACATTGCACCGTCCCAAGTGGGACAGGCCAAGCTTGATGCCCGTCTAAGGGAGATTGACTTTGGTCAGTGGGAGGGATTGACCTATGACCAGCTCAAGGACAATCCACAGTACCGTGACTGGATCGATGCCCCACAAGAGGTGACGCCCCCGAAGGGCGAGCCATGGAAGGCATTTGCTGCGCGGATTGATTCATTTTTGGAAGAGAGTCTGTTGTCCTTTTCACCAATACTGCATTCTCGCAGCATGAATGTGCCAAAGGTAGCCGTGATTACGCATGGCGGTGTTATTCGTTATATGGTATCACGTCTCATTCCGCATCAAGGATTCTGGGATACGCAGGTGATACCAGGACAAGCGATAAAGATTCGGCTGGATGGCGATGGGGACAGCTGGGTTGGAACCAGATTGACTTTTCCATAAATCAGGTTGTAAGGATGTACAATATAACCTATAATCACAACAGAAGTGTGACTTAGCAAATGCATCATTAGAGAAGGGCCTTATGCCTTGCAATGGATGCAGGATGCTCACTTGAATGGTTAAACTATATTAGCGACCAAGGGTCCCGCGTGCATGCAGCAACGTTTCATGGTTTCTTATCAGACTATGAACAGCAAACGGGTGAAATAGGGAAGCCGGTGTAAATCCGGCACGGTCCCGCCACTGTAAATCAGGATGAATTCCTGTAAGTCAGGTTACCTGCCCTGGACGTACAAGCCGGTGTTCCTTCGAGGAAAGGACAGCGTTTCGGGCAGTTCTCTGTGCATGTACAGCGTTAAGCTGGCATGTGCTGATCGCCACATGCGAGACGTCATCCCTGATCCTGACCAAGGATTGGGGATTTTATTTTTTCGGAACACAAATTCAAGCGGAATTGGGACAGGAGCACTACTCACTAGAATGGATAGAGAAGGGGAGAATGAACACAATGAATTTCAAGACATGGAAAGGCATGGCGTCACTGCTGAGCGCAGCGATGCTGGCACTGGCTTTGGCCGGATGTGGAACAACAACAACGAATGAGGGTACAGGAACCTCGCAACCTGCACAGGAGCAATCCCAAGGACAGGCGCAGACAGATCTCAAAACACAATATCCACTCACGGTTACCGATGCTACGGGTGAATCGTTTACGTTTGACAAAGCACCAGCCAAAATCGTATCCGTATCTCCGGCTGAAACGGAATCCCTGTTCGCACTCGGATTGGACGAGCAGATCGTTGGAGTATCCGACTATGATGATTATCCGGAAGCAGCAACAGCAAAACCAAAAATGGGCGGTATATCAAAGCCTAACGAAGAGTCGATCATTGCAGCTGAAGCAGACATCGTATTTACAGGCATTTCCATGAGTGAAGACGCTGTGAAGAAACTGCGTGATCTGGGCATCACCATTTTCAAAACAAATCCCAAATCAGTGGATGATGTAATGACCAACATCGAAACATTTGGTAAAATCACGGATCATCAGGAAAAAGCACAGGAGATCATCACCCAGATGAAACAGGATGTGGCTGATGTAACTGAAGCTGTGAAGGCAGTTAAAACGGAAGAGAAGAAAAAAGTATACGTTGAATTCTCCCCGGGCTGGACTGTGGGTAAAGGTGAATTCATGGATGAATTGATCACACTGGCCGGAGGTACCAACATTGCTTCCGACAAGGATGGTTGGTATGAAATTAATGAAGAGAACGTTATTGCTTCCAATCCGGATGTGATTCTGTATGCGAATGACGTCATTGATGAAAATTCCAAAACATTGGATCAAATCATCAAAGCCCGCAGTGGCTGGGATCAAATCACGGCTGTGAAAAACGATGCAGTCATTGGCCTGGATGCGAACCTGCTGAGCCGTCCAGGACCACGGGTAACTCAAGGTCTGAAAGAAGTTGCCAAAGCGATCTACCCTGACCTGTTCAAATGAGTAAAAAGCTGGCAGTGTACGGAACGGCCGGAATTGTGCTGCTTGTGTTAACCGTGCTAATCTGCACGGGCATCGGTTCGGTTGCCCTGCCAGTCCGGGACATTGCGGGCATCTTGCTTCATCGCATTCCCTGGCTGGGCGACTGGATTGTTCCTGACTGGAATACAGCAGCAGAACAGATTATATGGAAGGTCAGATTTCCACGTGTACTGCTGGCCGTACTTGTAGGTGCATCACTGGCGATTGCCGGAACGGGATTCCAGGGGGTTCTTCGGAACCCTCTGGCTGATCCGTTTACGCTGGGCGTATCGTCCGGTGCATCGGTGGGTGCGGCTTTTCTGATTTTCTTCGGATTACAGTATGCACTGATTGGAATCTGGACCCTGCCACTGGTCGCATTTCTGACGGGAGTAATCACATTGTGGTTTGTGCTGGCCCTCGCTCGTGAGGGACCCAAAATACCAACACACAGCCTGATTCTGGCTGGGGTGGTCATGCAAAGTTTCCTGGGAGCAGTCGTCTCCTTCCTGTCGACGATGTCGAAACAGACCATCAATGAAATTATATACTGGACGATGGGGAGTTTGTCACTGCGTGGGTGGTCGTATACGGCCATCCTTTTCCCGTATTTTGTGCTGGGACTAATCTTCCTCTGGAGCCGTGCGCGTTCGTTGAATGTGCTTGCCCTGGGGGAACGTCAGGCCGCGCATATCGGGGTTCGGGTTGACGGATTGAAGTTGTCGGTACTGGCTGTGGGTACGCTGCTTACGGCAGGCGCTGTCTCCGTATCGGGCGTAATTGGCTTCGTCGGACTGGTCATTCCGCATATTCTTCGGCTCATCGTGGGACCCGATTATCGATTGCTGGTGCCTTTGTCCGCGATTGGGGGAGCGATCTTTATGGTCTGGGCAGATACGATTGCACGCACATTGCTGGCGCCGACCGAAATTCCACTGGGGGTAGTGACGGCCTTTGTTGGAGCGCCCTTCTTCGCTTATTTGCTGCATCGGAACAAAAAGCTGCGGAAAGGGATGATGCCATGAGTATGTTCGTGAGAACAGACCTTACCGCGAACCGACAGATGATTAAGGTCACAGGAGCTGGTAAAATGTATGGTAACCATCAGGCTCTGCATGTGGTCGAATGGCAAGTCAAAGAGGGGGAGTGGTGGGGCGTTGTTGGCCCAAACGGCAGCGGCAAATCGACTCTCCTTCAGCTACTTGCCAGAACCGAACATCCGAGCGCAGGCAGCATACAGATTGATGGACGGGATATCTCCTCCTACACCCGTAAAGAATTGTCGCGCATGATTGCGGTCTTGCAGCAGGATGGCCTGCCTGCGATTTCCTATCCCGTAAGGGATGTTGTCGAGATGGGACGTTACCCTTACCAGAACTGGCTCGGAAAAGAAACGTCGGATGGAGCAGCAATAGTCGATCGGGTGCTGGAGGAATTGGGTTTAAGTGACATGGCCGAACGGTCTTTGGATGCGCTTAGTGGAGGACAGCGGCAGCGGGTTGCGCTTGCCAAAGTCATGGCTCAGGAACCACGGCTGTTGTTGCTGGATGAACCAACCACCTTTCTCGATATCAAATATCAATTGCAATTTATGGAGTTATTATCGGCATGGCGTCAAAAAAATCATATTACGATTGTGGCGGTGCTGCATGATCTGAACCTGGCCGCACAATTTTGCGACCACATTCTGGCACTGCGGGACGGAACATGCGTAGGGAATGGTACACCTCATTCGTTAATGACGGAAGAGAACATTCGGGAGATCTTCCGGGTGAGTCCGGCGATGGTGAGTCATCCCGACAATGGATTGCCACAGCTGTTGCTGAGGCGGGAGAAGAAGTGAACGAAGCGGGGGTGACCCCGTATTTTTAATAAAGGAAGTGCTGGCTGTATGAATAATGAACAGGTGTTGGAACAGTTACTAGGTCGGATCGTGGGTCCTAATGAAGAAGTGGCGGCGGAAGCCTCCGCACATGTGGATGCATTGACGAAACCACCCGGCAGTCTGGGCAAGCTGGAACAGCTGGTTATTCGTCTGGCGGGAATCACGGGCAAGGCTCGTCCTTGCTTTGATCGCAGAGCTGTTATCGTTATGGCTGCGGATCATGGGGTGGTTGAAGAAGGGATTAGTGCTTTTCCTGCTGAGGTGACTCCACAGATGGTCCTGAATTTCCTGGCGGGGGGAGCGGCTGTCAATGTCCTAGCTCGCCACGCTGGAGCTGATGTAATCTGTGTGGATATTGGGGTGAATGCCGATCTGGAACATCCGAACCTGATTTCCCGCAAGGTCCGCAAAGGCACAGCCAACATGGCAAAAGGTGCTGCAATGACCCGGGATGAAGCGATTCAGGCCATTCTTGCAGGGGCCGAAGTCGTCGCGAACGAGGTGGCTAAGGGGACGCAGTTGTTTGTCACCGGAGAGATGGGCATCGGCAATACAACCGCTAGTGCGGCAGTGATGTGTGCAATAACGGGGACAGCTCCTGCTTCAGCAGTGGGTCGGGGAACAGGCGTGGATGATGCCGGTTTGCAGCGCAAAGCCGCAGTGGTCAGCCAGGCTCTTAGCGTGAATGCTCCGAATGCAGACGATGCACTCGATGTGCTGTGCAAAGTGGGCGGACTGGAGATTGCCGGACTGACAGGCGTGATTCTAGCTGCCGCTGCAAACGGATGCCCCGTTGTCGTAGATGGATTTATCTCCACCGCTGCGGCGTTGATTGCAAGGCAGCTTGCTCCGGTCAGTACAGAATACATGATTGCTTCCCACACATCGCATGAAAGTGGACATGCAGCATTATTGCGTGAGCTTGGCCTGAAACCGATGCTGGACCTGGACATGCGTCTGGGTGAAGGCACCGGAGGCGTGCTCAGTCTTCATCTGATTGATGCCTCATGCCGTATTCTCAGCGAGATGGCGACATTTGCGAGTGCTGGTGTGTCGGATGGCACGACGGAGACTCAACCTAATGACGCTTCATCCGCTTCTGCTGATTCATCCGTTCCAGGAGAGGAATCCCCATGAGTGTACTCGTGACGGGCGGGGCTCGGAGTGGCAAAAGCTCGTTTGCAGAGCGTCTCTGTATGCAGCGTTCCTCCGAGGCCTGGTATGTGGCTACGGCTCAGGCTTATGATGACGAAATGCGCGAGCGTATACGTCTGCATCAGAATCAGCGGGATGAAGCAGGATATCTGTGGCATACGGTGGAGGAACCGCTGGATTTGCCTGAATTAATTACACGAATGGGAGAGTTTCACACGGGAAACTCTGCACCGACCATTCTGGTGGATTGTCTGACACTTTGGTTGACCAATGTGCTGTTAGCGCATGAACATGAGCCTGTGCAGGTATTGTACGATCATATGGACGAGCTGGTAGCTGCCATTCAGTTGTATCCTGGTCTGCTCGTGCTTGTTACCAACGAAGTGGGCGATGGCATTGTACCAGAGTATGCGCTGGGCAGAAGATATCGGGATTTGGCGGGCATTCTCAATCAACGGATTGCCGCGATTTGCCGTGAAGTGTTTCTGGTGACTGTGGGCATTCCGATTGAGCTGAAAAGCAAGGAGTACCGTTTATGAGTAAAGGCGATTTGGAACAAAAACATGCGGCCGCGGCCGCTTTTCAATTTCTGTCCCGATTCCCGGTGAAATTGCAGATTGATTTCGTCCCGCCATTATTGCGGGAGAGTGTAGTGTATTACCCGCTGGTTGGCGCGGTCATTGGATTGTGCGTCTGGTTAGGCGGAGCCCTGACAGGTGCGCTGCTTCCATCTTTTCCGGCGGCGGTATTAACTTTGACGCTATGGGTATGGCTAACCGGAGGTCTTCATCTGGATGGGTGGATGGATACGGCAGATGGTCTGCTCAGTTATCGCACCCGTGAACGAATGCTGGAAATTATGAAAGACAGTCGTGTAGGGGCCATGGGCGTGATCGCCTGTGTGCTTCTGTTAATGATGAAAGTAGCTTTGATTGCTGATTTTATTGCGCGTGGGAATTGGGCCTATGGAGCTTTGCTCATCCTGCCGCTGATCTGGAGCCGCTGGTTCATGGTGTATGCCATGGCGGCCTGGCCGAATGCCCGGAAGGACGATGGGCTTGCTGTCCTGTTCAAGGGGCTGGGAGAGCGGAGGGAAGTCCAGCGTGCACGCAGCTCTGCGGTAGGACTTACCATTCTGGCAGGTGTGATCACGTTGGCAGCGGTATGGATCTTCCAGCCGGATACAGCCATGTTCCAGGTGCTTGGGACAGAGAATGGATTGGGGACATTACCATGGTGGCTATACCCCGTTGCAGCGATCATTGCGGTGCCACTGGCTGGCTATGTGATTGGCAAATTCGTTGCCGGACGTATCAGTGAACGGCTGGGCGGACTTACAGGGGACACGTATGGGGCTATGAATGAGTTGCTGGAAGCCGCACTGCTAACGGTACTTAGTCTGTTACAGGGATTCTTTTTGATATAACGCTGAGAGCTGAGGTGAGGGAACGTGGAAGATACGTCTGTACAAACGTCCGAACAAACGGCGGCAGTATTAATGCTGCAAGGGACGGCATCGGATGTGGGGAAAAGCGTAATTACGACGGCGCTATGCCGAATATTCAAGCAGGACGGATTCAGGCCAGCCCCGTTCAAATCACAGAACATGGCGCTGAATTCCTACGTCACGGAAGACGGCAAGGAAATCGGAAGAGCCCAGGGGGCGCAGGCTGAAGCGTGCGGGATTGAAGCGACGACAGACATGAATCCGATCCTGATCAAGCCGGTTCGGGATATGCATTCCCAGATTGTCGTACACGGTGTACCTCTTGCGCAGATGAGTGCTTGGGATTATCGGCAGCATTTTCTTCCTGAAGCCAAGGAGACGGTCATGGATGCGCTGAATCGGCTACGCGCGACGTACGATATCGTGCTGATGGAAGGCGCGGGCAGTCCTGCGGAGATTAATCTGAAGGATCGGGATATCGTTAACATGAATCTGGCGGGCTGGGCGGATGCTCCGGTCATTCTGATCTCGGATATTGATCGTGGCGGGGTCTTTGCTTCCATTGTAGGTACACTGGAGCTGCTTGAGCCGCATGAGGCTCAGCGTGTAAAAGGATTCATCATCAATAAGTTTCGCGGAGATCTGTCCTTGCTGCAGCCTGGATTGGACTGGCTTGAGGAACGGACAGGCATTCCCGTATTGGGCGTGTTGCCTTACATAAGTGATATTCAGATTGAAGCGGAAGATTCCGTGGTGCTTGACTCCATGCGACACGGCAATTCCGGTAAGCAGGAGCTGGACCTTGTGGTCATTCGTTATCCGCGTATTTCCAACTTTACAGACTTTGATGCCCTTTCCAGGGAACCGGATGTGAATGTGCGATACGTGACTTCTCCCGATGATTTGGGGCACCCCGATGCCATTCTGCTTCCGGGTACAAAGGATACGATTGGAGATCTGGCATTTCTGCGTGCGTCAGGACTGGAGCAAGCGATAGCCAGCCAGACGGAGCGTGAACATGTTCAGCTTATCGGGATATGTGGTGGATATCAAATGCTCGGTCAGCATCTCAAAGATCCGTTTGCTGTGGAAGCGAATCAGATTCAGGAAGCCAATGGTTTGGGATGGCTGCCCCTGACGACAAGATTTCTACAGAACAAACAAACGGTAAGAGCCTCGGGGCATGTACATGGTTTTCATCCAATTCGTTTGCCCAAGGAGAGCGAAGCAGCAAGCTCATTGCCCATCAATGGATACGAGATTCATATGGGCGTTACCGAGTGTCTTGAGCCTGAACGTGTAACGGCCTTGTTCGAAATCGCCCATTCAGGGGGCCAACCCTTCAATGAAGGCTGGGGTACTGTGGATGGTAAGGTGTGGGGAACGTACCTGCATGGTTTATTTGAAAGTGATCAATTCCGGCGTTCGTGGCTTAATGGTCTTCGCGAAGGCAAAGGACTTGCTCCGCTGCTGGAGACGTACAGCGCACGTGAACGCAAGGAAATGGAGTTTGACCGTGTTGCCGAGTCGTTACGGTCTTCACTGGATATGCAACGGGTGTACGAGATTATGGGTGTTCAGGCACCCGTGTAAGAGTCTTAACAAACGTAGCCCAAGTTTAATTACTTGGCGAAGAGTTACCCATTGTAGTTAAGCATCTGCATTGGAGCAACTATTATAGTCAAAAAAATACCCCCATGTGTGGCAATCGTTCTCTGAAACCTGAACGCTGCTGAGCATGGGGGTATTTGTATAGCCTGTAGTAAAGTGTGATTCGAATAGGGGAATAATGGGTTAAAGGTATTCCGGCTAGTTTATTTTGAAGTTTTTCATGGCGGACTGCAGTTCTACGGCTTGCTCATGCAAATGACGTACGGTGTTCGAATGGGAATCCATCTCATTCAGTTGGAGATCCGCTGTAGAAGCAATCTGCTGCATGCTTTGACGGGACTTGGACGTAATCTGAGCGGTTTCTTCCACGGAAGCACTGACTTCTTCAGCTCCAGCAGATACTTGCTGGGTAGAGGCCGATACCGTCTGAATCGTCAGATTGACGTTCTGAATTAATTCGTTTAGCTGCTGGAACGCGGAGCCTGCTTGTTGAACCACGTGAGTACCTGATCCAATCTCTTGGGTTACACGGTTCATGGCATCAACCGAACGTTCGGCGTCTTCACGGATGGTACCCAGGTAATCAGAAATTTCCTCTGTAGCTGTCTTGGATTGTTCCGCCAGCTTACGTACTTCTCCGGCAACGACGGCGAATCCGCGTCCATGCTCCCCTGCACGTGCTGCTTCAATGGAAGCGTTGAGGGACAGCATGTTAATCTGTCTGGTGATCTCAAAAATGGATTGAACAATGGTGCCTATGGCGATCGAGCGCTCGTTCATCGTTTCTACATAACGCAGTGATTCACTCGCGGTCTGGCCAACACGCTCCATTTGCTGAACGGCATCCTGTGCCAGTCGATTACCGTTAACAGCTTCATTTGCAGCATCTCCGATCTGCTCGGATACTTCGGCAGAGGAAGAGGCAATATGCATAATGCCTTGCGTGATTTCTTCCATGGCTCTTGCATTTTCGGCTGCGCTGGAAGCGATGCTTACGCTGCCTTTTTCGGCGCTTTCCGCAGAACGGCTGGAGTCTTTCACCATACCGGACATGGATTCTACCCGTTTGAGCAAATCATTGGAGCCTTCCACAACTTCATTGGAGGTCGTGAGTGCGCGGCTGATCATTTCTTTCAAATTATGGGTCATTGTCTGGAAGCTTAGAGCAAGCTGTGCAATTTCATCCTTGCCTTTAATCTGGAGTTCGGCAGTCAGATCACCTTCTGATATCTGCTTGCTATGCTGAACAAGTTGAATGATCGGTTTGGTTACTCGCTTGATCATGCTTGTGGAGATAAGCCAGCCAAGCAGGAAGACCAGGGCGGTAATTCCGAGGCATAACCAGAAGATCTGGGCAATTTTGTCCTGAATGAACTGGGCATCCATACTAACGCCCATGATCATGTTACTTCCTGCGATCGGAATAAAGGCCCCTTTATGTACACCGAAGGAATCGACATAAACGTTGCTGATTTCCATTTCTTTTTTCTCAATGGCTGCATTCATTGCTGCTTCTGCTTTAATCTCATCTCCGGCTTTCATGCCTGAGGAGGTATTCGCGATCACAACGGTAGCTTTGCCATCCTGTATAGCCACGACGTAGGCCGCGTCCAGACTATGCTCTTTTGCTTTATCAGCCAAGTAGGATTCAACGGTCAGTGCTGCACCATCGGAACCTGCGCCGCCACTTTGAACCTGTAAAATTTTAGAAGCCGATGTGTTCTTGTATATATCCTGAATCGACGTGTTCAGGACCTTGTCGAACTGTGGAAGCACGTAGCTTTGCATAATATTCATAGAGACAGCATAGAAACTAATACTGAACAACAGGGAAGCAACCAGCAGTACGAGGAACAACGTGCCTCTGATTTTACCAGCAACGGTGCGATTTCGAAACATATAATCATCCTTTCACGTCATGTTCATTAACATTGTCGCTTTTCCGTTATCGTAAGACTAATTACCAACGAAAAAAGGCCTAATTTTCACGTTGAGAAAACTTGGGAATAAGCGGATATACCTATATTACAAAATTAACCTGAGGTTGAATACAACAATTTTCGCGATTTAGTGGTTTTTTTTCAGAAATAGATGAATTGATTACATACATATTACATAATATCAATTAATACCTACCAGAATAGTTTGTTATGTGATATATTGTTGAATATCGCTTTTGAGCGAGTAGAAAACCGGGAATCCGGTTACTCACACTGAGGAGGATTTATACAAATGAATACCTTTTTAATCATTTTGAACGTAGTGGTTATGCTCGCTCTTCTAGGTGTCCTGTTCTGGATGCAGAAGAAACATATTTCCTTTACGAAGCGTGTATTTGCGGGTCTGGGCATCGGGGTCGTCTACGGCGTCATTCTGCAACTGCTCTACACGTCTGATTCTGACATCATTACCAAGTCGGTCGATTGGTTTAATTTGGCCGGTTCAGGATATGTTCGTTTGTTACAAATGGTCGTGATTCCATTAATTATGGTTTCCATCATTTCGGCTATCATGAATCTGAAAGGCAAGCAGAATCTCGGTAAAATGAGCCTTTCGATTATCGCCATCCTGCTCATCACGACGGCGATTGCCGCAAGCGTGAGTATTGTGACGAGCTTGAGCTTCAACCTGAAGTCCATTGAGATTGAGGGTGGAGACAGAGAGCTGGCTCAGGGGCAGAAGATGGAGGAACGTCTCGTTGATGTGAAGGATCAGACGATTCCGCAGCAAGTACTGGAGTTCATTCCATCGAATCCGTTCGCGGATATGACTGGAGAACGTCGTACATCCACACTGGCTGTTGTTATTTTCTCAGCCTTTATCGGTGTGGCCGTACTCGGACTGGATCGCAAAAAACCAGAGCAGGCGGAAACGTTCCGCGGCATGGTCAATGCGGTATATGCGGTGGTTATGCGAATCGTAACGCTGGTGCTCAGGCTGACGCCGTACGGGATTCTGGCGCTGATTACGAAGGTAACCGCCACAACGAACCCGGATGAGATACTGAAGCTGATCAAATTCGTCATTGCTTCCTACGTGGCGTTGATCGTGATGTTCATCATCCACCTGATTATTATCTCACTGTTCGGCTTCAATCCAATTACGTATGTGAAAAAGGTTCTGCCAACGCTGATCTTTGCCTTCACATCCCGTTCAAGTGCGGCTGCGATTCCGCTTAACGTGGAGACACAAACGAAGAGACTGGGCGTATCGGACGGGATTGCGAACCTGTCGGCAAGCTTCGGGGCTACTATTGGTCAAAACGGCTGCGCCGGGATCTATCCGGCCATGCTGGCGGTCATGATTGCTCCTACGGTCGGGATCGACCCGATGAGCTGGGATTTCATCATTACGCTGATCCTGGTAGTCGTAATCAGTTCCTTCGGCGTAGCCGGTGTAGGCGGCGGGGCAACCTTCGCTTCCCTGATCGTGTTGTCCACGATGAACCTGCCGGTAGCTTTGGCAGGATTGCTGATCTCGGTTGAGCCGCTCATCGACATGGGTCGTACGGCGCTGAACGTGAATGATTCGATGACCGCAGGTCTCGTATCCAGCAAAATTTTGAAAGAAAACGATCAGGATACATTTAATGATCAAAGCCGTGATCTGGATTCCGCCGTTCAGGTGTAATTGATCCAGATTTACTTTTCACCTCTGGCAGGTGGATGTATAAGTACCCAAGTCTGATCAGCCGTCCTCCGGGTTAACCCGGAGGGCGGTTTTTTACATTCGAGAGTATGCTGGAGTTATTTAGTGCTGTTCAACTGTTGGGAAATGTGATAGAGTATTCATGTTTTGGCCCGGAGCCAAACCGCGGTTCGTAACCATCCCGCGTAATCAAAACTAGGAAGGCAGTGTATGTATTTATGTTTAACTTAGGGTGGGGAGCGGTATTCGTTCTCGTTACTTATGGATTTTTCCTGCTGTGTTACCGCTTGTTCGGTAAAAAGGGTCTTTATGCCTGGATCGGTGTGGCAACAGTCATTGCCAACATACAGGTGACCAAAACGATAGATATTATGGGTATCGTTCTAACGCTGGGCAATACGATGTATGTCAGTATGTATCTGACCAGTGATCTGCTCAATGAGAAGTATGGACCAGGTGAGGCGCGTAAAGCCGTATGGTTCGGGTTCTTCACATTGATCATGACGACAGTGCTGATGCAGATGGTATTGTTCTTTGAGCCGGCGTCTACGGACTTTGCACAGGAGTCGATGAAAACTCTGTTTGGTATGCTGCCACGTCTTGCACTCGGAAGTCTGTCAGCCTATTTCATCAGTCAGTTTCTGGATGTACGACTGTACACTTGGCTGCGTAAGGTGGCACCAGGGCGCAATCAGTTGTGGATACGCACCAACGGAAGCTCCATTATCAGTTCGTTTGTGGATACGCTGGTGTTCTGCACGATCGCTTTTGCATTCATCTATTCATGGGATGTCTGGCTTGAGATTTTCCTGACGACGTACGTGATCAAATTTGTATTGACCGCGGTAGGAACGCCGTTTCTATATGCTGCACGAAGCTTTAAATTCAAGGATGGAGCTTAGACTCGTCGTTAAGTTCGTCCGCAGAATGCTGAATCGAAACACAAAAGTCCCGCAAAGCCATGCATTCATGGTTTTGCGGGACTTTTGGTTACAGTACCTATTTTCTTTAAAATGAAAACGAAAGTGATATGATCCCGATAAGGATTAGTCCGTCAGAATTTGCAGCTCTTTTGGATAGGTTGTCAGCACTTCGACGCCATTTTCCGTCACCAGTACATCATCCTCAATACGCACACCGCCTGCTGTGGTATAAATGCCCGGTTCGATCGTAAATACCGTACCTTCCTCCAGAATGTCCATGTTCTGACCATGCAGCGAAGGATACTCATGCACGTCAATACCCATTCCATGTCCGACTCTGTGCAGGAAGCGCTCGCCATATCCGGCTTCTTCCGTAACCTGACGCGCCGCACGGTCAATATCCGCACAGGTGACGCCTGGCTTCACAGCACGAATGGCAGCTTCATTTGCTGCGAGCACGGTATTATAGATGGTTTGGAGTTCAGGTGAAATGTCACCAAAGGCAAATGTGCGCGTAATATCTGATGCATACCCGCCAGTGTAGACACCCATATCAAACATCAACAGATCCCCGTGTTGGAGCTTGCGATCCCCCGGTGTGCCGTGCGGCAGACCTGTTTTGGGTCCAGTAAGAACCATGGTATCAAAGGAAGGACCGTCTGCACCCAGCTTCTTCATCTGGTATTCCATTTCGGCAACCAGTTCAATTTCGGTTACGCCTGTACGAACGTGGGACAGTCCCTGGCGAAGCGTCTCTTCGATCAGATGAATGGCGTGGCGAATACGTGCTACTTCATCCGGTGTTTTTTTCACACGCAAGGTGCGAAGCAGAGGGCCGACATCTTCAAAGCTGGCAGCACCCAGCGCGGCGGTTAACTGTTCGTAACGTGCGACCGTCACGTATTCTTTTTCGAGTCCCACGCGGCCCAGACGTCCCTGATAACGCTCAAACAAAGCGTAAGGATTGTCCGTGTCTGAATGCGTGGCAATGTTGGATACCGAAGAAGCGGCTGCTGCGGCCTCCTCGTCGAGTGCGGGCACGATCAACAGCGGATCTTCGCCGCGTGCGAGAACAAGCCCGAGGAAACGTTCATGCGGATTGCTCGCAAAACCGGTTAAATAGTAAATATGTTTTGGATCCGTGATCAGCATAGCGTCCAATCCTTGCGTAGACAAACCAGCTTCCAGCCGGGATAAAGGAGTTTGATTCATGAGTGTATACGTCCACCTTTCAGTTCGTTCTAAATGAACTAAAGAATATTTACACTTACCATTCCGATGACAGAACAACCTTCCGATCGCTGTTATCCCCAGATTTTTGGATTGTCTTTGTCAAAGGGTAAAATCCGGGGATAAAGGCGAAGCGTATGCTTCCGATGCAGCTTTCTTTCAGAAAGCTTTTAGCTGCGCTTCCTCAGGTTATTTCTGTCCTCTCCGTTCTCGTGTAAATGTTTAGTTCAATTTATATATCTTCTTTCTATTATAGAAGAATATCGAGGAAATCCAAATGGAGGCAGGAATGATGACCGAAAATTAGCTTTAACTACCCGTTTGAGGGGCAGGTGGGGAGGGTAATACAGGGCGAAACCGCGTAGATTTGCTAATTTGCTTACTTAGATTTATTTACTCGTTTACTTACGTTGGAAATGGACGGTCCTTGAAACTAGGATTACACGATATAACAACGATATTAGAAGGGAGTTGTAATCATGAATAATCGACTAAACGTTCCATTGTATGCTTCGTTACTCAGTATCGCCTTATTAACCGCCTGTGCTTCCGGTGACCCGACGACAGGATCACAGCAGACGTCTCAGGGTCAAGGTACAGGTCAGGAGCAGGCGACAGCGAGCGAAGGCAATGACGGTGCGAGTGGCGGTGAAGAAGAAACGGAGGAAAATGCCGTTATTCCTTACGAGGCTTCCGTGTTGGTCGACCGACTCAATGTACCCTGGGAGTTGGTAAGCGTGCCTGATGGACGGATGTTTGTAACGGAGCGACCGGGCACCGTTCGGGTCATCGAGAGCGGGGAGCTGGCTTCCGAACCCTTGATTGAATTTACGGCTCCATTTCATGAAGAGGGTGAAGGTGGGTTGCTGGGCCTTGCTGCTGATCCAGATTTTGATGATAATGGCTATCTGTATGCATATCATTCCTATCTTGAAGGCGATGACATTACAAATCGTGTATTGCGCTTGAAGGTAAGTGGCGGCAAAGCGACTATAGACAAGGAGTTGCTCGGTGACATTCCAGGCGGTATGAATCATAATGGGGGCCGGATCAAGATTGGCCCTGACCATCTGCTCTATATTACGACAGGTGAACGGTATGAACCGGAGCTGGCTCAGAACGAAGATAGCTTGGGTGGAAAAATATTGCGGATTGGTCTCGACGGATCGATCCCAGAAGATAACCCGTGGCCTAATTCGCCTGTATATAGCATGGGGCATCGGAATGCCCAGGGGCTGGCCTGGAACCCGAATAATGGCTATCTATACGCCACGGAGCATGGGCAGCGTAATTTTGATGAAATTAACCGCATTGAAGCCGGTGAGAATTATGGCTGGCCTGAAGTGGAAGGGGATGATGACAACAATGGTGCTTATCAGGCTCCGCTTGCACATAGTGGAGATGAGACGTGGGCTCCATCAGGTGTAGCGTATATAGAGGAAGGCCCGTGGGCTGGATCACTGCTTGCTGCCAATCTACGGGGGGAACAGCTTCTCAAGATCACACTGTCAGAGGATGGCACAAAAGTAACACAGGTGGGACCGATTTTTGAAGGCAAGTGGGGACGTATTCGCAATGTAACTGCGGGGGAAGACGGAAAGTTATATGTGCTGACGAACAACAGGGATGGCCGGGGTTCTCCACGTGATGGAGATGACCAATTGATCGTTATTACGCCAAACCTGTAACATGTAATGTACAATGAAAAAGGGGCTGTCCCGCCATATTCATGACATATGGGACAGCCCCTTCGCTTCATTATTGACGTAAACATAGCCTTAGGTTGAAGGTTCCGATTAGTCCGCGCTTTCCGCAAGTTCAGCAATGCGCTGACTGGGTTCAGTGGTGTACTCTCCACCATGGTAACAAAGCACTTTCTCCAGCTTCAGGCCAAGCAGCCTTTTCAAACTGCGCAGTGCTTCAGGCATGTCCTGTGTTGCGGGTGGAGAAGGCCCCACCAATTCATCATCGATCACACGTAATTCATCGGCAGCGAGCAGGAATTGCTGCTCCCGGAAGTACAGGCAGATATGTCCTGGGGTGTGCCCCGGTGTATGAATGACCTGGATGCCCCCCTGTAAAGATAGCATGTCACCGTCCTCAAGCACTTTGGATATTTTGAACTCAGTCCGTTGGGAGATCAATTGTTCTGCCAGCTCCGCTACAGGTTCAGGCAGCAACGCTTTGCGTTCCGGTGTAAACTTGATCATGGGCTCTTTGCCCGTGATATACGGAATTTCATCACTATGCGCCCAGATTTCCACTTCTGGAATAGCATTCACCAGGGCACCAAGATTACCAATGTGGTCTATATCGGAATGTGTTAAAATAATGCGCTTGATATCGGACAATTGAACGCCTTCATGTTCCAGTGCGGACTGAAGTTCATCGAATTGGCCAATCATGCCTGTATCCACAAGTGTAATACCATCTTCATCGCGCAGCATGACAGGGTAGATCGGGTTTTTACCCGCAGGTGTGACAATGTGAAGATGTAGAGTCGTTATATCCGTGGATGGATTTTTCATACTGGTTCCCGGATTGAATCCGGTCCACCTCCTTTATAGAGTAGGATCATTGTGTATTTATCATTTATCATGAACGGGTCAATTCTCTGGCTGATTATATTTCAAGTATTTTCTATATTGCTTCACCGTATCCAGGATGGATTCAAACTCTTGTTTCGCATCGTGATTCTCTCTGACGATGGAAGCATAAGAAAAGTTGGAGTGAATAAGTTTATTTCGGAGTTGAAACACGGTGGTGATTTCTTCTTCAATGTTCTCCATTCCCGATTTCAGGGAAATGTGTTGATTTTTCAATTCAGCCTGAAGGATCTCGATATTGGATAAAGAACGGTATGCGGGAGTTTTCATTAGCTGGATCGAATTAAATTTTTTTTGATGCGTTTGCTGGTATAGTTGATTCAGCAGGTTTTCAATAATCATGCATAATTCAATCGTCCATGAACTATATTTGCGCTCTTGCCGTTTTCGGATAAGCTCACCAATCTCTTCATCGTCCCACAGTTTATCCTTTTCATGCAGTGTTGAGTCTGGCTTTTGCTGGAGATGTTGGACCTCCTGTTCGATTAGTGCAATGTCATGTTTCGCTTCTTTTTTCAGTTTCTTGAAGTCTTCTTTGGTTAGCATGCGTATCCTCCCTATAAGACCAATATGTGATCTTTCGATTATCTCATATTGACGTCAGGAGTGCTTTAGAAACTAGAAGACAATGGTCCCAAAATACGAAGAACTTCGGTTCAGAAGGGAAATACCTGATGTCCACAAAGACAGCGATTGTAACGGGAGCTAATTCAGGCATGGGTTTGGCAACTACTATTGAACTTGCAAGGCAAGGGTATCACGTAATTATGGCTTGCCGCAGCGAGAAGCGCGGACAGCAGGCTCTGGAGGAGGCACTACGTCAGTCCGGCTCTACTGGGATTGAACTGATGCTGTGTGACCTGGGGTCACTGGAAAGCATCCGTCACTTTGTCCAATCATTTCGGGAGCGTTATGATACACTTGACGTTCTCGTTAATAATGCGGGTGTCGTCATGTTGAAGCGCCAGGAGACCTCGAACGGTTTTGAGCAAGGCATTGGCATTAACCATCTTGGACATTTTTTGCTTACCTTACTCCTGATTGAGCCGTTGAAGGCTGCGGAGCAGGGGCGGATTGTGAATGTTTCGTCTGGTGCGTACAAAGCTGGCAAAATTCATTTCGAAGATCCCCATCTGCATAAAGGCTATAATCCAATCAAAAGTTATGCGCAATCCAAGCTCGCTAACGTGTTATTCACCCGTGTTCTGGCCCGCAAATTGGCGGATACCCGCATCACGGTGAACTGTCTTCATCCCGGTGCGGTTGGTACAAGTATTGGTGTAGATCGTAATACCGGTTTTGGCACACGCATTATGGCTATCGTAGGCAAGTTACCGTTTTTCCTCTCTCCTGAAGAAGGGGCGCAGACGGCGATTTATCTTGCCACAAGTCCTGAAGTTGCCGGAATAACCGGACGTTATTTCTATCAACAAAAGGACCAGGAATTGAAAGCCCATGCTCTGGATGCCGCCGCAGCTGAGCGCTTCTGGACATGGAGCGAAGAGCAAGTCGGACTCAGACCTGAAGAAAAATTGTAAATGCTGATCATTCGAAGCAGAAGTGGCGACTTCCTTGTGGAGAGAGAATTAGAGGCAGCCGTTATCCATATTAACGGTCTGCCTCTAACGTTATGTTTCAGTCAATTCCTGTTTGAGCCGCTCAGGCTTTTGCCTTCACAGCCTGCTGAATCATCTCAATAAATGCTTCAATTTGCTGAATGCCTTGATCGCCTTGACCGTATGCACGAACAGAGGCGGATGAGGCATTTTTCTCATTTTCCCCGAGTACGAGAGAGTAAGGCACTTTTTCCATCTGAGCTTCACGGATTTTGTAGCCGAGTTTCTCACTGCGTAGATCTGTTTCTACCCGAATGCCGGCAGCCCGCAGCTGGCTCTGAACTTGAAGCGCGTAGTCGGCGTAATGATCCGACACAGGCAGCAGCTTCACTTGCACGGGCGCGAGCCAAAGTGGAAACGCACCGGCGTAATGTTCAGTCAGGATGCCGATGAAGCGATCGATGGAACCATAGATGGCACGGTGGATCACGACAGGACGGTGCTTCAGGCTATCCTCGCCAATATAAGTGAGATCGAACTTCTCGGGCATTTGAAAATCAAGCTGGATAGTTCCGCATTGCCAGCTGCGCTTCAGAGCATCGAGAATGTGGAAGTCAATTTTCGGACCGTAAAAGGCCCCGTCACCCTCGTTAATGCGGTATTTCACACCGCGCCGATCAAGTACATTTTGCAATGCTCTTTCTGCTTGATCCCACAGCTCCTCTGATCCCATGGAATCGTCCGGGCGAGTGGACAGTTCAATCTTGTACTCGAATCCAAAGATATCGTACATGCGTCCGATCAATGAAATCGCCTGGTTGATCTCATCTTCAATCTGCTCTGGCATTACATAGAGATGCGCATCATCCTGACAGAAAGTCCGAACACGCATCATGCCGTTCAGAGCGCCTGAGAATTCATGGCGATGAACCTGACCGAACTCCATCATGCGAATCGGCAGCTCACGATAGGAATGAAGTGTATTTTTGAAAATCAGCATATGTCCCGGACAGTTCATCGGTTTCAGTGCAAAAGTGTCATCATCCACCTCGGAGAAATACATGTTGTCCTTGTAATGCTCCCAGTGACCCGATTGCTCCCACAGACGATTGTTCATCATAAGTGGAGTACGCACTTCCTGATAACCTTCCTGTAGCTGCAACTCACGGGAGAATTGCTCCAGTTCTGTGCGGACAGTCATACCTTTGGGCAGATAGAAGGGCATGCCGGGTGCTTCTTCAGAGAACATGAATAGTCCAAGCTCTTTGCCCAGTTTGCGGTGATCCCGTTTCTTCGCTTCTTCCAGCATGTGCAGATGTTCATCCAATTGGGCTTTGCTCGGGAAAGCAGTGCCGTAGATGCGTTGCAGCATTTTATTATCCGAGTTGCCCCGCCAGTACGCACCAGCCACATTCAGCAGCTTGAATGCTTTGATTCGACCAGTGGACGGAAGATGAGGGCCGCGGCAGAGATCGAAAAACTCTCCTTGGTCATAAATCGAAAGCTCGGCGTCCTCTGGCAAATCCTGAATGAGTTCGAGCTTATACGGGTCCTGAATCTCTCCAAAGATGCGGAGCGCTTCCTCACGATTAACCACTCGGCGGCTGATCTTTTCGTTTTCCTGAATGATTTTGTTCATTTCCCGCTCGATGCCAGCCAGATCACTGATAGATAAAGCATGCTCCAGATCGACATCGTAATAAAATCCATCCTCAATGACAGGCCCGATGCCCAGCTTCACTTGTTCCGCACCGTAAATGCGTTTGAGAGCCTGTGCGAGTACATGAGCTGTGCTGTGTCGATAACGATACAGACCTTCCTCACTGTCCAGTGTAACGATGACGAGTTCGCAATCTTGCTCAAGCACCCAATCGAGATCGACATTCTTACCATCTACAATACCGCCGATGGCTTGTTTGCCCAGACTTGTGCTGATGGATGAGGCGACCTCTCCTACAGTGATACCGGCTTCGTAAGAACGTACAGCTCCGCCTTGCAGGCGAATTTCAATCGGATGTTGAGGTTGCTGTTGATCATTCGATGGATTGCTGGATTGGCTGTTTTTATTCGGATTACTCATGTGAACCACTCTCCAATATTCAAATTTGAAGCGCAAAAAACACCCGTCCCGGAAAAGGGACGAGTGCGCTCAGCTCGTGGTTCCACCCTAATTTGGTTATGAATGCTCCTGAACACGACCAGCCGCCGCAAGCAAGAACAACATAACCCTCATTGGAATCCGTTATCGGGGATCAGGCGGTGAACTCTACTGACAGCTTTGTCCGGAACTCATGAAAAAGTCCGCAAAACTGAGGTTCGAGGTCACGGCTGCAGAGGGGTAATTCCGGTCCGTTCGCTGAAGAAGGTTTCACCAATCCCTTCTCTCTCTGGGCAGCACGCAAACGGAATCTTGTCTCTGGTCATCGCCAAATATGCAGAATCGATATCGATTGAATTGATCTTAAAATCATTGAAGTCTATATCAATATATTGGAACAGGTGTTATTGAGTGTCGATTATATAGACTTGAAATGAAAAGGTCAAGCGGAATGTTTTTTACCCCTGTTCTGATTGTCCATCCCATATTAACCGAATGACAGTACCCACTCCAGAAGTTGATTGAACCTCGATACGGCCCTTCATCGCTTCGATTAACCCTTTCGTAACCGCCATACCAAGCCCTGATCCGACATCGGATGTGCCAGTATCAGTGCCGCGATAGTATCGTTCGAACAGCCTCCAGACCGTTTCCGAGTCCATTCCTTGCCCATCATCGGCAAAATGAACACTGAATTCGCCTGTCTGTTCACCCGGATGTACACTAACGGTCAGGGTGGACTCCGCTGGATTATGGAGAAGGGCGTTAGCGGTCAGATTATCCACAATGCGCTCAAAAGATGGAATATGCACATGGCCATAGACCGGAGCTTTGGCAGGCCGGAACAAAATTCTCCCTTTGCCATAGACCGGATTGCGTTCTGCACGCTGGACGAGATCATGCAGTAACGTATTCACGTCAGTTTCGTCCACAGGTGGCTGGTATCCACCGCTGCGCAATCGGTACGTCATGGCAAGGTCATTCACAAGTCGGTCCATATACATGGATTTGTCCAGCATAATACCCGCGAATTCTCGCACTTCTTCCGGGGACCAGCTGTACTTCTGTGCTTCAAGCATATGGGCGTATCCCTGGATGGAGGACAGAGGCGTCTTGAGGTCATGCGTTATTCCGGCGATCCATTCCTCACGCAGAGACTCGGTCTGTTTACGCAGCTCTTCATCTTGTTTCAGTGTGGTGGATAATGCCTGCATGGAGCGAAGCACTTCAGCATACACGTGGTATTTCCGTTTCCATTTGCCATTTCGTCGCTGGCTGCGAGGGGTGCCACCGATGCCTTTGGGTTCCTCATAATGTCCCTGCTCCAGCCGCTGGAGCCATTGGAGCATATGCAGCATGGGGGAACCGAAACGATTGGCGTACCAAAGGGCCAGGAGGATGAGCAAAATGACAACGGATAGGAGCAGCACGACGAGAGCTGGGGCCAAAATGAAGTTATAGGGATTTTCACCCCCTGAAGCAGTGGTATCGATCGGTATGTTGAGCATCCAGGTTGTGCCATTCTGTTCATCGTAAAAGGTTGCGGTCGACATGCCATATCGATTGGGATAACGAATACGCAGAACCAGTTCCTGAATGCTGTATTTACTGGGGACACCCATGGCTGGTTTGTTGTAAGAGACCAGCTCCTGTCCGTAGGCGTCCAAAATTTGCAGATAGGCACCTTTGGAACGAATGGCTTCCTCTTGTTTGGATTGAAGCACAAGCTCTCCATTGGCGTAATGACTATCCTCACGGGCTTGATCAAGCAAGGATTTGGACAGATTGCGTTCGCCATACAACAAGGTGAAATCCTCACCGTTTTTCTCCCGAATCAACATGGCGATCTGATAGGGGAACGCCTTTTCGGCCCCCCAGTATGCGATCAACTCTCCGGGCTTATATTGCGTTGGAACGTCGCCCGGTGTATTGAAATCATCAATGACATGACCTTTCTCATCCAGAACCTGCAGCCACCCGTGATTTTTCTCGACCTGCTTCAGCAGCTTGGGATCATAGCGGACCGTCCCATCGGGCATGATCTCTGCGGTATTGATCAACTGGTCAAGACCGCTGGTAGCGAAGTCATCCACCAGGCTTACTTCATTCATCTTGTGAATGACCCAATGGGTGGCTGCGGAACCCAACAGGATGATAATAACGACTGCACCAGCAAGCATACCGATAAACCGCGTCATTAACCTGCGACGAATGCTCATGGGCGTGACACAGGGTTAGGCTGAATGAGTTTGTATCCCAGACCCCGGACATTGACGAGAAACGCAGGGTTAGAGGGATCGGCTTCAATCCGCTCACGGATCCGGTGAATATGAACCATAACGGTATTGTCGTCGCTGATGGCTTCCGAGCCCCAGACGCGCTCATACAATTCCGATTTGGTGAAAATACGATTGGGATGTTTGCAGAAAAAGAGCAGCAGCTGATAGACAAGTGCCGGACAAGTTACGGCCTGTCCTTCAACCTGAAGTTCACCGGCTTGTTCAAATACTTGAAAGCGACCAAAATCATATATCCCATCCTGTACGGCAGGAGATGATGTATTTACGTCAGAAGAGGGTGGAGCTGCAGTAGTAGAGGTCGCCAGTTTGGTAGGCAAATACCGTTTCAGCAGCGATTTGATCCGAGCTACAACTTCCAGTGGATTAAATGGTTTAACGACATAATCATCGCCGCCAACGGCGAATCCGGTTAACTTGTCATAATCCGTTGTTTTGGCAGTGAGAAAAAGAATCGGTGCATCGGTCACTTGCCGCAGAAATGGACAGATTTCGAGTCCGCTTTTGCCAGGCAGCATGATATCCAGCACGATGCAATGATAGGTTTTATTTTGGCAGGCGGTAATCGCTTCTTCGCCAGTCGCGACGGTATCAATGTCTACAAATCGCTCTTTAAGCAGAACGGTTTTGAGCATATGTAAAATGGTTTGTTCATCATCAACTAGCAGTATGGAGACGTGATCCATGATGTGAAATGACCTCCCAGGACTTCCTATTGTTTATTGCTAATCATACCATCCAGAAGGGCAATGTAGTGTGAGAGCTATCTTAACGGAATCTTAATTATGATGCCATAGAGGACGCCACAGTTTAGCTACATGTAAGGATGGGTTAGACGAAGGATAAGATTCATTCTGTACACTTAACTGGAAAGTATAACGATCACCAGAAGGGATGTTGAGAATGAGGTGGAGAATGAACAGGCTGCATGAGAGAACTAAGGTACAGGAGCAGCGCTCGAATTACGGAAGAAGTCAGCTGGAATCCACATATGCTGCACATGAGAAATTACAGAGCAAAAAGAGCTGGAGGCTGATTGCCATTACCCTTGGCGCCTTCGTGATGTTGTCTGCATGCGGTAACAGTAACTCGATTACATCCGAGCAGGCGGAGCAGCAGTCCAAGGAACAGACGACAAATACCAATGAAGCCAGTGAGACTACCGATCAGGAAGAGAATTCAGGTACAGAGGTGAGCGCAATCATTACACCCGACAATTTCATCGATACGTTAATGAATGGTTCCAAGGATGCCATTTACAGTCAGATGAGTCCGGAATTGAAGCAAGCGATAACCCTTGAACAATTCAAAACATCTGCTGATCAATTTCTGGAGGGGGTAACCTCACTGAATCAAGTGGTCCATCTCAAAATGAACAAGTTGACTGAGCTTTCCTGGAAGGATCAAACCGGAACAAAAGGGATTCAAGCCTATTTTAGCGAAGCCAATCAGATTGAGGGGCTGTTGATCCAGCCGCTGGTAACCCATAAGGACACGGATGGAAAGTTTACCAAAACCGAATTTCAGTTCCCTATGAAGGGGGAATGGTATGTCTTCTGGGGAGGCAATGATGTGATGTCTAACTATCATTATGAGCATGAAACACAGCGCTACGCGCTTGATATCGTGCGAACCAAAGAAGGTTTCAGCTATAACGGGGATGCGCAGGTGAATGCAAGTTATTACGCTTTTGGTGAACCGCTCTATGCGGCTGCGGACGGAACCGTAGTTGACATCAAGAACGATATTCCAGACAATACGCCAGGCGTTATGAACCCGGAAGAACCGGCAGGTAACAATGTGGTCATTGACCATGGAAATGGAGAATATAGCATCACCGGTCATATCAAGGAAGGCAGTGTAGCGGTCCAAAAAGGGGATAAAGTCAAGCAGGGAGACCTCATCGGAGAGCTGGGCAACTCGGGGAACTCCAGCGAAGCTCACCTGCACTTCCAGGTATCGGACGGACCGGATCTGTTTACTTCCCATTCCATTAACATTCGTTGGGCGGATCAGAGCCAGCAGTTAACCCGGGGAAAGACCTTCCAGGGATTGTCTGAGTAATTGCGGGGCTGACCGGATGTTTTGGGGATGACGCCAGCTTCCTTCCTCCGTTATAATACCGTCATGAGATAGAATTGATCAGGATGATGGAGGAGTAGACATGGAACTGGATAGTGTGCAGATTGAGTATGCGCGTCGTGAGGACTTGCCAAGGATTGTGGAGATCTATAATTCCACGATTGAGAGCCGGATGGTGACGGCGGATTTGGAGCCAGTGACTGTAGAGCAGCGAGTTCCATGGTTTGAGGAGCATTCTTCGGATCATCGTCCACTCTGGGTGATGAGGCATAACGGACAGGTTGTGGCCTGGGCCAGCCTGAGTTCATTTTACGGACGCCCTGCTTACAATGGGACGGTGGAAGTCAGCGTATATGTAGATCAGCAGTGTCGGGGAATTGGGGCAGGAGGACGCTTGCTGAACACGATTTTTGACGCTTGTCCTGCGCTTGGAATCAAGACGATTCTGGGCTTTGTCTTTGGACATAATGAACCGAGTCTGGGGTTATTGCGCAAGCATGGCTTTGAACAGTGGGGGTATTACCCCGAAGTGGCTGTGCTGGATGGCATCAACCGGGATTTGGCGATCTTGGGCAAAAAAATATAAGCCTATTTCAAAGTAAATGAAACCTCCAGATCCACAGCGCGTGGATTGGAGGTTATTTTTGCTTACATGGAATTTAGGTGTGGGACACGCCAAGCCTTTGCTTAATATCCTGAATCTGTGCCAGATGACGCTCTTCATGATAGCTTGCAAAATAGACCCATTGAGCCAGATCCATCTCACCGAAAACCGGGTGAGGAAAGGACTTGCTCCGCAGCAGTTCAGCCTCATGATCCTGTGCAACGTGCATCAGCGCCTGATGCGAGGCTTCCAGGTCGTGGCGAACATTCGCCAGAGCTTCCGGTTCCGCAGGAGGCTGGAGATGAGCCGGAGCGTTGACAGAGTGGCTGCGATCCAGTGTTAGCTCATATGGTTTTTTGTCCACAGAAACGGTCTGTTCCTTCTCTAGAGCCGCTCGAGCTTGCTTCACAATTATACTTTCCATCAGATTCAGGTGACGGAGCACTTGCATCATACTCCAGCGTTCAGGTGTGGGTCTAAGGTTCAATTGTTCTTCATTAAGCCCAGAGATCGCTTCCCAGATTTGGCTCCGAATGTCGTCATTACGAGTGAACATCGTGCAATCCTCTCCTTTATATGAGTTCTATGATGTCAGCTTGTATATGTGTAGGCCCAGCATGTGGGTGCTTGATATATATCATAGAGGATATGAAGGGTGAATGCGAAAGAGGATTGAATTAACCTTGTTAGTTGAAGTTGTAGGGGTAAGAAAAAAGCTATTTCTTATAAATGAGCTATTTCAAATCATACCATCGCCAAAAAAGGATTGACGCTAAGTGCTGCTGGACTCTATAATCGATAACAAGTAACTTTATATGTAAGGAGTCCTGACATGGTATGTTAGTAATTGACGAAGTGTATCAACATACAGCATTGCAAATATCATCGTCCGATTTATTGTACCTTATCCAACAGCTCAAGGTCAAAAAAGAAAATGAGATTGAAACGCTCAAACATAAAATTGAACAATTCGAGCAAAAAAAACGTGCGGAAGAAGTCGCTTATCAATCTTTGTCGCCAGTACGCAAATGGTTCGCAGGGCGACCCGCATCCCATCACCAGGCGGTGGAATATATGGTCCAGGTGAAGGAACGTTTTCGCAAAATGGAGCAGATTCGGCGGCGGATACGAGAACTGGACCGCATTGCCGAACGAATCAAGCATCCGGACAGCATTGAACGGGACGAAATCGAGCTTACGCCCGAAACGATCCGGGAGATTAGACAGCTTAGGGAAACGGAGGATGTATAAGCATGACTTTGGAGACGTTAAGCTCCGGGATTGATACGGTCTGGGTCGTACTGAGTGCAGCCATGATTTTGTTGATGGAGGGCGGGTTTGCCCTGCTGGAAGCTGGCTTTGTACGTTATAAAAATAGCGTGAATATTATTATGAAGGTTTTCGCCGACATTACGATTGGGACATTGCTTTTCTATGCGATCGGATTTGGCTTAATGTATGGTTCTGATGCTGGTGGTTTGGTAGGCATAACTGGATTTTTCCTCAATGGAGATTTGTCTCATCTGGACGTACCCGTATCACTGGAAACATTTTGGCTGTTCCAGGCCGCGTTTACTATTGCCGTCATTTCCATCGTATCGGGTGCTGTGGCTGAGCGGATTAACTTTCGAGCCTACCTGCTGTACATCATACTGATGACCGCAATTATTTATCCAATTGGTGGTCACTGGGCATGGGGCGGCGGTTGGCTCAGCAAGCTGGGGATGCAGGATTTTGCTGGTTCCGCGGTCATTCACGCGTTGGGCGGGTTCTCTGCACTGGCCGCAGCGATTATTATTGGGCCGCGTAAAGGAAAATACACGCCGCTTGGCGTGAGTGCCATTGCGCTTCCGAGCAATCTGCCGCTGGCATCTGTAGGCGCATTTCTGCTATGGTTCGGCTGGTTTGGCTTCAATGCAGGAAGTACGCTCAGCGCGACTGATGTAAGGATCGGTCACATTGCCATCGTTACGATGTTGTCTGCTGCTTCGGGCGGCGCAGTTACACTGCTCTACACCTTGTTCCGTTTCAATCGTTCGGATGCACCATCCGTCATTAATGGCTCGCTTGCCGGTTTGGTTGGTATTACGGCGGGTTGTGCCTTTGTCGGTGATGTGGCTGCGATATTCATTGGGGCGGTATCCGGATTGCTCATGATGGCTGCAACGAGTTGGCTGGACCGCAGGCAGATTGATGATCCGGTGGGGGCGTTCCCTGTTCATGCTGTATCCGGGATGTGGGGAACCATTGCCGTGGGTTTATTTGCAACGGATGGGGGCTTGTTCATGGGAGGCGGCTGGAGGCTGCTGGGTGTTCAGGCGCTCGGTCTCACGGCTCTGGTCGTCTGGGGATTTGTCATGACCTGGATCGGTCTGAAGCTGATTGGCAAGATGGTTCCTGTCCGTTCTACGGAAGAAGAGGAAGATCTGGGCCTGGATATTAGTTATCATGGTGTAATGGCTGCCCACCAGTCGCATGAATTTCTGGATAGCGAGGAGCATATTCGCGCATTCCAGGATGATCTACCGCATCGGAATCGTTAGGGATGATGGATCGTAAGGATAGAGGCTGACAGCGAATGTCAGTCTCTTTTTTCGCTAGAAGCAGGGAAAGAAGAGGCAGCGGAAGAATATACAGGTGTGTACCTGAATATGTCTCACCATAGATGTATTGTCAGAAGGGGAGGATCTGTATGATTAAACCTGAACAATGTGAACGTCTGACCAGAAAAGCCCGGAAAACACTTGAGGAATATGGATTGGGTAATGCTGCCGATCTGCTGTTATCTTCAAGTCGTTGGGGAATTCGCCTTGATGTATCGACAGCGGATGAGTATCGCAGAACAGGAAATTCACGTGTAGGTGGAGATCCGGATCTGCCGGAGAACATGAAATGGCCTTTGACACAGGATGGAGTACCCATGACTTTCCTGGCCCAGTTGAACCTTGTGGACTTGACGCCATATATGCCAAATGATGGTCGCGGGAATTTGCCCGAACGGGGCATGTTATATTTTTTCATTGGAGTGGATGAGCCTGCTTATCATATTGAGCATCGTGTAATTTACGAGCCGGACGCTCATAACCTGACAAGGCGAGAGCCTGCGGGCGAAACTGCGCTGAAGCAGGAGGATTTTGTAGCGCACTCGGTAACGGTGCTGCCTAACCTTGAGTTTCCTACATATGCGTACATTGATTCTCTGGATCTGAATGCACTCGCTGCCCCGCTATCTGGTGGAAAAGTAGCCGTCGAAGGGGAGGAAGGTCTATATGACCGATACCTTGAATTCGAGTCCAGCTGGAATCATCCGAGTACACAGAACTGGGGTGGCATGTTTGGATATCCTGACGGTCAACATCCGGATGCAGAGCATCAGGCGCTGTTACAGATCGTACTTGGTGAAGAGTATGATTATGATGAACAGGCGTGTGAGAAGAAGCTGACTGCTCATTATGGTGGAGATGAGGAACGGACACAACAAGAGCTTTCGGATACATTGCTTCTATTGAAAATTGATACGCATGACGCTATCGGATTTCAATGGTGGGATTGTGGAGAGTTGCAATTTTTCATTCGCAAGGAGGACTTGCTTGCAGGACGATTCGATCAAACGTATTGTTCGTTATATTCAAGTTAAGTTCATGTTTGTTATCATAGAAGCAACAAAAAGTCCCAAATGCCGTCTATAAGAGTGAAGTGCACCCCTTAGAATAGACATTGGAAAAACCCCTGGGTTTAGCCGATGAAATTCTAGGGGGTGTATTTTTTTATGGCGATTAAGGGACAAAAGTTTAAAACGTATTCGGAGAAGATAAAAAATGAGGCTATTCGTTTGCATACGGTTGAGGGGTGGACTTATCGAAAGATTAATGAACATCTGGGGATTCATGATCCAGGACGAATGAAGCGCTGGATGCGAAAATATCGGGAACAAGGTGAGTTTGGACTGATGGATCAGCGAGGTCGACGTAAAGAATACTTGGATCAAGACCGCTTTGTACAAAAACTGAAACGGGAGAATGAGTTGCTAAAAAAGTGCTTGGTCATCTGGAAGGAGGAAGCAAACAAGAAAGATTTCAGATCATAGAAAAAGTAGCGGCATACGGTGATATCCAGAAACTTTGTGATGTGTTTGGCGTGTCACGGAGTGGATTTTATGCCTATGTAAAACGTAAACGATTCGATCGCGACGCAAAGGCGAAGAAACAAGTGCTTCAAACGTATCAACGATATGAAGGCAAATATGGTTATCGGCAGCTCCAGTTGTTCCTTTGGCAAGATCAGGGGATTTGGATGAACCACAAAAAGGTGCTCCGCCTGATGCAAATGCTCGGTATTCAATCTCGAATCCGTCGTAAACGGCGCTCCAGCAGCTCGTATACACCTGCGCAGCGTGTAGCAGAGAACCTCTTGAAGCGAGATTTCAGTGCAGAAAAACCGAATCAGAAATGGGTAACGGACATTACCCAGTATCGTGTGGGAGAGCGCTGGATATATCTTTCAGCCATAAAGGATCTGTTTAATAACGAAATTGTGGCTTACGAAATAGGCGAACGCAACGACAATGAACTGGTGCTTCGCACATTCAGCAAGGCGTTTGCGAAGCAAAAAGACGTGACCGGACTGGTCGTTCATAGCGACCAAGGATTCCAGTACACGTCTCATGCTTACCACGACATGCTGCCAAAGGTTGGCGCCCGAATCAGCATGTCTCGCCGAGGAAATTGTTATGACAATGCCTCGATGGAGAGTTTCTTCTCGCATCTCAAAACGGAAGGACTCTATCCTTATCATATCCGAACGCTTAGCGAAGCACAAAGCAAAATCGAAAAATATATCCGTTTTTACAACCGAAAACGGCCACAACGGAAACTAAAAAAACTGACGCCGGTAGAGTACCGACGCCAGTTTGCAGCCTAGGGTCTTTTTATAATGTCTACTAAATGGGGTCTTGACCAGAGGGAGGAGGGGCTTTTTTGTTCGTCATTGTTAGTTTTCAAACATGGCTGGTTTATATATGAAGGGGGAATAAATGGGTTGATTAGCGATCATACGTTCTATATAATGGGATAAAAAGGGAGTGTTTCTGTTGATTCAATCCGCATTCAAACATATTGATGTGGCAGTCACATCATTAATCAATTTATGTGACCAACTATCCGAACAGGATTTGGCTTTGACTCCGATTGAAGGCAAGCGGCCGGTTGGAGAGTTACTTTCTCATCTATCCGTCATTTGTCGTGCAGATGTACATATTTCGGAGGGAGCCTCTGAAGAAGAAATGGCTTTGTTTTACGAGGAAAATCAGCCGAATACACTCAGTGAGATCAAGGAAGCGTTGATTGCCAATCAGATGTACCTTTACCATAGATACAGACAGTTTAACACGGAAGAATTATTACAGGTGACTGACTCCTATCGGGGCGCTTCGTACAGTCGTCTGGAGTGGTTGCTTGAGATTATGGGACATGTATACCACCACAGGGGCCAACTGCACACGATGCTAACTTTGACTGGTATGGAGCCCAAAGTGGCGTTGTTTGAATAGAAAAATTAGATACATCATACGAGTTTCTGTCTGAATAGAAACAAGATTAGATAGAATACATAGAGCATGTTATCCGAAACAAGCAACGGTTAAATCGGGATTAGATCGACGATACTATACTTTACTGATAGGGAGTACCAAATGGAAGGCAACAACACTACATAGGTTGAGAGAAATAGACTGAACATATTCAGAGATTGCATTGGTTTACGATAATTAACCCATTATGAAGGGGCATTCAGTACTGGGAATTTGAACGTGTTACCCCCTTTCTTGAGCGCGATGATTTTCGCAGATTCATATTCTAGTGGTATACTCTGATCAAAGCAATGATTCATGGAATGGAAAGGAATAATGCCGTGGCACAGCCAGCAACCATTCTGCTTGTGGATGATGAGCAGGATATTATTAAACTGATGGAGATTTATTTTGGCAATGAAGGATATCGGGTTCTGACAGCCAGTGATGGGATCGAGGCGCTTGAGCAATTGAAGAAAGAGCCAATTGATCTGATTATTCTGGATGTCATGATGCCAAATATGGACGGAATTGAAGCCTGTATGAAAATTCGGGAAGAGCAGAAAATGCCGATCATTATGCTGTCCGCCAAAAGCATGGATATGGATAAAATCACAGGGCTGAGCATCGGTGCTGATGATTATGTGACCAAGCCGTTTAACCCGCTTGAACTAGTGGCACGGGCAAAATCACAGCTTCGCAGGTACTATACCTTCAATGAAGGCCGGGAGAACAAGGAGCATGAATGGGTGATTGACGATCTGGTCATCAATACCGATACCCATGAGGTCTGGGTGGATGAGCAGCCTGTTCGTCTGACTCCCCGTGAATTTGCCGTTCTGGAGCTGCTGGCGCGCCATCAAGGCTCTGTGCTTAGTATGGAGCAGATCTACAGACAGGTCTGGAAAGAGGAATTCATGGAATCCAACAACACCGTCATGGTGCATATCCGCAAGATTCGGGAGAAAATTGAACTCGACAGCAAACATCCCAAGTTCATACAGACGGTATGGGGTGTTGGGTATAAGATGATCAAACCACAATAAGCACGTGCGTCTACAAGGTGAATTGGATACAGAGCGTGAGCAGGGAGTTCCGAGATGAATTCAAAAATAATTAACACAGTCCGCTGGAAATTTATTTATGCATTTTTGCTGAGTGGCATTTTAACGGCGGCTATTTTGTATGGGGGCAGCAAAGTTGTACGATCCATTCTGGAAGCTCAGACCTATCCTGATTATTCGCTCCCTGCAAAGGGCATTAGGTGGCTGGTGAACAATATTGGGTCGGTGCCATTAATGATTATAATTGGCATACTTGGCTTTGTGCTGTTCTTTTTCCTGTTCACACGCAGGCTGATGCTCGTTTTGGATGAGATTACCGCGGGAATTCAGGAAGTAGCCAAAGGAGAACTGTCTCATCGGATCGAGGTAAAGACATCGGATGAATTTGGCGTTGTCGCTGCCAGTATTAATCAGATGGCTGAACAATTGCAGCTGTCATTGCAGGAGGAGCGTAGTGCGGTCGCTGCCAAAAATGATTTGATTACAGGCATTTCTCATGATTTGAGGACACCGCTTACCTCCATTCTCGGATTTTTGGAGTACATAGAGAAGGATCGGTATCAGGATGAAATTGAGATGCGCTATTACGTGAGCATTGCGTACGAGAAATCCTTAACATTAAGGAAACTGATCGACGATTTGTTCGAATATACCCGTGTCAGTGGTGGGAGCCTGCCCTTGTCCTTGACTTCTCTGAACCTGAACCCGTTTCTGATGCAGCTGGCGGAAGAGTTCGCTCCGATGCTGGAAGAGGCGGGCATGACATACAAGATCATCGGTGGACAGGAGCCTTTATGGATTCAGGCCGCTCCCGGGGAGCTTGTTCGTGCATATGAGAACCTGTTCAGTAACGCAATCCGTTACGGGGCACAGGGGAAAGTGATGGAGATCGCGTTGTCTCTTGAAGGTGATGAAGCCGTGGTGCGTATCAGCAATTACGGTGAACCGATTCCGGCCCAGGATTTGCCCCATTTATTCGATCGATTCTACCGGGTGGACAAGTCCCGCTCTCGTGATACGGGCGGCACCGGACTGGGGTTGGCTATTGCCAAGTCAATGATAGAACTGCATCAAGGAAGTATAGCTGCCTACAGTGAACAGGGCCGAACCGATTTTGTTACGCGTTTCCCTGTAACTGCTGCTCCGATGAACAGAGACCAAGCGGAACAGTAACTTGAAAGAATTCTCGTCCGATGTATTAGATCTTGCTTGATTCAACATCCTAATTGCTTAATTAAGAAAATGATAAGAAGTTACCCACTTCCTCATTAAGAAATATTCGGTATCCTTAACCTCAATCGTACACATGAGCTGCAAAATTGAGGAGGATGCCGAATATGAGATTATTATTACGTACAGTCAGACTTAGATACATATATATCTGTGGAGCAAGCGCGTTACTTAGCGCCGCGCTCCTATTTGTCGTTTATCACATGTTACGTTTTGCCCACCGTCATCTCCTCTCTGAGACAACAGGGATAACTCGCGTTATGCATTGGGTGATAAACCATATCGGAACAACACCGTTGGTTATATTCATCGGGGGAGGTTTGTTTGCATTGTTTTTTTGGATTCGATCACAGAAGATTGCAGATGACCTCAAGGTGATTGCTCGTGGAGCTCATGAGCTGGCTAATGGCCAAATTTCAGCACCGATTGAAGTGTTGAATGGCGGGGAACTGCGGCAGATTGCTGCCGATCTGAATGACGTTGCCATACGTATACAAGCGGAGCACATAAATAGTTCAGATCATGAGTGGATAGATCGGGAGCCAAGAGGCGAAGATTGGTTCGGAAAGCAACATATTCAAGAAGATTTGGTTGGATCACAATCTGGTCGCATAAGTGCCGATCTGCCGATTAAACTGACGCTCTATGGTGTTCGTTCATCGCTTGATATGGTCATGGAAGGACGCTGCCGGGATGAAGCGGAGATTCAGCACTGGGTCAGGCTGGCGTATGAACAGACGTTAAGGCTGGAGCTTGCCCTGGATTCCATGGAAATGAAGCCACAAGAACATTCAGGTTCCATTCCTCATGTATTCAGGGAGCCTGAATGTTGAGATCCAGTATAAGGCGGGGAGTCTATCACATATTTGATGCCTCTGTAGTGATCGTTATTTTGCTTGTGATCGGCTATATCTATCTGGTTGCTTACGGCGAAGGTGTACTTCGCAATCATCCTGAGGCCATATCAACGGCCTCTTCTACCATCATTACGAATGCCAACGGAACAGAAATTTCGAGATTACAAGTGCAAACCAAGGGATATTCGGAATATGCCGAATTGAAGGACATGCCCGATCTGTTAAAGCAGGCGTTTCTGGCTACGGAAGATCGACGTTTTTATAATCATAACGGATTGGATTTTATTGGGATTGGCAGGGCGGTTGTGCAGGATGTTTTACATATGAATCTCAGTCAGGGGGGCAGCTCCATTACACAGCAACTGGCCAGAAATCTGTACTTGAACGGAGACAAAACGCTGGTTCGCAAGGTGAATGAGATGTCGATTGCCATGGCGATGGAAAAGAAATTTAGCAAGGATGAGCTATTTGAGCTGTATCTGAATCATATTTATATGGGACGTCAGCAGTACGGGGTTAAAGCGGCGGCGTGGCGTTACTTCGGGATTAAGGATTTACATCAGCTGGAGATTTGGCAAATCGCTACGCTGGCTGGAATTCCCAAAGGACCTTCCATATACAATCCGGTAGATCGGGAAGACCTGTCCAAAGAGAGGCGTTCTGTGGTTCTTGGCCTCATGCATGAGCAAGGAATTATTACAAAGAGACAGATGGAGGAAGCGCGAAGTGTGGACTATACACCGCCAGATCCAACATCTGCATCGAGTCCAGGCTCGCCAGTGCCTGCTTACGTGTCTGCATTAGATGCGGTGATCGAGGAGGCTTCTCGCCTTACAGACAAAAGTATAGCAGAGATTCAATCCGCAGGCTGGACCATTCATACAGGATTGGATGATCAAGCGCAGCTAGCGATGGAGCAAGCGTTCAGCGAATCTTCCCGGTTCACCGATGATCGCAAGGATGAGCAAGTGCAGGCGAGCATGGTCATACTGGACCAGCATAACGGTGAAGTCAAAGCGATGATGGGCGGGCGTGACCCTGTAAAAGGAGGCATTAACCGGGCAACCGCGGATGCAAGGCAACCCGGTTCTGCATTCAAGCCCATCATTGCATACGGACCTGCATTGGAATCCGGGCGGTTTAAGCCGGAGAGTATTCTGCCTGATCAACGCATGAAATATGGGAGTTATCAACCAAGCAATCTGGGTGGGCGTTACAGAGGTACAGTTACGATGTCACAAGCCATTGAACATTCCATCAATGCTCCAGCCGTATGGCTGCTGCATGAGACAGGGTTGGGACGCGCACATCAATTTGCAGATCGATTGGGCATTGAACTGGGTAAGGAGGATCTCAATCTGTCGATTGCCTTGGGTGGCTTGCATAAAGGGGTATCTCCACTGAAAATGGCTCAGGCCTATTCTGTCTTTGCTAATAACGGCAAGTTTAATACGTCACATCTGATTCGTGGAATTACGGATTCACGTGGCCGGGCGATTTATACTTTTAAGCCAGAGAACAAGCAGGTGATCTCCACCAACACGGCAACGGCTATGACCCGTATGCTCCAAGATGTGGTCAGTCAGGGAACAGGCAGTAGAGCACAGCTGAGTCGGCATAAAGTAGCGGGGAAGACAGGAACAACGCAGGCTGCATTACCTGATGTAAGCAAGGAAGCTAATCGGGATCTGTGGTTCGTGGGATATACCGGCAAGTGGACGGCTGCAGTCTGGATGGGATTTGATCGTACGGATGCAGAACATTATATGAGATCCGGAAGTGGTGTGGCGGCAGATTTATTTGCGTCTGTTATGAAGCGTGCTTTGCCATGAAAGAGATGGTTTACTGTATAACGATGGACAAGGATTTTCCAGCAGACATGGGGAGATTTCTGCCTTATGGATCGTACAGTTATCGAACAAATGGATGCAACGATGAGACCGCTGCAAGGGAGATAATCCCGGATCCAACATGGATTAAAAATATGGAAAACCCGTGAAGGACAGTTTACCCTGTCTCCCACGGGCCATTATCGTTTTAGTGATAGTATATTTATCTACTGCTAGGGTTTTGCTCGCAACGATTCAGGTAAACGACGAATCATTTGGTTCAACACTTCGGACAATACAAGTCCGATCGCGATGGCACCGGATAACATGAGTGCCTTGGCAGCCATCTCCATGGCAGCACCGTAGTCATTTTGCACAAAATTACGCATCGCATTATACGCCAGCCCACCGGGAACGAGCGGAATGATGCCAGCCACGCTAAAGATAATGACGGGTGCGCGAAACATACGGGAGAACAGCTGGCTGATGACACCTACCGCGATGGTCGCTGCCAGTGTAGCAGGAACAGCATCTGCTGCATATTCGAGCACAATGTAGATGATCCAGCCAATCATGCCGACAAATCCACCGTGAAGCAGCATGCGTCGTGGGGCGTTGAAGATGATGCCGAATGCAGCCGAGGCGACAAAGCTGGTCAGGGCTTGTTCAATAAAATGAAGCATAACCTGCAACTCCTCCGTCTTACGTAAAAAGTGAAAAAACAACAGCAATGCCGGTACCAATCGCAAAAGCCGTCAGAAACGCCTCGGCTCCCTTGGATAGCCCGGACACGAGATGCCCGGCCATCAGATCACGCACAGCATTGGTAATCAGCAGTCCCGGTACCAGCGGCATGACTGAGCCAATAATGATTTTGTCCCGTTCATGACCCGCACCCATATAGACAAGCAAAAAGGCGAGCAGGCCAATGACAAATGAAGCTGTCAGCTCGGCAAAAAACTTCACGAGTACCAGTCGATGGAAGGCAATGACCGCTGCATAGCCGATACCACCGCAGAGCACTGCAGGGAGAAAGTCGACCCAGCCTCCACCAAACATAATGGTAAAGCACCCACTGGATAACGCCGCCGCCGTAAGCCGCACAACCGCAGAATAGGAGGAGGGCTGTCCCTCAATTTGTTGTAACAACGCATACGCTTCTTCAACGGACAATTCACCTTGTCCAATACGCCGGGAAACGGCATTCACTTCAGATACCTTGTGCAAATCCGTGGTTCGTTCCGAGATTCGAATCAGCTTGGCAGGCTCGGTTGCATCAACCGAGAAGAAGATGCCTGTGGGCACAACGTAACTGTGCGAATGGGGAAGGCCCAGCGCGGCAGCCATGCGTTTCATCGTATCTTCCACACGGTAGGTTTCACCGCCGCTTTGCAGCATAATTTTGCCTGCCAATAGACAGATCGCGATCACTCTGGATTGTTCAGTATGATTTGTCCCAACCAGCTCCGTCTCAGACTGAGGCACGGGTGGAGGATCATGAGGGATATATTCCAACCGGATCAAGCTCCGTTCATATGAGATAAGGCTTGGTGCCGACACCATTGTATCATATTTCACACGTTAGCAAGGAAACATACCGCATGAACGACAGGAAGTCATCCAGATTGCAGAGATTGATGCATACATTCAAGCCAAAAGGACGACCCGAGCACCCCTAAACCAACCAAAAAAATCTTCGTTCCCGGACCCAAGGGCCTCCGGAGCAAAGATTTTTGGATTTGGCTCTATAGCGATAAAAAAACAATTACATCAACAGCGTAATGACTAACAGCTCATACAGTACGAGTGGCAGAATCGTCGGTCCAAACAAGGCACGTGGCTCAGGATATCCATGCATCGGCGTAACCTGGAGATATAGAATACCCCGATCTGCGCTGATAATGACACCTTCCCATACCTGACCATCGATATTCTGGACTTGCACCTTCTTGCCTACGTGCTGCCGGGCTGTATGATGAAGCATATTCCGCACACTATGCACGGATTGGAGCATCGGTTGATTGGCTTGGTATACGACAAATGCGGATGGTGTGGATGTGGATTCAGACATGAAGCACAACCCTTCCTCAAAATAAGTTCTTACTTCAAGGTATGCATCTGCCTACAAAAGGTGTTTACACAAATGCCATCTCAAGGCTTCCGCGCCCATTTTCATAAGCGACTTTGCCCAGTGCGCCATTCACAAAGGTTAACTGTGGCGGGATGTGGCCCAGATCCACATCATACAGTACGGGAACATCCATATTCCCCAGCGCTGAGGTTAGGGCATCGGTGAAATTGAAATCTCCGGTATCCGAATACCCGGCAGGTCGGCCGAACATGAAGCCTTTAACGCCAGCAAACCAGCCAGCCTGTCTCATCTGCCACAGATGACGGTAGATATCACCCGCATTCATTTCACAGCTTTCCAGATACCAGATGGTTCCTTCTTCTGCACAGTACTGATCGAGATACGCCTCAACTGGTGCGTAAGGTGTGCCGATCAGACAAGTGATGGTATCCATACAGCCGCCGATCAACCGACCTGAGAACGTAACCTGTGCGTCAGCTCCTTGGGGCTGCCCCAGCTGTTTCCAGTGTGATGGGGTATCCAGATTAAACCTGGATAACTCCGGTTTCCATTCCGATTGATAGTGGGTGGAGGAAAATTGAGTGATCTGCCCTCCGTGTCCAGTCTGCAATACATCAATCCAGCGGGCGGTCACCGGATCGAGTTCATTGGACCTAAGATCCACGTAGTTCGTACCATGTGCCGAAGCCGTTCCGGTGATCAGGGTGTATGCAAATAAAAAGGTGCTGATATCTGAATAGCCCATGACCCATTTGGGCGGCAATGTTTTCAAAGCATCCCAATCCAGCAGGGGCAGGATATCCATAAGAAACTCTCCACCCCACGGAGGGATAATTGCCTGAATCTCAGGGTTCCGGAAAAACGCATTGATCTCGGCTGCGCGATCTTCCTTGGATGAACTTACACATTTGGCGTTATGCCGTAGAAAGGGGCTCTCCTGAACACCAAAACCAAGGCGCTCCATGTTGTGCCTGCTCTCTTCAAGGTAATGATGCAAGGATTCACCCACACCGCTGGATGGCGCCGCCACCCCAATGGTATTTCCCGGTGCGAGTGGTTGTGGGTAACGGATGGAACGGTTATTCATTGTGGAAACATCCTTTCCTGTGACATATTGATTTAATGTAGATGTTTGGTGTTTCCATTATAAAGAGTAATTACGTTTATAACAGCATACTTCTGAAAATGATTAAGGATTCACCGGGATTTCCATTGAAAATGGTGATTTAAATTTCATTGGATAGGTGTAAATATGCATCTTTATTTCCCCTTTCATCTTGGCCCCATTTTGAATAGTAGAAGAGATAATCGTATGTCTGTCATCCGTTCCATCTCCACTGCTCCAATTGGAGCCTGGAATCTGATACGATTTACCTGCTTTGTCCATAACATCTCCGAAAGCTAGAATGAACTTGCCTTCCATACTACCGTCTACAGAGAAATGGATAACCAAATCTTTGCCAACGACCTTGCTTCCGAGCATCTTTAATCCAGATGGACCGCCTGTAATCTTGTGTGAATTCAGATCAACGACGATATCAAGTTCATTTTTATTCAGCCCCGAAAAGCCAGATCCTTGTAAAGTCAGCTTTTTCGGAATGGAGAAGTACATGCTTTCAAAGTAAATGGATCGTTCATCCTCACCTGTCGTGGTGTCTGTTCTCCATGCACGGCCTTGTTCATCGACTAATTGAAGATCATCCAGTCCAAAGATTTTTTTTGTGTTCTTTGGATCCAATTTCACATCAAGCACGAGACGGGTCGGATAAAGGGTGGCCTGCTTCACATCGATAAGTTGTCCATCGACGGTTAACGTCTGATTTATGGGAATGACTTTTTTCATGCCTTTGGTTAACGTTTTATCTACCGGGAACGTAACTTTCCACTCATGAGGATTAGCTCCCCTGGCCTTGATTACGACACTCAGCTCATCGGGGGGCGAGGCCTCATCGGTAAAGATAACATCAATCATATTTTCATACACATTCTCGTCTGAAGTAGGTTTAGGTGAAGAATAACTAAATCCAACAGGAAGATTCTTACCATGCTCATCAAGCAAATCGATGTCATACATCCCTTTCTCGGAATCTTTCATGCCTTTCAGTGTGTAAAAAATAACCATACGTGACTCGTCTGTAATAATGCCGTCCACGGTCATAGAAGCTCCATTATGCTCATCGGTCACACCGACCTTCTGCAAGAGGGACTGATCGATGGCCATCATTAATCCTTTATCCTGGCGAATCATGCTGACGATACCTTCCATGCCCGGTAGCTGCTCTACAAAGGACGCAAAAGCGGGAGAGACGCGGATACATCCCGTAAACACGAGGATAATTGCAGCTGCAGAGATGGAACTCATATACCAGCGCAACCTCGATCTGCGCTTGCGCGTGGCCTGACGGACTCCGGCCTGTACAGCCTGATTTGCTCCGGCGTCGGGTACAGGGATAGTGTCGTATTCCGTTTTGCGAGCATCCAGACGCTGTTCCAGAGCTTCAAATGATTTCATTTCATCGGTCATGATAATTTATCTCCTTTCGTTTCAAGTTGATTTCGAAGCTGTCCGAGTGCTCGATGCAGTCGGGATTTTACGGTCCCTGTAGGAATTTCCAGAATGTCAGCGACCTCTGTCAAGGAGAAACCTTCGAAATAACTCAGAATAATAATCTGCTTGCAATCCCGATCCAGCGCAGAGACGGCTGCGGCAAGATCGGGGTCTTCGGGTCGGTCCCAGCTGCTGGGTTCATGAATTTCGGTAACGTGGCTGAACCGGCTCTTGCGTTTGCGTTCGTCTGCACAGTAGTTCAGCAGAATGCGGATTAGCCAGGTGCCGAAATAGGAGGGTTCTTTTAGTTTCTTGAGCGTTCGATAAGCTCTATAGGTAGTCTCCTGTATCGCTTCCAGCGCATCGCCTTCGTTGTGCAGATAGGCATAAGCGATCCGATACAGTCGGCTCTGATGCATCTCCATTAAGGCTGCAAAAGCCTCGGCATCCCCTTTTTGTGCCACGATAGTCAGTTGAGCAGGGGTCACAATGGCTCCTCCTTTCATGGATGTTGTTGCGACTTGTTGCGTATTAGACCGTGGAAAGGGCCAAACGGTTCTTGGTTTTGGAAAATAAAGTTATGTATACATGTACTGAGACTACTATAAAAGAAGGAATTTGCGCAGAAAAGCGAAAATAACCGCCAAGCTCCCCTTTGACTCAGAAAAAGGAGTTCGGCGGTTGTTATGCATTTTATTGAAGTTTCGTCATCCTAAATTACGGTTCCCACATTCAATCTTGGGAATAGAGCTGCTTAACGGCTTGTAGTCCAGGCACGGTAAAACTCGCTAGCGGAGAGGGAAGATCGTTCAGTGGGAACCAGCCGATCTCGCCAATGGCACCGTCTTCCTCCAGATTGCGAGCAATACCGTGGATGACCCGAGTGAAATAGAGAACAGATATCCAATGTTCTTCCTGTTCCGGACGAATGGTTTCGGCCGTGCAGAGTAACCCCTCGATGGCAATATCCAGATCGACTTCTTCCTTAATTTCTCGAATGACCGCCGTTTCCAGCGACTCATAAGGATCGACTTTGCCTCCAGGGATACTCCAGGTGTATTGTTCAGGCTGACGATTCCGCCAAACCAAAAGAACTTCATTACGCTCGTTGAGGATAACCGCCCCAACACCGATGCGAGGTTGAACAGAAGCATCCGCCATGAGCTTGGCTTGTGAACCGGACAACGCAGATTCTTCAGCAGCTAGCAGTTGTGAGTCTGAGTGATCTTCCGTCTGTGCAGCTCCCCGGACTTGAGTGGACTGAAACGCCAACGGAAGCTTGGTCTGCGTTGACCATTCTTCCGCAAGGATACTCATGGAGATCAGATCATAATGCGTGCCATCCCGCAGAACGGCAGAGCGCTGACGACCTTCCTCCCGAAATCCGGCTTTGAGATATGCACGTCTCGCAGCTTCATTGTATTCAATGACTTCCAGCGAAATCCGGTTCAGATTCAATTCATGGAATCCATAACGAATAATCAGGGCAAGAGCATCACTGCCGTAGCCTTGACCACGATCTTTGTCATCACCAATACCAATGGCCAGTCGTGCAGAACGGTTATTCCACTCCATTCGGTAGAGCGCCGTAAATCCAATGAAACGATTGTCCTCCAGTGTACGCAGCGCAAATTCAAAGCCGTTGTCTCTCCGAACTGCGGATGACCCTGTCTCATCAGGCGTTAGTGGAACAGCAATATCGGTATCCAGATTACGCAAGTAATCATAACTGTCAGTGAAGCGGCTGAGCCGCATGCAGTCTTCCGGGCAAGGAGCGGCCAGTCGGACTTTGGAGCCTTGAAAAGCATTTAAATGACGTGGAGCCATGTTGCACCTCTTTTATTTGATATGAAATCAATCATTTTATCTCATTATACTACGAAAGGAAGAGGATACCGAAAAAGGACATAACTTAGGTGAGTGGATTCTCCTGATTAGGAAAATAAAAGCGATGCCAAATACGGTTAATATAGATCATCTGGATTTTTCCGAATATTAGACAAAACAAAAAGCAGCCAAAGGACTGCTCTACCATTCACATTCATTATTTCATATCCTGCAACAGATTTTTCATTTTCTTGTAATGCCCGCTTACCCGGTCAACCATGTAGTTATACATAAGCTGATTCTCCGAAAGATCCGCCATTTCCTTGTCAATGTCAACGTTATTGTTGTTATTATTCATGGATGTTTCGTTGTTCTCGACAATCTGGTAATTAACGATGGAAGCATTGGGATTACTAACCGGAAAGTGTTTTTCATGAGTCCGTTTCATATCGAGCTGATCTGTTTTGCCATTCTCGATGATACGTCTAAGCTCTTCCTCAAACTCCACCGATTTCTTTTTGTAATTGGGTGTGTCTGCATTGGCAATATTTTCAGTGGTAACTTGGTGCTGTACGTTCAGCGCTTGTAACAGAGATTCATTGCGTCTGGAAGTGTTCGTTTCAATCAACGGCTCAGTCTCCTTAATGGAAATGCAATTGCTTTCATCATAAAAAATTGCGCTACTGCCTGTCAAGTTAGGCAAAAGAAAAGGACAAGCGCACGCCGGAGGCTTCCGTTAAGAAATCCTTCCTTCATGACATCTTATCCTTGTTCAGTCCTTATGAATCAGTCTTTACGAATCAGGCATTAAGAAGGACGATTGATGTTTTTGCCATAATAAATCTCATCCATCTCCAGCTTCAGCCACTCCGTAATTTCCTGTTGCTCGGCTTTACTCAGTTTATCTTTGGTATAACCAAACAGATAGTTATCGAGGTCGAATTCCCTCAACTTGCACTTGGTGTGAAAAATGTTCTCCTGATACACGTTCACGTCAATCATGTCGAAGCTGCTCTTGATCTCATCCGGAATATAATTCTGAATCGAACCAATCTCGTGATCAATGAACAGCTTGCGTCCGCTCGTATCCCGTGTAAACCCCCGTACCCGGTAATCCATCGTCATAATATCCGTATCAAACGAGTGGATCAGATAGTTCAGCGCCTTTAGGGGCGAGATTTCACCGCAGGTAGAGACGTCAATGTCTGCCCGGAACGTACTGATGCCTTCACTCGGGTGGAATTCGGGATACGTATGAACGGTAATATGGCTTTTATCGAGCTGCATGACGACATTATCGGGCAGGGGACCGGGGGATTCATCGAAGGATTCTTCGGGAATCTCCACAATGGGGCCTTCCGAGACAAGCATTGTCACACTTGCACCCTGTGGAACATAGTCCTGTTGGGCGACATTCAGCACATGGGCACCGATAATGTCAGACACGTTGGTCAGTATTTTACTGAGCCGGGCCGCATTATATTGTTCATCAATATATTCAATGTAAGCTTCGCGTTCATCTTTGGTTTTCGTGTAACAGATATCGTACATATTGAAACTCAGCGACTTGGTCAGGTTGTTGAATCCATGCAGTTGAATGCGCTGTTCTGGCGTTAATGTCATGGTTGCAGTTCCCCTTTGTCCCATACGACATGGTAATCGCAGTTTTTACTACTACTTATACCCAACCTGCCGCCAAAAAAAACATATGTACGAATTCCTGAACAACTAAGCTGCTACATAAAAGTGCAATGATCACTAATTCATTCGTACCTTATCCGAGGTTGACTCATTTGATCACTTAGAATGAAGAATCCTCGTAATCCCCAACATCGTTCATCCGTTCATCTTCGGCGACCGATTGGATATCCTCTGATGTGATACTAATGATGGTGTAATCTTCATTCTGCTGCTTTTTGACCGCTTTTTCCTTGATAAAACGAGGACTGCCATCTCCGGCATCTTCGTCATAGACGAGCAGGAGACCGTCGCTTTTGCGCAGCAACAAGTCATCGCGTGCAGTGAACTGCCACGGGCCGATATACGGCTGACGACTAATCGCTCCGTAATAGTCTACACCTTGCAGGATGGAGCGATAATACTCCTGTTTGTCTTCCTTCCATTGTTCCTCTGGATTCTGAAAAGCAGTAATGATTGACAGCTTCAGATCCGGGAACGTCTTCTTCAGCTCAAGCACCACTTCGCAGGCCCATAAGTCCACGCCGTATTGTCCTGGCGTCAGTACCCATTCCAGCCCGTCTTCGACCAGAGGTGTAAGACGGGAAGAGATGGCCTTCTTGATGAAAGGAATTCCCTCATGCTTCTGTCCAAAAATCTGTAGTTCATGTGCACGATAACCGGTAATCAGCAAGTTGTTCAGCATCGGTTCCTCCCTTCAGACGTGGTTAGGCCATCGGCCAAATCTGGCACCGGGGCTTGTCTTGAATAGGCTGAGATCTGAGCCACCGATGCCTGTTCTCTGAATCATTCCGTTATTTCGCTGGTGGGGCGTCCGCACGGAATGGATACAGGAACTGCTTCGGAATATCGGTCTCAAATCGCATTAGCTCGCCTGTCGTTGGATGGATGAACGAGAGTACCCGTGCATGCAGTCCGAGGCGTCCAAGTGTTTTGGTTTGTGCACCGTATTTTTTGTCGCCTGCAATGGGATGTCCGAGATCTTCCATATGCACACGGATCTGGTTTTTGCGTCCCGTTTCCAGACGGACTTCCAACAGGGAGAACTCGCGGTTCGACTGCAGACGTTTGTAGTGTGTAATCGCATGCTGTCCATCATTCGGGCGAGGACTGGAATACATTTTGAGTGTCTTGGTTTCTTTCAGCCATGAGGAAATGGTTCCTTCTTCCTTCGCAACGGCACCTTCTACAAGGGCAACATACACACGTTCCTGTACGTTGTCTTTCCAGTTGTCCTGCAGTTTCTGCTGCACTTCTTCACTCTTGGCGAACATCATGACACCCGAAGTGTCGCGGTCCAGACGATGGACAATAAATATCCGGTTCAGCTCGTTGGTACGGCGAACATGCTCGGTCAGCTGGCGATAAGCAGTAAGATCATCACTTTTGTCAGCGGCAATGGATAGCAGCCCGGCTTCCTTGCGAATGACAATGATATCATCGTCTTCATGCAAAATGTTAATGCCTGTCAAGGAAGGAGCGGCAACAGCGCCTTCTCTGCTGATCGTTACGATCTGCCCTGGCGTCAGCTCCAGATTAAACTTGGTAACTACTTTCTGATCAACGGATACCTGTCCGCGACCCAGGATGGATTTGACCGCATTCCGGCCGGACTTCAAGTGTTTCAGCAAAAAGTTAAGCAGTTCATCCGGTTCAGTGACTTTGTACGGGCGTGGTGGTTCCTGCTTACGATAATAGGAATTGCCCGAGCGTTTAGCTGCTTTGGGTTTGGATGCTCCGGCTTTCTTAGGAGCTGCGGAGGACTTGGCAGCTACTGGCTTTTTCGCCGCTCCTGCATTGCGTGATGCGGATGGTCCTGATGATTTGGCGGAAGTAAAAGTGGACCGCCCGGACCGTGCTGTGGATGAACCTGTAGATGCTTTCCCCTTGGCCGATGTATTGCCTGTTGGGCGTTTGCGTTTATTCATAAATAGTAATCTCCTTCTGAACAGCCTGTACCGCTTGTGTGCATACGATCCGTTCATTTCGTTATGCAGTCCAATATACCACTAACCGGGGGCAAATAAAAATAGGTGGAGAGAATCTGTTACCCATCCAATCCAAAGAGAGTCGAGATTCATAGAATAACGTATCCCATAGCATTGGAGGTGTTACTCATGGGTGTGTTTCTTGATATGAGAAGTTCGATGAACTCGGGAACGGTTGGACAGCCCGGTTTGTCTCTGGGCCCATCACCAGAAGCGTTCGGCTCCATTGGTCTGCAGACCCTTGGTGTCCCAAACCCCATTATCACCTTGAATGGCACGGTTGGTGTTACCGGAGAAGAGGGGGATACGTTCGTTGTTGAGCTTGTACGGGGCAGTTTTTACGATCCGTTCTTTGTGATTTATCGTGCCGAAGGAACGGTAGGTCAGAGCGGTGGCGCTGAATTTCATTCGTTCACTGCACAGGATCTGTCCGCACCGCCTGCACTGGAAAGTGTATATACCTCGTTTATTTCCGGGGTGTCCACATCTGTACGGACTGGACCTGAGGTGTTCTATGGTATTGCAGCTACCAATTGGTTCCTATGAACAGAAGGTTCAACAGGAAGAGTGTTATCATAGGGCATCGTATGATGAACAGACTTGCTAACCACAGCAGATGAAGTCCTGAAAAGGATAGGGTATCCCTTACGTTTGGCGCTAATAAGACCCTCAAGTCTTACGGTGAAAAGAGAAAAGAGAAAAAAACCAGAACAAAATCCCGACTCTGAGGAGTCCGGGATTTTTGTTGTAATATCCACTTTTACTAACTAGTTGGCACGGCCTTTCAAAATAATGTTGTTGGCTTTGCCGAAGTCAATGGCGACTTTGCCTGCAAGTACTGCTGTCCGCTCCGCAAGTACAACCGCGTTCACGCCACAGGAGAAGAGAGCTACATCGAAGGTATCCTGATTCGTTTGAACCCATTGCAGTGTTTCCTGCATCTGATTCCAGCTGTCGAAGGGCAGCGCAGCTGTAATATCCAGATGATATGGCTCCTGAACGAGCATCGCCCGCAGCTGCTCAATCTCCCGGGTAACGAGCAGTATACGCTTGCCAGCCAGCATATTCCAGAAGCGGGGCACCTGCGCGAGTTCCCGATTGACACAGGCATGGCAAGTGAGTGCCGGAGAGATGCCAAAATGCGCGAACACGATGTCGGTCAGCTGTCTTTTGAGATGCTCCGGGGCTTTGATGCTACTGTCCCCGTGTGGAAGAACGCCTACGATATCCGCGCGCTGCAAGGAAGCGGCAACCTCATCCCGGAGCTGCAGATTGGGTAGACGCAGTCCTTTTTGCCCCAAATTAGCCTTGATGGCCCATCGCTCCTTCAGAACCTGTTCCGTGCTCCAGACCGTTTCCTGAGACATGACGATATTCTCCCCATCGCCTACACGAACAAGAGAGAAGGGACGCTTCTCCCTCACCGCGGCTTCAAGTTGGTCCAGCACACCACCCATTTCAAGATAGACTGCATTCATTTTGGTATAAGGCCCCCTTTGAAAATTCAATTGCTCTATTCTATGTTGCAGCTTCGACAACGTATTGTGCATTCGACCCGGTAGGGCACATCTTCGGGTGTATATCAATCTACTTCCGGGAGAGGTAAGCGCTGAAGGGCTTATGTAAAAGCTGATTTATGGAAGAACCTGTGCAAGTGTCCGGACCGATTCTATTATTTTTTCATACGTTATAGAGTCAGCTTGTTTGAATAGAGCTTCTGTATGGCATCTTCAGGCAGACAGAGGCCGTTTTTGGTGTGGAAAGGGCTGTAAAAGACTATGAAAATAGTCTGACTGAAGTGAAAGAAATAACAGAATGAATGAGGAGGAAGGGTATGTCCAGAAAAGTGGTTATTGAGATTAACTTCAACAATTACGGAATGGACCCGCAGCGATTAACGAGAGATTGGCTGGAGCGGCGAGTGGGCATTTTTCGTAGGTTCACCCTGCATTGCCTTAAGGCCCAGACGAATCAGGATTTCCTGGCCGTGTTGAAGCTGTCCAAGGAATCGGGGGAACTGATGCAAGAGATTCTGGCGGAACAGGAGCCGCTGCCTTCCAATATACGTTTTGGAACAACAATCGAAAGTGTGCGTGCCATTCTGGCTTTTGCCGAGGGAGCAGAAGATATTTATATTGCCCGGCTGGATTCGGATGATCTGTATCACAAGACGTTTGTTCAGCAGCTCTATGATGTGCAGCCACAGCCTGGAACGATGGCACTCATTAACCAGAATGGATACCTGTGGGACAGCGTGAATCATGAGATGGCGCCAGCGTTTCATCGTTCCCCGCAATTCTATGTCTACCTATATAAAACGGCAGAGTACGCTGCAGGATACCGGGTGAAGCTGCCGGGCCGGGGAACACATGGCAATGTCATTGAGCTGCCGCATGAGCTGCTGGCTCCGCGTAATTACGTGAACATCGTGCATTCCAGCAATACTTCCATTAAAAAAGTACCGCCAAAAGATCGGTTAAACCGGGAAGAGATGGCTGCGGTATTACGCGAATTCATGATCTGAACAAGGAGGGATTCACCATGATTCAAGGACAAACGATTCTGATCACTGGAGGAACCGGCTCCTGGGGACAAAAGCTGACCGAGGTACTGCTGGAGCAGAATCCAGCTGAGATTCGGATTCTGTCGCGTAATGAATACGCCCAGGTTGCGATGCAGCGGGATTTTGGTCATGATCCGCGTTTGCGTTTTGTCATTGGAGACATTCGGGATGATCGGGCGGTGGAGGCGGCCTGTCGCGGAGTGAACGTTCTCTTCCATCTGGCTGCGCTGAAACACGTCCCGGTATGCGAGGACCAGCCGGATGAAGCGTTCAAGACCAACGTCATCGGTACGCAGAACATTATCCGCGCTGCGATTCGCATGCAGGTTGCCAAAGTCATTGACGTGTCCACCGACAAGGCGGTAGATCCGATTAACGTTTATGGCATGACCAAGGCCTTGGGTGAAAAAATGATGATTCGTGCCAATGGGCTGAGCGAGTCAACGCGTTTTGTGTGTATTCGCGGGGGCAATGTGCTTGGAACCAGCGGCAGTGTCGTTCCATTGTTCCGTCGTCAGATTGATGAAGGCAAGAGCCCGACCATTACGGACAAAGGCATGACCCGCTTTTTCCTGACACGGACGGAGGCCATTCATTTGTTGCTGAAGGCGGCTGAGGCAGCGGTGGGTGGTGAGACATTTGTAATGAAAATGAAAGCCTGCAAGATGACGGATATGGCTTCGGTCATGCTGGAACAGGCAGGTCGTCCGGCTCACGATTATAAACTAACCGGAATTCGTCCGGGCGAAAAATTGCATGAGGTACTCATTTCTCCATACGAGGCACCGCGTACCTACAAATATGATGAGCAATATTATGTGATTTTGCCACAGGAACCGGACAAGAGCCTGACAGATCCATACAGCAGTCTACCTCGTGTGACCTTTTCCGAGTATCGTTCAGACAGCGCGATGATGAATCGTTCCGCAATTGCCCAATTTTTGCGTGCAGGCGGCTTTATCGATTAATAGAAGGGAGGCGGACCGTTTGGAGGTGGAAGGAATGGAAGAGAGCAGCAAGTTGGATGGGAATAAGGAAACACAGGAACGTACCACGCTTCAAAACATAAACAACCGCTCCCTGAAAGCCGCCGTCATCGGTCTGGGATATGTCGGCTTACCCATGGCGGTCGAAATGGCGCAGGCGGGGTATCGGGTGCAGGGGATTGACATCGATGGAGCAAAGGTCGCTAAGCTGAATGCCGGAAATTCTTACATTATCGGCATTGAAGATAAGGCCGTACAATCCCTTGCTCAGGCTGGATTATTCATGGCGGGCATGGATTACGCCGCAGTAGCGCAGGCCGACATCATTGTTATCTGTGTGCCTACGCCTTTGACCGCGGATCACCAGCCGGACATTTCATTTATCGCTGCAGCCGTGGATGGGATAACGCCTTATCTTCAGGAAGGCTGCCTTGTCATATTGGAGAGTACCACGTATCCCGGCACCACCGAGGAGCGTGTAATTCAGCCAATTGAGGCCGCGAAAGGGTGGAAAGTAGGGCAGCAGTTCCATGTCTGTTATTCTCCAGAGCGGGTAGATCCGGGAAGTGTGCATTACGGCGTGAAAAATACACCGAAGATCATTGGCGGCTCCACGCCAGCGTGTCTGTCCTATGGAAAAGCATTCTACGGTTCGTTCCTGAACGAAATCGTTCCCGTTAGTTCAACGACAGTGGCGGAGACGGCCAAACTATTCGAAAATACATTTCGCAGCGTGAATATCGCGCTCGTGAACGAATTTACACCCGCCTGTGAGCAAATGGGCGTAAACATCTGGGAGGTGCTGGACGCAGCGGCGACCAAGCCTTTTGGCTATATGCCATTCTATCCCGGGCCGGGTATTGGTGGGCACTGCATTCCAATTGACCCGATCTATCTGTCCTGGGCCGCTGGCCGTCAGGGATCGGAGCTGCAATTCATTACGCTTGCGGATGCGACCAATCGGCAAATGCCGGAACGCGTTGTGAAGCGTGCTGCAGAGCTGCTCGAACAGAATGGCTCGTCGATGCAGGGAGCTCGCATTGTGCTGGCGGGTATGGCTTACAAAAAAGATATCGACGACCTGCGTGAATCTCCAGCGCTGGATGTCTTCAGGCTGCTGGAAGCAGCGGGGGCAAATGTGGTCTTCACCGATCCGATGGTATCTGTCTTCCGCAAGGAGGATGGCACGACTGCTCATGCTCAACCAGCATCACCAGCATTGTGGGCGGGGGCTGATCTGGTGATGATTACGACGGATCATACGGGCTTCAATTATCAGGAGATGGCGGACCACGCGAAGCTGGTCTTTGATACACGTAACGCAACCGCAGGCTGTGTGGGTGGAAACATTGTGGTGATCGGCCAGCCGATTCGGCCGGATGTGAATGTGGTGCAAGGCGTGAATGAAGTACATGACATGCAAGTTCATGAGAACATGCGAGTGGATCAGACAGTGGATGGGGATGAGCAGGGACTGACAGGCCAGATCGAGGCAGACCGTGCACCTCACCTGAAACACTCACACGAAAATTCTGGAGGCAGCCATGGCGAATCATGATCGAGTAAACGAGCGTTATTATGGCGAGATCAATTCAGAGGAATCACACGAAGCTACACGTACACGTGTTCACTGGATGTGCCGGGAAGCGACAGGCAAGCGCATACTGGATGTTGGGTGCAGCCAGGGAGTCACTTCCATTTTGCTGGCGCGGGAAGGTTTTCGGGTGACCGGAATTGATCTGGAAGAAGAGAGTATACAATACGCGCGAGCGGAACTGGAGAAGGAGTCCAGACCCGTGCGGAACAATGTGGATTTTCGCTTACTGGATATTACGCAATGGAAAGCCAGAACCACCTTTGATACGGTACTGCTCGGCGAGGTGCTGGAGCATTTTGCCCATCCGGAGACGTTATTGCTGCAAATTCACCGACTGCTGCACGAGGAGGGAACCCTGGTTGTGACAGTGCCGTATGGTTACCATCCCTTTTACGATCACAAGCAGACGTTCTATGCCGGGAATCTGGCGATGTGCCTGCTGCCGTATTTTGAAGTATTGAAGCTGGAAGTTCATCATAAATATCTATGTTGCGTGGCACGCAAGCGGCGGAAAACGCAGCTGTATATGTCACCAACCCTGAACCAACTGACGGAATGGATGGAGCTGGATCATGTACATTTTGCCGAGGTGGAGAAGAATCATCTTCGCCTTATGAATCAGCGCAAGAAAGCTCTGGACAATGCGGTGGAGCAGGTTAAACGTCTGCGTCGTCAGGAGACTGGGGAAGGGTAGTAGATGGTTGCTGGATGAAGTTGAAGCTTGAGGGTGAAGGGTCAGGGTAAGGCCAGAAGGCAGGCAGGAAGACAGGAAGGAAGCCAAGTAGGCAAGTGACAAGTACGTAGAAAAGAGTAAGGCAGTCACACAACTGTAGCAATACGCGCAAGACAGGAAGGGGCTTAAACCGTGATCACCATCAGTCTGTGTATGATTGTGAAGAACGAACAACGCACGCTTGCGCGCTGTCTCGACTCGGTCGCCGGAATCGCGGACGAAATTGTTATTGTAGATACCGGGTCATCCGACCGTACGATCGAGATCGCCGCGCAGTATACCGACCGTGTCTACACGTATGAGTGGAAGGACGATTTTGCCGCCGCGCGGAATTATTCATTCGACCAGGCTACGCAGGAGTATATCCTGTGGCTGGACGCGGATGATGTGCTGCTTCCAGCTGATCGGGCGAAGCTAGAGATGCTGAAGCAGCAGCTGCCGTCCGGCGGTGAGACGGCGGCTGTGATGTTGAGCTATACGCTGGCCGAGGGGCCGGAGGGAAGTCCGCTTGTGACGGACCGACGGTTGCGCCTCGTCAAGCGGGAGGCGGGGTGCCGCTGGCATGGCCGGCTGCACGAGCAGTTGCACTTCCCGCAGGGCGGGGTCATCACGGCAGACATTGCCGTCACGCACCGCCGCGAAGCGGGCCATCATTCGGCGCGAAACGTGCGCATTCTGCGCAAATGGATCGCCGAAGAGGGCGTAGCCCAGGGACGCCTGCTGTTCTATTATGCAGGCGAATGCTTCGACCGCCAGCGTTATGCGGCGGCGGTCCGGGCTTACGCGAAGCTGCTGCTGGAGCCGCGCGGTTATTTCGAGGATCGGCTCATTGCCTGCGCGCGGCTGGCGGAATGTTATGAGCGGCTTGGCGAGCCGGGGAGGAAGCTGGGCGCGCTGCTGCAATCCTTTCAATTCGATCTGCCGCATGCCGACTTCTGCTGTGCCATCGCTGCCTGTTTCCAGGAGCGGCAGGAGCTGGTCTCCGCCATCTACTGGTATATGCAAGCGCTGGATGTCAGCAGCCGTGATCCGGGTCTGCGTCCTGTGCCTGCCGCATGTCGCACCTGGCTGCCCCACGCCCGGCTCTCTCTTTGTTACGCTCACATGGGAAACTGGGAGCAGGCGCTCCTGCATAATGGCAAAGCTAGGGAATATCTGCCGAATGACCCCGGCCTGCTCGCCAATCTGCAGAAGATTGAAGCGGTGTTGAGTAAGGGGAACAGGGGCCTGGAAGAGCGCGGAGATGTGCCACCTCGCGAGTAGGAGGAGACAGTGGGAGAGAAGAGAGAGGAAAGAAATATAAATATAGATATAGATATAGATATAGAGATAATACTCGGAGTTTAAAAAGAGGCAGCTAGCATACCTTCAAACCTAGGTCTTAACGCTGGAGCGGACCTGACGTATCTGGAGCAGGTGAGTGAGCAGAAGATGGAGCGCTAACGAACATGAGACGTCTTATTCAGGGGGTTGAAGCACCTGCAGCAGGCTAAGGAACCTGACACACGTTATTTCGGAAATTTAGGCATATTTTTAGCTTTTTTAATGTGATTTTAGGAAATAACGTGTCTGGTGTTCCTTACAATTGAAAAGGACTGCTTCAGGTCCAAATAAGACGTCCTAGGTTCCTTAGAATAAGGGCATGCATGCTAACGCCTTTTGAACTCTCTTATCTCCTCCTGTGGTGGAGTACTATTTTTCATAAAATAAAAAGATCGTAGTTTGGCCAGTGAAAAGTGTTTACTACTTGGACATTGAGGTAAAGGAAGCAACATGAAGCCCTAAATCGCCAGTAGATGTGAAGTAATATAGGAAACAAGGGAATCCCGGCTTACCACGAGAGTTGGCAAGCCGGGATTCTTGTGGTGCTGTTCTACTTTTCGGGTGCCAGGCACCGCACGTACTGATCCTTCATGCGCAGGCTTCGGCATGCCCAGCCCCAGCTGTCATAGATTTCATCATCAATGTTCAGCGTAATGCTATCATCGCTGTACTCGTTCCGGTTTTCGATCCGGAGCGTATTTTCATTTTTCCATTCAAGGTGGTTGGCCCCGTGATATTTGGCACGGTATATGGTTTTTACTATGAACATGTCCGAGGCAACGATCTTCTTCACATCTACCCAGATTGTGACTCCACCAGCCGCACCACCGTAAGGCACACCGTACATCTCGGCGACATACTCTCCATTTGGCGATGGCATCGTGTAGGCGAGTTCCCCTTGTTCTGAGCGATCAAACGTGGAGTAGTAAGGGCGAAGCATGAAATACAGGAACACGGCGGCAACCATCGACAGAATCAAAAAGGAAAATGCAGTGAGTATCGGATGTCGACGTATCCAAGGCTTGCGTTTCGAAACGTTTGAAGAATCACTAGTAAGTGCATGTTGTTCCATACTAAAACGGGCCTCCTTTAAAGGCAGTGGGTTCGAACGAGATGTGGAAAATGGATATGTAGGTATGTAAATATCTTTTCTGTAAGTAATTCGTTAATCGATGGTAACACATTATGTGTATTAATTAATAACAAATAAGTTAAAATAACCCTTAATCAATAGAGGATAAAGTTAGAATGAGGACAAAGACTTTGTTAACAAACTCAGGTATTGAAGAAGCCGCATGATTGAGTAGTTTTACGTGGAATGTTTAACTTACATAAAGGTGGTTGATGCTGCAATTAAGCACACCAAGCATGGTATAATAGTAAGAAACGGAGTTGATGGTCAGATGTCTGATTTACTCGATCCTCGAAACGATTTTGTTTTCAAGCGTATTTTTGGCAGTGAAGAAAATAAAGATGTGCTGCTGGTCTTCTTGAACCGAACGTTTGCAGAATCGGGGGAACAGCCGCTGACGGAGATTGTACTCCTTAATCCGTATACCGATAAAGATGCTCCGCTGGATAAACAGTCCATATTTGATATTTGGGCGAAAACAGCTGAAGGTAAATTGATCAACATTGAAATGCAGTTGTTTAATAAATACGATATTGAAAAACGGACCCTATACTATTGGAGCAAGCGTTATTCCAGTCAGTTGCAGGAAGGCCAAACGTACAAGGAACTGAAAAAGTGTGTGACGATTAATATTCTAAATTACTCATTTATCACAAATAAGCGCTATCATAATGTATTTCATCTGAGGGAAGACCATACTGGACTTGAATTGAGTGATGATCTCGAAGTTCATTTTATGGAGTTGTCTAAGCTGGATGATCAATCCGTTCCGATGGAAGGTGGTCTGATCAACTGGCTTTTGTTCCTGAAAGGTGCTGACAAATCCAATTGGGAGGTGCTGCAAATGAATGAACCTACATTGAAAAAAGCGATGGATACGCTGGAGTTTCTGAGTCAGGATCGTGAGGCGCGTCGCTTGTATGAAGAACGGCAGAAGTATTTGCACGATGAAGCCTCAATGATTGAGTGGGCTACGGAGAAGGGATTAGCGGAAGGTGAAAAAAGAAAAGCGATCGAAATAGCAAAAAATATGCTTTCATTTGGCATCGAAGTTTCAGTCATTGCTAAAACAAGTGGTCTAACAGAGTCTGAAGTTGAGGCGTTGAAAGACTAGCAAATGCACTCTAAATTCAAACAATCGTCTTGTCCCCAAAAGGGCAGGCGGTTGTTTTTTTATTTTACTAGAATGTTCGATCACACCTGATTCTTCTTGCAATCTTTCCGATAGAGAAGGTGATACCGCTGTTACACATCTGCCAAAGAGCATTTTACATTAAAACGCGGTTGCTCATTCGGGTCTGGGCCGTTAAACTAAAGGGAGCGGCGTTTGCTTGACGGACAAGTCATGAGAACGCCATTTTGTTGTCAAGGATGCGGTATAAGCCGCTTTCGGATGTCAGAATCGGATCGGACCAAGCTGGTGGAAGAACACCGGTGATAAGTAAGGAGTCTTTACATGAGTGTGCAAACACCTACATTAGAAGAAGCGCAGGGTCTCCTGCAAAAATATTATGGTTACCCCGACTTCCGTGAGGGACAAAAAAAGATCGTAGCCAGCCTGCTCGAACGTGAAGATACACTGGGCATTATGCCAACCGGGGGCGGAAAATCGATCTGTTATCAGATCCCCGCTTTGTTATATTCGGGTCTGACTCTGGTCGTCTCTCCATTGATATCGCTTATGAAGGACCAGGTCGATGCGTTGACGACCGCTGGTATTGCAGCCACTTATATTAATAGTACGCTCAGCGGCAAAGAAGTGAATGATCGCATCCGCGCGGCGCAGCGCGGTGAGCTGAAGTTGCTCTATGTCGCGCCTGAGCGATTGGAGCTGGACTGGTTCCGCGAGGAGATGGGCTATCTGCCAATCTCATGCGTTGCTGTGGATGAGGCTCACTGTGTGTCACAGTGGGGACATGATTTTCGGACAAGCTACCTGGCGGTAGCACCGTTTGTGGACAGTTTGCCGGAGCGGCCAGTGGTTGCGGCCTTTACGGCAACGGCGACGCCCGAGGTCATGGGCGATATTCTGCGGCTGCTGCGTTTGCAGGACCCGCAGACGTATGTGACTGGACTTGGGCGGGATAATCTGGCGTTCAGCGTGCTGCGCGGCGAGAGCAAAAAGGACTTTGTCCTGAATTACGCGCGCGAGCATGCGAGTGAGCCGGGGATTGTATACGCCGCGACCCGTAAGGACGTGGACGATCTGCATCAGCGTTTGTTGCAGGCGGGATTGCCAGCAGGACGTTACCATGCCGGGATGACGGACGATGAACGGGCCCAGAGCCAGGAAGCTTTTTTGTACGATGATATCCGGGTAATGGTAGCTACGAATGCCTTCGGGATGGGGATTGATAAATCCAACGTACGTTATGTTATTCATAACAGCATGCCGAAGAACATGGAGGCATACGTTCAGGAAGCCGGGCGTGCGGGACGGGACGGAGAGCCGAGCCAGTGCATTTTGTTATTCGGAGCACAGGACATTATTACTCAGAAGTTTCTGATTGAGCAGAACCCGATGGAGGGCGACCGCAAGCAGAACGATTACAGGAAGCTGCAGCAGATGGTAGATTATTGTTACACGACGCGCTGCCTGCGTAGTGCGCAGCTGGATTATTTCGGTGAGGTGCATGAGGACAAGCCGTGCGGCATTTGCAGTTCATGTACGGACGACCGCGAGCTGGTGGATATGACGATTGATGCGCAGAAAATATTCAGCTGCATTCACCGCATGCGTGAACGGTATGGTGTATCGCTGGTCGCTTCGGTGCTCAAAGGCTCCCGTGCCAAAAAAGTGCTCGATTACGGCTTCAACTCCCTGCCAACCTATGGCGTAATGGGCAATCGTACGGAACGTGAGATCGCGGAGATCATCAACGTCATGGTATCGGAAGGCTATCTGATGCTGTCCGAGGGACAGTATCCGGTCGTTCGTTTGCAGCCACTGGCTGTGGAAGTGCTGAAAGGCCAACGTGAAGTGATGCAGCGTGTGGTACGCAAGACAGCGGCGACGGCTTTGGGTACAAACTATGGCGGACGTCGCGGACGCAATGCGATGCCATCTGCAGTTAACGAGACGGTCTTTGAGCAGCTGCGTCTGATCCGTCGTGATTTGGCGGCGAAAGAGCATGTGCCGTCGTACATTATTTTCAATGACGCGACCTTGCGCGAGATGAGTGTGGTATGTCCACAGACAGAACGTGACATGCTGGATATCAAAGGGGTCGGTGAGGTGAAGTACCGCAAGTACGGACTGCCGTTCCTGGAGTTTTTCCAGAAGCAAACGGGCGAAGACGTGGATACGGATGACGATGCGTTTTACGAGTATGAGTGAGTTGATGGATGTATGCTTTCGTTTGTGTAAAGTTCAAGTTCAAGGGTTCAAATAGATGAGATATATGTATTTAGATTTAGGAATGGTTCGTCCATGAATATAGGGAATCGTTCGGTATCAGTGTTTTGTATATAGTGGATAGTGAATACAACGCGATTGAGACTTACCACAGATGGGAAACGAATGAGGCCTTTTACAAGGTACATTTGGATATATTGTCTCTGTAGGGTGGACAAAAGAAGGCGGATTGTCTTCCAAAGGGTGGACATTGGTATTAGATATGGCAAACAGTAGCGTATACAACATGTAGTTTGATTGTGCGAATCCGATACTGTATATTGTGTTTTGGGTTTGGCGGGATGTATATGTCTTTTTGAAAAGAGTGTCCACTCTTTGAAAGACAAAACCTTGATATGTCCATGAGAAGTGGAATGGCTATCATTAGAGAGGTTTGTATGAACAGCATCCGGGGAAGGATGGCTGTGCAGCTTTCCTTTTTACCAAAAAATATGGTCTGGAAGTCCAGGCAAAGGTTGTGAACCATGAAGGTTATTCTTTCTACATTAAATGCAAAGTATATCCATACCTCCTTGGCCTTGCGGTGTCTGAAGGCGTACAGTGAGAAGGATTTTGATATTGAGCTGGCCGAGTATACGATCAAGGACCCGGTCATGAATATTGTGTCTGATCTGTATCAGCGCGGCGCTGACATGATCGGGTTCTCGTGTTACATCTGGAACATTGAAGAGACGATCAAGGTCATTGATATTTTGAAAAAGGTTATGCCTGATGTCAAAATTCTGCTGGGTGGGCCGGAAGTGTCCTACGACACGGAGTATTGGATGAACCGAATTCCCAATGTCGATTTCATCGTAATGGGTGAAGGGGAAGAGACGCTGCATCAGCTTTTGACGGAGCTGGAGGGGGACAAGAAGTTTCATTTTGTGTATGGACTGGCGTATCGCAAAGGGGAAGAGGTCATTCTCATGCCAGGACGGCCGAAAGCAGATCTGAACGATTTGCCGTCTCCGCACCGTTTTGAAGAGGATATCCCGGATCTCGGGAAACGCGTTGTTTATTTTGAAACTAGCCGGGGCTGTCCGTTCAGTTGTCAGTTCTGTCTGTCCAGTATTGAGGTTGGCGTGCGGTATTACGATATTGAGCGGACGAAGTCGGACATACTGTACCTGATCGAGAAGGGTGCGAAGCTGATTAAGTTCGTGGACCGGACGTTCAACATCAAGCGGGACTATGCGCTCGAAATGTTCAAGTTCCTGATCGAGAATCATCAGGGAACGGTGTTCCAGTTTGAAATTACAGCGGACATCATGCGTCCCGAGGTACTGGACTATCTGGCAGAGAATGCGCCTCCGGGTACATTCCGGTTCGAGATTGGGGTGCAGTCTACGAATGATCCAACCAATGAACTGGTGAAACGCCGCCAGAACTTCTCGAAGCTGAGTCGTACCGTGAACAAAGTGAAAGCTAGTGGCAAAATCGACCAGCATCTGGATCTCATCGCCGGACTGCCGGAGGAAGATTACAACACGTTCCGCAAGACGTTTAACGATGTATTTGCCCTGGGGCCGGAAGAGCTTCAGCTCGGATTCCTCAAAATGCTGCGCGGTACGGGTCTGCGTCTGGATGCGGAGAAGTACAATTACACCTACATGGATCACGCGCCGTATGAGATTCTGGGCAGCGATGTGCTGCCGTTCAGCGACATCGTACGCTTGAAGCGGCTGGAGGATGTACTGGAGAAATACTGGAACGCACACCGGATGGATCATACGCTGAAGTATCTGATGGAGCAGGAATTTGACTCGCCGTTTGATTTCTTCCAGGCATTCGGGGATTACTGGGAGGGCCAGGGCTGGCAGAAGATCGGTCACCAGCTGGAGGATCTGTTCACTCGTCTGCATAGCTTCCTGGAGTCGCGCAACACGCCGCATATGGATATCGTGCTCGGCCTGATGAAGCTGGACTATTTCCTCGGACACAAATACAAACCGCGCAAAATCTGGTGGGAAGATCCGCTCCAGAAAGACCAGTGGGCAGGTTATATGAAAACGCTGGCTGAGCGTCCGGAAGACGTTCGCCTGCCGCGCATTGCCGGTGCCACAGGCACGGCATGGCTGGAAAGCATCGGCACAAGTGTGAGTGCCGCTGGGGCAAGTTCGGCTGCTGCCGGGGAAGACTCTGCCGCAGATGCGGCGGGTGTGATCGGCAGCGAATCTGGGGGTGCAGCGTCGCTCGCTGCGGGCGACGCTGTTGGGTCCGCCGTGGATGGAGCGGCGGACGGGGAAGGCGGCAACGCTTCGCGTGCGTTGCCGATGACCTCGGCCATGACCGCACAGACGGTCATGGGTGCCCGTGCTTTCGCCGACCTTGGACTCGGCGAAAAGGAACTGCAGAAGCACACCGTATTGGATGTGCTTCCGTTCCGGCTTGAGCGTGTGCTAGCTGGCGCCAGCCCGCTCGCCGCGAAAGGCCGGACGCTGCTGGTCGTTGTGTACCAGCAGCATGAAGGGCAGCAGGCGCAGTATTACACGCTGCCGCTGGGAGAAGAAGCCGCTGCCATGTAGATGCAGCGGCATTGGGGAGCTGCATGGCCGATGGCTGCATGCAGTGGGGGAAGCACCATGGCTTTGCCGTTCTGGTGCTACAACGTTGAGCACCGCGGTTATGGCCGCGGTGCAATCCCGTGAGGTGCTGCCCGATTGGGCGCAGCACCTCACCCTTACGCGGCTTGCCACTGCACAAGCCGCGCTCCGCTTCACCTTTTATCAAAACATATATGTTCCGAAAGCATCGGAAGGTCGTCTGATTCCCTAGTGGATGAAGAAGGGCCCTCCTTTTTGTTTTTCCGAATTTGGGTCAAAAACATAACCTATCCAAACGAAGGAGAGTTTCCTATGAATAAATATGCTACTTCATATCCCATATAACCCTGCATATATTGAGCGGATTCGTCGGATTAATGGCAGAACGTGGGAAGCCAAACAATAAGTGTGGATCATCCCATAAACCATAGCTGCTCTTCCGGAGTTCATGAATCAATTTGATCCTGATGTCGTTCTGATTACCCCAGAGTTGTGGGTTGAAAATGAGAATTTACAGCAATGGAAAGCTAGTAAGGCAAACCATCCATGGAGCAAAGAGCCGTTACAGAAGGCATTAAAGTTACGAGGATACAGCCGCAAAACGATTAAAGCATATTGTAATCAGGTCGAACGTTTTCTGAGTAGCTTTCCCCTTAAAGATACCGATGTGACTACTTCCAAAATTCAGACGTATTGTTTAGGTTTATTTGAGCGAGGGATCTCCCAAACCCTAAACATAAGGCCATATTGTTTCTAACCTATTCTTCTGGACTTCGTGTAAGTGAAGTTGTGCGTTTGCGGTGCAGCGATCTTGATATTGAAAGACAAACACTCATCGTGAGACAGGGGAAGGGGCAAAAGGATCGGAGAACGATCCTATCGAGTCTAGCGTGGGATATGGTGCAGAAATACGTCACTGAATATAGACCAACTCGTTGGCTCTTTCCAGGGCATTCTTCTGATCGGCATCTTACGGAGCGGAGTGTGCAGAAGGTTTTTGAAGAAGCCAGACAACGTGCAGACATTGTGAAAAAGGTTAGTATTCATGTCTTGAGGCACTCTTTTGCTACTCATTTGTTGGAAAACTGAACAGACCTGCGCTATATCCAGGAGCTGCTTGGTCACACGAGTGGACGCACAACACAGCGATATACGCATGTTAGTACGAAAAATATTCAACGAATTCAGAGCCCGCTGGATCGTTTGGATCTGGGAGATTGAGTGTTGCTATAAATCTACCTTTTTCACCAAATTCTTCTTCGCAAATACTACACCATAGGTTATCATATACGTAGTTCACATATCATACAGGATGTGTGGTATTTACGAAGTACATAAATTAGATGTTAAGTGAAATAGTGAAGAGAGGGAAAGTACTTGATTTTAGATTATTTAAATAAATACGCCCAGAAGGCATATCGAGAGGTTACCTCAATAATAACTTCTCCAAATTTTTTGTTTTCTAATGACCCTACTTTAACCAGAAATGAAGCAAATTATAATTACTTGTACATCCATGGATTCAATAGACTTATAAAGAATAACAGAATATCATCAGATAAATTGATTGAAGTGTTTTCTTTTCTTGAGAAAGAAATAGAGGTATACCTTATGAAGCACTACACAGGTAAGAATTTTATATATTACTTGAATGCAGATGCTCTAGTGCCGGCATTTACAATAACAATTGTATCTCTTTATAAAGATAAGGAAGTGCAAGAAAGTGTATCTTTAGTTGAATTAATTGATTGGTACAAAGAAAATGCATGTTTTGATGGATTGGAAATAATTGCGAGACAGATAAAAGATGAAAGTAAAGAAGCAGAGTCTAAAGGAGCATTTTGGGATTCAGTAAAAACATATACAAAGACAATTAATACCTAGATAGCATTTCAAAGAGGTCCGTAACTCCACTTAACATAATATTCACACATGGGGCATACGCCCTCGGTCCGGCAGAGGGGTTTCAGGGAAGCAGAAGCAACCGGACACATCCGACTCCGTCGGACGTCGTGAATACGGGAATGTTATACGAAACACTTCGAAAGCAGGAAAAACATGAAAAT
>NZ_JAUKNS010000036.1:0-214 GCF_030487755.1 Paenibacillus sp. 11B | reverse complement strand
AACATCGTTTAACCCAGCGTCGCGGCTCTCCTGTTCCGTCAGGGTCAGCATGGTGCGGTTGTCTTCGCCTTTCAGATCCATGAACGGCTTGGCATACGCTTCTCCCGCACTGGATACATCTTGCCAGATCTCTTTCCCTGATTTCTGACCCGTGACCAAGTCTCCCGTATAATCGATGACGTTATTTACGCCCGTAATCGTTCCTTGTACCGTG
>NZ_JAUKNS010000035.1:0-231 GCF_030487755.1 Paenibacillus sp. 11B | reverse complement strand
GGCACGGTCTGGCCATTGCTCAGCCTCACGCGCTGAACTCGCCACGGAACGCTCGCTGCTGCGCCTGCGGTCATGTTGCCCAAGGCCTGGCTGATTCGTTCGCCCAGCTCTGCGAGAGAGGAAGGCATTAATGCCGCATTGGTCTTGAGCTTGCCATCCTTCATGGCCCCGCCTGAGGTTCCATCTGGCCCATCTCCATGACCATGCGGAACACCGCCCTTGGCTCCATCT
>NZ_JAUKNS010000034.1:0-242 GCF_030487755.1 Paenibacillus sp. 11B | reverse complement strand
GAAGAAACCATTTATCAAGATCGAACAGATTTAGAAGCCTCAATTAATCATTACCATATAGAGGATTTAAGGACTGGAATAAAACTCATTTCGAATTGGAAAGAGAATATAAAGTTGAACTACCCTGAAAAAGACTTTATTTTAATTTTAAGTTCTACAATCGAAGGAGAAGATGTGGTAATTAGATTCTATCAATTTAGAGATCATGAACCTGAATGGATTAAACTAAACGATCTTGAAGG
>NZ_JAUKNS010000033.1:0-252 GCF_030487755.1 Paenibacillus sp. 11B | reverse complement strand
CGAGCGTTGCAGCGAAGGAGGGCGGAATCGGAGCAGAGGGAGCGAGGCGTCCGCGTTTGGAGCGGGATTTCCCCTGCTGAGGGGGAATGAAAAAGAAATCCCGAGCCAACAGCGGCCCACAGCCCGATCCGCCCGCCGAAGCGTCAGCCCCGTGAGTAGCCTTTTTATTCAGCGAGTTAACGAAGTACACGAGCCTCTCGAAAAGTTGCCCACCGAGCATAGCGAAGGCAATAAGTCTTTAAAAAGCCATGG
>NZ_JAUKNS010000032.1:0-278 GCF_030487755.1 Paenibacillus sp. 11B | reverse complement strand
ATGTGTTTGGCGTGTCACGGAGTGGATTTTATGCCTATGTAAAACGTAAACGATTCGATCGCGACGCAAAGGCGAAGAAACAAGTGCTTCAAACGTATCAACGATATGAAGGCAAATATGGTTATCGGCAGCTCCAGTTGTTCCTTTGGCAAGATCAGGGGATTTGGATGAACCACAAAAAGGTGCTCCGCCTGATGCAAATGCTCGGTATTCAATCTCGAATCCGTCGTAAACGGCGCTCCAGCAGCTCGTATACACCTGCGCAGCGTGTAGCAGAG
>NZ_JAUKNS010000031.1:0-288 GCF_030487755.1 Paenibacillus sp. 11B | reverse complement strand
ACGTCCAAAGCCAAAAGTCGCTCCATTTCGATCATTCGCTCATGCAGTTTTCACTATTTATTGAAACTTGTTATACACAAGTTCAGCTAGGATGATTGTTGATCGGATACTTGAACCGAACAAGCATTCATCCCTAAAAGGAATGTTCTAAATCGCAAAATTTCGTTTCGATATCTAGTTTTCAAAGAACAAGCTCCATGCAAAAGCAAGCTGTTTGAGAGTTTGAACTCTCAAAACTGAGCAACGAGTGAGTAAGTTTGCAGCTAAGCTGCGTATTTGAATGTTTCC
>NZ_JAUKNS010000030.1:0-324 GCF_030487755.1 Paenibacillus sp. 11B | reverse complement strand
GCATGGCCAGACTTCTTACCACCGCCCTTAAGCACCTTGACCCCATTTTTGACCAGTGATGCCCCGCCAGCTACAGCCGTTACCGTATCAACAACCCGTACCGCAGCGTTGACATCGTTCCGACCAGCGTCGTGGCTCTCCTGTTCCGTCAGGGTCAGCATCGTGCGATTGTCTTCACCTTTCAGGTCCATGAACGGCTTGGCATACGCTTTTCCCGCACTGGATACATCCTGCCAGATCTCTTTCCCTGATTTCTGGCCCGTGACCAGGTCTCCCGTATAATCAATGGCGTTATTTGCGCCCGTGATCGTTCCCTGTACCGTA